>JBGTBW010000275.1:0-28324 GCA_041749135.1 Verrucomicrobiales bacterium
GCGGCGCAGCAGGTGGGTGTAGTAGACCTTGCCCTTGTATTTTTTCTTATTCGTGGCTACATGGACAGCTTCGGATCTCCTTGGCATGCGGGGAGAGTATTACGGAAATCGAGAATATTCAAGAAGAAAATCAAATATTTCATGGCTACACAATGCAGCCGGAATTTTTGCATAACTCGATGATGGCGCGAGAGTTAACCCCGGCGAGAGGCCTTAATTCTGGGAAAAGTTCGGGCTAAGACTCCCCGGCCCCCGCGAGCGCCACCTGGAAAGATCGCTCCAATTGAAGGGCATGCTCAGGGCATGCGCCGTGGCCGCGCCCTCGCGCGAACCCGCCAATCTTCAGGCAAAGTGATCCCACCCGCCCGCCGGCAAGGCCCGGCCCGCTTCCGGCATACACAAGCGCCCAATCACCGTCAGCAGGACCTCTGGAAAACGCCGCTTCCACCCCTCTTCCAACGCCTCCGCGCGCTCCCGCGGCGATGAAAACAACAATTCGTAGTCTTCCCCATCGCCCAACGCCGCCTCCACCGTCGCGCCCGCAGCGCGGGGAAGCCGGCCGGTCTCCACCTCATAGCCAGTCCCGCTGGCCGCCGCCAAACGCGGCAAATCCCGGGACAATCCGTCGCTCAAATCCATCATCGCCGTCGCCATCCCGTGTTCGGCCAGCCATCGTCCCTCGCGCAGCCTCGGTTCAAACGTCAAATGCCGGCCGCTGGCCAAAGATCCTCCTAACTGACCACTGACATAAAGCAAATCCCCCAACCGGCCCCCCGATCGCCGCACCAGCGTCTCGCGTCCCGCCGACCCCAGCAAAACCACCGATAGGATCTCCGTCCCCATCGAATCCCCGGGAACCCTCGAAGTCTCCCCGCCGACGATGAGGACGCCGTGCTGCCCGGCCACGTCCCCCAGTCCACGATAGAGAGCCTCCAACCTCGCAAAGGGCGTCTCCGCCGCCAACACCACCGTCGTCAACGCGTAGCCCGGCCTGCCGCCCATCGCCGCAATGTCGCTTAGACACCGCGCCATGGCCTTCCTCCCAACCAAGTCAGGCGGCGTGTCTTCCCCATAATGCACCCCTCTCACCAGCGCATCCGTCTTGAACAACAACCATTCTTCTCCCGCGGACATTTCGATCACCGCACAGTCGTCCTCTCCGGCGCCGGCGATCACGCGATCTCCCGACGGCAAATTCCGGGTCAATCGCCGGACCACCTCATCCTCCCCCAAATCCGTGAGCCGAAGCTCCCCGGCCGCCTCGTCCCCACTCATCCCCCTCCTCCTTCCGCACCGCCGGTCAGCAACATGGCCAACAAACTGGCGAGATTGAACAGCGCGTGCACTCCGATGGGAACCCACAAACAACCCGACAACTCGTAGGACACCGCCAGAAAAAGCGCCAGAACGAAGAGCGGCGCATAAGAAATCACCCCTTCGTGATTCAAGGCAAAGACCAGTGAAGAGAACACCGCTGCGAAAAACCGGTCGGAATAGCGTTTCACCACCGCATAAAGGTATCCCCGGTAAAAAACTTCCTCGAAAACCGGCGCCAAAACGACGGCCATCAGTCCCAGCATGATGCGGAAGGACGCCCGTTCGTCTTGCACAAAGGCCTCGACCAAGGGTTGCGCCGGGATGTCCCCCATCCAGTTCTGCAACAGGGCCCGGCTGCGATCCGCCACCATCAGGATGAGTGGAACGACCAAGGCCGCCAGCAGCACGCTCCATCCCACGACCTGCTTCCAGCGCAGGCGTTGCAATCCCCACAACTCCGCCAAGCTGACCTCTCGCCGCAACGCCAATCCCAAGCAAAGTGCTCCTGTTAGGATTACAAAAAACAGCCCGTTGAAGGCCAGATCTCCGACCCCTACAGCCCTCGACTCCCCCGCCAGCGTCTCCGCTCGTCCTCCCAGCTCTTGCAGTAAGGACAGATTGGGAGCCGCCAAAAAAAAGAGGACGACCAGAATCAAGTCGATCCGTCCGAAGATACCCGTGTAGACATTGCCGTGTTCATTCCAGCGGGCCAGCGGCGAGGTCTTGCGCACCAAAGCGTATGCAGGCACGGCCAGCAACAGGGCCAGCCAGGTCACCGCCAGAAGATCGAGATGAAGAGTCTGGGCTGCGTTCATCCCTTAGTGGTCATGAGCATAAATCCCTCGCCGCGAACGCCATCGTATTCATGCTCTTGATCACTTAGCCCATCCGCACCCCAACCTCAGCGGGCGTAAAACGCCGGAAGGAAATAAGCCCGACCCGGTTCCAGCGGCGAAGCCAGCCGGTCCGAGAGATCCAGCTCCAACCGTTGTCCCGACTCCAGCTCCGCCTTCCGCGCCGTCAGGCCGAACAGGCTGGCCAGGCTCATGCTGCGCCGGTAACGCACCACCGTAGCCCCCGCCGCAGAGCCCAGCGCCTGGGCCCGCGCATAAGCGTCTTCTATGTATCCAGTTTCGTCGATCAAACCCAGCTCTTCTGCTTCCGCTCCCGTCAGAATTCTCCCGTCCGCAATGCCCTCCTTCAGTTGGTCTTCCCCGATTCCCCGAGCCGCGCTGACAATCCCCAGAAAGCGCTCATACATCGCATCGACCATGCCCTGTACCATCTCCTTCTCGTCTTCCCGCATCTCCCGGGACGGACTCAAGGTGTCCTTGTAACGGCCGCTCGTGAACGCCACCGATTCGAGACCCACTTTGCCCAACAATTCCCGGTAATTCAGGGTCTGAATGATGACCCCGATGCTGCCCGTGATGCTCGTCTCGCCCGCCATCAAATGGCTGCCGCCGCATGCCACGTAGTAGCCGCCCGAAGCCGCCACCGTGTCCATATAGACGACCACGGGCTTCACCGCGGCCAAATTCTTCACCGCATCGTAGATCGTGTCTGAAGCCGTCACCTCACCCCCCGGCGAATTGATCCGCAACACCACCGCCTTCACCCGCCGGTCCTGCGCTGCATACTCCAGCATCCCCTTGATGTCCTCCACCCCCGATCCCGTGAAAGGGCCTCCCATGCTCGAGATGATCCCCTCCAAATCGATCTGGGCGATGCGGTCCCTTCCCCCATATTCCACAATCTGCTCATGGTAACTCGGCGGCGGAGCCGGACCCGAAGATCCTCCCAGGGCCATGACCAGCATCATGGCGAACCCCACGCCCACATTGATCAGCATGCTCATGCACAACAGCACCAAGAGAATGGCGCAAATAACCCCAAGCGTCTTCCGGCTCATGGCCGCCACACTCGCAGCCTTTCTCCGATCCACAAGCCGGGTCTGTCGCAGCAGTCTGCCCGCATCTCCCCTTCCAACCCCGCGGCAATCGTCCGTTGCAAAGCCCGCCCCGTCGCAGAAGATGACCCACGCCGTATGAGCGAGACTTCCGTCAGCCCCGGCACCGCCATCATGGCTTCCGTCGAAGAAGCCGCCCACGACCTCGCTGCTGGACGTCTCGTGATTGTCACCGACGATCGCCAACGGGAAAACGAGGGCGACCTCATCGCCGCAGCGTCCCGGGTTTCCCCCGCCATGGTCAACTTCATGGCCACCCACGCCCGCGGCCTCATCTGCACGCCCATCGCCGCGGAAGCCGCCGAACGGCTGGGACTTCCCGCTATGGTCCGGGAAAACCGCGAAGCCTTCAGCACCCATTTCACCGTGTCCGTCGATGCGGCCCACGGCATCACCACGGGAATCAGCGCCGCGGATCGCGCCGCCACTATTCGCATCGTCGCCGATCCCGCTTCCCGCCCCGAAGATCTCGTCCAGCCCGGTCACATCTTCCCCCTCATCGCCAAACGCGGGGGCGTGCTCCGCCGCGCCGGACACACCGAGGCCGCCATCGATCTGGTCCGCCTCGCCGGCCTCGAGCCCGCCGCCGTCATTTGCGAGATCCTCAATCCCGACGGGTCCATGGCGCGCATGCCCGATCTCAAACGCTTCGCCCTTTCCCATGGTCTGCGCATCTGCACCATCGCCGACCTTATTAACTACCGCCGGGTGCGTGAGAAACTCGTCGAGTTGCGCTCACATCGCAGCTTCTCCACGGATTTCGGGGAATTCCAGCTTCGGGTCTACGCCAGCCTCTTCGACGAACGCGAGCATCTCGCTCTTGTCCTTGGCGATCCCTTGCCGGGCCGGCCCACCCTTGTCCGAGTCCATCGCGCCTCCCTGGTCGAGGATCTCTTCGCTCCTGCGCACGGCCTGATCCATGCCTCTCTCGAACACATCCGCGCCGAAGGAGCCGGGGTCTTCCTTTACATGCGGCCCAAAGAGAGCCCTCTCCATTCCCAGTCCGGTCCGGGCGGACCCATGGACCTGCGCGATTACGGCATCGGAGCCCAGATCCTGCACGATCTCGGCGTCCGCACCATCCGTCTTCTCACCAATCATCCGCGCAAGATCGTGGGCCTGGAAGGTCACGACCTCCGGGTCGTCGAGGAAATCCCCTTGATCGCTCCCTAACTAAACTTCGTTCGGCGTCCACCCTTCCGGGCGCTCCTCCAACGCCGCCCCGGGTAAAGGGCGTGTGGATCAGCGCAACGCAGTCCCCACGGCGTGTGGCGCGCCGCAGCGGAAAGAGTGTGAGAAATGCGGGCCAGCCCTCGTTCTTCCTTGTCCTTGTGCTCCCCACGTTCCTTCAGCAATATTGACTCCGCCCCCCGTCATGCTTCCCGCCCCCACTTCCTCGTGGGCCATTCTGGTCCCCTCTTCCGCTCTTGCCATCGCCGGGCTGCTCATCCCACCTCCGATCTGCGCTCAAGACCCCGGCCCCGGCATCGTCCTCAACGAGATCCACTACCATCCGGACATCGATACCGAAGCCGTCGAATTCATTGAATTGCTCAACGCCGGGGATGCGCCGGTCGACCTCTCCGGTTGGCTGTTCACCGACGGCATCACCCATATCTTCCCCGACGGCGTCGTCCTGGATCCCGGTCAGTTCTACATCCTCGCTCAAGACAAGTCCGCCTATGACAGAAAGTTCAGCTCGATTTTCCAAGGAGGCGTCGCGGCGGACGCCCAGTGGGACTCCGGCGCGCTGTCGAATGACGGCGAACGGCTTGTCTTAAGCGACCGCAACCGCACCGTCGTCGACGAAGTCACCTGGCGAGACGAGTTCCCCTGGCCCATCATGGCCGGAGGCGGCGGGGCCAGCATGGAACTTATCCATCCCTCGGCTGACAACGACCTTGCCGGCCACTGGCGCTCCTCTCAGCAACGGCCCACACCAGGAAAACCGAACAGTGCTTTCACGGAAGATGTGCCGCCCGCCATCCGCCAGGTGGGTCATTTCCCGGAGGCTCCCCGCTCAGACGATGCCGTGACTGTCTCCGCGAAAATCACTAGCCAGGCCGGCGTCGCCGAAGTCCATCTCCACTATCAAGATGTGCCGCCCGGAGCCTATATCCGCGTCACCGACGAAGCTTATGCTTCCACCTGGGAATCTCTCATCATGCGAGACGATGGCTCCGCGCCGGACGACATCGCCGGGGACGATGTCTACCACGCCGCATTGCCTCCCGCTGTCATCGGCCACCGCCGACTCGTGCGTTACCGGATTTCTGCGAGCGACCCCTTGGGAAACGCCGTGACCGTTCCCTACGCAGACGATCCATCTCCTAACTTCGCTCTCTTCGTCTACGATGGCGTTCCGTCCTGGCGAGGAGCCAGCCGTCCGGGCACAACGGAGCCGCGCACCTACACCTCCGAGGAACTCTCGACCCTCCCCGTGTACCATTTGTTGGCGAACGGCTCCGATGTAGTCAACAGCCAGTACAACCAGTCCTTCAATGAGCGGCGCTTCCCAGGAACTCTCGTTTACAACGGCCTCGTCTACGACCACATCACCTTCCGCAATCGCGGCGAGTTCTCCACCTATGTCTCCGGCAAAAACAAATGGCGACTCTATTTCAACCGGGGCCACAATTTTCAAGCTCGCGACAATCTGGACCGTCCCTACGCCCGGCCGTTCCGCATCATGAATTGGGGAGCTTGCGCTGCCCCGTGGGTGCCCGCCAACCGCGGCATGGCCGGTCTCGAGGAAGCTCTCGCCTTCCGCCTCTACGACCTGGCCGGAGTGCCGGCTCCGAAAACCCACTTTTTCCATCTCCGCGTCGTCGATGCGGAAGCTGAGGCCGATCCCTCCAATCAATACGAGAGCGATCTTTGGGGCCTCTACATGTCCCAGGAACATCCCGATGGCCGATTCCTCGACCGTCTCAGCCTGCCCGACGGCAATGTTTACAAAATCGAAGGTGGAGCCGGCGACAAGACCAACCAAGGACCCAGTCACCCGCTTGATTCTTCCGACTGGTCCACTTTCCTCAGCAATTCCCAACGTTCCCAATCCGCCGTATGGTGGAGCGAGAATCTTAACCTCGACGCCTACTACAGTTTCCGCGCCACCAACCGGGCCGTGTCCAACATTGATCTTCGGGAAGGTTGGAATCACTATTTCTATCATCATCCCGACGGCCGTTGGGTTCCCGTCCCCTGGGATCTCGACATGATGTTCATGCCCGAGACCCATTGGAGCGGCACCATCGATCAGCGGCGCTGCCTCGAACACGACGCCATCGAAGCCGGCTTTCGCAATCGCTCCCGTGAACTGCTCGACCTGCTCTACTCCGACTCCCACTCCGATGGCGGTCAGGTAGGACAAGTCATCGAGGATTTGGCCAGACACCTCGGGCCTCAACTCGATTGGATTGATGTCGCCGGCATCCAAAAGAGCACCGACCGCGCCACTCTCACCACCGTGCAGCCTCACGGCTTCGCCAGCGGCGAAATCGTCCGCATCGCCGGAGCCAGCATTCCCGCCTACAACGGCGATCACGTCGTCACTGTGGAAAGCGACCTCGCCTTCTCTTACAAAGTCTCCATCTTCGCCTCTCCTCAAGTAGAAGGGAACATCCAAGCCGCCCTCCAATCCGACGCCGGTTCAGCCTGGGCTTCGATCGATGAAGCCATGTGGAACTACCATCCCCGCACCACGGCGGCCGGACGGCAAGGCTCTTTCTACATCAATCCTGCCCAGCAGAACTTCCAGGGTGGAACTCTCACCCGGACTCTTGTCACCGCCGACTTCGGAGGCTTCGTCCAATACCTCAAAGATTTCACCACCGACACCGATCCCGACGCCTGGTCCATCGGCGACGGAGACCAGCGCGGCTATGGCTACAATTACCTCGAATTCGAAGCCGCTGATCCCCACATTCCTCAGACTCCCGCGCTCGAGTACACGGGCCCGGAGGACTTCCCCGCAGACGCCCTCCACTTTACAAGCGGCTCCTTCGCCGGAGGCTCCATCTTCGTTCCCCAAGCGTTCGCGGGCATGCGCTGGCGCTTTGCCGAGATCGCCAACAGCTCCACGCCGGGCACAGGTCCGCTCGATCCTTGGGTTTACGAGGTCGTTCCCGAATGGGAAAGCGACGTCCTCCCCGGTTTCGAAGCCGCCGCGACGATTCCTCTCGGCGTTGTCCGCCCCGGCCGCACTTACCGCGTCCGCGTCCGGCATCTCAACAATCTGGGCCGGTGGAGCCATTGGTCGGAGGCCATCCAGTTCGTCGCCGGGGTTCCCGCAGCGGGTCCCTGGCTCGATGCCATCGTCGTCTCGGAGTTTCTCTACCATCCCGCGCCGCCTACCCAGGCCGAAGTGGAACACGGATGGATCGACGAAGACTTCGAGTTCCTCGAAATCTCGAACCTCGGCCCGCAAACCCTTTCCCTGGAGCCCTTGCGTTTTACCCAGGGCATCGAGTTCGATTTCGCCGCGGGAACCATTCTCGAGCTGGCTGCGCGTTCCTCGGTTCTCCTCGTCAGCAATCTTGAGGCCTTCGCTTTCCGCTATGGGGCCGGTCTGCCCGTCGCCGGTACGTATGCTCCCCGCAATCTTTCCAACTCCGGCGAACGCCTCACCTTATCCTACGGCGCGGACACTCCCATCGTCGACTTCCTCTACAGCGATACGGCCCCCTGGCCGGAAGCGGCGGATGGCGAAGGCTACAGCCTCGTGTTAGCCCAGCATGCTCCCCGTCAAGACTGGAACAATCCTTCGCTGTGGACTGTCAGCTCTGAGCTCGGCGGCAACCCCGGTCAGATCCCCGCTCCTACGCCCTCCCTCGACACCGATGGCGACGGCGTCAGCGACGCCGCCGAAGAGGTCGCTGGCACCGATCCCTCCGATCCCTCCGACTACCTGCGCGCCGTCGACATCCGCCGTATCGACCAAACTATCGTCCTCAGGTGGACCAGCAAACCCGGACGCCGTTACACGCTCTTCCATGCCCCTGACAATGCGCAGTTGGTATGGAGCGAAGTGGCCCGCATGGACGGCGAACCGGACCTCACCTCCTTCACCGATGAGAATCCCGCCCGCATCGGCTCGCCCGGCTTCTACCGGATCCAAGCTTTCCCTTCCGCCGCTGAATAGAAGCTCACGCCGAACCCCTTGACGAGTTTCGCGTTCTTTGCGAGAGATTCCCCATCCCTCGCCTTCCCCTCCCCGATCCGTCATCCAGGCCCACCGCCGCGGCCATGGTTCAGCCCAACAAATCCCGCATCACCGTCCCATGCACATCGGTCAGCCGGAACCGGCGGCCCTGGTGCTTGAAGGTCAAGCGCTCATGATCGATTCCTAACAAATGCAGCATGGTGGCGTGAAAATCATGCACGTGCACCGGATCGCGAGTGATGTTGTAGCCAAATTCGTCCGTCTCCCCATACACTTGCCCCGCACGCGTCCCTCCGCCCGCCATCCACATGGTGAAACAGCGCGGATGATGATCCCTTCCGTAATCCGTCGCCGTCAGTTTGCCTTGGGAGTAATTGGTCCGGCCGAACTCCCCGCCCCACACCACCAAGGTGTCCTCGAGCATGCCCCGCTGCCGAAGATCCGTGATCAACGCCGCGGAAGCCCGGTCCGTCTCGCGGCACTGCGTGACCAACCCCGAAGGCAAGCTGCCGTGATGATCCCAACCCTGGTGAAACAACTGGATGAAACGCACGCCCCGCTCGGCCAGCCGGCGCGCCAGCAAACAATTCGCGGCAAACGAGCCCGGGTCACGGGCCTCCTCACCGTAGAGTTGAAACACGGAATCCGGCTCGCCACTGAGGTCCGTCGCCTCTGGAGCCGAAGTCTGCATCCGGTAAGCCATTTCATACTGGGCAATGCGGGCTTCGATCTCCGGATCTAGCTCCCGTTCGAACTGGATCCGGTTCAAGGCGCCGATCCTGTCTAACAATGCTCTCCTCCCGGACCCGCAAACCCCATCCGGATTCGACAAATACAAGACCGGGTCGTTCCCCGCCCGGAACTGAACTCCCTGATGCTCCGATCCCAGGAAACCATTGCCCCACAAACGCGAGTAAAGCGGCTGCCCGCCATTGTTCTTCGTGATCAACACGCAAAAGGCCGGCAGATTGTCGTTGGCGCTGCCCAACCCATAGCTCAGCCACGCACCCATCGACGGCCGGCCCGCAATCTGCGACCCGGTCGTGAAAAAAGTGATCGCCGGATCGTGATTGATCGCCTCCGTGTAGAGCGAGCGCACCATGCACAAGTCATCCACCACCCGCGCCGTGTGCGGCAAGGCGTCGCTCACCCACCTGCCGGTTTGCCCATGCCGGGCAAAGCGGAATATGCTGCCCGCCAAAGGCAGCGAGGCCTGATTGCCCGACATCCCGGTCAAGCGCTGCCCCATCCGGACCGAAGCCGGCAATTCCTGCCCGTTGCGCTCATTGAGCACCGGCTTGTAGTCGAATAGATCCAACTGCGACGGACCGCCGCTCATGAACAAATAAATGACCCGCCGCGCCCTGGGCATCTGGTGAAACCCGGGCAACATTGCGCCAATCCCGGGCCCGGGAGCCAGCGCCGCTGCGTCCCGCGCCAAAAGCGACCCCAGCGCGGCTACGCCCAACCCCGCGCCGCTCCGCGCAAAGAAATGCCTCCGCGTCACCGCCAAAGGATGCAGCCCAGGCTGGCCCGGCCCCGCGGAATCCCACCAGGGCGTCAAAACATTATCGCAGTTGGCCGTCATACTGTTCAGCACTCTACCTCTTGACCACCGCCGCGTCCAGATTCAGAAGAGCCTGTCCCACTGCCGCCGCCGCCGCCAGGTCCTCCTCTTCAAAGCCCGGGCCCACAGGGCGAGTCCCTACTCTCAGAAACGCGCGGGCGCCTTCCCGGTCCGCAGAAAACCGCGCCCGCTGATCCTCGTAGATCTCCTTCAGAATCCTGCGCTCTCGCTCATCCGGATAGCGGCTCGTGCTCAGGCGGAACCCATAGATCAGCCGGCTCTCCAACGTCGTCCCCCCTTCCCGCAACATCCGTTCTCCCAATCCGCGCGCCGCCTCGACGAATTGCGGGTCGTTCAGCAACACCAAGGCCTGCAAGGGACTCCCCGTTCGCTCTCGGCGCACAGCACACACCTCACGCTTGGCCGCATCGAAGGTCAGCATCGACGGAGGCGGAGAGGTTCTCTTCCAGATTGTATACACACTGCGGCGGTAAAGTCCTTCGCCTTGATCCTGCGGATAGGGCGTTCCCGATTTCTCCTCCCACAAACCCGCCGGCTGATAAGGATGCACGGGCGGACCTCCCGCCCGGTCTACCAAAATCCCACCGGCAAACAAGGCTCCGTCCCGCAACATCTCCGCCGGCAGCCGGGAACTCGGTCCCCGCGCCAACAACACATTGCCAGGATCCGTAGCCCGGAGTCCGGGCGGAGCGGAGGATCGCTGCCGGTAAGTCGCCGAACTCAGAATCAGCTCGAGCATCCCCTTGACGTCCCAACCAGAATCCACAAAACGCCGCGCCAGCCAATCCAGCAAATCCGGATGACTCGGCGAGGCTCCCTGGCTCCCGAAATTGTCCGCCGTTTCCACCAAACCCTGCCCAAAACAAGTCTGCCACAGCCGGTTCACCGCCACACGCGCCGTCAAGGGATGCCGCGGATCCAGCAACCAGCGAGCCAGGCCCAGACGGTCGCGCGGCAAGGCTGCCGGCCAACCATAGACCGCCTCGGGAACTCCGCGCTCCACCAGCTCCCCAGGGTCCTCGTAGGACCCGCGCTGCAGGACATACGTGGGGCGCGGGACCGGCAACTCTTCCATGGTCATAATCTCCGCCGTCGCATCCCGAAGACGCGCCAGCTCTCTCCGTTCCGCCTCCAACTCGCCGCGCAACCGCGACGCTTCCGGATCCACCGCCGCGAAGTAGTGCTCTCGCCAGGATTCCGTGTCCGCCGGAGCCCCTTCCAACTCGCCTTCCGCAGCCAAAGCCGCCGCTTCCAGCGGGCTCACTGCGCGGTCGAAAACCCGGACCTCGTCGATCCTGCCGCCCTTGAAACCACGATCCCGAAATCGTTGGCCCGCCGTGAGCGCCAATCCGCCGCCGGTTATGCTTCGGGTCAAACCATCGCGCA
The DNA here is from genome assembly GCA_041749135.1 of Verrucomicrobiales bacterium. Classification (GTDB taxonomy): domain Bacteria; phylum Verrucomicrobiota; class Verrucomicrobiia; order Verrucomicrobiales; family DEV007; genus DATKCT01. The sequence goes on from JBGTBW010000275.1 coordinate 11,425, forward strand.
CCGTCTCCACCCGCGCCGGGCGTCCATCAACGAAAATGCGGAGCCCCTCCGCCCGTGAAGACCCGTCATAACTCACTGTCACGTGCGCCCAGCGATCCACGGGAAACTCGTCCTCGGTTCGCACCGAAATCGCGTTGCCCGGCCAGAAATGCACCAAGGACCAGCTCAGCCTGCCTTCCTCAAGGAGCAATTGATAGCCTTGACTGCCCGCGTCCGTCCACGCCCGCGACCGGTGCAAGACCACCGCCCGGTCCATCCGCTCGGGAGCCCGCATCCACAACGCCAAGGAAAACGGATCACAGCGATCGAACTCGCCGGCGCCGGGAAACTCGACATTGTTCTCCCCGCTGAAGAGCACCCCTCGACCGCGCCGCCCTTCCACCTCAGCCGGTTCATCCGTCGTCTTAGCGGGCTTGCCAGGGTCAGCAAGGTTCGCGTACTTCCCCTCCGTCGATGCCTCCTCGAAATCCCAAGCCCCAGTCAGGCCCGGCATCGGCAGCGGCCCCGAGACCTCGGCTAGCCATGCCCTAAACTCCCCTTGCCTCGCCACGGCCGAATCGTGCAACATCTTCTCCTTCACCCGCACCCGCTCCTCCATTTCCGCCAGGCGCCTTTCCTCTTCGGGCGTCGTCAAGGCCAGCGCCGGCGTCGGAGTAGCCGAGGTGAAATGCGAGTACAATCCGGATTCGTCGATGCTGTTGAAAAAGGCCGACAACCGGTAGTAATCGGCCTGCGTTACAGGATCGTACTTATGATCGTGACAACGCGCGCACTCCAACGTGAGCCCGGCAAAAACCGTCCCGAAAGTGTGCACCCGGTCGGCCACGTACTCGACCCGATACTCCTCCTCCACGCTTCCCCCCTCGTTTGTCTGCCGGTGATGCCGGTTGAAGGCGGTGGCCAAACGCTGGTCCCGGGTCGCTCCCGGCAGAAGATCACCCGCTAACTGCCAGGTCAAGAACTCGTCGTAGGGCAGATTTTCGTTGAAGGCCTGCACCACCCAATCCCGCCAAGTCCAGACCGGACGGTAAACATCGGCTTGGTAGCCGTAAGTGTCCGCGTAGCGGGCTGCATCCAGCCAATCCACGGCCATCCGCTCGCCGAATTGGCGGGAAGCCAGCAGACGCCGCAGCGCCCGCGGATAGCGCTCCGCAGGATCGTCCTTCAAGTAGGCGTCCAGCGCGCCGGGAGACGGAGGCAACCCCGTGAGATCATAACTGGCGCGCCGCAACAAAATCTCCGGCTCCGCCTCCGGCGACGGCGTCAATCCTTCCTCCCGCAGCCGCCGCAGGATAAAGAGGTCTATGGGATTGCGAATCCACGGATCTTCAATCTTTGGTTCCGGCGTCGACTCCGGCAGCGGAATGAAGGCCCAATGCGACTCGAAGGAAGCGCCTTCGGCAATCCACCGCCGCAGACGTTCCAACTCCGCTTCGGAAACTTCCAGTTTGGCTTTCGGCGGCGGCATTCGCTCCTCCGGATCATGGTTGCTAATCCGCCGCAGAATCTCGGACTTCTCGGGGTCGCCTGGAAAAATATAGCGCCTGCCGGAGGCATCGCCTTCGACCTCCCGCGTCGCCTCCTCCGCCAGATCGAGGCGCAGCCCCGCTTTCCGGGCCCGGTCGTCCGGACCATGACAGGCGAAACAGCGATCGGATAGAATCGGGCGTATATCCCGGTTGAAGCGCAGCGGAGCCGGGCTCTCGTCCCCGGCCGCCCACGCCACGCCCGCGCCCACCCCCCCCGTCAGGAGCCACGCCAAGATCATCGCCCGGTGCCAGATCATCCCCTTAACCTATTCCGGAGATCGCCGGAACCAAAAAGCTTTTCCACGCGCTTGCCGCAGAGCCCACGGTCTCCTCTCGCCCTGCCCGTCTGTGCCGGAGACGGCATGCGACCCGGGACCCGCGGCGCTTGATTTCCAGGCTCCGGTTGCCCAGCCTCCATTTATCTGCCCATCGTCCCAACGATTACCATCCCGACCATCGCTACAACGAGTCCTGGTCCAGGACGCCGCCTTCATGGTCATCGTCAAGTCGTTCCTCCCGATCGTCAGGCCACACCCGAAGACTCGGGTGGAAGGGTTGGCACCGCGCGAGGAGAACCTTTCCCGGCTTTCCCACCGTCCGGGGTACCGCCTTCAGGCGGTTCCAGGTTAACGGGCTCCAGCTTCCAGACCCGCGTAAACGCGGAACCCCGGACTGCTCCCAACGCGGCCTCCCTACCTCTCAGGGGTTCCCCCTTCAAGGGCGTGTTGATCTATTCCGTTGAGCTATCGGTTCGCGCGCTGCCGCCCCATCCTTCCCGCTAAGATCCCCCACGGGGATCCATGCGATAGCCCCGGGGCTAAGGACAGCGGCGCCCCGGGTTCGGTGCGCATCTTTGGGTTCAGAATGGACGTGGAAGTGGTCATTTCGCCTTCGAATCGGAGGGGTAGCGGGTTGTGCAGCGCCGCTTGCCCGACTTCATTCCAGAGAGGTGTGACAGAGGAATGCCGGTTGCGTCCGCAACTTCAGTCATGGTCACCAGCCACTCCTCAAGGGTTTGTCACCGTTCGAGACATCGCTGCTGAATTCGATCTCTTTCATCTGCTCTTCGCCGATCTGCAACGGCACTGCCTGTGGCGGCCCCTCAGGAGACGCAGCCGAACAACCCCAGAGCAGCGTGGCCAAACCGAGTCCGATCAGTTTCATGTTCTGCGAACGTTTGAAGTGTGGAACGGCGGGAAAAGGACGTCCAGAACGAAGCGAACTAGGGACGTTGTCCGCCGTTGCCACGACTGCTTGTTCTGCGGCGTTTGATGATGAGCATGGATTCTTTGCATCAAAAGCGATAGCCGATCAGGTTCCAGTAGAACATGAATGGGACAAAAAGGACCAAGCAAAGGACATCGAGTGAGCTTCGTATTCTTCGCACTACCGTCCAACTGTCGTCGCGGCGAGTCCTGGCGAGCACAACCAGTAGGGCGACCGTCGCGAGCGTGGAAACGGTCCCCAATAGTGGAAGGAACAGCAGGACGGTAGGACAACTCGGGTGCATCTGGTCGAACACCAGCAATGCGGTGATTGAAAACGTGACAAGAATCAGAAGGTTGAGGGCGCAGATCGCGCGTTTGCTGTTTAAAACCTTGTCAGATGAATGAAAAGCCACGCTCTGCTGAGGGTGGAATAAGCGGGCCAACCCGTACCGGACGCCCGCGATCGTGTTGGCAAGAAAGGTGACCAGGAAGAGAATCCAGAGTGCCGCCTGGACTGTTCCGTTGCCATACCATCGCAGTTTTTCATAGCGCTCGACCTTCGCAAGAACGCCTGTTTCTTGGGCGAAACCCTCTTGTTTCATGGTGGCGAGCTGCGACGGGGCATCGATAACCGTGTGGACCCAATCGGTCATCGTTTTCAAAGCACCCGGCGGGTAGCCACGCCACTTTTCCTGAATCGCACCCGTTTCAGAGATTCCGAGACTGTGCTTTGCCCTCGGCAAAATGATCATCGTCCATTTCGTATTGTTCGCCTGGGCCAGCGAGTTCTTCAAACCGAGGATGCTCTCGCCGACCGGAATGTGTTGATCCAGTTGTCCCCACATCACCAACACCGGCTGGTGGACGTGGCTCCACGCGGGATGCACGAATTGGTCGGGCGGGGGATAAGACCGGGGCGCAAATGATGAGAGCAGGGATTCGTCCCGCAAACAGTAGAGCAAAGAATCTTGGAGAAGCTGTGCCTTCTCGGCCACGTCACGCAACTTGGCCGACAGCCCATATTTCCGGAACAGGTTGTCACGATAGTAGCACATCATTCCGTCGGCGACCTCTGCTCCCACGCCAATGACGAATTGAATGTCTTCCGACCGGGACGCTGCGGCGGCGCTGATGTAGGCGCCTTGACTGAGCCCCCACATGCCAATCGGAGATGGCGCGATCTCGCGGCGCTGCTTCAGGAGGCCGACGCCGGCCAGAGCGTCATTGACCAGATTCTCATAGGGCGCATAGCTCTCGTAGGAGCCGCCGGATTTGCCGGCGCCGCGCTTGTCGTAGATCAATGCGGCAATTCCCTGGCGCGCGAAATATTCACCCACCTCACGGTATGGCTCCCGAGTCTGTGGGCCAGCGCCATGGACAAAGACGACCGCCGGAACAGGCGCCTCGCTTCTTGGCAAAAGCAGACTTCCCACAAGCTTCACGTCTTTGTTGTGAAACTCCACGGGGTGCTCCTCGAATCCGGATTGCACCCCGGCATCATTAGCACAGGCCGCTTGCCCGCTCATGCCTATCAGAAGCGCGATGACAGCTATCGCAGCAGGTGACAATGGTATGTGATAGATGAATGACATACAAAACAGTTCGACGAAGCCGCATAGCAAAGTCAGAGGCCACTCACCCGCTGCCGGGTGCGCACCTCCGGATTCTGCTTAAGGTTTCTTTTCATCATTCAGCTTTCGATTCGCGGCGGTTAATGGATTGGTGTGCGCCGTCTTGTTGGGCGTTAGGGATCCGGGACCTCAAGTTTGCGGCAAGATCTTACGAGCGAGGTTTTTCTTGACCTCCACGTGGCTCGGGATCGCTTCCACAATGCCATTAGCCGGATTCTCCACAACGAGTGGCTCGCACCCTCTCTCTTCAGCACGCAGACATTCCGCCGGAGGTGCTTTAGGAGAGCGCTCCGTTTCATCCGATTGCGATCGTCTCCCGGATCGCATCATCCGGCAATCCACGCAACGAATCCTCAAGGAGATCCTCTAAGATGAGTTTGATCGCGGACGCGAGGTTCTGCTTTGCCTCTTCGATGGTGTCTCCTTGGCCGTTTGCCCCAGCCACTTCGGGGCAGTACGCCCAATATCCACCCTCGTCGGCCGATTCAATCACCGCAGTAAACTCGCCCTTCATAGACCCTTATTGTCGAGGGTTGATTGCCGCCCGGCAAGCTCCGTATGTGCGCTCACATTCTCGCCCAACGACAGAACTGACCGACGCGGGCGGTCAGTGACGGTGGAATTGCCAACAGCCGTGGCCCGCCCGCGTTCGGTCCAGGAACGGCGAAGAGCACGAGGCACTTCCGAACTGCCGTCCAGCGTTGAGCGGAGAAGCGGGGCGGCGGTTCGTCTCCACCGACTTGCTAGTCCAAGGTTCTTGGTCTGTGCTCATACTCAACTCGCTGTCCTGCCGGAATAACGTGTGGTAACATCTTGCGCTCGCAAGCTCCAAACTCTGCAAAGTTCGCTCGTCCCTCGCGTAAAGTGATGCCGTGATTCGGACCAGAAGGCTCGTCCAACTGATCAATGTCTTGTCCGTCATCCTCCCAAAAACAAATGCCACAGATGAGATAATTGCCGCGCTCTGGGAGAGAAATGTAATCGCAGCACGGACACTGATGCCGAAGCGTCTGGTCTGCTGGCTCATACCAAGTAGGCGCATCCGTAGTCATGGTGTGCGAAGTGGCCGAACGGCGAAGGCTACCCACCCGCTGACGGAAGCGCCCCTCCGGCTTCTGATCTAGGATTCGAGCCGTCATTCAGCTTCAAACTCCGGGCGGGTAGCGGGTTGATGTGCGCCGTCTTGTTAGCCGAGAGATCGTGGGCGCATTTCTCGTCCGGTCGGATCGGTTTCGAGCACAGATTCGTGTAGACCACCGATTGTGTCGAGGATATTTCCTTCTTCATCGATTTGCACCAGAGCCCACGAAACATCGGCGACAGTTTCTTCCACATCCCCCGGATCCTCAAGAAGATAGCAGAACGCGAAAAGCACTTGCGCCTGCATTCCTCGGACTAAGTCAGTGAGTTCCTCGTCAGTCGCGCCTTTCGCCCGCAGGCTAGAAAGAGCATGGCCGACACCGGCGTACGGCTCGTCGGGATGACTTCTGGCGTGCGCTGTGGCCGCTTGGATCCAACTTGGATCCTCCTCCGATACGACGTTGCGCCATGCCTGACGTAAGAAGAGGTACCGAGCGAGCTGTGGAATCCCCTCTCGGATCTGGGAACCCGCCCAATCCCACGGGTCACAAGCCCCCAAGTCTGCGAAGAGCTTGGCGAGTCCTTTAAGGTCGCTTGGAATAGTCATAGTTCAGTCCGTCAGAGGCCACTCACCCGCTACCGGGAGCGCGGCTTCGATTCGTGATTGAGGATTGAAAATCTAATAAAGCTTTCGACTCGCGGCGGGTAGCGGGTTGGAGTGCGCCGCCTTGTTCGGTGTTATTTGGCCTCGATCGTGAACACAATGACATTGCTCCAAAGTTGGCCTTCCCAATCGCCCTGATACTCCTCGTAGACAACTTGGACAGAGTATGTTCCACGTTCTGTGACTTCATAAAGCTTAGCAAGATCTTGTGGAGAGGCGCTGTCATCGATTGTACCCGGCGCAATGGTGCTCGGATAGTTCTTCGACCTTTCCCCTCCAGGATCAAATGCCTCGTAGCGAACCCTTCCGAAATCAGTAAGTTTGATCAACCTCCCAATGCTGTCGCAAACTCGGATCCTGTGATTAGGCCAGAAACCGGAGTTCCAGATTGTGATCGGTGCGTCAGAAATGTTGCGCTTCTTGTAATACAGCGGAATTGGGGATCCCAATTCAAATGTCCCTGCTTCCAGTGTGATCAGCGAAGCCATTCCCTTGCTTGGCTGTCCATATCCAGAGTCGGACTCTCTCTTCTCGGCGAGATTCAATACAGTTGAGAGGAACAGCGTCATTCCTGAGAGTATCGCTTTCATCGATTGTCGATCTACTTCACCGTCAGAGGCCACTCACCCGCTACCAGAAGCGCCTCTCTGATCCCTGAATTAGCGCCCGAGTCGTCATTCCGCTTGGGACTCCGGCCGGGTAGCGGGTTGATGTGCGCCGTCTTGTTCGGTGTTGGTACACATGGTCTCATGAGTAACCTATCCTGTCACAACCGGGCGGGCTACGCAATCGGGATTGTTTGGCGATGGGCGCCTTTCCGGTCCAGCCCAGTCCAGCCCCCGGATAAGGAAGACTCCGGTCGCAGCGGGAGGAATCCGCTGTGCCGGCGTGCCCCGGCGGGATCGCATCCGCTTTCACCATCGTTCCACGGCAGTCCGCGGGAAAATGGTGGGGGTCCATCAAACTTTAGTGTGAGATCTCAATGCCCATGCCGTACTCTGCACACATGCGGACGAGACGAGGCGACAAAGAGTCGAACTGAGCAAGGACCTGTTCGGAGAGCCGACTCTCAAATGGGAAGTCTAAGCGAATGTCGTCGATCTGGTATTCCGAGGTCAAAGTCCGCAACTCCGCCGAGTGAACCTGAAGGAAGTGAACGGCATCCTCGATCTGACCAGACGCATCGATCCACTCACGCTCACTGACGAGGCACGAGAAACCGAAATCGCCGTAGGTAGTGCCTTTGCGTTTGCTCTTCACATCTCCCTTCACGTGGGACTGGTCAACGGGAAGTCGGGTAGTCGCCAGGAAAGCGGTGAACGAGTCCCTATTGCTGCTGACGCGCAGAACGCACATTGGTCATTGCTGCGAACGTCGAGCGCTGGCGCCCGCTACCGGGAGCGCCGCGTCGCAACAGGGTTAAGGTTTCGAGTTAAGAGGGTTATTTCAACTCGCCAGGGGTAGCCGGTTGCCCAGCCGCGTCTTATTCGATGTTTCGTCTTATGAGAAAACGTGATGCCCGCCCGTGATCGTCTCGATCCAGAAGAATGTCATGCAGACCATCACGATCTATGTCCGCAACCGCGAATCGGACACTCGCTAGCGCGATGGAATCGTCGCGCCACAATAGGCGCCCGTCAGGATCGAAAACTCTAATGGCAAATCGGGAATGCGCCATACAATGCGCGGTTGTTGGAGTAAAGATCAGTTGGCCCTGCTCAACTTCGCTAACGCCAATCAGCGTGGAAATCCGACGATCCGCCGGCGCCCAAAACCATGCTAGGTTCGGAGGGAAATCCTCCTTAGATTCTTCGACAATATAGTTCGCGCTGTTGAATCGGTTGCTCCTCACAATGTCGCGTGCCTCCAATTCGCTCCAATAGGGAATATCTCCACCCATCCACGCCATTTGGTTGATCGCGTCAACGAGTTCAGGCAACGTAAGCTTCCGGGAAGTTGAGAAAGTGCATTTTCTAGTCTCGAAATCAACGGTGAATTCATCGCAGTCGGGAACGGCGCCCTCATAAATCGATTCCGGATACTCGTCAGGGAGACCAGATTCGCCATCGGGTGCGAATGGATCGGCGGCAATCTCACCTCTACCGCTCTCTTTCTCCCTGTTCCTTTTCTGTTCCTCTTTCGCTCTCTGAGAGGCGTTGTATATTCCCGCAATCGTGTAGCGGTGCATCTTGTCGTCGACCCGCTCATAAGTGATCGATGCAGGCATGGAGGGAATATCACGGGGAGGTGGATCCTCTGTCTCGATTGCATCCGAGAAGGGGTCGCTATCCTGCCCTATTACAGCCGCTCCGAAGATGAGCAGGAGGAGTGCGATTCTGGATTTCATTTCTTCATCGAACGTCGAGGCCACCGAACCGCCCACCGAGAGCGAGGGTCGCCTGCGGATAAAGGTATCGAACGACGGCGCCGCGTCAAACTCGCAACGGGTGGGCGGCTCGGTGCGCCGTCTTGTTCTGTGTTGGTAACCATGGCGTCCTAAAGGCCCTATCTTGCCAAAACGGGGCTGCCCGCACAACCGGGATCCCTTGGGGTTGCGTGGATTGCGGGTCTATTCGGGCCTTGGGTGCAAGCTCGTGGGACAATTGCCGACGCGGAGCCAGACGAACTTGGGCGGATGGCCGAGCACAATAGCTCTCTGGTAGAAATCGGTGTCCTTGAAAACAATCGTGAATCCATGCTTTTTAGCCCAATCCCACAAGATCCGGTCGTCAGCTTCCTTGAGGCCGGCCGACTTGACGTGTGGCGAGCCGGGAAACACGTCAGTGATCCCCTCAACAATCCTGTCGGAGATATTCTCATCCAGAAGCAGTTTCACACGGGCGCTGCGAACAGCTTACGTTCCCGATCGGCCGCAAACGCCAAGCACGCCTTGATGTCCTCAGACGTAAGCTCGGAAAAATCCCGTAGAATCTCCTCCTCCGTCATCCCCGAGGCCAAATACTCGAGGATGTCCTGATCAGTGATGCGCATGCCGCGAATATACGGCTTTCCGCTTCGCTTGCCGGGCTCAATCGTGATGATCTTTGAATAGTCCACAACTCACTGTTGATTCTGGACTCCCGGCCGGTCAAATGTTCTACCGACGCCGGACGAGACTGGAGGCCGAACGGCGAAGGCCACCCACCCGCTCCCGGGAACGCAGCTTCGGCCGGTGGAAAAGGGTTCGCATCATCATTCAGACTTCGCCTCGGGGCGGGTAGCGGGTTGGTGTGCGCCGTCTTGTTGGCCGCCTATCTTCCGGCGGCGACTTGGACGCTACGATCGATCTCCATGCCTTTCTGTCGCTGGACCCGGTCCATGTCGTAGGAAAGTTGAAGCCGCATCCAGTATCCGCGGCTCGTTCCAAAGTACCGGCTCAGCCGTAGATCATACTCCGGGGTACAGCGCCGCTTGCCCGACTTCACTCCAGAGAGGTGTGGCAGAGGAATGCCGGTTGCGTCCGCAACTTCAGTCATGGTCACCGGCCACTCATCAAGGGTTTCCTCTAGTGTTGCCGCAAAAAAGTTGTCGAGTGGGATCAGATCGTCTTCGTTCATGGCTTTCAATGGTAGTCTGTAATTTGGACTTCGAGCGTTCCCATCCTCCCACCGGAAACAATGCGGCATTGCTGGTTAACTCAGACGCTCCAATGTCCGGCGAGGTCGCCCGAGAGAGGCTCGAGCTGATTGCCTGGAGCAATTCTCATGTCGTTGAGGGAGTGCGCGCATTGAATACGCGGACGCCGCCTGCCAGGTCAATGGCCCGTGGAAACCGCCGTGAGCCCATCGTCCATGACGACGGCGACCGGGAAACTTTTTTGCAGATACTTTCGGCGCGGCCCGCGAGCGGTCCGGGCAGCAGGTCTTCGCCTGGGTGCTGATAGGGAACCATTATCACGCCGTCCTTCGCACCCCCGAGCCGAACCTCGTTGCTGGGGAGGTGCGGGCACGGAAGCGGTCAAGAAATGTCGCATGACCCGTTTCTTCTTGCGCTTAGCTTAACCCGAAATAGGGGCTTGCCGCCGGTCCGGAAAAAACCAAGCTCAAATAGCCTGAGCGAAGGCTTCCAGCGATTGGCACTGGATGGCAGTCCGGAGCAGCTTTTGGAGCGTAGCGTCGTCCTCTATACCGTGCACGGCTTCCCCCATCCCCTCGGGAATGCGGCCAAACCGGATCGCAAGAACTTCCAGGATATATTCCTGACGACCCTCCTGACGGCCTTCCTGACGGTAATGTTGGGCGAGAGTCATCGCGGCGCTACGGGTTCCCGGGTCGTTGAGCTTCGCCACTCTCGCTTCGAATGACTCCCTGTCAAGATCGGTTCCCAGGATGTAACGCAGCACGAGTTGCAGAACCCGCCGCGGAACTCGCAGAATCACGTGTTCGAAGAGCAGGTAGATCAGGCAGTCCCGGCCGGCCAAGGGTGCGGAGAAGAGCAGATCGGTGTGGGAGCGGCTGAAATGCGAATCGATGAAAGAACCTGGTTGGCGGCGGAGTTGGGACCAGTCGATGGCCTCGGCGATGGGCTGAGGGAGTTTGGCTTGGAGAAGAGCGGCTGTGTTTTCGGCCCTCCGGAAGGTGATGGAGAAGAGCTTGTTGTTGGGTTGGTGAGATTGGTCGCCAGGCACAGGCACAGGGATAGGCTGAAGGGGGGCAGGTTCTGAGTCAATAGCGGACTTGCCAGAGTCGAGCAGTGGACTCTCTGAAGAGAATGAGGCTACACACTCTTCGCCCTTGATCGATTCCACCGCCCGCACGATCTGCTCCCAGCCCACACCCCGGCCCAAACGGCGCAACCCGGGTTGTTCCCGCGCATTCCTTCGGCTTCAACCACTGAGCGGTCCCGCTGAGGTTCGCCTCCCGGCTCTCCAGGAGCATGTGAAAATGGCAGCGCATCACGACATACATATGCGTGCAGGAGCACGCGGAAGCGTTCAGGCAGCTCCCCGAGCTACTCTAGGAAATGCTCGCGGTCACGCTCGTCACGAAAGAGGTCGCGACGCTGATTTCCGCGAGCGGTCTCAGGTGATAGCGTCCTCCCGGAATCTGGATGCGCAATGGACGTGCATGCCCGGCACTCAACCACAAAGCAAGGCGTTTGTCATTTGTCGAGATGGGACCCCTTTGTCCATGTTAATCGAGGCCCAGAGTCCAGGCTACGCGGCCGGCCCCCAGCCGCCGGGCCAAGGTGGTGGCCGCTGCCCAGGCTTCCTCTGGCAAGCGGCGGTAACCGCTCTGAGATTGACGCCAGCAATCAAGCTGGCGCTGGAGAGTGTCGAGACCGGTCGCGGAGAATCGGGATCGGGGCATGCGGGTCCTTAGGGGCTGGACCTGACCCTAGCCGGGACCGCCCGGGCCCTCACGCACTCTTGCCGAAGCTACACGAATTTTGGACACCGCTATTCTCAGCAGTAATTCACCGTAGGAATTGCCACGGCGATGAGATCAAAGCCCACAGTAAAACCGAAGCCCGGACCCTTCTCGCCGCAGGTCTAGCCGCGGGCGGGATCAACACCCGAGACCTGCCTCACTTGCCGAAGAGCGACCCGCGCAAAGTGATGAGTGCGGCCCAAATCCGGCGGAGCACCGCCGTCTCGCCGGCGTGGATCACCGCTCATCTCCAAATGGGCCCGCCATGCAATGTCTCCCCTGCCTGCCGCCGCAGATCCGAGCCCGAAGTGCGAACTTCATCGCCTGACTGTCGTCTCTACTTCTCCTTCCGAGCGTCCCGCAGTCCGAGGTAGAACGCCGGTGCGGTAGTTCCGCTCGCCGGGATCTGTGGTGGGGCCGTGGCAATCCGCGTCCCTACCGCGACCGCGCTTTCACGCGACGGCTTGGGTCAGTAAGCCAACCCCACCGGTCGCCCCTGATCCGGCCCGCTAGAGAAGATACTCAAACTCCACGGGCAGGACCATGGATGTAAGATACTCCGCCTGGCTGCCGCGCAAGCCGCTCAAAGGCGCGTCACACCAGTGTGCCAAGAAACCGCCGGCGGTGTTCGCAACTTGACGTTGCGAGCAATCGGTGTGTGCCACCACCCCCTCCGTCCCGGCTTGTTACCACCGCCTTCCTCAAGCCGCCAAAGCCCACAAACTCCTTAGGCCAAGAAGTCTCAGCGCCCTGGCTACAGATAAGCACGCCCAATAACAACACTCAAAGAATCCAAAAGACCTTAGATTAAATCTGATACTACTGACCCCGGATCATGGTACGACATGAATTCGTCAACCGCGTACGATGCCAATTCGGCCGGTAACACATAACACTTACACTAAACCCCTGATCAAAAAATATCCAGCGAGAGCAAATGAGACCAATGCGACCAAAATCAAGAATGCTTGGAACAAAATGCTGGGGAGGGAGTCCCCAGAAATATAGAACAAAATGAAATCAAAGGCCATTGGACTTTCACCATGCCTACCTTCAACTGATTCGAGAGCCTTGCCCAGGCCCGATGACTTCTTTCCGAACTTGAGGGCTCCAAACCATTGGTTGACGAATGCACCTCCTGCCGACAGCAAGAAAATCACACTGAAAACTATTAGCAACCTCATGGATTTACCCTAACAAGCCCTCCGCCTGCTGCACGACCTTTCGTGCATTTACTTGCGGTTCAGAGTCGGACAAAACTCTTACACTTAGCTGGCATGGCATCAGTTTTGGATACGATAACCGGGGCCATTTTCGTTCCGTGCCTTAAACAAGTAGGCCCCTTACAAATCCCGGGGATACCCAAGCAGTTATCAGATGGATACTTACAAATACAAAAGCAACGGGCTTTCAAGCATGCCTGAAATCTCACATGCGACACTCCCGGCATTCTTTGAATTTTATGACTAAGTTTAAGACAAATACTGCTCGCATCACGCGTGCAATCGGGGTTAATAATGAGACCTAAATAATCCCAGTGATCGACTGTGTTGTTTTTGCATGCCACATACAAATTCACGGTTTCGTCCTGAAAGGTTAGTTCGTCAGGCAGGTTTTCTGGAAGGCCCGAATATAAAACGCCATCATTCACAGCACGGCCCATTGATTCTATGAATGCCTGTTCCCCGATCGGATCCCTGGATGACCACCGGCCGTGAACCGAATCATAATACCGGTAGCCGTAGTAGTGCAGGCCGGTCTCCGCGTCGAAGAACTTCAAGCTGAACCGGAACGCGTTCGCCAGTGTCCAACTGGGCGCGCCCGCGATGATGTTCCCGTAGGGATCGTATTCCACCGCCACTGAGGGCGTTGCCCCTCCGCTCTGCGGCATCACCTGCACCACGTTGCCGTGGCCGTCGTGGTAATACGTCCAGCCCGTCCCCGTGGGCTGACAACTCATCAGCAAGCCGCCCACCCCTCCGGCCCCTTGCAGCGTGTTGCTCAGATCGAGGCCCCAGGTGTAGGTGATCAGCGGTTTCTTGTTGCCCGTATTGGCGTCGTAAACGGCAACCAAGTTCCACCCATCGTAGAAATACCGCTCCGTCCCGCTGGTCACCTTCCCCACCCGCCGGCCCAGGTAGTCATACTTGAAGGTCGCAAGGGTCGTCGAGCTGTTCTTGACCTCGATCAACTGGTTCTCCGCATTGTAGATGAAGGTCCTGCTGCCCAGAGCCTTCAGGTTCCCGTCCGTGTCGTAGCTCACCGGCGTTCCCCCGCCGTATCCCGTGACCGCCGCCGTCCGGGTACTTCACATACTTGAGCTTGCCTGCCTCTAGCTCGCTCTCATACCAGGCTTTCTCGGTCACAAGGTCGTTGGTTCCGTTTTCCACAGTGATCTGCGTCACGGCGTCGCCCCACTCGTAGTCTGTGTAAGTGGTAGCGACATCTGAAACCAGAACATCGGCCGTCGACGAGCCGTAGTCGAAACCGTAGATACGCTTGCCCTCCGTCCTTCCTCCCGCGTAGCGCGTGATCTCCAAGAGTTTGCGTCTCAGAGCGGTCGAACTGGTAAGCTGCGAACTGTTCCCCTCAAACAGGTCCCAGGTGTCCGTCAATCCAGATCGGGAGAACTTGAAGAGCCGGCACAGCCCCTTGCCGCCGGAGATCTTAGGAGTTTTGAGGCTTGGGCTGGCCCCTCCCGGACGGTTGGGCCGTCTCCCCACCCGAGGAGCCGGCCCTTGACTCCGCCCGCCAGGCCCTGTAGCCAACTCTATCATGGCCGCTTCTGTTCCCGGCGACCCCGATACCGTTGAGGGTCTCGTCGAACGCGTCCTCTACCGGGATGAAATCTCCGGCTACTCCATCTGCCGTATCATCACATCGCCTCCGGGTGAGGGATCTTCGTCCTCCACGGCTGGCCCCTTCCCTGGCAACACCTCTTCCTCGACTTCAGACGCGGGAGCCGTCACCGTCACCGGCCGTTTTGCCTCCGTGCAGCCCGGAGAACGCGTCCTCTGCCGTGGTCAATGGATCCAGCGCCCAAGATACGGCCGCCAGTTCCAAGCCTCCCACACCGAAACCCAACTCCCCCTCTCCCTCGGCGGAATCGAACGCTATCTCGGCAGCGGGTTGATCGAAGGCATCGGCCCCGCCTACGCTTCCCGCATCGTCCGGAAATTCGGCCAGGATGTCTTCACCGTGCTCGATGAAAGCTCTCGCCGGCTCGAGGAAGTCGACGGCATTGGTCCCAAGCGCCGCCGCGAGATCAAGAAATCCTGGGAAGAACAAAAGAGCGTGCGGCGCATCATGCTGTTCCTCCACGAGCACGGGGTGAGCACAAGCCGGGCCATTCGAATCCCCCGGCATTACGGCGACGAGGCCGAAAACATCCTCCGCTCCGATCCCTTCCGCTTGGCTCGTGATGTGCCCGGTTTTGGTTTCCGCACTGCCGACGCCATATCCCGTCAACTGGGCTTGCCCGCAGGCGCGCCCTCACGCCTCGACGCCGGACTCTTCCACCTCCTTGAGGAAGCGCAAAACCAGGGCCACTGCGCCCTGCCGCGATCCACCCTCCTCCAGCGTGCCGCCGCTCTCCTGGAAGCCCCGCCGGAATCCCTCAACACGGCCCTTTCCCGGCTGGAAGCCGCCGGCGATCCCGTCAGTGAAGCCGTCTGCGATGAAACCCTGGTGTTTCCCCGTTTCCTCAGGGATGCCGAAAAGCGCGCCGCCCAGCGCATCCGCACCATGACGGCAAGAGCCGCCTCGCTTCCGCCCGTCCAGCTTGAGCGCGCGCTGGAATGGTGCCGCAAACGCACCAGCCAGACCCTCGATACGCGGCAAGCGCAAGCCGTCGCCCAGGTTCTCTCCAGCCGCGTTTCCATCATCACCGGAGGCCCCGGAGTGGGAAAGACCACTGTCTTGCAAACGCTCCTGCTCATTCTCCAGGCAAAAAAGGTCTCCACCGTGCTCTGTGCTCCCACCGGACGCGCCGCCCGGCGCATGCACGAATCCACCGGCCAACCCGCTCACACGCTTCACCGCCTGCTCGAATACCAGCCTGAAACGGGCTTCACCCGGACCCAGGACCATCCCCTCCAAGGAGATCTCTTCGTCGTCGATGAGTTCTCCATGGTCGATCTCCCCCTCTTCCATCACTTCCTTCAGGCCTTGCCTCCCGAAGCACACCTCCTCCTCGCCGGCGACCCTGACCAGTTGCCTTCCGTGGGGCCGGGAGCCGTGCTGGCCGACCTCCTGCACAGCGGAGCCGTCCCCGTGGTTCGCCTAACCACAGTCTTCCGGCAATCCCGCGAAAGCTCCATTCTCGACGCCGCCGCGGCCATCAATCGCGGTCACCTGCCGGATCTTCCGCGGCACGCCCGCCAGCCAGGTTCCGATTTTTTCTTTATCGAACGCGATGAACCCGGCGACATTCTTGACACCCTCGCCACTCTCCTTCGCGAGCGTTTGCCGCGCCGCCAACTCGACCCTCTCCGCGATGCGCAGGTCCTCACGCCCGTAAATCGCGGCCCTCTCGGAACGGCTTCACTGAACGCGGAACTCCAACGCCTGCTCAACCCTCCCGGCGAACACGCCCCTGAGACCAGCCAGGGCGGCCGCATCTTTCGCGTCGGCGACCGCGTCATCCAAGTGCGCAACAACTACGAGCGCGATGTCTGCAACGGCGATCTCGGTCAGGTCGTGTCCGTCGAAACCGCTCCCTTCCGTATGACCGTCGCCTTCGATGGGGGACGCCGCCTGGAATACGATTCCGCTAGCCTCGACGAGATTCGGCACGCCTTCGCAATCACCATCCACAAGTCCCAAGGCAGCGAGTTTCCCGCGGTGCTCGTCATCCTATCCACCGCACATGCGCATATGCTTCGGCGCAACCTGCTCTACACCGCGGTGACCCGGGCGCGTTCTTTGGTCGTTCTCCTGGGCAACCGCCGCGCTCTCGAACTCGCCGTGCAACGCGCCGAGGACCGCCGCCGCATCACCGGCTTGCAGTCTCTGCTGGAAAACGCAGCGGGCCCGGCTCGCGACGGATAACAAATCCGGACGGGCCCGGGTTCTTCGTACGGTTCCTGGGCAAGAACTTTCCTGGAGCCGATCCACCGCATCAACCCGGCCGGGTTACGCGGAACATTGGCATCGGGATCGAGCGGGATAGCCTCAGAATTCCTGACTTCGGGGAATTCTGATGAACCGTCAGTCCAGGAAAGTCTGCGATTCGCCCGGGCGCACCAGGTGCGGTGGAGGATCAAGCCGCGGCACTTGAACTGCTGCCATCCTGTTTCGTTGATCCCCCTGTGTTCGCTCGCAAGAGCGGGAATTCGAAGGTTTGCCGGATCCCACGCCTTAGTGGTCATGAGCATAAATGCGGTGACATTCGTTGCGCCAGGTTTGGCCTGTGGCGAGG
>JBGTBW010000276.1:0-6697 GCA_041749135.1 Verrucomicrobiales bacterium
CGTGAAGAAGACGCCGGTCGCACCGTGGTGGGCATGCGATGTGCCCGTATGCTCCGGCCGCAAACCATCCGGCCTCACGACCGGTCCGGTGCAGTCCGCGGGAAAATCGGTGGGTCGATCAGTCGTCGCTGCGACAATCTGGGACCGCTTGGCGGTCAACCGACTCTGTCTTTTTGTCACAGAACGTTAGAGGACACAGGACCCCTGACCGGGGGCGCGGCTTCGATTGTGGGTGGAGGTATGAATGGCCACGACGAATTGAACTCGCGGCGGGTCAGGGGTTCTGTGCTCCGACTTGTTGGGCATTCTTTGTTGGGGGAGTGAGGTGCTCGAGATCAATCGAGAAGGCTGGCGTGCCGTTCTTCAAACCCTCGAGCGTGTAGCGCTGAATCGATCCTTCCAGTGCTACGAGAAGATCACCCTTGGCGTCCCACGTTGCCCAATCGACCGCAGGACCGAGAAGATCAGAACCGTCGAGGCGGAATTCGAAGGTGTAGCCGTGAACCAAATATCCCCGGTAATACATCCTCAAGATCGGATGCTCGGAGGTGGGCTGCCATGACCATCCAGGGTCGTTCACGCAAAGAGCGGAGTATGAGCTGTGCTTCAGGGTGATCTTCTGATCCTCCCCAAAGTCACCTTCACGCTTCCAGCCATCACGCGCGAGTCGATAGGAAAGAATCGGAAATACCTCCCCACCTGATGGTATGCGCTCAATCAAAAAGGGCAGTTCCTTGGAGTTCGAGAACTCGCTAAGAGAGCGGTCAGAATGCCAAACATCATTTGATTGAAGTTTAGCTCGCTCTGAAAAGACTCCGCCACCTGCCCAAGTGCCGCAATGAGGAACGTCTGCGAGCGTCCTTAACCATGGTGGCGCGCAGATTCCATTCCACGTCTCTCCGCGCGAGCCCATGGCAAGATAGACCATCCAGCGGCCATTCCATGAAAGATCGCACCGCTCAGAATAGATCCGGCCTCTGAACCATGATCCATGCTCCAAAGCATCGGAGTCGGTATCCCACGAAATGATGTGGACGCACTTGCTGGGCTTGCGCCTGATGATCACGGCCTTTGCCGACCCGTGAGCGCGAAGGATATGTAGCCGCGCGTTAGTTCTGGGCTTGGTCCAATCTGCTGGCAGATTCAGGGCTGTGCTACTGTCCTTCATTTTCTTTACCCAACATCGAAGTCCTCCTACGCCTGGCCGAGGGCGCGGCTTCAATTGCGGGTTAATGGTTTAATGGTCATGACGGCTGGAACTCGGGGCGGGTCAGGCGTTAGGAGCGACGCCTTGTGTGTGCCCAGCATGGGCGCGATGTAAATGGGGTGCAAGTCCCCTGTAGGAAAACCAGAAATGAAGAGAATACCATCTGAAGCCAACTCGGGAAGGGTGACCGACTCGGGGAAGGCGCCGGAGCGCAGAGCTGGCGAGGTGATGCCGAATGCCGCCACGAAGGGAAGCATGTGGACGTCCATGATCGAGCTTCGGCTCGGTCCGCACGCGGGGTCATCCCGCGTCTAATCGGAACCGCCAGATACAGCCGACCGAAGGGAGACAGACTGTCCGCAGGACAGCCCGAAGGGCAGGCGAAGCGAAGTCAAACCCGTATGTCCGGTGGTGTGGGACCCGTGGCTGGCTCTCTGAGTCAGTCACGGGGACCCGATTCGCCGCGGTGGATTCCAAGGGTGCGGGGGCCTAACGTCCGCATTGCCAACTGACATGGCCCCGCCCGCGCTCGCTCCAGAGAATTTGTGAGCGAGTTTGTAGCTCAATCGATGAACGGCCTTTCAATACAGCTCGTACTCCGCCCCTTCCGGAACCGCCTTCTCGAAATCGCCGATCTCGCCGAACTTATTGATCACTTCATCAAGTTCTCGCCGGCGCTGGTCAGTGTCCTTGGAAGGGATTTCGTTCGGGAAGAGCTTGCAAGCGGTACTGAGGAATTCGTAAGAATCGGATGCACCGATGTCTCGTAGCGCTTCGAGGCATTCCTCATAGTGATCCGCAGCTGCACTGTGCATGTATCCAGCGATGCCACCATTCATCAACATCGACTCAAACGCTGTGACATCGAGAAGATATCGCTCCCTGCGACTTAACGCTCGATAATCGTCCTCCGATTGTACCTTCAGCCCTAGGAAAAGCTGCCGGGCGCGCTTCGCCGCTGGATGATCAAATGCGAAATCATCCGGAAGAGGTTCAGCCCCAACTTTCGGCGCAGTGAACACAATGTCGGAGCTCTTGTCTCGATCTGATCGCAAATTCTTCACGAAGATTAGAGTTACGAGCACACCAAAAGCGATTGCTCCAATGAAATTGGGACTTGCCTTCATTCTCTTGCCGAACGCCAAGCGTCACCCACCGAAGGAGCCTAAGCGACTGAAGGTTGGGTGGACGCTCTTGTTCGGCTATTAGAGTCCCACCACACGATTCCAGTCAGCTACATACATGTAGAGCCGCTGAAATTCGCTAGGAAGTAACATTCTATTGTGAGCAATAAAATTTCTGGATTTCTCCAGCTCGTCCATTCGCTGCTTCAACCAGTGCTGGGAAGGAATGATGTCGTCGAAGTGCTCCACTTCGCAATTATGATCTGCGCAAGATGTCCAAAATCGATGAATCCGAGAAGATCGCCCTTTTCACCTTCCAACCAGGAATCGCTCATTGCTGATGCCTTACGCCCTTCCGCATGTTGCTTGATTTTGGGGGGAATTTTATCCATCCAATTGGCTCCTTCTCTTCAAGTGTTTCTCGAATCAGAGAACGAACCTCATTTTCAAAGCAAAATAGAAGCGCATAGAGGCGCGCCATCTCAAGTGCCGAATTCCTTCGCGAGACGCTAAAGGGACTAATTGCCTCGGTTAGCAACTCCTTCTCAGCCGACTTAGAGTCCGCGCCGACCTGAATTCCAGCGCCTTGAAACCGTTCAGCTTCCGCCTCAAACATAAGTCCTCGGAAGAGAAAATCGCGGAGATCTTTACTCATTGAATAGGTGTTCTTTTAGAGATTTAAAGATGGCGTTGTATACTTCAATATCTTTGGTGGCGGGCAGGTGAATTTGGATATTGTAGTGAAGTCCCGCAGCGCCAATATTCACTTTAGAGTTAGCCGTTGGAATCTCTACTTTTTTGTTTTGTCCTCCTTCTTTTCTTCAACAGCATGCTCAATGGGCTTGTTTCCGTGTGCTTTCGCAGCCGATTTGAGATCTGCAAGTTGCAAAAGACCATAGAATGTCTTCATCATCAGTCCGGCAACGTGGTCGCTGACATTGTGATAACTCTTAAACTTACCCTTGATCGCAGCCTTGTCGCCGTTAGTGGGGAACTCCTTTATGAGGAAAATGTCCTTGTATGCGTCCTTCAACGCCCGGCCAAGAACTGCCATAGACGCAGAGTGATCTCTATAATCGTGATATAAGGTTGTAGGTTTTCCGTCAGGTGAAAGAAACCCAATAGCTTTAAGCAAAGGCAGCAGAGCTCGATCGTTGGATGTGGCAAACCCCCAATCCTTCAATGTCTGTTGCGTAAATTGGTCAGGTGCCTGCCCGTCTCGAATTCTATCGAAGAAATCGGGGATTCTCCCCGGGGCTTGTGTGTAGGTTTTAGGTAGTGCCATAATTGCTATTCTTTTGCCGAACGTAAAGGAGTGTATCCGCGGTGACGGCGGGGGCAAGCGGGGATTTCTGGAGGGACGTGGGCGCCGTCAGGGCGGATACACTCCTGTTGGACTGAGCCGCTGAGAGAAAGGACGCCGTGCTACAGGGGAAAGTAAAGGGGGCCCACGAATGCGCTCAGCGCTACTGGGGGCGAAGACGCGGTGATCGCGGGCCAGAGGGGGTCGAGGTATAGGCGCCGGCAGGCCCCTGGGGGCTGCTGTGAGGCGCGAAACACGGAGTAGGATGGACAAAACAGGGAGTAGGACGGACAAAACACGGCACCGAGACAGGGTGGTCCCGCGCCGGCGCCAGGCGGGGCGTCGAGAAGCGAAGTGTCAGGGCAAGCACTGTGCGCTAAATCGCTCATGAGCTGTCCAAGGGAGGCGGCCGACAATGACGTTCGATCAAGATCAGATTGGCCGAGCCACAATGCGGACAGGTGGGATAGAGCGGTTTGGCTGGCGCAGCAGCTTGTGCCTCCGGTGCAGGTGTGTCCGGCGCTTGGGCATTGTGCTCCGGAGGACAGACGCCGAGAAGCCGCCGGGCCTTTGCGATCTTCTCTTGACGCTGGTGATTGCCCAGCAATCCATAGTGGCGGATCTTTACATAGCGTGGGGGCAGGATGTGCAGGGTGAAGCGGCGCAGGAACTCCGGCAGAGAAAGCGTCATGATTTTGCGCCGGTGATGGTCTGCATAGTCTTTATAGGAGAAGCTCACGGCGCCTTGCTGGGAGTCGAGGGCGAGGAGGCGGCCGTTGCCGATGGCCACGCGATGGGTGTAGCGGGAGAGGTAGGCGAGCACCTCGCGCGGCCCCCCGAAGGGACGCTTAGTAAAGACAACCCACTTTTGGCGTAACGCCGTGGCCAGCAAGCGGCGGAACTCGCCTGGATCATGCAGTGCTGCGAGTTGACCGTGGAAACTCAGAGCCCGCTCGTTGTAGAGTTTCTTAAGGCCATCGCGGAACTTGGCCCTGAACACCAAGGAGAGGGCTGTGACAGGGAAGAGATAACCCGCAGAGATCCTTCTCCAGCTTTGGCCGTCGCGGGAGAGGCCGCCGCCGGTGACGATGCAGTGCAGATGATAGTGAGGGCCCAGGCTCTGGCTCCAGGTGTGCAGCACGGCGGTGATGCCAATCTGAGCGCCGAAGCGCTGGTGGCCAAAGGTCAGCAGCGTGGCGCTGGCCGAGGAGAAGAGCAGGTTGTAGAGCGCCCGGCGGTTCTGGGCGATGAGGGCATTGAGGGCATGGGGCAGGGTAAAGACGACGTGGAAATAGGGCGCCGGCAACAGATCGGCCTCCTGCTTTTGCTGCCACTCGATTGCCTGGCTCTTCTGGCAGCACGGAGAGTGGCAGCCGAGCGGCGGCGGCTAGCCGCGAGACAGACTGCGACGCAGGAGCAGCCCTGGAGCGAAGCGCAAGGGTGAGGGAGCCGGAGGAGGCGACCGAATCAATTGCCGCAACTGTGGGGCACGAAGTGTTGGAGGGCGCAATCCTCGCAGCGGTAGAGGTGACCGCCCAGCGCGGGTGTACGGCAGGCCATCAACGCATTGAGCGTCTTCCAATGATGTGGGGGCAGGCTGCCGGAAGGCACACAGGCCGTCGCGGCACGCAGCACCTCGGCGAGGGTCAGGCGTGGCGAGGAGCCCGCGGGCCTGGGTCCAGGCGCCTGCCCCGTGCAGGGGCAGGAGTCCATGGACTAGGAAGCCTCCGGAGAGCAGGGTGGATCCAGCGGGCTGGGCAAGCCGCGCAGGCGTTCGCGGGTTACCGCGATGTAGTTGGCCGTGGTGACAAAATTGCTGTGACCCAGCAGCTTTTTGAGCGTGATCAGATCGCAGCCCTCTTCTAACAAGTGGGTGGCGAAACTGTGACGCAGACAATGGATGCCGCCGCGGTTGGGCAGAGCGGCCTTTTGCAGCGCCTCACAGAACAGCTTCTGGGCCGTGCCAGCGATCATGGGCCGGGCGGGATCACGCCGCGAGGGAAACAGCCAGTGTTTGGGCCGGCAACACCGGTAGTATGCGCGCAGTTCCTCCAGCAACCAGGGGCTCAGAATGCTGTAGCGGTCTTTGGCTCCCTTGCCCCGCTCGATGCGCACCATCATCCGGTTGCTCTCGATATCGGCAACCCGCAGATGACAGGCCTCGTTGAGGCGCAGTCCCGCGCCATAGACGGTGAGCAGGAAGGGGCGAAAGCGCCAGTCCTGGCAGGCAGCAAAGAGCTGGGCCAGTTCCTCGCGGCTGTAAACGCGTGGCCGGCGTTTGGGCTGGCGCGTGCGGGGCAGGCAGCCCTGCAGATCCTCTACCGGCCGCTTCAGCACTGCCGAGTAGAAGAGCCGCAGGCCACTGACAGCCACGTTGATCGTGCTGGCCGCGCGCCCCTTACGGTGCAGACCCAGCAGATAGTCGCGAACCTCCGCCCCACTGATCTTCTCAGGCGAGCGCCAGTAATGTCTGGCCAGCCCGGCAACAGCGGCAACGTAGGACTCGATGGTGCGTTCCGAGTATCCGCGCAGAGTCAGATACTCCCACTATTGCTTGCGTAGTGATGTCATAACGACACCACTTTCGCCCAGTTTTCCGCACGGCGCTTGCGCCCTCCGCGAAGCGGCTTAGTTCAACGCTCCGGCTCAGGCGCGCCGGGCCAACGATGTCCGATTGTCGACCGAGACGCGATCCCGGCGTTGCCTGCAGCCGGTTTGTTCGGCTCCCTTTCTTGGGTTAAGCACTTTGGCTCTTGATCAGACTTCGCCGGTCAAGCCAACGAATCACAGCCCCAATCAGGGACGTCAGCAAGAACAGACCAAACAGAGCGCCGAAGACATACGCTATTGAAACCGCCACGCCCGAGAAGCTCGCGGCAGCCGGGGAGAAGCCGAGCAACGCGGAGAGGAGCGCGAGCCCAAAAAATGGTTCTTCGCAGAATTTCTTGGGATTTTTAAGCAGGATGGAGGCTCAGTTTACCACAGTAGAAGAGGATGCGGTAACGATAGTGGGCGAAGTTGCGAAAGCCTCTGGCTGAGGCGCGTAGTTGCTGAATGACACTA
>JBGTBW010000277.1:0-28166 GCA_041749135.1 Verrucomicrobiales bacterium
CTGGCTTCGGGTTCACGCCAAGACCCAAAGACCCCAAGGTTCTCATCCTCAAGTCCGTTTACTATTCTTGAGATCCCCTCCTTCATGAGCGCCGCCCCGAAGTTCAGCAGAAAGCCTAGCTTGAGTTCCCTCAGCTTCAGGTAGGTAAAGAGCTGCTTGTGGTGAACCGCACTGACTTTCTCAACGGATTTCAACTCAAGGATCACTTTCCCTTCCACGATCATGTCGGCACGAAAGCCTTCTGCAAACACTATATCCTGGTACTTGATCGGCACTGGAACCTGTCGATCCACTTGAAGCCCCCTCCTTTCCAGCTCTTGGGCAAGCACCACCTCATAGACGATCTCAAGCAATCCAGGCCCTAGTGCACGGTGGATCCTTACTGCCGCATCCACAACCTCTCTGCCTATCTCATTCTCTTCCATCTTCTCCATCTCCTCCTTCGCCTCTTCCTTTGGGTCTTTGGGTCTTCGCGTGAAATCCCCTTCCCATTCTCCATCCTACTCTGGCGGCGGCGGAGCCATTCCGGTCTCCCGGACGGCCTTGCGGAACTTCAGGACCACCATCGCCGCTTCCAGGATGGCGACCGCGGCGAAACACGGCAGCCACCACCCGAGGACCGGAGCGGCGAGGAACAATACGGCGTGCTTGTCTGGAAAGGCTCCGGGCGGCAAGAGGCGATGCCGCGCCAACCAACTGTCCTGCGCCGTCACGAAATGGGAATGGGTGCCGGTCACCTCTCGATGGAGGTAACTATTGAGATGAATGCTGGCCACCCGCAAACACAAGAGGAGAAAGCACAACACGGTCAGCTCTCTGTCCCCATAGTTGCCGTAAACGATGCCCAGCAAGGCGAAGACATAAACCAGGTGATTGGTCAATCCATCGAGCAAGGCCCCTAATTCGCTGGTCTTGCGCTGTAACCGGGCCAGACGCCCGTCCATGCAATCGAACAAAAACCCTGCCTGATAGAACAGGGCCGCCGTAATATTGCGATCGAGCGCAAAACCCACTGCCGCCACCACGCCGAGCGCGAAGGAGATCCCGGTGAGCACTCCCGGTGTGACCCAGGGAAGGAAGCGATGGACAAACCACACCGCCCGTACGGCAATGGGGTCCACCACCACCACCGTCCACCACGCATCCAACGGTTTGTCGGTGCGCAGGCGTACGTCCGCTACACTCGGTTCGCTCATCATGATCGCGCTGTCGCCGGCCGCAGCGCCCGCTCAAGGGATTCCTGGCAAAGATCCTGCATCGCATCCAGTCGCGTGGGACGTCCTGGCCGCATCGATGGGCCCTGACGCACGGCTCTGAGGAAGGCCTCCGGCGTTATCCCGAGTTCCTCCACCGTCAGCGGCAGTCCCAAGCGCCGGCAAGCATTCTCCAGCACCTCGGACTCCCCGTCCAATCTTTCAAGGAACACGGTGCAAAAGGCGACTTGGACGCCGTGAGGCCGGCCGCTGCCTGCTGCGTCCAGCGCATGGCTAATGAGATGCTCGGCTCCGCTGCAAGGACGGCTGCTCCCCGCGATCTCCATGGCAATCCCGCTGAGAATCAATCCCTCCGCCAAGCGGGTCAGCACCTCCACCGAAAAGGCTTCCTTCGGAGCGGCTAACTTCTCCGCGGTGGACAACAATCCTTCGGCGCTGGTGCGAGCCAGCAAGGCGGCAAAGCTGTCCATCCTCTCTCCAGCGACTCTCCGGGCGTAGTCCCAATCGCGCAGGGCCGAGAGGTTGGAGAGCAAGTCTCCGAATCCCGCCAGCGTCGATTCCAGCGGGGCCGAGCGCACTAGGTCCAGATCCACCAGCACTCCCAAGGGCATCCGGGTGCCCAGGCTCCGGTGAAACACTCCCGCCGATTCCCGGACCACCGAGATTGGGGAGGCAATCCCATCGTTGCTCAGCGTCGTCGGCACAGCCAGAAAAGGGAGGCCTGCCGATCCCGCAGCCAGCTTCGCCACGTCCACCACCGTGCCGCCGCCCACCCCAATGACGACGTCGCAGGCGTTTTCCTCGGCGGCGCGCCGCACCGGCCCAAGCTCCGGTTCCCGGTTCGATCCGATGGCCACCGGCGTGCAGCTTGGAAAACTCCATTGCTCACGCAGTTGTTCTCCGAAACGCCGCGTCGCCGACCGCCCCGTCGCCACCAGCGGATGGGCAAACAACAATCCGTGTTCCTCCAAGACCTCGCGCAAGCGGAGCGCAGCCCCCGGACCAATGTCCTGGAAGATGGGGATTCGATGCGAACGCGATACGATCATGAAACCCTTAGTTCTTCGAACATCCGCTGCGCCCGCTCATAATCTCGTTGGTCATCGATCTCTATCCATGGAAGTCCCCCGGTGTCCAACGCCACGATCGGCGCCTCATTCGCGACCCGGTTGAAAGCGTCCTCATACCAAAGGTCGATCCGGCCCGCGCTTACCAGTTCATCCAGGGCTGCGGCCAGGCGGGCCAGCCCGGGGCCGGCAAACACGCTGAGCCCAATGTATTCACCATTGGCATCGCCAGGATCCAGATCCTTGGAGAAGCAAAGAATCCTCCCCTGGTCTACGCGCACCTTCATCTCCTCTGCCCCCAGCGGCTTACCGGCATCCACCATTGCCGCACAGTCCGATGGAGCGCTGAGGATCCTTTCGAACAACGCCGGAGCCGCGAGGACATCGGAATTCACGATCACGATCCGGCTCGCTCCGGAATACCGATCCGCCGCCCGAGAACAACCCTCGCGGAGAGTCACGATATTGTTCGCGCCTGCATAACCATCGACAAGGCTGGAAGCAACGGGAAACTCCCGGATGGCTTCCTCGACTTGACTCGCCCCATGACCGGTCATCACCAAGACGTGATCCAAGGGAAACCCTGTCGCGGCGATGCAGTCGATCTGATGGCGAAGCAGGGTGGTTTGGCCCATCGGAAGCAGGGCTTTGGGTCGCGTCTCCGTGAGCGCTCCCAGCCGGGTCCCCCGGCCCGCCGCGAGTATGACGACGACAGTCTTCTCCATTTCAACGGCGCACAAAGCGCTGCAAGGCTCGTCCACGGACAAGACTGCCCGCGCTTGGGGTCAACGCCAAGGGAAGCCGGAGGCTCTTGAAGCCGAAGGCCCTTGGACTGCGGCGAGCATCGCCGCTCTCTCTAAGGCGCGGAGCGCCGTGGTAGGCGAAGCTCGTAGAGCGCGTCAGTCCTCTGGGGCTTTCGATGGGGATGCGGAGTCCGTGGGAGGCCAAGGCAGGGGTTGGGTTTTGCGGAGTTCTGTGCGGGCCCGAAAGCGGCGATTCTCGCCGCAGTCCAAGGGCGGCGGACAAGCCGCCGCTAAGAGGCCCGTCGAACCTCGCCGGAGGCTCTTGGATGGGGACATGGTGTCCCTGGAAGGCCGAGGCGGAGTTGGGTTTGGCGGAGTTCTGTGCGGGCCCGAAAGCGCCGCCGCTAAGAGGCCCCGTCGAGCACGCCGGAGGCTCTTGAAGCCGAAGGCCCTTGGACTGCGGCGAGTATCGCCGCTCTCTTCAAGGCGCGGAGCGCCGTGGTAGGCGAAGCTTGTAGGTGCGCCAGTCCTCTGGGGCCCTTGGATGGGGACATGGAGTCTCTGGGAGGCCGGGGCGGGGTTGGGATTGGCGGAGTTCTGTGTGGCCCGAAAGCGGCGATGCTAAGAGACCCCGTCGAGCCACGCCGGAGGCCCTTGGACTGCGGCGAGCATCGCCGCTCTCTCTAAGGCGCGGAGCGCCGTGTTGGAGCGAAGGCGGTTCGCGCGGGAAGCGGAGACTCTGTCCGCCGATCCAAGGAGGCGGGTTGGAAAACCCGCCCTCCGTTGCGACTCGCCGCTCTCTCTCAAGACGCGGAGCGCCGTGGTGGGCGAAGGCGGTTAGCGCCGCTTGCGAAGTTCGGCGATGGCGCGATCCACCTCCCGGATCCTTCCCTGCGCCGAGGGTGAGCCCATCTGCTGGACTTTTTCGTAGGCCTCGCGGGCCTCCAACAGCACGAGTTCCGATTCCTCGATCACCCCACGCCGGAATAGATGCAACGCGTAGTAGCCCCTTACGTAGCGATGATTGGGCGCCAGCGCCACCGCTTCCAAAAGGGCTTCGTTTGCGGCGTCCCACTCGCCCATCCCATCCAGGCAGGCGCCCACCTGCAGATGCAGTGGGGCGTGAGCCGGATACAGTTGGAGTGCGTCCTTCGAATCAATGAGCGCACGTTCCAGGAACGAGCGTTGGACCTCAGGGACCGCAAACACCCGGGCCTGATTCATCCGCGCGGTGGCCCGCGCTTGAAGCGCCGGATAGTGCTCGGGGTCAATCTCGATGGTGTGGCCATACAATCGCGCCGCATCCAGCCATTGCTCCTCCGCTGCCGCCCGCTGTCCGCGCTCGAAGGCAATCTCCCCGGGAAAAAGCCTTGCTCCCTGCCACAAAAGACCGGCGCCCGCCGCCAAAGCCGCAGCGCCGAACACCAATCCCGCCGCGACCCGCCCGAAACCGCTCGTGCTCTTCTCGCCCGTGACCGAAGCCAAGAATCCGAAGCTGAGGGACACCACCATGGCATTGGCCAAGACATGAAGATTGAAGTCGAGCAGGGAGTGCGCCGCATAAGCCGCAAGCACACTTAAACTCCCCGCCGCCAATGCGCGGCGCACCGTCAAGTCACGGCTCTCGTTTCTCGCCTTGCCCACCGGATGATTCCAGAGAAACCGAATCCCTGCGCCAGCATGCGCCATGACCAAGGCCACACCCAGGAGCAACCCCAGCCATCCGTAATCGCCCAAAAGCTGAAGCCAATCGTTGTGAGCAAACTCAGGATCGAACCGGTCCTGCCAGCCGCCCCACTCGGCAGGCCGGTAAAGCCGGGCGTAATCGTCGTAGGTCCGGCTTCCCGTCCCCGTCCAGGGCTGATCCTGCACTTGCATCAGCGCCGGTTTCCAGTAGGTCATCCGACCCGAATTCGCTAGCGTCTCTGGGCCGACGCTGCGGCGCTGATCGAGTCCCCATTGCGCCA
Source organism: Verrucomicrobiales bacterium (assembly GCA_041749135.1). Classification (GTDB taxonomy): domain Bacteria; phylum Verrucomicrobiota; class Verrucomicrobiia; order Verrucomicrobiales; family DEV007; genus DATKCT01. Next base: position 4,992 of record JBGTBW010000277.1, read on the forward strand.
TCACGAAAAAACCGGCGGCAAACAGCAAACCCACAATCCCCACCGCCACAAAAACCCCCTTTCGGCCAACCGACCGCATCCGGCTCCGGTGGATGATGAGAGCCGATAGCCCCATGCAGAGCAGGGAAGCCCCAAAGCCCGCCACTCCTCCCCGGCTTCCCGTGATGGCCAGCGCCGCGGCCAGGACCAGCCCCAAATAGAAGAGGACGATTCGCCAGCCTCTCTTTACGTTCGCGAATAGGGCTATCCCCAATGCGAATGGGATGACTGCCTCCAAGAATCCCGCGAAATGATTGGGATTGTTGTAGAACCCACTGGCTCTCTTCTCGGCATACGTGCGAATGAAACCCGGTAGAATATGGAAGCTGGGTTCACGCAAGAATTGATAGAGACCGATCCCGCCTTGGATAAGTCCCAAACCCACAAGGAGCCCGATCCACACACGCCATCCGCCCTGTGCGCTCGCGGACAACGTCACCGCGTAGACGCATAAGGCCCCTAAGACGATCACGGCGTCGAGCCGGGCCGGATACGCCGCCGGAGAAGTCGATGTCCGCCAGAAGACATACCCAGCAAAGGCGACGGCAAGCGAGACACAGACCGGGCCCAACCGGTGGAAACCAGTCGCCAAACCCGGTGCAGCGACGAGCGCGGCGGCGCCAATCAGCAAAAGGCCCGGCCACTGAAACACCAGTTGTGTTCCCGTAGCCAGCAAACTCGATACAGCCAGCGCCAGCGCCGCCAGGGTCACGGTAAAATACCGGTTCACCCTCCCAAAAGCCGTCTCGTCGCGCCTCATGCCGCCGCCCTATCCGGTTCCGACTCCAATTGAATCAAGAGATCGCTCCATCGCATCAAATAAGCCTCCACCGTGAACAGCTCCTCGTACCGCTTCCGATTGAACCTTCCCATCCGCTCACGCGCCGCTGGGTCGCCGATGAGCCGCGACAACGCTTCGTGAAGTTGCTCCCCGTCCCGAGGCGGCACAAGAAAGGCGCCTTCTCCCTCGATAAGTGCATCCCGGACCGCCCCGACATCGGAAGCCACGATAGGAAGCCCGGCCGACATGGCCTCCAACACGGTCAAGGGAAAGGCTTCATTGAAGGATGGAAAACAAAACAGACCGGCTTCCCGCAGAGCCGTCGTCTTGACTTCGCCTTCCACAAAACCCTTCCAAACGATGCGCTCCGGCCAACGTCCGCCGAGAAACCGCGCTCGGATCCTTTCCATCGAGGAATCAGAGGCCGGCCCGCCGTAGAAGTGAAACTCGACTTCGGGGAACTGGGCACAGAGTCTCTCTGCTTGTTCAAAAAGCAGTTCCCAGCCCTTGGCGATCCCCATGTGCGACAGAAACACCACCCGGACCCGTTGATCCACCCTGCGCAACGGGGAAGCATCCCTAAAGGCATCCGCCACTCCGTTCATGACGCTGTGCACCGGCCGCTCACGCAGGAACTCCGGAAGCCGCCCCTGAAGCCGCGGGGCCACACACACCATCCGCGTGCAACGGCGCAGAGTGACCCGGGCAAACCACCGGAACAGGATGTTGCGCCGGGCATAACCCATGGTTGCGAAATCCATGTGGAACCAGGCCAAGATCTCACGAGGCCTCTGCAACCAAGTCCACCAGATCAACACCGCGTCCTTGAGGAAAGGTTTGGGAAGAAATGTTGGAGTCAGGACGACGACATCCCCTCCTTCGCCATGCACCACGCGCCGGATCGCTCCAAGGACAGCGAACAGACGCCGGACCTTCTCCAGGCGGAATCGCTGAAGGTCCGCCACGTCGCCAGTGAATCGGGCGTCTATGTGCCGTATCCCGAAGCGCTCGACGAGGGACGACTCAATCAATTCCCCGACCGCAATCGCAGCTCCATGCACCGGCGGTGGTTTCGGCGACACCACCACGACCTGCCCGGCTTGTGTTGGCTTTCTCGCCATGGTCGCTAAGCTCGCCACTCCCACTCTTGAGGGTCTCTCGCAAAGGCCGCGAAGCCCGCCAAGGTTTCTTTGAGTCTTGATTTCCGTTACTAGCCTCACTCCAGAGACCTCAACGCCCTTCTCTCCACTCGATTCTCCCCCTTCGCGGGCTTGGCGGCCTTAGCGAGAACCTTCTTCACTCCAACTCTGGAGATTCTCTCGCAAAGGCCGCGAAGCCCGCCAAGGTTTTTTTGAGTTTTGGTTTCCGTTATTCGCCTCACCCCAAAACCCTAGCACCCTCCTCTCTACTCGGTTCTTCCCCCTTTGCGGGCTTGGCGGCCTTAGCGAGAACCTTCTTCACTCCAGCCCTGGAGGATCTCTCGCAAAGGCCGCAAGGCCCGCCAAGGTTTTTTTAAGTGCAGATTCCCGCCACCAGCCTCACTCTCAAGACCCCAGCCCCTTATTTTCTACTGGGTGCATCCTCAATCCCTTCTCTCCATTCGCCACTCCCCTCTTTGCGGGCCTGGCGGCCTTAGCGAGAGAGCTGTTTGGTCACTCGCTGGCGCTGCGTAAGTCCGTCAAATCACTGTGCTTCTTCGTCGCCTAGCCCGTTAACAATCCGGACGATGCCGTCCTTCATCAGGCGTTCACCAAAATTCAGAAGGAAACCCAGTTTGAGCCCGCTCACCTTCAGATAGGTTAAGAGCTGCTTCTTGTGCACCGCTTGAATGGTCCCCACGGACTTCATTTCCAGGATCACTAAATTCTGGACTAAGAGATCCGCCCGAAAGCCCTCGTCAAACTCCCTTCCTCGGACCGTGATGGGAATCTTCATTTGTCTCGACACCTGGAGTCCATGGACACGCAATCCGTCCGCCAGGACAGCTTCGTAAACGGATTCCAACAGCCCCGGGCCAATCTCCCGGTGAAGGGCAATCGCCTCGTCCACAACGATCCTTCCAATCTCATTCTCCGTCAAACCCTCTCGCCCCGCACCTCCATCATCGTCGCCTATCATAATCCTTGAATACTTCTTTCCATTCCGTATTCTGTCAACACAATAATTCGGCCAAAATCGCATTTTCTTAGCGAAAACCCTCTTTACTCCAACTCTGGAGGATCTCTCGCAAAGACCGCGAAGCTCGCCAAGGTATCTTGAAGCTTTGAGTTCCGCTACTGACTTTACTCCCATTACCCTATCACTTTCGTTTCTATTGAGTTTACCATCAAGAAGTTTCCCCATTCGATCTGTCCCCTTTGCGGGCTTGGCGGCCTTAGCGAGAACCTGCTTTACTCCATCTCTGGAGGGTCTCTCGCAAGGGCCGCGAAGCCCGCCAAGGTTTATTTAAGTTTTCATTTCCGTTCCTCACCTCACTCCAAAGACCTCAACGCCCTTCTCTCCACCCGATTCTCCCCCTTCGCGGGCTTGGCGGCCTTAGCGAGAACCCTCTTCCCTCCTGATCTGGAGCATCTCTCGCTAAGGCCGCGAAGCCCGCCAAGGTTTCTTTGAGTGTTGATTCCCGTTACTGATCTCACCCTCAAGACCTCAGCTCCCGTCCCTCCACTCGGTTTTCCCCCCTTTGCGGGCTTGGCGAACTTAGCGAGAACCCTCTTTACTCCAGCTCTTGAAGTTTTCTCGCAAAGGCCGCAAGGCCCGCAAAGGTTTCTTTGAGTGTTGATCCCGTTACTGATCTCACCCTCAAGACCTCAGCTCCCGTCCCTCCACTCGGTTTTCCCCCCTTTGCGGGCTTCGCGGCCTTAGCGAGAACTCTCTTTACTCCAGCTCTTGACGTTCTCTCGCAAAGGCCGCGAAGCTCGCCAAGGTTTCTTTGAGTGTTGGATTCCGTGACTGACCGCACTCCCAAAACCCTAGCTCCCTCCCCTCCACCCGATTCTCCCCCCTTTGCGGGCTTGGCGAACTTAGCGAGAACCTTCTTCACTCCAGCTCTGGAGATTCTCTCGCAAAGACCGCAAGGCCCGCCAAGGTTTCTTTGAGTGTTAATTCCCGTTACTGATCTCACCCTCAAGACCTCAGCTCCCTTCCCTCCACTCGGTTTTCCCCTCTTTGCGGGCTTGGCGAACTTAGCGAGAACCCTCTTTACTCCAGCTCTTGAAGTTTTCTCGCAAAGGCCGCGAAGCTCGCCAAGGTTTCTTTGAGTGTTGGATTCCGTGACTGACCGCACTCCCAAAACCCTAGCTCCCTTCCCTCCACCCGATTCTCCCCCCTTTGCGGGCTTGGCGAACTTAGCGAGAACCCTCTTTAGTCCAGCTCTGGAGATTCTCTCGCTAAGTCCGCGAAGCCCTCCAAGGTTTTTTTGAGTGTTGATTTCCAGTACTGATCTCACCATCAAGACCTCAGCTCCCGTCCCTCTACTCGCTCCTCCCCACTTTGCGGGCTTGGCGGCCTTAGCGAGAACCCTCTTCGCTCCAGCTCTGGAGCATCTATCGCAAAGGCTGCGAACGTTTCTTTGATTGGAGATTCCCGCAGATTATCAAGGAGTTCTCTCCACGCGATTCCCCCCGTCTTTGGGGACTTTGCGAGATTCTTCCGTTGCTTTGAGCGCCTTCTCGATCGAGGCGATGGCGCGGTCGGATTGGGCCTCCGGACTGTAGTAGGCCGCTACGGCCTCAACCTCTTCAGGCAGCAAACGCGGCGGCGGATTCCGGATGACTTCGCCCAGCACCTTGGCAAAGCCGGAGGTGTCCCGAGGATCCACCATCCTGCCGAAACGCTCGCTCTTGCACAGGTCGGAGGCCGCTCCGTTATAGCAAGAAAACAACTGAGGCAACCCCGAGGCCGTGGCTTCCAAAGTAACGAGAGGCCAATTGTCATCCAACGTGGGCAACACAAATACGTCCGCCGCTGCGTAATAGGGAAAGATCTCTTCAGGATCAACGAAACCTGCCGCCACTAGGCCGAGACTCCGTGACCCGGTCCGGAAAGCTTCAACCTCTCCCCGCAGAAGACCGCTGCCGACAAGAAGAACTGTGCCGTCCTCATGTCCCTCTCTCGCCAACTCGGCGAGAGCCCGAAGCAACTCCCGCACACCCTTTCTCTCCGATAGAGCCCCGACAAACAGCAAGACCGTCCCACGAAGTCCGAGCCGGTCGCGCAATGCGCGGCGCCCAGGCGCTAGCGCGCCCGTTTCCGCCACGTAGCGGGAAACGTCCACCCCGGTCATTCCCTCGTCCAGGCAGTCAGCCGGAGCCCCGAGATCAGAGAGATATTCACTGGACGCCTTTCCGTTGCTCCAAAAGCGGGCCGCCCACGGAATGAGTCTCTTTCGAAGCTTCAGCTTCAGCGCGCCTTCCTCGCGCTCGGTGTGCCGGGTGCCTTCCCACCAAAGGATCAAGGGCGCCCCCTTTCGCCGGCAATAAAGGCCGGCCTGCAACGATCGAAGACCCAACTCCGAACTAACGACCGCGTCAGGCTGAAACCGGCGCAGTATGGGAATGGTTCGATTGGCAAACTGCAAGTAACGAAGCTCCGTGTAATTGAGGTCGGCCCGGCGGCGGCGAAAAGGAATCGCCCAACCTCCGCCAATCTCCGCCGCAAACGGAAGTCCCGCCGGCTCTACCCGCCATTCGCGGTTGGGCTCGACGGGAGTATCTACGACCACGAGCAACTCACACCGCTTGGCCAATTCCGAGAAGAAGGCTACCCGGTAAGGCGGCAACATATTCGTGACGATGGCGACTCGGGGAATCACGGGGTGCACAGGCGAGGCTCAATAGGAAATGTCGATCAAGCAATCGGCGGGCTCAAATGCCGCGCCTGGAGTCAGCGACAAGGGAAGCCGGAGGCTCTTGGACTGCGGCGAGTATCGCCGCTCTCTCTCAAGGCGCGGAGCGCCGTGGTGGGCGAAGCCGGTTCGTTCAGTGCGGTCCCTCACCGCGGCTCTTGCCATCGCAAGCGCAACCGGCCCAAGCGCCTCGAATCCGCATCGCCGCCGCGCCATTCCAGCCGCACCCGTTCCCAATGCTCGTCAACGGCCTCGACGGTCTCCACAACCGGATCGGCTTCCTCCCAGCCGAGCGCCAAGTCAAAGATTTCCAATGCGTAGCTCACCCCCCGGTTCCCGGCATCCCGGCGCCGGGGAAAGACCGCCCAGAGTCTCTTCCCCGCCCCCTCTGCCTGAGGAATGCCCTCGCCGAAGGCGTAATCCCAGAGGTTCATGCTGGGATTCGGGCTGGTCTCGTCCCGCGCGCCGTATCCTTTCTCCAACTCCCAAGCGTCGCCATAGCCGTCGCCGTCGCTGTCCGCCGAGTGAGGATCGGTCCCGGCCACGAACTCCTGCCTGTCCGTCAGCGAATCGCCATCGGCATCGCCGGTTCCATCCAAGCTCGTGTCCCCGAAGTTCAGAAACTCCCAGTCATCATCCATTCCATCTCCATCAGCATCAGATCCGATGGGGATGAAGACAGCCGTCACGGTCTTAGGACCATCCACCACCACGCTTGTTACGGTCGCCATCCCCACATCCAAGGCATCGCCCCTCCAACCCACCAGAAGATAACCCTCTGCCGCAACAGCGCGCAGCCTGGCTTCCTCCCCGTCGCCATAGGCGCCGGAACCAAGGACCTCGCCAGCCAGCAGCGGATCCGCTTCCGCATCGACGCGCCACACCCGCTCGAAATGTGCAGTAAGAGCCCGCTCACCGTGATGGACTCCAATGCTCCCCTCCGCTCCTTCCGGCAGGTCCCCTTCACCGCTCCAATGGGAAAAACGGTAACCCATTGCGGCATTCGCCTCCAGCGGGATCGCGGCGCCCGCCCCATGAGGCCCGCTCTCATAAGACACCGCCCCACCTTCCGCCGGATCCACCTCCACCCTCACCAGCCCACCCGGCGTCCAGCGCGCCTCGCCCAAGGCGCCCCGATTCCATTGCAACCGCAAGGTCTGCCCCTCCCTCCACCAGAGATCGTCGAATCCATCCGCGTCGACGTCCTCGACCCGGACCAGAGCCAGCGGTTCATCGGAAGCGCCTGCCTCGATCCGCCAACTCTTCCCGCTTTCCTCGTCCCAGACCGTCAAACTGTCGGCGCCAACCAAGAGGAGGTCCGGATCGCCATCGGCATCCCAATCTCCCATCTCGACTACCGGATACCCTACCTCCCCGATCGCCAGGCGTCCTCCTGGAGCCGCCTCCAATCCACCATTCTCGCTCTGCAAATAGCTCCGGGCCCAGCCTTGTCGCGCCGTGTCCGGTCCAGCACGGCCAGGAACGACAACGACGGCATCCATCCACCCATCGCTGTTCAAATCCACCTTGACGATGCGAAAGTCAGGGTCGCCTTCCAAGACCTCAATGGCCCTGCCAGCGTACTCCAGATGAAAACGCGGTTCCGCCACGCCGTCCCACTCCGGACGCACGGTGAACCCATGCAGGAGCGGCAGGGGATCGCGTTGTATCCTCCGGTTGAGGAAGTCCAACTCACGATCCTTTCCGATACGAATCCGGACATCCAGGTCTCCGTCTCCATCGAGATCCTCCACCAGGGGATAGCCAGCCCCCTGCACTTCCTCACCGAGAATGAATCCTTCCGAGAATCGCCTCGTTCCCTCGCCGTTTTCGAACCACAACACCAGCCCCAATTCGCCTGCAACAACAACCAAGTCCTCGTCGCCATCCCCATCGAAATCACCCGAGGCCAAGCTGACGCCGCCGCCCAATTCGCCGCAGATCGCCTGAGGCGCCGCGAATGTTCCGCCGCCGGTTCCTTTCTCCCAAACGACAACTCCGCGGATGCCGGAAACCGAAACTCGATCTGTCTCGCCATCGCCATCCACATCGATCCCCAGATCGGAGCGACTCGACGGAAGGTCCTCCGGCGCTCCGTTCTCCGTTCGGAGAGGACCCCAAAACTGGACCGGCCAGTCTCCAGGCTCCAAGTTCGCTGCGGTTGTCCCATCCTGCAGCACCGGAAACTCCAGCACCGCCGGGTCATTCATTCGCCCGGCTTCATTCCAGCCCGCAAATCGATAACCAGCGGCACTGGCCGTCCCGATGGTCGCCGTTCGTCCCTCGATATAACTACCTCCTCCCAAAACCTGGCCGGCGCCCGATCCCACCGTCGCTTCCCACCTCCGCTCCACCATCTCCCTCCAAGCCGATATCATCCGATCAGCGAGAATCCTCCGGCTGTCGGTGGTGAGGTGAACCCGGTCGCTCTTGCGCTCCAGATCCAGCGTTTCCACAATGCGCCCCATCGGGTCCGCAGCGGCCACGTTCTCCAAGGCCCTGCGAACGCGATGCACTCGATCCACCTTCACTACCGACAAAGTCTCTAGACTCGCATAGCCGATGTTTCCCAAAACGAAATGCAAGGTCACTCCCGGGAAATCCTCTCGAATCGCCTCGAGCATAAATCCCAGACGCTCCTCGTACGAATCCGCTCTGGCATCGTACCTAGACGTATCGCTTTCTCCTTGCATCCAGAAAAGCGCCAGATCGAAGGTATGCCCGTCTGCCTGCAACCGGCTGGCTTCGGCCTGCAACAGCCCGGATCCTTCCGGATTCGCGAAGTCCCAGTAATAAAAGTCCGTCCGTTCAAAGTCGCCGGGCTCTCCCAGAATCCACCTCTCCAGAGGCTGCCCCATATGCGCGGTGGTCACGACCGCAGCCGACCCTACCCAAGGCGTCGACTGAAACCATTGAGCGATGAACTTCGAGGTCACCGGCATGTTCGACTGTCCGTCGGCCATGACCAAGGTGTAATGTTCGCTGAACGCCACATGGGGAAGAGCCGCAAGGCCGCCGATAAAAGCTCCAAGCAATCGCGACACGATCGGAGATCTTCGCAGCGGGTGTGATTGCAACGGCATCTTGATTTGAATTACAGTAGCTTCGCTCGGTTGGGTGTCCACTCTTAAGGGCGCCTTGCCGAACTCTGCTGCCCGCTAAGGCCGAGGGGCCGGACTGCTGCGGACCAACGCGTCTGCGCCGTTCCACCGCACCCTCACCATGCGTGCAACATCACGGCATGCCCGTTCAAGGCCATGCCTTTGGCGCGAAAACGATAGTCAGGATGGCAAAACTCCAAAAAACGCCGGATCTGCCGCAAGTTGTTCTCGTCGTGGTAGACTGTAATCGCTACTTTGGGCCGGTCGCGCCGGATCATCCTTTCCGCGCCGAGCAGCATCTCATATTCAAAGCCTTCCACATCCGCCTTCAGATAATCCATTCGCGCCCCTCTGCGCTCGAGTTCATCGTCCAGAGTGACCACGGGGACGGTGGTGTCGCCATCCAAACCGATCTTGGAACCCATCTCGGACCTGCTCAGCGCCACTGTGCCCGGCCGAGCGCCCACGGCGGCCGGAACCACTTCGACATCCTCAAGCCCGGAAAAGCTCCGGTGCAAACATGCCTGAAATCGTGGGAGCGGTTCGAATCCCAGAACCCGGCAACCCGCTTCGGCCGCCCGCAATGCGAAAAGCCCTTCCGCCATCCCACAATCGATCACGACTTGCCCAGATTCAAGGCTCGTCTCCGGAATCGTGAAGTGATGCCAGTCCGCAGCGTCTAGGGTCTCGCTCACAGTGGCGCAAAATGCAGCAAAGGAGAACTCCGCAGGAAAGTAGATGGGCCGGCTCAATCCTCTGACGGCTATGCGAAGATCCTCACCATCGGGACTGACGCTTTCGATATAGCGCTCTCCCCGCTTCGTTTCCGAAGGTTGAAACAAGAACTTCAGGCATTCGCCCAGCCCGATCTCGCCCTCCGTCGCCGAACGGTTCAAGCAGAATGCCAAATACGGAGCAATCATCCGCAGACGCCGGGGTAGCCGCATTTCCACTGCTCTTCCTTCTCTGTTGGCAGCTTCCCGGATCTACCGGTTCATCCACCGGAATGAAGCCATATTCTGTTCGCTCAAGGACTGTCAGAGTAGCCAAATCGCCGCAACGCCGGAGCCTCCAACAGCAATGTCTCTTTCCGGAGAACTGGGTCCCAAGCAATGGGGGTCGCCGGAGAATGACTGACGTTCTCCTTCCTCCGGTTGCGCACCTTCTCCTCGTCGAATGGAAGTCCCATGATCTGCAGGACCCTTATCAAATCTTCGACTAAGTTCTCCTGCTTTCCGACGAACCCGATCGAGCCCGGAGTATAGAGGGCATACAACTCCGAAACCAAACCCGGCCGGCGCTCGATGGCCTGGCGGACGAAATCATGAAAATCCAGCGGCCGCAGTCCGTTGAGGACAGAATTGGGGTGCCAATCACGCCAATCGCCGTCCTTTCCCCAAGTTCGCCATCCTTCCTTCTCCATGAAACGATACCAAGATTCGTACCAACTCAGCGGATGCCGGACAAAACAAAAAGTGAAGGGGGGCTTCCAACCCGCTCCGTTCCCTAGGTTCGCCGCGGAGATGCCTTCATGATCGGCTGCTTGTTCCTTCAGGCGCCAGCGCAGATGAAGCGGCAACTGATTCTTTACCTCTCGCACGGTCCGGCGAGCCAACCCCGCTACCCAATGCAGGCCCTCGACCGAACGATAGTAATCCGCATGCATCTCCGAGACCTGACGCCGCACCAGGCCGCCTTCGGACAACACCCGAGCGATCCACGACCCACCCGTCTTGGGAACGTGAAGAAACAAGGCGCCGTTGTTCAACAGCAAGGCCATCTGTGATTATCGCCTCCGCCCACTCCAGCGCTCCACGCCTTGAGAGAGAGCGGCGTGGCTAGACGAGGCCTCTTAGCGGCGGCTTGGCCGCCGCCCTTGGACTGCGGCGAGAATCGCCGCTTTCGGCCCCACCCAGAACTCCCCCAAACCCAACCCCGCCTTGGCCTCCCAGAGACTCCGCGTCCCACATCGAAAGCCCCAGAAGACTGGCGCACTCTACAAGTTTCCGCAGGCACGGCGCTCCGCGCCTTAGAGAGAGCGGCGATACTCGCCGCAGTCCAAGGGCCTCCGGCGTGGCTCGACGGGGCCTCTTAGCATCGCCGCTTTCGGGCCCCACAGAACTCCCCCAAACCCAACCCGCCTCGGCCTCCCAGAGACTCCGTGTCCCCATCGAAAGGCCTCCGGCGTGGCTAGACGAGGCATCTTAGCGGCGGCTTTGCCGCCGCCCTTGGACTGCGGCGAGAATCGCCGCTTTCGGCCCCGCCCAAAACTCCCCCAAACCCAACCCCGCCTACGCCCCACAGAGACTCCGCGTCCCCATCCAAAGCCCCAGAGAACTGGCGCACTCTACAAGTTTCCGCAGGCACGGCGCTCCGCGCCTTAGAGAGAGCGTCGATACTCGCCGCAGTCCAAGGGCCTCCGGCGTGGCTAGACGAGGCCTCTTAGCATCGCCGCTTTCTCGCCCCACACAGAACTCCCCCAATCCCAACCCCGCCTCGGCCTCCTAGGGACTCCACGTCCCCATCCAAGAGCCTCCGGCGTGCTTGACGGGGCATCTTAGCGGCGGCTTGGCCGCCGCCCTTGGACTGCGGCGAGAATCGCCGCTTTCGGGTCCCACAGAACTCCCCCAAACCCAACCCCGCCTGCGCCTCCCAGACACTCCACGTCCCCCATCGAAAGCCCTCCGGCGTGGCTAGACAAGGCCTCTTAGCATCGCCGCTCTCGGGCCCACACAACATTCCCTAGGCGCTCACCTCTGGCCGCCAGGGGTCGATTCTCCGGCCCAGCCACCGCTCCAAACGCTCTACATCTGAAGAATAGATCCCTTCCAACTCCCGCCGTTCATCCTCACTGAGCTTAAACTTGCCGGACCCTTGCCTGGAGAAGCCCATGCGGCCCAGTCTCCCCAAAAAGCGTAGCCGCACCTTGATCCAGTCCAGATCGTTTCTGCGAAGCCACCGGGCCGTAGCATGCGCCAGTTGATTCGCCCAGGGGAACCGCGGCACATACGAATCGTTCACTTTTTGATTGGCAAATCCCTTGGGAAATCCGTCCCGCCCAACATTCAAATGGGCCGCGATCCGGTCCACGGCCGCCTCGGAGTCCCTCCACAACTCTTCGAAAATCAAGGTAAGGAGCTGATCTCGTGGAAAGACGCGGTCGAATCTCTCCAGGGCCTCTCCATAAAGCCCGAGTTCAATCGCCCTTGGGTTCTCTTCTCGAAACTTGCGAAAGCTTCCCCGGAACGTTCCTTCCCGGAGCCGGAACAGGTATGCGGAAATCAGCCGGTCCACCGGATTCCGGATCATGAGAATCATTCGCATGTCCGGGTTGAAAGCCTGAATGCGGCGCAGCGCGGTTTCGCTGTAAATGTAACTCGGCGATATTTCCCCCACGGCCTTCACGGCGCCCGCGTCCTTTCCGAGCGCCCGCGTAAAGAATCCTGAATACCAGCCCAGGCCTTTGTCGAACTGATGGGAGAAGTAGTAAAGTTCCTTGCGCTCCGTGGGAACCAGAACTTCCGGATGCTGATCAAGGAGCGCGTGCAACCAGGTCGTGCCGCAACGCGGGGCCCCGATGCCCAGAAACGTGAGCTTTGGCGCGCTGCCGCCACGGAGGCTTTCCGGAGCGTCCTGGCCGCACCCTGCCTTGGGATCCTCAGTAGTAGGTGGCATACTGAGGCGGAGCAGCCAGCCGCAGCCGCTCGGCTTCGCGCGTGCGTTCGGCGGCTTCGGATCGCGCCCGGAGCCGTGACCAGTAGATCCCGGTGGTGACCACGGAGAAGAAGAACCAAAAGTAGAGGTTCACTGGATAGGTCCGCAACTGCGCTCCGTTGGCCATCAATCCGGCCGCGATGCCAATCGCACAAGCCAAGGAAGCGGTCATAAGGTTTTTCATATCCGGATCGGAGGCGGACAGAACCCCTCGATGGATCGTCAGGACGATGCAGATGAGAGAAATGCCTCCCACGGTCAGCGGAATGTAGCCATAGGTCAGCAGGGCGTTGGTGATGGCGTCGTGAGCGTAATAACCCTTCTCTGAGAATTGGTCGACGGTAATCCCATGGGAGATGGGGATCCCCAATGGAGTCCAGTACTCGCTCTTTGTGAGCAAATTCTCATAACTCGTGAGCCGGGATGCGAACGTGCCCAGTCGCACCGACATCAACTGCCGGTCGGTCGCATCCTTCCCTGCCAGCGAACTCGACCACTCCGTCAACTTGTCGTTTTGCAGCACCCAACTGGCGGAAACCATCACTGTGACCATGGCCGCAATTCCGCAGCCGTAGGCCAGCACTGTCCCGAGACGAGAGCGGAACAAGACAGAGGAAACAAGGGCCACCCCACCGCAAACCCACCCGCCCCGGCTGAGCGTGAGCCAAGCGCAGAAGGCAAAAAATAGCGCCAGGACCAGCCGGCCAGGCTTGAAGTAGGCGGCCAGGCTCCACCGGTCCCCAGTCCGCCATGGAATGAGGATGAGGGCCGCCATGATCGATAGGACGACCGACACGTTCGCCGCGGCGTTCATCGTGGAGAAGGGGCGGAAGATGCGCTCGTTGAACTGCCGGGCTTCAATGCTAAAGCCCGTGAGAAGATAGCGTTCCTCCCACGTGGCCAACCCGAAATAAGCCTGATGGATCAGATAGAGACAGACGGGGATGCAGAGGACGATCACCACCCTGAAGAGCTTTTCGATCTCTTCCCTTGACCGGAAAAGTACGGGAATGATGAAGAGCAGAGTCAAATAAGTGCTGCGCCGGTCTAGCTCCGCGATCATCCCGGCGTGCACTCCCATGGCCCGCGACATGACCAACGCCCGGGCCAGAAAGAGACCCGCCACCACGGCAAACATCACGTAGTGAAAGCGGGTGTAGGTCGATTTTCCCGTAACAAAGCCGTGCAGGATCCCGATGCAAACTCCCATCATAGCCAGCGGCGGGATTCCCAGGACATAAAAGACGTCCAGGCCGCTGATGTTCCCCGCCATGACCAGGAGTCGCTTAAAGAAATCAATGTAGAAGCTGCAGAAAAGGGCGATGTAAAACCCGCCTTTCGGCGAAACGGCGCCGACTAGAAGGGCTCCAATCGCGGAATAGAGGAAAAGGTTCCCCAGGGCGTTCCCGCCCCCGAAGATGATCTTGAAGCCCACCAATAGGGCCAGAAACAGGCCAAAGATTGCGGGGAGGGCCTTCCCCAGGACGTCTGTTTTCATCGTTCGTCTGCGTTACTCCGGATCCTAAATCAACTTCTGTTTACTTGCGGGCGACTCCAGCGGCGCGAGGAGTTGACGGCGCCCTGATTCAGGCTTCGCCCACTCCCGCTTTCCATCACTCAGGCGCCAGCCGCGACTCTGAGCAAGCGGAAACAGCGCCTCGGAAACTGCTTCATTCGCCCCGCCCCCCGATCCAGCGGTCGCTCACCTCGCGAAAGAACTCCGCCCGCCGGCTCTCCAACGCCAGCGATCCGATCAGCGGCGCCACTTCCGCTCTCGGAACACGGCGCCCACGCACCCCGCGAGCGAAGTCCAGAATCCGATCGGCGTTTTCCGCCAGATTTCGCTCCGAATTAGGCAGCGCCAGCATCCACCAAGGGTGGAGATCACGCAGAGCGGTCTCCTTATAGGGAAGAATCACCGGCAGCCCCGCCGCCAGATAGTCACGCAGCTTCAACGGACAGGCCTCCTCCATCCCCTTGCGGTGCAGCGCCGCCGTTCCCAGGGCACAGTCGCTGCGACTCAGGACAGCATCGCAGGCCTCACGGCCCAAGTGGCCGTGCATGGTGACGTTCGGAGGAATTGCATCGGCGCCGAATACCGAGAAATCACCAACCAGATCGAACGCCGCCTCATCACCCAACCGGCGGGCCAGCTCAAGAATCTTGTCGACCCCGTGGTAATGCAACCTGAAACCAATCTTTCCGCCCAAAAAACAGATCCGCGGCCTCCCGTCCGTGGCTCTTCTCGCCGGCAGTTCCTTCCGCTGCGCCAGGTTTACGGCGTTCGGCAGCACAGTCCAGAGCGTTCGGTTCCCAGGCCGTTCGTAGCGCGCCCGAATCTCCTCCGTGAGGGCCACACAACCGGCCGCATGCCTCCGGGCGAGATGGACTGTCGCCAAGGCCCAGATTGCCTGAACCCGCCGCTGCCGGTTGCGCAATGCAATAAGCCAAGCCTCCCCCCTTTCCAGTGTGTTGATCTCCAGGACGGTAGGGAACTTCCGGGCCAGTTCCGCCAGCACCGGATGGTAATAAGCGTTTCGCAGATAAACGATATCGGGGGCGAAACCGGCGATCCGCCTGATTAACCTTCGATAGGCCTTCGAATTGCTCTTCAGCCGCGCTAGCATACCCCCACTCCGGTCCCGGGCTATAAGATCCAGCGCAACGGCAAATCCAAGTTCTTCCGCATTCGCCAGTTCGCTGACGCCGAAAACCTTCACCGCATGCCCCAGCGCCTGCCAACTCGCCACCTGGTCGCGAATCTTCTCCGTAACGGCTTCGCCAGGAATAAGATTCCACACCGCCGCATAGGCAATCCGCATTGCATCCCCACCACGTCCCTGCATTCACACCTCCATCATTGGACTTCTCTCACTTGCGAGACTGCCCACACAGGCCGGCGCACCAGCCCGCGGCCTCAACACGAACTAGCCCGCATTTCTCATACTGTTCGAATCCCCCAGGCGCCCTCACTCGGCTCCGCCGCTAAACTCCTCCTTCGGCTCTCCGGCGCCCCGCCCGGCTCCTTCCGAATCGCCCGCAAGTTCTCTCACCCGGTCCCGCACGAACTCCGCATTCCGCTCTCCTGACAACCCCTCAGCAGCGAGGTGAGACTTTGCCTTCATCGCTTCCACCTCCTCTGAACTCACCTCGTTCAAAGCTCCGGCCATTTCTGCGACAGAAAACTCCCTTGTGACAATCCCGTTATCCCACTGCTTCACGATCCTTTCCATTTCCTGGTTCGGCCAGATAGCTATCGCGAGGCGCGCCTGGATAAACTCGAAGAACTTGTTCGGAAGCACCATGCGGTAGTTGAAATTGTCAGGCCGCACAAGGTAGAGTCCGAAGTCGTAATCATTGATCTCCCGCGTAATCTGCTCCGTAGCCACCGGGTCTCGAAAGCGAATCCGCCCTGCCTTCCGGCACCGTCGTTTGAACTTCCACAACGCGCGCCGGCTCTGCGCCAGCAGCATGAAGTCCAATTCGAACCGGTCATCCAGCGCGGTCATGAGTTCGACCATGCTCTCCATCGCCCGGTGACGGTGGAATAGCCCGTGATGCACCATCCGGATCCGCCCGTGACGAAGCGGCGACGGAGCCTGATCGACGTAGGGCGGAGCGTTGGTCACGACATGAACGGGAAAGGAAAGCTTCAACTCGCTGCGATAGGCATCCGCCAGTCCGCTGCATACCGTCGTCATGACATCTACTCGGGGAATGTATTCCTCACACAGGTGCTGTCGATACCCGGCCCAGATGCGATTGAAGTTCGAATCCGCGTCGAACTGCCTTGGCGAGAACTCGTGCGCGTCGAGGTAAATGCGCGCGCCGGTCCGCTCCCGAATCTCAAACGCCAGCGGCAGTGTGTCCACGTCGTTGGCGATGACCACATCCACAGGAGAGTCCAGCGCCCGCAACTGGCCCCGTGCAGAAACCGCTTCCCGCTGCGAGTCATAATAACCCCCGTAATCTCCGGCACGCAGCCTTTTCTTCCAGCGAGGATCGTGCAGACGGATCTGGTTGCGCAACAGGCCTCCATAGGTTGGCAGAACGGGCAAAAACCGGACTCCATGGAGCTTGGGATCGGTGTAGCCCAGCGCCGAAACTCGAAACTCGGGAGCCAATGCTCTCAATTGCCGCAAAACTCGCGGATCACGATGCAGAGGGGAGAAGGCCAGAACGACGACATGCGGGCTCGCGCCCAAGCTCTGCTCAGAGGATTGCGACATGGCGCTCTACAGGTCCGCTGTCGGGAAACTGATCAATCCGATTGGCCCGGCGCCGCCGCCTCAAGCCCCGCTTTCTCCAGCAAGAACATCCTGTGCACCGGATAGTAACGCAGTCTGTTGCAGTCGCGAATTACGAACCACTTCCTAAACATGCTCCGCAACGCCTCCAGCCGGGTCTCTGGGCACGAGTTGATCTCCCAGTGATGATGAGGATGCGGCCTCTTCCCTTTCTGAGCCAGCAAAACGCCGAAACTCTTCGAGAAGGTCCAGAGTCGCCCGAGAAAAATCCCGATCTCCCCCCGAAACACGAAGCGTAGACGCTGGCAATGCGGAAGAGTGATCACACAATACCTGCCGCACACTGCCGCGATCTTCTCAACGGCCTTCTTCGCGTCCTCGAAGGGCATATGCTCCAGAACCTCCCCGCACAGGATGACTTCGTAGTCCCCCGTTCCAAAATACTTGTCCAAATCAAGGACATTGCCGACCACATCCGGTTCCAGCGCCGGATTGATGTCAAAGGTCGTTACCGGAATTCCAGACTTCTTCAGGTAATCGGAAACGACTCCGTTGCCCTTCCCGATCTCCAAGACATTTCTCGGCCGCAGTTTGGCGACGGCGACAATCTGCTCACAGAGCGCGATCAACACGGAAAGCTCCAAATAATGGCCTGAGAAATAGACGTCGCGAGCGAGCGCCGCCTCCCCATCGAAGGATCGACCAGCAGATTCTTTCCGGACTTGAGACATCGTCTATAAACTTGCGCCTCTCCTCTTCGTTCACCCCACCCGCTTGCTCAGTCGGCCGAGAATGGTCCGCACATCGATCACATCCATAAAGTGATAAACTATGCCAAGAACGGTGAAAAACACGGCGACGCTTACCGCGAGCCCGCCTGTCGCTCCCGCCTCTGGGAACGGGAAGCGCACGGCGATGGCCGCACATCCAGCCAACAGGCACCACCCTAAGAGAGCGAGAAGTTTGCGATAGGGCAGCATTCTTCGCAGCTCCGAGCGGAGCAACTGCGCTGCTTTCACAAGGCAGAAGGGAATGGTGATTACGTAGAGAACCAAGACAATCGCCCACACGGCGCCAACAGTCCCGAAGAACTTAACGAAGACCGGGACCACGACGAGAGTTGCCGCAACCGATAGCGCGGCTCTCGTTAAAACGAGCCTGCTGTTGCCCGCCGCCTGAAAGATAGCGCCATAGTTTGCAATTCGGATCGGCAAGAGCAGAAGCAAGATCCGAAACGGAAGGGCGCTGGAGCGATAGGTCTCCGAATAGAGCAGTACCATGAGGTCTTCCGCCACGATAAAGAGGATCACCATCGCCGGAAAGAGGATGAGTGCGGTCTTGTAAGCCGATCGCTGCCATAGGGCCAAGGTCTCGGCGTAGCGACCGTCGCGGTACTGACGAGACATCTCCGGAAGGAGCACCGCGGTTGCGGACCCCGTTACGATGCCGATAAGCGGTATCTCCATCGCTCCGTTCGCGAAAACGGCAAAGTCCTCCGGCGTCGTTCCCGCGGCCACAATCAGGTGGCCGATCCTGAGGTTTAGCATGCTCAGCATCGTCGCCAGACCCAACGGAACGCTGAAGCAGAGCTGCCCCCAGGCCCCCTCCGTCGTCGGCGAGAACCGCCCTTCCCGGCATGCCCGGGTCATGAGAACCAAGGCGACGGGAAGAGTCAAGACGCCGGTCAGTGATAAGGCGAAGGCGACATACTCTGGCCTTCCCCAAAACAGCGCAGCGCCAACCACGCCGATCACCATGGCGAAACGCGATCCGAAGTTAAAGAGAGCGGTCGACACCGGCCGGTCTGCGGTCATGAGGCAGGCCGCAACCGACGCTGTCGGAAGGATGAGCGCCGGGTAAAGAGCGAAGAGGAGCAGGGAGCGCTCCAGGCTTGGATTGTTGAATAGAGTGGACAGCAGGCGATTTCCCCCGAGAACCAAAAAGATGGAAAAGAGAAGCCCGGCGCTTCCCAGGAGTAAAAGGTTCTCCGCCAAAACCCCTCGCGAACGTTGAGGCTGCTGTGCCAGGAAATAGTAAAGGGCGGATGGGAGACCGAGCGCCAGGAGAGGGCCTGCAAAGTTGTAGACAAGCAGTGTCTGCCGGTAGGTCGCGTAGTCCGCCGGCTCGAAGAGCCGGGAAAGCACGACGAACGTGATGAGCGAGGCTCCCGCGGTGAGCACCTGACCCGACGCCAGAACGCCGGCCTTTGCGGTGCGGGAGCGGATCATTGCGACTGGGTTTCCCCCATAGTCTGGCCTTCCGTTGACGTTAGGCGGAATCTATCCTCTCGATCTCGCTGAAGCGGTCTGGAACGTCTGAATCGCTTCGCTGACAACGTCAGCTTCGGCTTCCGTCAGTTCCGGATACAATGGGAGCGATAGAATCCTGCCTCGGGCGGCAGCGGCCACAGGATAGTCGCTCTCGGTCGAACCGAAGCGGCTATAGGCCTTCAAGAAGGGCAAGGGAACTGGATAATGCCGGGCGGTGCTGATGCCGCGCCCGGTCAGATGTCGCTGAAGGGCATCTCTCTGCTCCGCCTCAATCTGGTAAATGTGATAGACATGCCGGGCGCCTGGCCGGACTTTTGGCGTGACCACCCCGGGAAGGGCAGACAGGCGGTCGTTGTAATTCGCGGCGTGCCGCTCCCGGGCCCTCGTCCAGTCCTCGAGATACGGGAGTTTCACGGACAGAATCGCTGCTTGGAGGCCGTCCAGCCGGCTGTTGATCCCTTCCATGATGTGATTGTGTTTGTCGGCGGCGTCCGCGCCGTGCCTGGCGAAACAACGGCACTTTGCCGCCAGTCCGGGATCCTTCGTGACGATGGCTCCGGCATCCCCGTAGGCCCCAAGGTTCTTGCCCGGGTAAAAGCTAAAGGTTCCCGCCTCGCCCCACGATCCTACGGGCCTCCCAGCAATCTCCGCCAGATGCGCCTGGGCGCAGTCCTCGATCAAGAACAGGCCGCGCCGGTCGCAAATACCCCGCAACGCCGGCAAGTCAGCGGGTTGCCCAAGCAGATGGACCGCAATGATGGCTTTGGTCCGCGGCGTAATGCGCCTTTCCACATCCAGCGGATCGAGGTTGAAATAGTCCGGCTCGATGTCGGCAAAAACCGGGACCGCGCCGGCTTGAGTGATGGTCTCGGAACTCGAGATCCAACTGCTTGCCGAGGTGATGACCTCATCGCCAGGACCGATCCCCAGCATGCGCAGGACGATGTAAAGCGCGTCCGTCCCGTTCGCGACGCTGACACAGTGTGGAATGCGAGCGGCGGCCGCGAATTCCTCCTCAAACCGCTCGACATATCGCCCACGAATGAAGGCGGACTCCTCGATAACCGCGGCGATGGCCGCGTCGATCTCACTCTTGATGGACCGGTATTGCGCTTGGAGATCGACGAAGGGAATGGGCATGATCGGAAGTCTAAAGCTAAAGCGTCCGCAGGAGTCTGGCTGGGTTTCCGGCGTAAATGCCCGGATGCTCGAGGTCCCGGGTCACCACAGAGCCCGCGCCGACCACGACTCCGTCGGCGATGGTTACCGGAAGGATGGCGGCGTTGCTGCCGATGCTCACGCGATCTCCGATCCGCGTCCCGCGATACTTGCTCCGGTCTCCACGGGCCGGGCCGCCATCACAAAAGAGGTCATTGATGAACATGACCCCGTGTCCAATAAAGCACTCCTCCCCTATTGTGACCAACTCACAGACAAAACTGTGCGATTGGATTCGGGTGCCGCGCCCGACCACGACTCCTTTCTGGATTTCCGTGAACGGCCCAATGAAGCAGTCTTCTCCGATACGGCATCCGTAGAGGTTCGCGGGCCGAACGATGCATACATTAGCTCCGAAGACGCAGTCGATGATGCCGGAATCGAGGATTCTCGGAAGATGGGTCTGGCTGTCGTTCATGAGCGGAGCGGGAGAATCATTACCGAGGGAAACAACTCGATCGCATCCCGCTCAGGCCTGGGCGGCCCGAGGCGGCATTCCGCCCGTCTCCAGGATGCGCACAACCTCCCGCGCATGGCTGCACCCGGTCAACGGCTCCTTCTTCTCGACGATGCAGTCGTAAAAGTGCTGCAACTCAACGCGGAGCGGCTCCTTCCATTCGATGCGCGGCAGATACACATCCCCGCTCCGATGAAGATACTGGGTCATCGGGACGTCGTAATCCATTCGATTCCCGGGTTTCGAAACTTGGTCGATCCCCTTGTCATAAATGGCCAGCTTGTATTCCGAGACATCGTCGTAGACAGCCATTTTTCGTGATCCCACGACTGTTAACCGGCGGACCTTGTGGGGGTCCAACCAGCTCACATGCACATGCCCGATGACCTTCCCGGGATACTCCAGGTGCAGGAAAACGACGTCGTCGATCCCGTCCTGAATATAGCTGGACCCCATGCGGCGAACAGCGAGCGGAACGGGATCGCCCAGCAGATACTGTAGAATGCTGATGTCGTGAGGCGCGAGATTCCAGAGTGCATCGACGTCGGACCGGATTAGGCCGAGATTGAGCCGTTGGCTGTAGAGATAGCGAACCTCGCCCAGGTCGCCCGAATCGATCATCGCCTTAAGTCGCCGCACCACCGGGTTGTAAAGAAAGGTGTGGCCCACCATTGCCACTCGTTCTCTGCGGCGAGCCGCCTCTTCAATCGCGTCTACTTCACGCACGCTCGTAGCCATCGGTTTCTCGACCAGAACGTGTTTTCCGGCATTCAACCCTGCCAGAACCAAAGGGAAATGAGTCGCGGCAGGCGTGGCTACCACCAGCGCCTCGATTCTCGGATCGCTGATGGCGGCCGCCGGATCGGCCGCCACTTCGGTCCCAGGGTACATTTCCTGGACATACCTCCTGCGCTCCGGATCCGGATCCACCACGAGCTGCACGCGGAAGCCCGGGAGTTGGTGCAGATTCCTGAGAAGGTTTGGACCCCAGTAGCCAACCCCTAACTGAGAAACGCAGACTTGGTTCATTCTCTTAGCTCTTCTCAGCCTGATCTTGTTTTCTCGCCGTCAAGGGGAGGAAGGAGCCGTTCTTCACCTCCACCAAGTGACGTTCGTTGTCCGGTTCAAGTCACTTGAAATCATCGTAGAACCGCGATCCCATCTGTGATCCCTCCGGAAGGGGGCTCCCGCCTGCGCAATCAAGTTCGAGTATTCCGGAGGCGGCTTTCTCTCCCCTCTGACTCCGCGCATACCGGAACCCGGACTCCGGACAAACCGCAATATGCCAGCCGGATTCCTCCGGCGCCCGTTTCCCCAGCTCGCTACGCTCGGCCTCTGTGGACTCACGAAAGTTGAGGAGATGCCCGTGGCGGCTCATCCAGCCCTTCTGCCTTCCCGGGACGCCGACGACCAGGGCGTAATCAGGAACATCCTTGGTCACCACGGCACCGGCGGCGATGAAGGCGTAGCGGCCTATGGTCACGCCGCAGACGACCGTAGCATTGGCCCCCACCGTGGCGCCGCGCCGGATGAGGGTCCTCTCGTAGAGGGCCTGCCGGTTGATCTCTGAGCGGGGGTTGGTGACATTGGTCAAGACGCAGGAAGGTCCCAGAAAGACGTAATCCTCGATCTCCGTCCCTGTGTAGATGGAAACATTGTTCTGAACCTTCACCCCGTTCCCGATCTTCACCCCGCCGGCGACCATGGTGTTCTGTCCGAAGACGCAGTTCTCTCCGATTATCGCCCCGGAACAGACGTGGGCGAAGTGCCAGATCTTCGTCCCGGCGCCGATGACCGCTCCCTCGTCGATCACGGCAGTCGGATGAGCGGAATAGGATGAATCGGAAGTCATGGGTGACCAGGATCAGATGAAAGAAGGCCGCTAGGGAGGAATCAGGTATTGGGCCAAGTCCAATCTCTCGGTTTACTGCGCTCGTTCGACTCGCCGTTTAAGCGCTCCCATTTTCTCCACTTCTCTTTTATTCCTGAACTCAATACTTCGAATCTCTCTCCGCGTCTCTCCGCAATCCTTCCATCATTCCTCCCGTCCGCTGGGCAATCTCACTTAACTTGCGCGTGGACCAATAGGGAGAACCCGCCAAGCACTCGGGCGGTCCAGTGTGGAAAGAAGGAAGCCAGGATGCGTCGCGGCAACTTCATCAGCGTGTAAGAGACAGAGGAGTAATGGCTTTCGCCTCCAAAAGTATAGAGGCTTTCCATGACGGTGAAACCGCACTCCGTGAGCGCGGCAAGAGCCGTGTCCTTGTCGAAATAGTGGAGATGCCCCACTTCTTTTCGGACGCGCAGAATCGGGGTTCCGCGAAAGACCATTTGCGCGTTCATGTCGAGCGGGATGTGGAAGATAAAATGGTTCTTCGCAGAATTTCTTGGGATTTTTAAGCAGGATGGAGGCTCAGTTTACCACAGTAGAAGAGGATGCGGTAACGATAGTGGGCGAAGTTGCGAAAGCCTCTGGCTGAGGCGCGTAGTTGCTGAATGACACTA
>JBGTBW010000278.1:0-11199 GCA_041749135.1 Verrucomicrobiales bacterium
AGGCATCTGTAGGTGGAGGGCATAGCCGGCCGGTTTGTGGCGCCCCTGCCGGGGTGCGAATCGAATTACGACTCACACCGGTGGTGTCGCTGCGCTTTACCACCGGCTACAAGCTGCGAAGCCTCCGGCTTCTCTCGCGGCTTTGCAAGCTCGTTCCACTGAAGTTTGGGGCAACGTCCAGCCAGAAATGTAAAAACTCCATGGACGGGGGGTATGGAATACCCCCGTCCAGGCGGCGGGCGCGTCCGTCATTTCCGTATAGTCTGGTTGGTTGGGGGAAAGAGAGAAACCCCGGGTGGCTATTCTGCAAGTTGCCGGCCGCCGCTTACGCTCGGCCTCGGCTGCGTGTGTCACGCCCGCGTCTGGTTCGGCTTCTCCGGCCCGAGCCAGCCACGGCCTGCTTGCCGGATTCCCGGCAGGACCCTCCAACGCTGGGGTCCTCTCCGGCAAAGATCCCCCAGATCCACCGACAGGCGGCTCGCGTCGTCCCGCGGCAGTTTGCCCGGACCCGCGCTTCTTGACGGACGCGGCGAAAATACGCCCCTCCTAGGGGTGGGACCGAGAGGCCCGGGGGCAGTTCACCTTGCCGTGAAGACGGCTATGAAAGTTAAGCGCGCAGGGTATCACGCCTCTCACCGACAAGCCATCACTCGGCCGGCCGACCCGTCGCTGGAGTCTGGACCTCACTGGGCCGCTACACGCTGCGACCGCTGGAACTGGGGCGACTCCTCCCGGGAGACAATCTTGCCACGCTGGTGGATTCCGGTGCGCGAGCACGTCACCCAATCCCTTGCAATCACAGTCCAATTCTGCATGATCGCTCTGCAAACAGAGGTCTGCGCCGCTCTACGTGCGCGTCCTCCGAGGAGCCTGGTGGGAGAGTTCCGCACGCCGGGATCTGCGAGGGGGGTGCCCGCTTCGAGCAACGACGAAAGGAACATAATGGGAGCATGGGACCACAAGACATTTGGAAACGATGATGCCTGCGATTGGGGAGGTGACCTCTGCTCGTCCGAGAACCTATCATTTGTAGAGGAGACGTTGGACGCAGTGATCAACACTGGAGAGAAGTATCTGGAGGCGCCAGAGTCTTCTCAGGCGATTGCGGCCGCGGAAGTCGTGGCTCGGCTTCAGGGCCGCTTCGGCATCCGTAACGCCTACACCGAGTCAGTCGATGAGTGGGTTGCCGCACACCCGCAGACCGTGCCCACGGCGCTGGCACAGAAAGCCCATGCGGCTCTGGACCGGATACTCGCCCAGCCATCTGAGCTTCTGGAGTTGTGGGAGGAGAGCGAAGATTTTGAGGCTTGGAAGGGCACAGTTACGGAGCTTAAGAGTCGTATTCAAGCATGAGACGGGAATGCGAACCAGACGGTCCAGCGAACGGGAGCCAGCCGATTCGCTCGGAGACAAATCGAACGTCATCGGCGGCTGGCTCCCGTCGCTGATCTTTGCGTTGCTTGTAGTAAAGGACGCTCAATGAACTTCGAAGACTCTCTCGCGACGGCAGCTCGCCTTTTCGTCGCCACGCAGGGCGAGCAAGCGGCCGTTGAGCATTTCGAGAAAGCAATACTCGACGGAATCCGCAAGACCTTCCCTATCCTTGCGGGAGGCGACTGCGACGTTCATTCTGTCGGTTCCACAGCTCGGCGCACGCAAGACTTGGCGCCCAAGATCCCGGATTTTGACCTGTGGATCGTGTTCCGCAACCCGCTTACCAGTACGCATGTGGAGCAGGCACAGAAGGCCCTGCCGCGATTCAATCAGTTTGTGCGCGATTCCAAGGCGTTCAAGGAGTTCTGCAAGTGCTATTTCCCTGAGGACGAAAGAGTCACTTTGGAGGATGAGGCGTTCCGACCATTTCCAAAAAGCGTTACGAACCCAGAAAACTACATCGGAAAAGTGTACATCAGAGGCAGCACCGGAGATCGCAGGTTGCTTATAGATATCGGAATGGTGCCCACCGCGTGTATGAAGAGTGGGGTCAGGTACACGATGGCATTTCTGGCACAGGCAGCGTCCTGGTCCGAAACGGAAAGAGCAAACGTGTCGGCGAATATCAGGTTGTTCAAAGCCATCTGTAAAGAACTCGACCTTTACGACCGGCGATCCGGTGGCGTGCGAAGTATCGGGGTCGAGCAGTTGGTGGTCCAATCGAAAGGGTCGTTCCAGACCCTAATGGATAATTTTTACCGGCATGCCATTGCGTCCGATGACGGAACAATGTTTACAATAAGACCGCTTGAATCTGTGGCGGCAGAATGGCAAGTCGTGAATCCGGGCTTTAGCAGCGGACATATCTTCCATAACATTCTACAGTTTCTCGACAGGACCACCGAGAATACCGGAGAGCGCGGCGGAGATCATAACTGGTACACGTTAGCAACACTGGCGCACACGTTTCACTTGGAGGCAGAGGACGGGGCTTTCGACATCCCTGCACTTGTCTCACGTGTGAAAACGAAATTCCGGTCCCTCTATGCGTACTGAACGATGGTGGTGGATCGAAAACTTCGGAGGAAATACCAGCGAACCAAGCGCTGCACCTGACCGGGGCCGCATCACGGTCTTGCGGAGTTCAAGCTCACTCAGCGGCCCTGGCAGGTGATCCAGACAGTCCTCCAGGCGTTGCTTTTCGCCGTCCCGCCAACGATTGAAAGTGGTGCTCCAGCGCTTGTAGACCCGGAAGACGAGCCCCCTCCGCTCTTTGGCCGACCCATCCTCCCAGCACACCACTTGAAGGGCGCTGATCCGGGAACGCCATCCCCGGGCTGGGCGCAGTCCGGTCTGTCAGATCGAATCGGCTCTCCTGGCCAAAGATCACACGTAAACGCTTCCGTAGTGGCTCTCAGTCGAGGCGACGAAGCGCTGTCCCCGCGCCTCGACGGCTTTTGATGAACGCGTAGGCGATATACATTGAAGGCATCAGCCTTTCCAGGTGGTTTCATGATCCTGATCCCGATCGCCCACGACCGTCACCAGCTCATTCTTTGTGCCTTCCTATCTCTTTCTAGGGGAGTCAAACCACTACTCATCGTCATCTTTGCCACGGCTGTTCACTGATGGACCCGCTTCAAGAGACCGAAGGAAATGTTCTTCGACCAGCAGTTTCGTGCAATAGCGTAGAGACTCATATACTTCAGGTGGAAGATTCTTGCTAACTTCACTAATATTGTGAGTAATCAATTCGCCCCTGGCTTCGTAAGCATCGAGCAAGTCCTGATATGTCCAGCCTTCGCCATCGATTTCGTCGGATTCTATCGGTTGATGTTGGACTCCGTTCACTCTCCCATCGAGAGCGCGAACACACGCCACCGCGGATCCCCGTAGAGTCTCCGCCATTGGCTCAAGTCGCTTCCCAGACGGAAGCGTTTCAACGCAGTTACTGATGGAGACCATTGTAATGGCGGCAAGAGACCGTTCAATATATTCTATTAGCTGGTCGCGCTCTTCCTCAGGGAAGTTCGACGCATATTCTTGGAGGAGATCACCGGCCTTTTGTATGGCCTCGTCTATGGCGGCGTCTCGTAGGCGGACTGGATCCTCCGCCACCGGGTTCGCGTTGCGACTAACTTTTGCAGGTTCTGATTTCATCAGATCATTAGGTCGTCCTAACAAGCTTGGAATAGTCGAACGAACCAGGGTCTCATGGCCCGGTTGAGCCGAGGATGACCCAGCGGCTGGCGGTAATTTGGGCAGAACATTACTGGAAAACAGAGCAAGATTTAGAACGACCGAAATGAATAGGCCAGCCAGAGCAAGGGGGAATAAAATCGAAGATTTCATATAGCCCCATAGGTTTAAGAGAATTTACTCTCATGAAAACGAGCGCAGGAGGAAAATGACAGGCGCCAAGGGGCAGCAGGAGCAGCGGGGTGACCTTCCTCCCGGCCTTCCTCGCGGGCATGGTCCCGAGGACAGCGCTCCGGTGGAAGTATTCAAATGAGGGCGGAAAGTGGGAGGGGTGAAAGGCATTGGAATGGCCACAGGGTATCAATCCGGCAGGAGGCGCAGAGTGCTCCTCGCCACGGCCCTGGCGTGCGCGGTGCTGGGGATCCTGCTGCTGGGCGGCGCGTGGAAGAGGGGATGGTTCGGCGGCGCCGAGAAGGGGACTGCGCAGGAAATGGTCTTCGACCTGGGCAACGGAGTGAAGATGACCCTCTGCTGGTGTCCTCCGGGAACCTTTCTGATGGGCAGTCCGGCGACGGAAGCGGGAAGGCAGGAAGACGAAGTCCAGCACGAGGTGACCCTGACCCGGGGGTTCTGGATGGCGAAGACGGAGACGACGCAGGCGCAGTGGAAGGCGCTAAGGCCGGACAATCCAAGTCATTTTAAGGGCGATCGCTTGCCCGTGGGCAGCGTGACTTGGCATGAGGCGAAGGCGTTTGCCGCGGCATTGACGGAGCGGCTGCGGAGGGAAGGAAAGCTCGAAGCGGGCTGGGAGTTTCGTCTGCCTACCGAGGCGCAGTGGGAATACGCGTGCCGGGCGGGAACGGCGACCGCGTATTCCAGCGGGAACGGGGAGGCGGCGCTCAGGAAAACGGGTTGGTATGTTGACAATTCTCGTAAGAAGCCATCGCGGTTTCGTGCTTGGTTGGAAAGCTTGCCAATGACGAGGGACTGGTTTCAAAAGCATCCTGGGCCTGGGAGCTGGCCGCATGTCAAGCAGGTGGGCGGAAAGATCGAGAACGCCTTCGGTCTGCAGGACATGCACGGAAACGTACCGGAATGGTGTGAGGACTGGTATGCCCGTTACCCAAGTGCGAAGGAGACGGACTCAAAGGGACCTTCATCTGGCTTCTCCCGCGTTTTCCGCGGGGGGAGTTCATTCAGCGACGCAGCGAGCTGCCGGTCCGCCGCGCGTGGCATGGAACCGACTCGACATCGTGAGCTCTTGGAGATTGGGTTTTTCTTTACGAGTTCAGGCTTCCGGGTCTGTCTGGTTCCCGGTCCGGCGGCAACGGGAACACCAGACAGCTCAAGCAGGATGGAACCTCGAAAACTCGATTAGGAAGCGCCAGGACGGGCGAAAAGTGTATCGGATTTGTATCACGTTTTGTTGCAACAAGCTGCGTTTTCCTGCGCTTTTCTGCACTTTTGGGGTCCTGGGGTCTTCGAGCGAATCCGATTCGTAAGGATAGCACCATCAATGGATTACGGAACAAACTCCGCTGTGGAAGCGTGAAATGTGGGCGGGCAGGAGTGCCCGCACCCGGGTATTTCCCCTACCTCGGGGGGGGGACACTCCTGTCCGCCAATTGCAGCGGCTCAACCTCGCGGGCAGGAGTGCCAGCGCCCCGGCATTCGCAGCCCCAGTATTCGCAGCCCGATCACCTAGCCACAGCCCGGTAGTATCCGGCGGACGCCGCATTTCGGCTGGCATCCGTATCTTCATAGGTCCCGCTCACCGCGGAAGCGATCACGGTCCAGGTAACTAGATCCGTAGAATACTCCACGTCAAACGTGCCCGCAGGGAGGGTGGCACGAAACGCTCCGCCATCGGCCTTCATCACCTCCCCTAACATTCCGGGAACAACTCCCGGAGTCGGCCCACCAAGGTCGGCGAGTTCGGCCAGAGACACTTCTGATTTCGCGATCGAGCGGACCTCAGCTTCAGTCAATGGCCGGGCCCACAGGGCCACGTCATCGATCAGACCGTCCCACGTCCGGTTGCCAGTCTCTGGATTCTGACCAATTAACATCGGCATTGGATTGTTCTCCAGATTCGGCGCCTCCCCCTCGCCGTCCCAAGTAAGGAAACCGTCGACGTAGAGACGGACATGCCCCAAAAAAGGGTTGCTCACCAGCGCGATGTGATGGATATGACGTCTTGGTTCGTTATTGTAGTCCTGCAGCTCCCCAATTTCACCGCCACCGCCGTTACCCACGAGGATGTCCGCAATGTGATGGTGAATCCGCCAACGGTTTTGGTCACCCTTGGCGATCAAGGTCTGCCTGTCCTTCGTGAAGCTATTCTCCCGGTACCACGCGGATACGGTGAAACCGGTTGGCGCATCGGGCGCCCCAAAATCGAAGATGTCTTCGTTTGCTAACGGCGTCTCAATGTACTGGGAAGCCGGCCCGTCGAGTTCGACGGCCTGACCATACTTGCCAACGGTGTAGGCGACATCCGAAAGCGGGTGATCCGCAAGCTGCTCCGGCGTGCTCAGCTTGCCATCACTTTTCCAAATCTTGCCCACACCATCGTTGCTGCCCACCCCGTCTGACAAATTGCCGTCAAAGCTGTAGTAGGCCACCAGGCCATGCGCCAATGGCAAAAACCCATTATCGGCGTGGATTGGCGAGGCTGCTAGAGATGCGAAGGCAAAAGCGCCTCCGACGAAACCGAAGAATCGAGGAATGCCCATCGTGTGTTCGGGTCTTGTTTGTGTTTGAAGATTCTCTGCAACGGAGTCAAGAACAATCGTGCGAATCGATCTTCCAACTCAGCCCTAGCTAGCTGCGCCGTCCCAAGCCAGTCGAATGGAGTGACTGGTGAAACTGATAGGAATTTGCTTCTCAGAGCCTGAAGTTCCAGCCTGCCCAGAGGCGAGGGTTGGTGGGGGTCCAGGGGGGAGGAAGGGAGGCGGGTGGGACAGGGCGACTCATTTCACGCTATTACAACCGAAAACGGCAAGCTGGGCAAGGAATATTTCGAGCGGTTTGGCCTGGATTCCGACCACAGGTCCGGGCGACGCGGGCCAAAGCTGAGTGCAGCGCAATCTTGACGGTGAGGTGGACATCGGCGCTAGGCGCTGAGCCCAACGCATGCCTTTATGGTTAGGCATCATTCTTCCTTCAGCTTCTCGTAGCAGCCTCGGCAAAACAGCCAATAGCCGCCATGTCCGGACTCCGTGGTCCAACACAGCTCTCCAATGTTGACGTGGGAGCTGCAGAAATCGCAGTGCTCGTGGTCCCAGCCCTTCTCTTTTCTCTCAAACAGCGACTCGTGACCTTCCGAACAATGCCAAGGCGCCTTCGCACGATGGCCGCCCGGCACGGGATACCACCGCTGCTGGCCTGAAAGCTCCAGCACCTCTCGCACCTCGGAGGAGGGAGTTTGGCCCTCGGGGACAAAAATCACCGCTGCGTCGGTACCCGGGAACTCGTACTTCTCAAGCATCGCCTTGGTGAACGTGGCAAGTGGTGGCGCACTCATGATCCAGCGGAACGACGAAGGCCAGCCACCCGCTACCGGGAGCGAGCCTCAGACTCCTGGTTAAAGGTTGTAATTGTCATTGAGACCTCGACGCGGGGCGGGTAGCGGCTTGGTGTGCGCCGTCTTGCTAGGGCATTCGTGATTCGAGTGTTGCCGCGTCAATAAGGCGCCAAATGAAGCCGGCAAGTAGAATAGCGTTTGTGATCACTAGAGCTATGCTTCCGAAGCTGCTCTTTGTCCCAGACAGCATCCCGCGAATTCCAATATTTAATAAAATCAAAGAGACACCAATTATGGTTGCGATATAGACCCACAGTACGAAGTATGGACTATCGGCGTTCACGCGCCTCGCACCGTCCATCGGTGTAAGGAGGTCCATGACAAAAAGATATGATAATTCAATCGTTGCCAGCACGCCC
This sequence comes from Verrucomicrobiales bacterium, assembly GCA_041749135.1. GTDB lineage: Bacteria > Verrucomicrobiota > Verrucomicrobiia > Verrucomicrobiales > DEV007 > DATKCT01. The sequence goes on from JBGTBW010000278.1 coordinate 7,579, forward strand.
GAAATTCTAGCACACCACGCATTTCGCGGATCGTCGCGTGATGGTACAAGCCATGGCTTTTTAGAAGAATTCATTTAATGCCCTAACGTCGAGGCCACTCACCCGCTACCGGGAGCGCGCCTACGGTTGCTGATTCAGGGTTCGAGTCGTAATTTAGCTTGGGACGCCGGGCGAGTAGCGGGTTGATGTGCATCGTCGTGTTAGACGTTGTCAATCTCTCCACCAATACAGAAACGGTTCGGGGGCGAGCTGCGCCAGACCGTAGCACACAATCACGGCAAGCGCGAAAATCCCCAGATACGGCAACAACCATCGAGCCTTCGGATGGACGGCTGATACAACGGTCCCAACAGGCCATAAATACATGCTCATCAGCATGATTATCTGGGCGCCCCAAAACTGAACCTTTGCGTGCAGAAGCAATCCAGGACTAAAGCCGCCAAATCCAATGGAATGCGGCCACCCACCTAAGTTCAAATGCATGTGGACGGCCAGCGAGTAAAACAATACCAGCACGATGAGTGGCGGCATCGCCGCAAACAAAGCGCCCGTGGAAGACAGATGGTGTTTCATACGGCGAACGCAGAGGCCACCCACCCGCTACCGGGAGCGAGCCTCCGACTCCTGGTTAAAGGTTGTAACTGTCATCGAGACCTCGACTCGGGGCGGGTAGCGGGTAGGTGTGCGCCGTCTTGTTCGGCTTTGTGTCATGGATCTGTGTGTAGCCCAAGGATTTCCGTCACAACGCCCTCGAACATCATCGCTTCATCTGGTTGGATTTCTATAAATGAAGACGTAACTTGTTTCTGTCCAGATACGGGCACGAGTTGTCCTGCCGAGTTCCTCTTCAAAAAGATCAGATACACCTTGTTAAATTCCGTGAAGTGCTTGAATGAAGGCGGGTTAATCCGCATTTTCGTATCCACAGTGAACCAATAATGATTAAAGTCCCACGATAACGCTTGAATGTCTCCCTTGAGTGTCGCGCGGTTCTTAAACTTCGTTATCACGTTGTCGAATTCCATGCTCTCACCTTCAAGCCGGACTTTCGTTCCAATCCGCTTGGTAGGTTCCTCCACAGATCCGATTAAGACAACATCAGCTTCATCAAAAAGCTGCCGAAAACTCCAGATCTGGACGAAGCGCCCCTGCGCTACGAGACCAGTCGCGAGAAAAAATAGTGTGAGGAAAATAGGCGCTTTCATATGTTTGTGTGCGGAGAGAGGCCACCGGATCACACCGAGAGCGAGGGTTGCCGCACGGGAAGCTATCGAGTCGCCGGGCCTCGTCAAACTCGGAGCGGGTGGGCGGGTTCGGTGCGCCGTCTTGTTCTGTGTTGGTAACCATGGCGTTCTAAAGACCCTATCGTGCCACAACCGGGCGGCCTGCGCAATGGGGATCGTTTGGCGGTGGGTGCTTTTCCGGGCCAACCGGGCTCCGGATGAAGTGGACGCCGGTCGCAACGGGAGGAATCCGCTGTGCCGTCGTCCCCCGGCCGGCTGCCCATCCGGTCTCACGACCGGTCCGCAGTAGTCCGCGGGAAAATGTGAGGGGTCGATCAACTGTCTCCCCGGCAATCATTGACAGCTCGATAATAAACCCGTCAGATCATTTTGTCAGAACGACCAAGCTCAGCAGCCGGGGCCGCCGAGGGAACAATGTCCCATGAGAGCGCTGATGCGGCCCCGGTCTGCTGCCGTCTGGTTTAGGCAGCCCTGGTTTCCGCACGATCATATCCCGTCTTTGGCGACGAGCGTGCTCAACTCACGCCAACCGTAGCCACCGTGAAACTCGCCGGTCTCGCTGTAAAGCCGATCGGCGCCGAACGCCTCATAGAATCCGTTCGAAGGGCTCGCGGCGTCACCGAAGAGGAGCATCGACGTGATGCCGCGTTCTATGAACCGGCGCGCCACCGCGGAGAGCAGAAGGCGACCGAGGCCCTGACCTTGGACGCGTCGTAGCAGATAGATCTTGTTAAGTCTGCCGGCAAACCCAGGTGCGCTGCCGTCGTGTGGCGTTCCCTTCGCGAACCCCACCAACTCCCCACGATCGTCTTCGATAACGCAACAGAACCAGCTACCGTCCTGCCGTTCGAATGCCTCGCGCCACTGCTGTTCCCTGAATTCGCGCGACGGGCCCTCAGGCCGACCGCCACAATGCGTCTCGTTGAACGTCTGGACGTGCAGCACGGCCAACGCTGGAATGTCGGCCTCGCGGGCGTCTCGGAGACTAAAGGCCATGTTGCCCATCATCCGGATAACTGGATGCCTAACGAAGAGGCCACCCACCCGCTACCGGGAGCGCGCCTTCGATTCATGGTTAAACATTGTAGTCGTCATTCAGACTTCGAGTCGGGGCGGGTAGCGGGTTGGGGTGCGCCGTCTAGTTAGGTGGCGAAGGTCGTGTCATGTACTCTGTCTACTCGCGCAGCAAACCCGTTGTGTCGTCCAGAAACATACTGCTGCCGAAATCAATGCGGGAACGGCCGTAACAAAAGGCGCCGTCAGGCTCAAGACGACCGTCCAGAAAGTTGCGGAGAAAAGGGCGATGATCAATCCTGAGCCGTTCTCAAGATTCTGAATCAAAATCGATGCGAACCAAAACAAAAGTGGCAGGCCAACCGCGAAGAGTCCAGAAGTAATAAGCGCAATCAGCATCTTCTGTTCTCGGCGCGCACAAATTATCCCAGCAGAGATCCCCACAAGAATTCCGAAACCGACAAGCACTACAAATAGCTCTCTTTCGCTCATGGTGCGTATCACCTAACGTAAGAGGCCGCTCCACCCGCTACCGAGAGCCGGCCTCCGCAACTGAGTTAAGGGTTGTAATCAAGGGGATCATTTCGACTCGGAGCGGGTAGCCGGTTGTCCACCACCGTCTTGTTCGCGATTGTTAGGCTCTTCCAGGGCGACGATCTTGATGATCTGGGGGTGAGGATGTCCCTTCCAGCCAACAAATCTGATTTCTGTTCGGAGGTATTCTCCTTCGAGGGTCACGTAGTTGACCGTCACTGATCCACCTTCAAGGAAATCGCGAGGGTTCCAACATGCTTCGACAATCTTGACGTCCATCCATGGAAATATGTAGCCATTCGAATCAGATCGTGACCATGTCCAATCGAATATTCGGACACCTCTCCGATAGTGGCTCCTAATATGGTCATCGACCTCATTTACCGTCGATCCAATGGGCAACTCGCGTTCAATCATAGCTACAAGGCTCTTGGCCGCATGTGATCCGGTTACATCATCGGTGGTCTCCCAGTTCGCAAATAGCGTGCGGATGGGCGCTCGCATTTTGGAAGAACGGCGGAATTGTGTTCTAGGCGTTTCGGTAAACCAACAATACGCGGTGACGAGGGACTGAAACGCAAGAGCGGATACAGCCAGAACGATCCCGACGCCGAGAAATAGCCATCGGCGCCGCTTCTTTCGAGGTGGGTTCTCGGCTGGTTCAGGATCGGGCAACATCCTCTGGCGGACGTAGAGGCCACCCACCCGCTACCGGGAGCGCGCCTTCAGTTTCTGATATCGAATTCGAGTCGTCATTCAGGCTGGGACGCCGGGCGGGTAGCGGGTTGAGGTGCGCCGTCTTGTTCGGCTCTTCGCGTCTCCTTGAAAT
>JBGTBW010000279.1:0-14095 GCA_041749135.1 Verrucomicrobiales bacterium
GCGGAACTCACTCGCCAGGCCGGCTGCACGGTGGTCTGGGGGAGCCTGGCGCCTTCCGTTGGCCGTTTTGGTGTCGCAGGTGCGACACGAAACGCGACACGTACCTGGCGGAGCCCTGGGAATCGAGTGCTCTGCCTGGCCTAGAGCCCCACGCAACGGCGCGTTTTTTGTCGCAGGTGCGACACGAAACGCGACACGGACCAGGCGGAGCCCCGGGGAATCGAGTGCTCCGCCTGGCCCGGCGCCCCACGCAACGGCGCGTTTTTTGTCGCAGGTGCGACACGAAACGCGACACGGACCCGGTGGAACCCTGGGAATCGAGTGCTCCGCCTGGCCCGGAGCCCCACGCAACGGCGCGTTTTTTGTCGCAGGTGCGACACGAAACGCGACACGGACCCGGCTGAGCCCTGGGAATCGAGTGCTCCGCCTGGCCCGGAGCCCCACGCAATGGCGCGTTTTTTGTCGCAGGTGCGACACGAAACGGGACACGGACCCGGCGGAGCCCCCCGCAATGGCGCGTTTTTTGTCGCAGGTGCGACACGAAACGCGACACGGACCCGGCGGAGCCCCCCGCAATGGCGCGTTTTTTGTCGCAGGTGCGACACGAAACGCGATACGGACCCGGAGCCCTGGGAATCGAGTGCTCCGCCTGGCCCGGAGCCCCACGCAATGGCGCGTTTTTTGTCGCAGGTGCGACACGAAACGCGACACGGACCCGGTGGAACCCTGGGAATCGAGTGCTCTGCCTGGCCCGGAGCCCCACGCAACGGCGCGTTTTTTGTCGCAGGTGCGACACGAAACGCGACACGGACCCGGCGGAGCCCTGGGAATCGAGTGCTCCGCCTGGCCCGGAGCCCCACGCAATGGGGCGTTTTTTGTCGCAGGTGCGACACGAAACGTGACACGGATCCGGCGAGCCCTGGGAATCGAGTGCTCCGCCTGGCCCGGAGCCCCACGCAACGGCGCGTTTTTTGTCGCAGGTGCGACACGAAACGTAGGAGGACCGGGCCTCCATGGCGTTATGAGCGGCTGCGCCCTGCACACCGGGCCGCCCCCGCGCAAGGAAGCGGCGCGGCAAGTTGGTGAGAGAGCGGTCCTGCCACGAACCCCTCTTCAAACCCGCTTTGCGGTTCATCGCTTTTCCCCGGCCCGCATTTCTTCCCTCGCCAGATCAGGAGTTCTGATTCTGGGCCGGCCTGCTGCAAGCCCCTAAAGAGTCTTCATCCCGAGGCCAGGCCGTCAGCGACGACGCCGCAAGAGCCGGGCTGGGGATGGGTCTTGGAAACCACGGATTCCACGGATTCCACGGATGAAGAAGATGCGTCTCTCGCAAAGAGCGCAAAGCTCGCCACGTGGGGGAGGATGATTGCTCTATGAACCTTGTTCAAGCACCTGCGGCTGGTCTGGGGTTCGCAGGAGGCAACGGAGGTATGGGAGGGGTGTGGGAATGGGGGGATTGACGTGATCTGTCTGGGTATTTTTGGGGGACGGGTTCCCGCACCCTGTGGCGTGATGGGTCTCTATCAAGGGACCAGGCCGTCACGGAGGCCGGCCCTCCAGGTCTTGTGGCGTCCATCGGTCTCCATCTAGGGAACAGGCCGCCGGGGACGACGGCCCTCCAGCTCCTGTCGCGCGATGGGTCTGCCTCCCGGGACCAGGCCGCCGAGAGGCAGGGCCTATCCTGGCGGAAACGCCAGAGTGGCGGATACGGGATAATGATCCGAGGGGAACCGGCCCTCGGTGTTGCTCCGGACGATGGCGGATCCGAGCACGCGGGCGGAGGGGGACGCGAGGATGTAATCGATCTGTTCGCCGCCGGTTCCGCCGCGCCAACCGTTGAAGGTTCGCCGCTGCCCTGGGTCGGGTCCTTGCAAGGTGTTGCGCAGCGGCAGAGGCGAGGTTTCCAGAGTCCCGCCCGAGTCGATGGCGGCGCCGTCGCCAGTCAAATAACGAAGGGGCGCGTCGTCCGGAGCTGCGTTGAAATCTCCCATAATGAGATAGGGAATCTCGTGGCGCCCGCGATCCACAACAGTTTGGGCGATGAGGCGGGCGCTTCGGGCGCGGGCATTGGCGGATTCGTGGTCGAAGTGCGCGTTGTAGACGGTGAACCGGCGTTGAGTTTCCTTGTCTTCGAGGAGCAGCCAAGTACAGACGCGCACGCAGGCGGCTTCCCAGGTGTTGGATCCCGCGATATCCGGTGTGTCGGACAACCAGAAAGTGCCGCCTTCAATGCGCTGGAAACGATCGCTCCGGTAGAAAATCGGGGAGTATTCACCGGCTTCAAGGCCGTCGTCCCGTCCCACTCCCTCGCGGGCGAGGTGGGGAAGCGCGGTTTCGAGATCGCGAATTTGCGAGGCGAGGGCCTCTTGGACACCCAGGATATCGGGGTCGAGCCGGCTGATAAGATCCGAAACCATCGAGCTGCGGTGTTCCCAGGCGTTGGATCCGTCGCCGGGATTGGCAAAGCGGATATTGAAGGTGACCGCTTCGATGATCAGGTCGCCGGCCACAGGCGTTTCCCCGACGGCCCCCGTGGTTAGGAGCGATGCGGTAAAAGCGCAGATGCGCGTTCGCCGGAGAATGCTCCGGATGAAAATTGTCGATGGGGGGTTCATAGAGAGGCGTGGCTTCAGGAGTAGACTTCGGCTCCGGTTTCCCGGAATTCCTCGGCTTTTTGGCGGAGACCTTCCTCGAGGGCTTCTTCAGCCTCGAGGCCTTCGCGTTCGGCGAAGGCGCGCACTTCCTCGGTGATCTTCATGCTGCAAAAGGTGGGACCGCACATGGAGCAGAAGTGAGCGGTTTTGGCGCTTTCGTGGGGCAATGTTTCATCGTGAAAGGAACGGGCCTTTTCCGGATCCAGGGAAAGATTGAACTGGTCATCCCATCGAAACTCGAAGCGGGCCTTGCTCAGGGCGTTGTCGCGCAGTTGAGCGGCGGGGTGTCCTTTGGCCAAATCGGCGGCGTGAGCGGCGATTTTGTAGGTGACGACACCTTCCCGGACATCGTCGCGGCTGGGGAGGCCGAGATGTTCTTTCGGAGTGACGTAGCAGAGGAGGGCCGTGCCATGCCAGCCGATGAGGGCCGCACCGATGCCGCTGGTGATGTGGTCGTAGCCCGGCGCGATGTCGGTGGTGAGAGGTCCGAGGGTGTAGAAGGGAGCCTCATGGCACCAGGCTAACTGTTTCTCCATATTCTCGCGGATGAGGTGCATGGGCACGTGACCCGGCCCTTCGCACATGACCTGGACACCGTGTTCCCAGGCTCTCCGGGTCAGTTCTCCCTGCACGTGGAGTTCGCCGAACTGGGCCTCGTCATTGGCGTCGGCGATGCAACCTGGGCGCAGTCCGTCGCCAATGGAGAAACTCACATCATAGGCCGCGCAGATCTCGCAGATCTCATCCCAGTGGGTGTAGAGGAAATTCTCTTGGTGATGAGAGAGACACCATTTGGCCAAGATGGAGCCTCCGCGGGAAACGATCCCGGTCATGCGCCGGGCGGTCAGAGGGATGTATCGCAAGAGGACGCCGGCGTGAATGGTGAAATAGTCCACGCCCTGCTCGGCCTGTTCGACGAGGGTATCGCGGAACATCTCCCAGGAAAGGTCTTCCACGCGGCCGTTCACCTTTTCCAAGGCTTGGTATATGGGGACGGTGCCCACGGGCACGGGACTGTTGCGGAGGATCCATTCGCGGGTGGCGTGGATGTTTTTGCCGGTGGACAGATCCATGACTGTGTCGGCGCCCCACTTGACCGCCCAACGCATTTTTTCGACCTCCTCATCGATGGAAGAAGCCACGGCGGAGTTGCCGATATTGGCGTTGATCTTCACCAGGAAACGGCGGCCGATGATCATGGGTTCGGCCTCGGGATGATTGATGTTGGAGGGGATGATGGCGCGTCCGGCGGCGACTTCCTGGCGGACGAATTCCGGAGTGATATAACGCGGGATGTCTGCTCCGAAAGACTCTCCCGGGTGCTGGTGGTGAAGGACGTTGCGGGTGCGGCCGCGGGGATCGGGGGCGGCTTCAAAGGCTTCCTCGCGCCCGAGGTTTTCGCGGATGGCGACGAATTCCATCTCGGGGGTGACGATGCCCCGCCGGGCATAGGCCAGTTGCGTGACGGCTTGTCCGCGGGCGCGGAGAGGCTTTCGGATTAGTCCGGGAAAGGATTTCAATTGGCCTTCGTCAGGCCGGGAGCGGTTGTAGCGTTCGGCGTGTTCCTGCGAGAGGTAACCGTCGTCGGCGGGCAGCACACTCCGGCCTTCGTATTCATTGACATCGCCGCGGGCGGTGATCCAAGAGCGGCGCAACGCCGGAAGCCCTTGGCGGACCTCTCCCGGAAAGGCGGGGTCCCCCCACGGACCGCTGGTGTCGTAAAGCCGCACGGGAGCGTTGGGTTCCCGGGTTCCATCGCTCCGGACGGTGTCCGCGAGGTTGACTTCGCGCACCGGGACGCGGATCTCCGGGTGGCTCCGGCCGGCGAGGTAAAGGCGATCGCTGGAGGGAAACAGGCGATGCGTGGTGCGGGGAAGGGGGGGGGATTGAAGGAGAGCGCTCATGTCGGAGACTACACGGTTGACGTTTGGCGACAGGCGGGCCCCGGAAACTCGGAATCTCCCTGCGGCGGCATTACCCGCATCGGGTTCCAAGGGTCCCTTCCCGCAGCAGGGAAGGTCTCAGCCGGCTTGCCGACGGCGCCCCCGTCTTGAAGGTGCAGACTAGGCTTGCGCAAGGCGAAGTCAAATGGTTGGGAACGGGCGACATGGACTGGGATTGGAAACGCTGGATCGAACGGGCGGCCTGGGGCATGTCGCGCGATTCCCCATTTCTTCGCGCTTTCCTCCGGCCGGTGGGTTTGCGCACCAACCTGCGACGCAGGCAGCCGGCCCAGGGCTCCGTTTTTCTTCCCTGCGGAACCCAGGTGCGCTTGTACGAACCCGGCAGGAACTATCTCAGTTTCGAACTGCACTGGAAAGGCTGGGAGTATTACGAGCCGGCCAGCGCATTGCTTTTCTCCGAATTGGCCAAGAAAGCGGACTGCGTACTGGACGTGGGTGCGAACATTGGGTATTTCACGTTTTTGGCCTGCGCCGCTCCGGGCTCGCGAAAGGTGTGGGCCTTTGAGCCCAATCCCAGGCTCGCAGCCATCCTGCGGCGAAACATCGAGGACAACGGCCTGAATGCGGAAGCGGTGGAAGCAGCGGTCTCAGACGTGGAAGGAACAGCGGACCTGGCTCTCTCTTGGTCTGACATGAGTGCAAGTTTGGACGGCTCCTTCAAGGGCGGTCCGGTGACCCGAAGCGTGGAAGTGCGCACGGCGACCTTGGATGGGTTCGCGGCGGCGAAGGCGCTTCCCTCCAGCGGGCTCCTGATCAAGATCGACGTGGAAGGGCACGAACCCAGAGTATTGGCCGGGGGTTTGGGGTTGATCGAGCGCACGCGGCCGGACATGGTGGTGGAGGTTTCCGATGATTACGATCCGGCGATTCTTAATCGGTTAGCGGCTTTGGGTTACAAGGCGTGGGAGATCCGGCAAGAAGGACTTCGTGAGACCGGCCGTCTCACGCTGATCCGCGAGGGTGGGCTCACTGTGCTCAACCGGCTGTTGACGGCGCGGCCAGCGGCGGAGGTGGCGGAGTTGTCCGCCCGCATTGTTCCCAGGCTGCGGAAAATCGATCCGCGCCGCACCTCCCAGTACCGCGGGCAAGGGCCGGGGCATTACCAGCCTCCGGCGATGTCGAAGGCGTAGCCGCGCAGGTATTCGCTTTCCGGAATATTGAGCAGAATGGGATGGTCGCCTCGTTGAGTATAAATGGCGCGACGGCGCAACGTGCGTTTCGCGTCGGCTGCGGCATCGGCCAGCATCTCCAGGAATTCAGCGGCGGAAAGGTGATGGGAACAGGAAAAAGTGACCAGCATCCCGCCCGGTTCGAGCAGCTTGAGCGCGCGCAAATGGATCTCCTTGTAGCCTCGCACCGCATCGCGCAGTGAGCGCCGGCTGCGGGTAAAAGAAGGTGGATCCAGGATGACAAGATCGCAAGTCCACCCGTTCGCTTCCCGTTCCTTGAGCAGATCGAAGACATTGGCTTCGATGGCGTCGATGGAGAGCCCGTTTCGCGCGGCATTTTCGCGAAGGGCAGCCAGGGCGGGAGCGCTGCTGTCCACGGCTTCGACGGAAAGGGCTCCAGCCTTGGCGCAGGCTTGGGCAAAACCTCCCTGGTGACAGAAACAGTCCAGAACTTTACGTCCGGCAGCCCAAGATCCTACCTGAGCGTAATTCTCAAATTGGTCGAGGTAGAGTCCGGTTTTTTGAGCCCCGAGGGCATCTACGGTAAAGACGAGATCTCCCCACTGAACGGGGAAAGGCTCCGGCTCCGGGCCGTGCAGGACGGAAACACAGCGTTCGAGACCTTCCGCCGTCCGCATGACGGAATCGTTTCTCGCCACCACGGAGCGGATGTCCGGCAGCACTTCCAGGATGGCGGCAACCAACTCACTCTGGCGCTGATCCATGGCCAGGGTGAGGGTTTGAAGCACGGCGACTTCACCATAGCGGTCGATGACAACGCCGGGCAAGCCGTCGCTTTCGCTCCATACGACGCGGCAGAGCCGCGGATCGATTCCCTCAAGCGACGCGCGCAGATTTACCGCCCGCTGCAAACGGCGAACGAAGAATTCCGCATTCAGGTCCTGCCGTTGCCGGGAAAAGCGGCGGACCACGATTTGAGACGCGGGATTGTAGATGCCGGAGCCGATGAACCGGTCACGATAATCCTTGATGGACACGACATCTCCGGGCCGGGGTTCGCCGAAGAGCTTGCGCACCTCGCTGGAGTAGACCCATTCGTGCCCCTGAAAAATCCGGGAGCGTGGCTTGACGATGATTCCGGCCATGGGTGGGCAGCGGAGAGACGGGGCTCAAGGCAGCAGGGCCGCCGGCTCGAGAGTGCGTCGCCGCGGACGCACCGGCTCGGGATATTCGAACTCACGGCCCTCGAAATTGCGGATGACCACCCGCTCCGTGTCGCGGTAAACCACGTAGTCGGGATTCACCGGAACCTTTCCTCCGCCGCCTGGAGCGTCGATGACGAACTGAGGCACGGCGTAACCGGAAGTGTGGCCGCGCAACCCTTCAATGATCTCGATCCCGCGGCTCACCGGAGCGCGGAGGTGATTGGAACCTTCGATGAGGTCGCACTGATAGAGGTAATAGGGACGAACCCGGCACATGAGCAACTTGTGGACCAGGGTCTTCATCGTCGCGAGATCGTCGTTGACGCCACGCAGCAGGACGCTCTGGTTGCCGAGCGGGATTCCGCTGTCGGCCAGCCGGCCGAGGGCGTCGCGCACTTCGATGGTCAATTCCCGGGGATGATTGACGTGCACGCTCATCCAGAGGGGGTGATGCTTCTTCAGGATGGCGCAGAGCGCTGGCGTGATGCGTTGCGGAAGGAAAACCGGAATTCGGCTGCCGATCCGCAGGAACTGAATGTGCGGGATGGAGCGGAGGCGCGTGAGGATGCTGTCCAAACGGAGATCGGACAGCAGGAGGGGATCGCCGCCGGAAAGCAAGACATCGCGAACCTCGGGATGGCCCTCGAGGTAGCGAAAGGCCTCTTCGAAATCGGTGTCGAGCTGCTGTTCGCCGGCTCCGCTGACGACGCGGCTTCGGGTGCAGTAACGGCAATAGGCCGCGCAACGGTCGGTGACGAGGAAGAGGACGCGGTCGGGATAGCGATGGACCAGGCCTGGGACCGGCATGTGCGAATCCTCTCCGCAGGGGTCGCTCATTTCCCCGGGGGACTCCCAGGTTTCCTCGATGCGAGGGACGACCTGACGCCGGATGGGGCAGTCCGGATCGACGGCGTCGATGAGGTTGAGAAAATGGGGGGTGATGGCCAAGGCCAGGCGGTCGCCGCTGAGGAGGACGCCGCTGCGTTCCTCGTCGCAGAGGTGAAGATGCTGTTCCAGGGCGGGGAGGGAGGTAATGCGATTGCGCAGTTGCCAAACGTGGTTGTTCCACCCGGAGACCTCCCGGCCTTCCCAATATCCGGGGGCATGGCTGCGGAAGGAAATATCGCTGGAGAATGGGTCGTTTTGCATGTGCCCGAGAAAGGCGTGGTATCGTAGCGAAGCACAGAAGCGCGTGAAAGGAAGCGCCGCGGTGGTTGACAGTCGGCGCAGACTGCTTATACTTCAAAGTATAATAATCGAATAATTTTGTAAATCAACGGACAGAGCAATGATTTTATCAGAAGCACGGAAAATTGCACGCTCGAACTGTTGGCGGATCCTTTCGTTGTTGAAGTCGTCTACGGGGATGTCTGTGTCCGAGTTGGCCAAGGCCATGCGGATGAGCTACATGGGGGTCAAGCAGCATTGCTTGGAACTGGAGCGAAAGGGCTATCTCGACACGTGGAGGCGGCCGAAGCCGGTGGGCCGGCCAGAGAAGCTTTACCGGGCGTCGCCGAAGGCCAACCGGCTTTTCCCCAATCATGTGAACGATCTTTCCCTGGGTTTGCTGGAAGCCATTGGAGAGACCGCGGGAGGGAATGCTCCCGAGAAGATGCTCTTCGCCTATTATCAAAACAAGACGGAGTCCTATCTCAGTGAGTTGGAGGGATCCACGTTTGAAGAGCGTGCGGAGTCTTTGGCCCGTTTGCGCAACCGGGATGGCTACATTTGCCGTTGCGAGCCCATTCCAGACGGAGGGCTGGCTTATGTCGAGTATCACAACCCGATGCAAGAACTGAGGGATCGCTACTCCAGCGTGGACCGGATGGAGGAGGCGTTGGTGGAGCGGGTTCTCGGCGAACCCCTGGCCCGCTCGAACGAAACGGTTTCAGGAGTGACCCGGGTTGAGTATCAGCGGGCTTGACCTAGCCCGCATTTCTCAAACCGATTCGTCGCGAGGCGCTGCGAACCCCTTACTGGCAAGGCCTCGGGCCGCCGAGGGTGCAGAGCTGGGTGAGTGCACCCTGTTCTGGTATCGGCTCGCCAGATCAGGACTTCTGAGCCTTGCCCCTATTGGAAATCGCGGCTAGAAACGCGCCATGATGAGGTCTGAGCGCGAACTCGCGGAAGTAGGGTCGAACTTTCAGATTCACGGGCGCTTCCTCCGAGGCTTTTCCATCGGCACCGGGCACATCAACGATACCTACGCGGCGGATTACGATTACGGCGGTCAAACGGTGCGTTTCGTGCATCAGACCATCAACCACCGGGTTTTCCCCAAACCGGTCCAGCTCATGGAAAACGTGACCCGGGTGACCGGGCACATGGCGTCGAAGTTGGCGGAGGCGGAGGATCCCGACGCCCGGCGCAAGGCGTTGACCGTGGTGCCGGCCCGAGAGGGGGACGGCTATTGGAAGAACGGGGACGGCGTTTACTGGAGAACTTACGTTTACATTCACCGGGCCACGACTTTTGAGACGCTGGACAGTGAGGACCGGGCCCGCGCAGTGGCTCGGGCCTTTGGCGGCTTCCAGCGCATGCTCATCGACATTCCCGGCGAGCGTTTGCATGAGACCATCCCGGACTTTCACGACGCCGGGAAGCGTTGCGATGCGCTCGAGCAGGCCGTGGCGGCGTCGCAGAACGGCCGTCTTGCGGAGGCGAAGGAGGCAATCGCCTTCGTCCGGAAACGGCGGGATCTCGCCGAAGTCATCCGCAAGCTCTTGGAATCAGGAGAAATCCCGGAGCGCATCACTCACAACGACACCAAACTCAACAACGTCCTCATCGACGACGCCACCGAAGAGGGCATTTGCGTCATCGACTTGGATACGGTGATGCCGGGATCGGTGCTCTACGACTTCGGGGACATGATTCGCACGGTGACCAATCCCGCGCTGGAGGACGAACGGGATCTCAGCAAGGTTTGCCTGCGCATGAACATGTTCCGCGCATTGGTCGAGGGCTATTGGTCGACAGCGGGCGGATTCCTGAATGAGACGGAGCGCGAGCATTTGGCTTTCTCCGGCAAACTATTGGCCCTAATCATCGGGACGCGTTTTCTGACTGACTACTTGCAGGGCGACACGTATTTCAAGGTTCATCGGCGCGGTCAGAACCTGGACCGGGCCCGTTCGCAGTTCCGTTTGGTGGAGTCCATCGAGGAACAGGAGGAGGAGATGGGACGGGTGGTCGATGAGGTGGTGCGTTCTTGCGAGCCGGTGTGCTGAGCCGCCTAACAGACCCTTTCGCGCCGGAACCTCACGAGACGGACGGACGGGCGTTGGCGATGCTTCAGGGATTTTTTTGCTTCCACCAATCCGGCGAGCGGCTCCATGCCTCTGAGGCCGGGGTTTCCTGATCCTTGACCGAGGCCTCAGGGCTGGGCGGCCGGATCTCAGTCTGCAAATGGTCGAGCACTTTTTGGACCGGAGAAGGGTGGTTCGCCTTGTGGCGGAGATAGAGGGCGAGTGCGGCGACCCCGGAGATGACGAGCACGATGAGAGCGACCATGGCCAGGGCCATTCCCCGGGCAGCGGGCGATGGGGCGTCGCCCAAGGCGAAGCCCCGGCCATGAGCCCAGGCGGACGGGGAAGAAGCCCACAACAGCGCCAGCGAGGAGACGGTGCGGGCGGTTTTCGACGGCAAGTTCATCCCTGATCTGAGGGAAAGGTAAGGCGCATGGGGATCATGCTGGAGTGCCGGAAGCCATAGCGCTGGAAGAAGGCCTGTGATTCCGCGCTGATCCTGTCGGTGAGCAAGGTGATCCGCAAAAAATTTCTGTCCTTAGCAAAACGGATGACGTGGTTCAGGAGGATGCCGCCAAAACCCCGGCGGCGGTGATCGGGATGAATCACAAAATCCTCCATGATGACCACGAATCCGCCTTCCGCGGTGCTGATGGTGAAAAGCAAATTGACCATCCCGACGACCAAGAAGTCGTTGCGAAGCACAAAGATGCGGCCGCGGCTGGGTTCTTCCAAGATGAGACGGATCCCTGTCTCCTGCTTGGCGCGGTCCGGAGTGAAATCTTCCTCCTCGCGGAGGAGGCACATCACCATTTCCGTGAGGATCTCGAGGTCCTCGATGGTTGCGGGCTCGACCCGGGTTTGGCTGACGGAAAGGGCCATCTTTCCGCAAGTGTATCAGAAGGCGGCCGGGGGGAAAGGAACAAGTCTGAGCGGGATCGAATAAGTCCAGGCTTTTGGCCGTCGGAGATAGCGAAGATCAACCTCAATCGACAACCCTGAGAACCATGAAAACCTTGTTGAAAATCGTGAGCGGCGCCGGTTGCGCGCTGCTTCTGGCTGGGGTTTTCGCCCCGGGAACAGCGTCCGCTGACCATGTTCGGCATTTTGCTGGCTACGATGCCTGGGGCCGGCCGGTCTACAGCTACGTGCGGGTGGTTCCGCATCCGGCGCGGTATTACGCGCCCTGTCCGC
Source organism: Verrucomicrobiales bacterium (assembly GCA_041749135.1). GTDB lineage: Bacteria > Verrucomicrobiota > Verrucomicrobiia > Verrucomicrobiales > DEV007 > DATKCT01. The sequence continues at coordinate 11,396 of JBGTBW010000279.1, forward strand.
CTCCGCGATACTACGGGCCGCATGCCGGCGTGGCCGTGCGGTTCGGCCCGGTCGTGGTCCACGGCCAGCGCTACCACCACGGTCATCCCTACCGTGGCGTGCATCGCGGCTATCGTCACCATCGATACTACCGCTAACCGGTGAAGGTCTGGTGCGAAGCAGAGAGACGGGAATGAATGGCAGGAAAGGCGCCCAGGCAACCTCTTGACGATCAATGCTCAGCGACCCGGCCCGCGAGTGGGCGCACCATGGCGACCAGAGCGCGATGGCCGGGATCGCTGTAGCGCTTGGGAGAAAGGCTAGCCCACATTTCTCATACTCTTTCTGCTGCGGCGCGTTGCGCCCCATGGGGACTGCGTTGCGCTTACCTCAGGCTTGAACAGGGTGCTTTAGGCGTCCCGGGCGCGGGGCTCGCGGTGCACCGTTGAAGCGGACGAGGGCGAAGTGACAAACGGGCCGCCATCTAAGGGCGCGACGCCGGAGAAGGCGACATCGGGCATTACGCTGGGTTTGCCGGCCAAGGGAAAATCTTTGCGCAGGGGGAAGTAGGGGTAGCCCTCCCACATGAGGATGCGGCGGAGATCGGGGTGATTGCGAAATCGAATGCCCATCATGTCGTAGACCTCGCGTTCGTGCCAATTTGCGGTGGGCCAAAGGTGGGATGCCGTTTCCACTTCGAGCTGGTCTTCCGAGACTCGGGCACGGATGCGCAGGTGGCAGCCGTGGCCGTAGCCGTAGAGTTCGTAGACCATTTCAAAGCGTGGTTCCTCGCCGAAATGATCGAGGCTGCTGATGTCGACAAGGTAATCGAAACCGAGTTCATCGCGGCAGTGGCGAAGGATTTCCGGTAGACTGGCGCCTGCTGCTACGACGGTGTGTTCGCCGCGGAACTCAACCGTATCGAAGGTGCTTTCCGGGAAGACGTTCCGGAGCTGGGAGGCGGCGTCCGCGGCGGTCATGGGAGGGAGGCGGGAACGGGCGGCCGGAAGGTTTCGACTCAGTCCTTTTTGTGGCGGGCGAAAAACTCGCGCTTTTGATCGGCGAGAGCGGGTTCTCCTGCGATCTTGGCTTGCAGTTTCATGAGGCCGTCGAGGAGGGCTTCCGGACGGGGAGGACAGCCGGAGACATAGACATCGACGGGGATGAGGCGGTCGATTCCCTGAAGCACGGCGTAACTGCGGTACATCCCGCCGCTGGATGCGCATGCGCCCATGGCAATGACCCATTTCGGTTCGGCCATCTGGTCGTAAATGCGTTTGACGGCCAACGCCATTTTGTAGGTGACGGTGCCGGCGACGATCATGACGTCGGCTTGCCGGGGGGAAAAGCGCATCACTTCGGATCCGAATCGGGCGATGTCGAAGCGGGAGGCTCCGGTGGCCATGAGTTCGATGGCGCAACAGGCCAAGCCCATGGGCATGGGCCAGAGGGAGTTTTTGCGCATCCAGTTGATCGCCGAATCCAGCTTCGTGAAAATAACGTTTCCTTCTACTTTCGAGTCGTAGGCGGCAGGAAGCGTTTCTTTGTCGGCGTTCATCCCGCGACAAATTAAGGGGCCGCGCTACTTCCGCAAGCTGGAGCGCGGAACGCCTAGAGGCAGAATCAGCACGCGTCCTGCAGCTGAACGGCGGGCTCGCAGCCGAGGCGGCTGGCCCCGATAACTTCGCCGACAATCCGGCTGAGCTCCGAAGCTTCATACGGTTTCGCGATCACGCCGCGGAAACCAAAATCTTCGTAGCGGCTCATGGTCGCATCCATCGCGTAGCCGCTCGAGACGATCGCGGTCACCATCGGATCGATCTCGATCAATTTGCGCAGGGCGTCTTTTCCGCCCATTCCGCCGGGTAAGGTGAGATCGAGAATGACGAGGTCGAAACGATTGCTCTGGAGCAGCGCGTCGCGATAAAAATCGATCCCCTGCAAGGCGGATTCCGCGCCGACCACTTCATAGCCAAACCGGTTGAGCGTAAATTCCACCAGCGCGCGGATCGCCTCTTCATCGTCGACCACCAGGATGCGCCCGGTGCCGCGCACGGGCTCGGCTGAAGGGGGGGGAAGGGGATCGCTCACGACGACGTGCTCGGTGCGCGCGCCGGCCGGGAGGTAGATGGTGAAGGTCGAGCCACAATGCAGTGCCGATTCCACCGTGATCAGGCCGCTATGGTTCTTCACGATCGAATAGGTGGTCGCGAGCCCGAGCCCGTTCCCTTTCGGTTTGGTCGTAAAATAGGGATCGAAGATTTGCTTGAGCAGGTGGGGCGGGATGCCGACGCCTTCATCGCGCACCTGAATCCGGATGTAATTGCCAGGCGCGAGATCGGGGATCGAGAGCGCCGCTTCCTGAGTACACCTAAAGTTGTCGCAATCGACATGGAGCGTGCCGCCATCGCTCATGGCTTGCTCCGCGTTCACGACCAGGTTGGCCATGACCTGGCTGATCTGGCCGGAATCGAATTCCGCCGTCCAGAGATCGGGTGAAATGTTGAGCAGGCTCCGGCTTTGCGAGCCGCGGATGGAGAAGCTGACTGTTTCCTCGATCAGGCTGGCGATGGAAGCGGCCTTCTTCACCGGTGCGCCGCCGCGGGCGAAAGTGAGAAGCTGCTGCGCGAGGTCACGGGCGCGGAGGGCGGCATTCTTGGCGTCTTCGAGGCGGCCGGACATTTCGTCGCTCGGGGGAAGCAGCATGGCCGCGAGGGAAAC
>JBGTBW010000280.1:0-7550 GCA_041749135.1 Verrucomicrobiales bacterium
ATTTGTGGGGCGATTTGTGGGGCGGACACTCTTGTCCGCCGAGTGAGCCTAGAGAGTTCGCGGGCAGGAGTGCCCGCGCCACATAGTTTTCCGGCTCATCGAAATTCCTCGAGATCAGGAGTTCTGAGCCTGAGGTAAGCGCAACGCAGTCCCCATGGGGCGTAGCGCGCCGCAGCAGAAAGAGTATGAGAATTTCGGGTTAGGCCCGTTCCTTTTGACCCGTAATCACCCGGGCGCCGGGCTTGTCCATTACATAGGCATAGGCCCACTGCAGCAACACCGCCAACTTGTTGCGAAATCCAATGAGAAAAAGCACGTGAATGAAAAGCCAGGCCAGCCACGCCGGAAACCCGTGCAACTGCAATCGGCCCGCCTGCATCACCGCGGAGTTCTTCCCGATGATGGCCATGATCCCCTTGTCCAAATAAGTAAACCGGGACCGCGCCTCCCCTCGCCGCCCCGCGCCGGGATGCCGGCCCCGCCGCAGGTCTTCCTTCAATACCCTGGCAATGTGTTGGCCCATCTGTTGCGCCGCCGGGGCCAGCCCCGGCACGGGTTTCCCGTCCGGTCCTTCGATGAAAACAACGTCTCCCGCGGCAAACACTTCCGGGTGTCCCGGCAAAGACAGATCACGCTCAACCTTGACGCGCCCGCCGCGGTCGCGCTCACACTCAAGGTTCTCCGTCAGGGAAGAACTGCGCACGCCCGCCGCCCAGATAATCGTCTCCGCCTCGATCTCTTCCCCGTCGCTCAACCACACGCGACCGGCTTCGATCCCCACCATCTTCCGGCCCGTCCGGACCTCTACGCCAAGATGACTGAGCTGATCCGCCGCATAGCCGGATAGTCTGGGAGCGAAACCATCCAAAACGCGTTCGCTCGCTTCGACCAAAACAATCCGGAGCTTCGCAGGATCGATCCGGCGGAAGTCGCTCTTCATCGCCCTGCGCACCAGGTCCGAAAACGCCCCGGCCAACTCCACTCCGGTCGGACCTCCTCCCACAATCACAATGGTCATGAGCCGCCTCCGTTCGTCCTCATCCGCGCAAATCTCCGCTCTCTCTAGCGCCGACAAAACCCGCGCCCGGATGGCCTGCGCGTCCTCTAGGCTCTTCAAGCCTATGGCATACGCTGCCCATCCGTCGTTCCCAAAATACGATGTCTGCGCACCAGCGGCGACGACAAGGTAATCATAGGTGTAAGTCAGCTCGCGAGACCGCGCCTCGCGGCTGCTCAAATCGATCTCGATGATCTCATCCAGCACTACACCCACGTTCCGCTCCCGGCTGAGCACTCCCCGGAGCGTCCGCGCGATGTCGGGAGCCGCAAGAGCCGCCGTCGCAACTTGATACAACAGGGGTTGAAAGAGATGATGATTGCGCCGGTCAATCAACGTCACTGCGAACCCCTCGTCGCCGGCCAATTCCCGCGCGCAAGCGAGCCCGGCGAACCCGCCGCCGATGATGACCACTCTGCGGCGCGGTTCCATGAGACCCCCCAGCATGGCATGATTCAGGCCTGTCGCAAACGAGCATTCCCGCCGGCCCGGTTCCTTCCGCCGGCACAGTTCCGCCCGCCCGGCCTTAGGGTAGCCCGCATTCCATCCTTACAGCCGGCCGGTGTCCCGAAGCTGCAAAGCTCTCAAAACATACTTCCCTAGCAGGTCAAACTCCAGGTTGACCCGGTCTCCCACGCGGCGCCCGCTGAGGTTGGTCATCTTCCAAGTGTGCGGGATGATCCAAACGGAAAACCGGTCGCTGCCCAGTTCCGCCGCCGTCAAGCTGATGCCATCGACGGCAATGGACCCCCGGGGAATCACCAAGCCAGCCGCTTCCTGTGGCAGGTTCACCGTCAGCTTGTAATCGGCGCCCACCGCCTCCAATCCGGCGACGGACGACGCCGCATCGACATGCCCTTGAACCCAATGCCCTCCAAAGCGGTCTCCCGCCCGCATGGCCCTTTCCAGATTCACCCGGTGTCCCTTCTTCAAGTCTCCGAGCGCCGTCACCCGCAGCGTCTCATGCAGCAAATCGAAGCCCAGCCAGCCCCGCTCCGCTTCCAACTCCGCCGCCGTCAGACAACAGCCGTTCACCGCCACACTATCTCCCACGTGCATTTCCTGAGCCAAGGCTTCTGCCCGCACCACCAGCCTTCCGCTTTCCCCTCGTGGTTCCAGCGCCAAAACTTCGCCCGTGGTCTCGATAATCCCAGTAAACACAATCTCTCCGCTTACAACGCCATAAGGAGAACGCCCACCACCATCGTCGGGATCGCCGCCCCAAGGAACAAACCCAGCGGTGAAATCCCGTCCTGAAAATACCGCCGCAAAATGGATTGGCCCACAGGATTCGGCGCGTTGGCGATATGGCCATGATCACCACCACGAACATCGGCTCCGTGTAATTCACCACCCCGGTGTAAACCCCCAGCGCTTCCCACCCGAAGTAGGCGATGTAGGGCGGGAACAACGGGAGCAGCCAAAGCTCTTTCACCAACTTCACTTCCGCGCCTTCCACCTCCCCGCGACGTTCGTTCTCTTCCGCCTCCAGCCGTCCGTATTCCCGGCTCGCCGATCGGAAAGACCGCCTCCGCGCCGTGGCCCCCAGCCGCCGCAGCATGAAGCGCGCTCCCTCCCCAGCCGGCCCAGCAGGTCAATAACAGAAGAACGAAACGCGAAAATGACGTGGCGGACATCGGCGAGCCGACTCTTATAGACCGGAACGCGGCCGATTCAAGCGACCGTCCTCCGCACCTGCTGCGGCCGCGCCTGCCAACCGTCGCCTCGCGGTTCACACCACCTTCTTCTCGGGTCCTTCCGTCTCTCCCACCTCCGGGAACGCCTGAACCGCTGCGGATTCCCGCTCGTCTTCGCCCTCCTCCAACTCGTCGCCCAGCTCCTGCCGCCAGCGGCGCGATACCCACGGCCGGACCAGCCCGTAGAGCAGATACAAGGTGAACAACACCGCCGGCATGAAGCGCCAAAACCGCACCGTCACCACCATCAAGAGGATAATCCCAGCAACCGCCGGGATTGATCGCTGCGTGCGCCAGTTCAGTTTCTTGAAATTGGGATACTGAATCCGGCTGAACATCATGAACGATAACAATAACATCAAAAACGGCAGCACGTACTTGAACCGGGCCAATACCTCCGGCCGATCCGAGCCCAGCCAGAGGATCAGCAAAGTCAGAGAAGCAATCACCCCGGCCGCTGCAGGTATGGGAAACCCGGAAAAATGCCCAGCCGGCTGCTCGGGTGCGTCTTTTCCAGCATGCACATTGAAGCGCGCCAGCCGCATCGCGCCGCACAAAAGATAAATAAAGGCGATGATCTCCCCGATCCCGTTCTGAAACTCGTAGAGCACGATGTCCATCACCAGAAGCGCCGGAGCCAGCCCAAACGAAACGATGTCCGCCAGCGAATCGAACTCCCGGCCGAACGAAGATTCCTGCCCGCTGATGCGCGCCACCCTCCCGTCCAGGAGATCAAACAGGCACGCCCCAAATATCAAGGCGATGGCCTGAATGTAGTGCCTCCAGATCTCCGTATCCGCCGCCGCCGCCGCCATGCCCCCCTGCCGCATCCCTTGAAAAATCGACAGAATCGCCGCGAACCCGCAAAAAAGGTTCCCCGCCGTAATCAAGTTCGGCCAAAGATAAACTTTGATGTCCCGGTCGCTCATAGCTCCCTCAGATCGCGGATCTCCCTTCCGGTCTCAGCTCCCCAATCTCAAATCTAATGCCTCAAATCTCAAATCTGAATTCCGCCCCGCCTTTTCCAAAACATTGTGACCCCGCCGAACCCGGTTACTCTAAAAGGAGACCATGAGCAATCCGGACTCCTCTCCTCCTCTCCGAGGATCCATGACCATGGATCAGCTCCTCCAGGCCCGGCCCGGAGCCCAGCGGGTTCTCTTCGCCCATTATCACCTCGGCGGCTGCCGCAGTTGCGCTTTCCGGCCCGAGGAAACCCTCGAAGAGCTTTGCTCCAGGAACGGCGGTCTTCCCGTGGACGAAGTCCTCGCCCATATCGAAGACAGCCACCTCCGCGACCGCGAGCGCCAAATCTCCCCCGCCGAACTCCGGCGTCAGCTCGAAGCACATCCCACGAGCCTCCGCCTCCTCGATCTGCGCACCCGTGAAGAGTTTGAGGATGCGCCTCTGCCCGGAGCCCGCCTCTTCACCCGCGATCTCCTCCAAGAAATCCTCCAATCCTGGCCGCGCGACACCCCCATCGTCGTCTTCGATCACACCGGAAGCAGCAGCAGCCTCGACGCCGCCGCCTACTTGGAAGGGCAAGGATTCGCCCACAGCCGCGCCCTTCGAGGAGGCATCGATGCCTACAGCCTCGAAGCCGACTCCAGTATCCCCCGATACCGCATCGAAATGGAAGACGCAGCGGCTCCCGCTTGACCCCATGACTGACCCCGCACCTCCGGAACCCGCCTTGCCCAACGCCGAAAACTTTGGGGAAATGAGCGACGCCGACGCCGTCGGCACCGTTGGCAGCCCCGATTGCGGCGATATGCTCCGGCTCTGGATCCGCTTTCGTGAGGAAAACGGCCGTAAGGTCATCGACCGGGCTTCCTACCAAAGTTTCGGGTGCCAGACGGCAATGGCCGTCGCCGACTTGGCCACCCGGATGATCGCCGGAAAGACTCCCGAAGAAGCTCTGGCTCTCTCGTCCGACGACCTCTCCCAGCCCCTCGGTCCCCTGCCTCCCATGAAGATTCACTGCGGAAAACTCGTCGAAGACGCCCTCCGCGATGCTCTCGAACCCAGTTGCGCGGCGCCCGTCCGCCCGGTAACCCCCGCCTCAGGGCACGCGCCCACGCTCGACGACGCCATTCCTCCCGCAACGCCCTCCGCAGCGCCTCGACGACTCCGCATCGTCCGCCTCTGAGCAACCCTCACCCCGCGCGTCACATCCGTGTTCAGCGCGTCCGAGATCGCTCTCTTCGCCCTGACGATGGCTGCCGGACAGTTCACGCCCGGTCCGGACCTGCTGCTCATCCTGAAGAATGTGCTCAATCACGGCCTGCGGACCGGCCTCTTTACCGTCGCCGGAATCTGCACGGGAGTCGCCGTCCACGCCTTTCTCGCCGTAACCGGCCTGGCCATCCTCATCCACCAATGGCCGGACGCGTTCCGGCTATTTCGTATCGCCGGAGCCCTCTACCTGGTTTGGATCGCCCTGCAACTCGCGCGCTCTTCCCTCCACCACCGCGCCAATCTCGCCCCGCCCGGAGCCCGTAATCCTCGCGCCCTTTCCCCGCGCAGCGCCTACCTGGAGGGCCTCGTCACCAACCTCACCAATCCCAAAGTCGTCCTCTTCTTCTCCTTCATCATCTCCCAATTCGTCGGTCCCCATCCCCTCCAACGCGCAGTTTACGGATCCATCATCGTGCTCGAAGCCGCCCTCCTTTGGCCCCTTTTCGCCTGGCTCATGCAGCGCCGCCCCGTCCGCGAAGCGTTTCTGCGCCGCCAACGCCTCTGGAATGCCGCCTTCGCCTTGCTCCTCCTTGCCGTCGCCGCCCATCTCCTCCTCGATCATCAAGCCTGAAGCTCTGCCTTCATCGAGGCTATCGATGATCCCTCCGGAAGATTCAATTCGCCGCCATACGCGTTCCACGGCGACTATCCCGCATTCATGGAAGCTTTGATTCGAATCCACCTCGCCGCAGCTTGGCTTGGCATACTCCTCGGCGTGATCTCCGGAGCGGCACTCGGGCTGTTCTTTCATCGGGAGGACTGGTGGGGCGGCTATGCCTCCCACCGCCGCCGTCTGGCTCGCCTCGGTCACATCTCCTTTTTCGGGCTCGGTCTCCTCAACCTCGCCTTCGCCCTGACGCTGCCCTACTCCGGATCCGCAGGCTTGGCTCTCCGCCTCGCCGGAGCTGGTTTCCTCACCGGAGCCGCTTCCATGCCCTTGTGCTGCTTCCTCACCGCCTGGCGCCCTCCCTGGCGCGTGTTGTTTCCCCTGCCGGTCCTATCCACAGCAACAGGCATCATCATCCTCCTCGCCCTTCTCCTCCGGCCTTCTCCCTGATGGGCGCCATCCTTCTCAAAAAATGAGAATCGGTTTCATCGCCCTCAGCGGTCTCCGCCTTTGCCGCACCGAATTGCTCGAACTCGGACTGACCTTCCCCGGCGTCGCTTCCCGCGCGCGTGAGATCGAAGCCCTCCCCAGTCTCGGCCTCCTCACTCTTGCTGGCCTAACGCCGCCTTCCGTCGACGTGGAATACCTTGAGGTCCGCGATGTCGATGGCGAAACCCTGCCAACCCGCTTCGACGCCGTCGCCATCTCGACCCTAACCGCAACCGCCGGCGAAGCCTACCGCCTGGCGAAGCGATTCCGCGATGCCGGAGTCCTTGTCATCCTTGGGGGCCTGCACGCCGCTCTCGTCCCGGACGAAGCCCGTCACCACGCCGACGCCCTGGTCATCGGCGAAGGCGAACCGGTCTGGCCCCAAGTCCTGCACGACCTCCAACGCGGAACCCTCCAGCCCGTCTACGATGCCCGGCCCAATCCCTTCGACTTGGCCGCGAGCCCCATGCCCCGCTTCGATCTCCTCTCCGCCAACCGTTACCCGCGGTTCACCGTCCAAACCCAACGCGGCTGCCCCTGGCGCTGCGAATTCTGCGCCGCTTCCATCCGCATCTCGCCTGCCTTCAAAGTCAAACCGGTCGAGCGCGTCATCGCCGAAGTCCGCCGCCTCAAGGATCTCTTCGGCAACCCCTTCATCGAGTTCGCCGACGACAACACCTTCGTCAATCGCGCCCATTCCCGTCGCCTCATGCGCGCGCTCGCACGGGAACAGGTCCGCTGGTTCACCGAAACCGATGCCGGCGTCGCCGACGACTTAGAACTCCTCCAACTCATGCGCGATGCCGGCTGCTGCCAGGTGCTCATCGGCTTCGAACACCCGCACGCCCCCGCCCTCGAAGGCGTGGAACTTCTCTCCAATTGGAAAGCCCGCCGCGCCGATTCCTACCTACGTTCCATCGAACGCATTCAAAGCCACGGAATCACCGTGAACGGCTGCTTCGTGCTCGGCCTCGATGGAACCGGCCCGGAATCCTTCGACGCCGTCGCCCGGTTCGTCGAGCACAGCGGTTTGTATGAAGTCCAAATCACCTACATGACTCCGTTCCCCGGCACGCCGCTCTACCGGCGCCTCACTGAGGAAGGCCGCATTCTCGCCGAAGGAGCCTGGGAACGCTGCACGCTCTTCGACGTCAATTTCCAGCCCGATCGCATGTCTCTCACCGAACTCGAAGAGGGATTTGTCGCCTTGGCCCGCCGGCTCTACGGCGATGCCGCGGTCAGCCAGCGATCCCGCCGGTTTCGCGACCACCTCCGCGCGGGCCGCAAGCAGCGCAAGCCCGCCGCAGCCTGACCGGGCCCCAATCTCAGAACTCCTGATCTCGAGGAATTTGGATGAGCTGGAAGGGTATGTGGCGCGGGCACTCCTGCCCGCGAACTCTTGAGGTTCCATCGGCGGACAGGAGTGTCCGCCCCACAAGTAGGGCGTCATCTGCCGAGAGGC
>JBGTBW010000281.1:0-22114 GCA_041749135.1 Verrucomicrobiales bacterium
TTCGGGCGCGCACAGAACTCCGCCAATCCCAACCCCGCCTCGGCCTCCCAGAGACGCCGCGTCCCCCTCCAAAATCCCAGAGGACTGGCGCACTCTACAAGCTTCCGCACGTACGGCGCTCCGCGCCTGGAGAGAGCGGCGATGCTCGCCGCAGTCCAAGAGCCTCGGGCGTGGCTCGACGGGGTCTCTTAGCGGTGGCTTGGCCGCCGCCCATGGACTGCGGCGAGAATCGCCGCTTTCGGGCGCGCACAGAACTCCGCCAAACCCAAACCCCGCCTCGGCCTCCCAGAGACTCCGCGTCCCCCTCCAAAATCCCAGAGGACTGGCGCACTCTATAAGCTTCCGCACGTACGGCGCTCCGCGCCGGGAGAGAGCGGCGATGCTCGCCGCAGTCCAAGGGCCTACGCTTGTTTCCAGGAGAAATGGGTCTACGGGTGTGCAGCTTTCCGGCCGGACCGGAGGCGAATTGACCGGCGATGTATCCTGCGTTCGAGATTCCTGGGGGCGAGTTCGAGGGGTATATCTTCGACAACGACGGGACGTTGGTCTTGTCGATGGATTTGCATTATGAAGCGTGGGTAGATGCTTATGCGCGCAACGGCGCGACCTTCGAGTTTACGCGGGACTTGGCACAGGCGATGGCGGGGAAGGACATGGTCGAGACGGTGGAGGAGGTGAACCGGCTCTTCGGCCAGCGGCTTGATCCCTTGAGGGTTGTTGCGGCTCAGGAGACCTATTACTTCACCCATCTGCACCGGGTCCGGCGAAACGAGCCCTTGATCCGGTTCGCCGAGGCGACGGCGCAGCGGCATCCCGTGGCGGTGGCTTCCGGAGGAAGGCGTCATATTGTGGAGAGGACGTTGGGTGCGGCGCGCCTGGAGAGTCTTTTTCTGCATGTAGTGACGATGGACGACGTGAAGCGGGGCAAACCGGCTCCGGATTTGTTTTTATTGGCGGCGGAACGTATGGGAGTGGATCCGGGGCGATGTTTGGTTTTCGAGGACGGGGTGCTGGGGATGGAAGCAGCGGAGGCGGCGGGGATGAAGGCGGTGTTGTTGAGGTATTGAGATGCCGGATTTCACATTTGAGATATCAAAAGGGAAGAATTGAGATTGAAGCTTCTGACGGGTCCTGGGTAATTCCTGGAGGTTCAGGCCCTGCGTTTCGATTACTTCCTCTCCATCATCCAGGCGCAGGCCGGCGAGGCAATTGAACTTATCGAACGGGATCAGGTAGAGAACCTGCTTTCGGAGAAGCAGCTCGCGTTGTGGTGTTGGGCCCAGGCGCGTGACGAGCCGGTCTTTACTCGGAAGGAGGCGATCGAGGCGCTCGGGTTTCCGCCCCGCACTGTGGAGTCAATAGTCAAGAAGCTCCTCCTGCTCAAGCGTCTGGAACGGCTCGGCCAGGGCCGAGGCGTGCGCTACAGGATCGCCGGAAGATCCACTTCTTCAGCGTGAGCCTCCGGCAGCCGAAAGAGAACTGGCCCGTTCCTGACTTTTGCCATTTTCAGCAAACAAGGAGGATCGGCTTTGAGCTTGTCACCCGCAATAACCGGCCTTTAGAGAGCAAGATGTTTATGAGTATGAGGCGATTGGTTTTGGTGAGCATATTTGCTCAGTTCTTTTCGTGCTGCTTCACGGTCGTTTTGAGATCTGAAATCGGGAATCTGAGATTTGAAATCTGAGATCCCGGAAGAAGGCTGAGGATGATGGGATGTCTCCGTTCGATGGATTGGCCTTGGGATCCGGGCGAGGCGGTCTGGATGCTGCGGGGTCTGCCTGGGCTGGTGTTTTTGGACACCTCCAGCGCAGGCGAACCGGGCGGGCTATCCATCTTGAGCGCCTGTCCTTCGCGGGTGGTGCGGGGACGGTTTCCGGAGTGCACGGGCTTGCGGCGGGTGTTGGAGGAGAGGGAGCGGGAAACGGCGGACTTTGGTCTGCCGCTGGGAGGATGGATCGGATCGATCGACTATGACGGCAGCTATCGTTTCGGCTGTTATGAAACGCTCTTGCTGTATCGCCATGCGGACGGCGTCTGGATGGCGACGGGCGACGCCAGTTGGCTGGAGGGATTGTCAGGCGAAGGCCGGCCGGGCGGGCGTGAGCTGGCGACGCGTTTGCAATTTGAGCGGGAGATGGAGCGCGCTGAGTTTGTTGAACGGGTGCTGAGAGCGCAGGAGTACATTGCCGCTGGGGACATTTACCAGGTGAATCTTTCGCACCGGCACACTTGCCGGGACGGGGCGGCGGCGGACCCGCTATCGGTCTACGGGGCATTGCGGCGGGTCTCGCCGGCTCCTCATGCCGCCTACCTGGACGAGGGCGACCGGGTGGTGCTGTCGAGTTCCCCGGAATGCTTTTTGCGAGCCAGCGGCCGTTGGGTGACGACGCGACCGATCAAGGGAACCCGGCCGCGTTACACGGATGCCGCGCGGGATGAACGATCGGCCTGTGAGCTGTTGACGTCCCGCAAGGAACTGGCCGAACTGGTGATGATCACCGATCTCGAGCGCAATGATCTGGGGAAGGTGTGCGAATACGGCAGCGTGCGGGTTCGGGAATTGCTCAAGCTGGAGCGTTTCGAGCAGGTCTATCACCTGGTTTCGACGGTGGAAGGGACGCTGCGTCCGGGGGTGGACCACCTTGATCTGTTAGAAGCATGCTGGCCCGGGGGATCAATCAGCGGGGCTCCCAAGAAGCGGGCCATGGAGATTATTGCCGAACTGGAACCGGTACCGCGCGGCCTTTACACTGGAGCCATTGGTTACCTGGGGTTCAACGGGGAGAGCCAGTTCAGCATCGTCATTCGCACGCTGATCCGGGAAGGCGGACACTGGCATTTTCATGTGGGAGCCGGCATAGTAGCCGATTCCGATCCGGAATTGGAGTGGGAAGAGACGCTGCACAAAGCCGCAGGCATATTGCAGGCGTCGGAGGAGCCCCGGCGGGGAATTCCCGAGGACCCGAAAAGACCGGCGGCGGCGCGCGGAATTCGAGGAGGAAAACCCGGATGGGGTTTGGACGCGAATTCTACAGACTGCCCTTGAGCGTGGCGGAAGGCGAGAAGCGCACGGACTTGGAGGCCTTTATCTTGATCTTCTCCCCTGTCTTGGGGTTGACGCCGGAGCGGGCGTTCCGTTTGGACACCTTGAAGGTTCCGAAGCCGATGATCTGAACAACCTTGTCTTTCTTGATGCCCTTGGCGATTGCCTCCAGGACGGCTTTTACAAGTTCATCAGCTTGACGCTTGGAAGTCTCTTTTCCAAGGGTTTTCTGAACGGATTCAATCAACTGGGCTTTGTTCATATGGGCGCGCATTATTCAACGGCTGAACATTTTGTAAAGGATTTTGGATTAAAAAACTCAGGATTCGGGCTAGGGTGGCCGGCCGCCTTGGAGCGGCTCCGGCCCATGACCAGCCAACCGCATCAGCTCCCTGTTATTCCCTGCTCAGAAAAGGCGCCGGAATTCTTGGCCCGGACGCCGTCTATAGACGTCAGCGCCTTTGTGGCTCCGAGTGCGGACATTGTTGGGGATGTGACGGTGGGGGAGGAAGCCAGTGTTTGGTATCAGGCGGTGCTCCGGGGGGATATTCAGCGGATTGTGATCGGGCCGCGTTCGAACATTCAAGATGGGTGCGTGGTGCATTTGGCGGAGGAGCTGGGGACTTTTGTCGGCGAGTGGGTGACCTGCGGGCACCGGGCCATCCTGCACGCGTGCACGGTGGAGGACGAGGTGTTGATCGGAATGGGGGCCACGGTAATGGATGGGGCGGTGGTGGGGGCGCGGAGCATTGTGGGGGCGGGTGCGCTGGTGACCATGGGGAGCAGGATTCCACCTGGGTCTTTGGTGCTGGGGAGTCCAGCCAAGGTGGTGCGCAATCTGGATCTCCAAGAGCAGCAATCGGTGCGGGGGTGGGCGGAACGATACGTCAGCGTTTCCCGGCATTTTCTGCGTCTGACCGCGGAAGGGCGTTTGTAACGCGCGATGGAATTGCGTGAATTTGCCGAGCGGGTTTTGTTCTCCGGGACGCTGGAGGAGAAGCTGGCGGCTCCAGAAAGCCCGCTTGAGGACGCCGCGCCGGGTCGGCCTGCTGCCGTTCCAGCGGAGCCGGGCCGTCCGGCAAACTTGCGGATGCGCCACGACGGCCGGCGGGCTCCGTTCCCCTCAGCAGCGCGGCTCGAATCGGAGCAGGAACGGGGTTTGTTGCTGCACTTTTTCGCCAACCACGAGTTGTTGGCGGCGGAGTTGATGGCGCTGGTCCTTCTTCGGTTTCCGGGGGCTCCTGCAGCGTTCCGCCAGGGGCTGGCGGCAACCTTGCAAGAAGAGCAGGAGCATACGCGCTGGTATATCGCGCGGATGCGGGCCTGCGGTGTTGAGTTTGGAAGTTATCCGGTGAATGGCTTCTTCTGGCGCTGTGTTTCTCCGGTGGACTCCCCGGCCGATTACGTCACGCGTTTGAGCCTGACCTTCGAGCAGGCCAATCTGGACTATGCCCGGCATTATGCTGAGATCTTCGCCCGCATGCAGGATGCGCCGACGGCGTCTTTGTTTGAGCGGATTTACCGGGATGAAATCGGGCACGTCGGATACGGGCTGAAATGGTTTCGGCGATGGAAGGAGCCCGGGATCAGCGATTGGGAGCAGTACCGGCGGAGCCTGCCCTTTCCTCTTTCGCCGCGGAGGGCAAAGGGCGCGGCGACAGACTTTAACCGGGAGGGGCGGAAGCGGGCGGGCTTGGAAGAGAGTTTTATCGACCAGTTGGAAGTGTATGAGCAGTCGAAGGGGCGGACGCCCGACGTGTTTTGGTTCAATCCGGATGCGGAAGATGAGCTGGCTGCTGGGGATAGTGGGGCCTGGCGGCGGCCGGGCAAGGTAGAGGCGATGTGCCGGGACTTGGAGACGGCGGCCTTGTTTTTGGCGCGGCGCGATGACGTGGTGTTGCTGCGCCGTGAGCCGGGCCTGACCTTCCGGCGGGAGATGAGGGAAGCGGGATTGATTTTGCCGGAGGCGAGTTCCGTGGAGGGGTTTGCGGCGTCTGGCAGGCGGGTGGCGCGGGTCCGGCCCTGGGCTTGGACGCCTGAGGCGACGCGTCTATTGGATCCGATCCGCACCAGGGCTTCGGTCGATGCGGGCGGTTGGCGGCCGGAGTACGCCGGGTTGTTTTCGAAGACGGCGCAAGGCGGGCGGGAATCGCGCTGGGCGGCGGCGGCTCCGCCTTGGTTAGGGTGCACGGAGAGCGCGGCGGTGATCTGCGAGAGCGAGCCGGCTTTGGCGAAAGCGGTCGAGCGTTTCTTCGCGGCGGGCTGGGAAGCCGTGGTTTGCAAGGCTCCCTTCGGAAGCGCAGGGCGATCCCAGGCGCGATGGCGCGCCGGTTCCGTTATTCCGGAGAGTGTCCGGCGAAATCTCTGCCTCTGGCTTGAGAAGCAAGGAGCCGTGGTCGTCGAACCATGGTATAGGCGAGCGCTCGATTTTTCGGTGCAGTTCGAGGTTCAGGCGGACGGCTCCGCAAATCTGGCCGGGTTCACTCGGCTTCATGTCGATGAGGCGGGGAGGTTTCGCGGCTGTTCGGTGGAACGGGATCTGGCGACGGGGGCGGATGCGGAAGCGGCGCGGTTTTTGCACGGCGGCCAGGATGCGCTGCGGGGGTTTTACCGGGGCTCCGCGGCGAATCTCCTCGGGGCCGAATGCCTAGAGCGCGGGTTCCGGGGTCCTGTGGGGATCGACGCGTTTGTCTATCGCGATCAGGAAGGGAGGATGCGATTGCGTCCCTTGGTCGAGTTGAATCCACGGTTTACGATGGGGCGGGTAACCGTGGAGTTAGCCAGGCGGTTGCCGGCCGGAGTGCGTGTGGTATTTGAGATCGTCACCCGTTCCAGGATGCGCGAGGCGGGTTTTTCGGGGTTTTCCGAGTTTGCCCGTTGTTTAGGGCAAAGCGCTCCGGCCGAGCGAGAAAAGACGGGGCGACGGCGGCTTCGGCGAGGAAGCTTGCCGCTGAACGAACCCGATCTGGTGGAGTCATGTCTGCCGGTTTTGCGAGTGGGTGACAATGAATGGACTCCGGACTATCGTTTCGAGCGGGAACGCGCTTTCCTGAAGGGGAGCGGCAGTAGGGATTGAGGTCCTGATCCCAACCCCTTATATTCACGACACATGATTGAGCGGATTGGTTATGCGAAGCGGGGAAGCCGTCCGCGGCGAGGCTGGCAGGCCGGGCGGGCCGTTGTCTTGGCGCTCAGCGGCTTGGGAATCTCGTGTGAGGCGGAGCTTGGCTCAGAGAGGGCTGCTCCGGCGGTCGCGAAGGCCGAGATCGCTTCTGTGGAAGCGGAATCGGTCTACACGGAGGGACAGCGCACTCCGGACGGAATTGGGAAATACTATCTCGGGCGCGAGATTGCCGACTACATCCGGGGGCACGGCGCGATTGCCTGGCTGGAGCGTCGCAGCCGAGAGCGAGAGGAGGAGCCGGACCGGCTGGTGGAGAAGCTTGATCTGGAGCCCGGTGCAGTGGTGGCGGACATCGGCGCGGGATCAGGTTATATCGCCTTCCGAATTGCCGAGCGGACGCCGGAGGGGCGCGTGTATGCGGTCGAAATCCAGGAAGAGATGCTGGAGTTCTTGGAAAGGAGAATAGAGGAAACGGGTTTAGACCAGGTCGTGCCGGTTCTCGGAACCATCGAGGATACCAAATTGCCAGAGGGGGAAGTGGACGCGGCGATTTTGGTGGACGCTTACCATGAATTCTCGCATCCCTACGAAGTCATGACCTCGGTGGTTCGGGCTCTCAAGAAAGGGGGCAGGGTTTACCTGGTGGAGTACCGGGCGAACGATCCCGATGTTCCGATCAAGCCGCTGCACACCATGACCCCGGAGCAGGCGAAGAAGGAGATGGAGGCGGTGGGGTTGCGTTGGAAAGAAACCCTGATGTTTCTTCCCTGGCAGTATGTGTTTGTGTTTGAGAAGCCGTGAAACGGGTTGAGCCGGCGTTGCGGTTGGGTCACTTGGGTTTGAGTTCGAAGAATTCGGCTCCGTTCAGGGCGCGGTAGCGTTCCGGGTGGCAGGTGAGGATGACAATCTGCAGATGTTCTGCGGCATCTTCGAGGAGGGCGAGGACGCGGGCCAGGCGTCCGGTGTCGGTGGCGTTGAGCACGTCGTCGAGGACAACCAGTTGACGTTCTTGCCGGGCGAGGACTTCAGCGAGGGCGAGCCGGCAGACGAGGAAGAGTTGTTCTTGCTCGCCTCCGGAGAAGTTGTCGAGGCCTACCCGCTGGCTGGAAGCGGCTGGATGGATGCCGCAGGGCGCGAAGTTTTCGGTGAGGGCAATGGAGCCGAGTTTGGGGCCGGCAATGCGGGCGATCATGCGGCCTGCCGCTTTTTCCACCGGCGCGGCGACGGCCGCGATCGCGGCGGCTTTGATTTCCGCGACGGTGTCGTGCAGCAGCCGGACGGCGTCCATTTGGAGGGTTTCGCGGGCGATGCGTTCTTTCAAGGCGGCGATGCGCTCTTCGCAAGCAGCCAGTTTCGAGTAGGGACCTTCGGTGGTGTGGGTATGCAAGCGGCCGATGGCGGTGTTTTCCTCATCTCGGGCCCGGGCTGCGGAATCGTCGAGGGCCGTCAATTGGCGTTGCAGCTTTTCGAGGGCATTGGCCGGATCGCCAGGGATCGCGTCAAGTTGTTGCTGGGCTTTTTGCGTTAGAGTTCTTGCGACGTTCCAGGCCAAGAGGGCCTCGTTCGATTCGTTCTGCCGCAGGAGATCGCTTTTGCCGTCTTGAGTCCACTGCGCAAGGCGGCGGCGGGCGGATTCGAGGCTTCGCCGGGTTTCGACAAGGGTCGCCTCCATCGTCCCGGCGCGTTGTTCGACAGCGGCGCAGGCGTTTCGGGCCTGTTCGAGAGCGACATCAGCGGACTGGACGGCCTGATCGGTCTGACGGCGAAGTTCGTCGTAGGCGGTTTGGAGAGTCTGGACCGAGGGCGGATTGGATGCCCATTCGGGGAAGCGGGCGAGACGCTGTTGGATACTGGCGGTGAGAGCGGCGAGTTCCGCGTCCCAGTGACTGGCTTCTTTGCCTTCGAGCAACTCGCCGAGCCTTTCTTGAGCTTCGTGAATGTTGCGCTCGATTTCCGTGGCTTCATCGAGGGCTTGCTGCAAGGGCTCGGGATCCGGCGAGGGGAAGGATTGGGTGAGCCGGGCGAGGCGCTCCGTCGCGCTGGAGAGAGCCGCCTCGTGCCGCGGGAATTCACCTTCTGGACCAGAGGCTCGAACTGTTCCGAAGCCTTCGATCTCGATCTCGACGCTGGGCGAACCGGTGAACTCGGTTGCGTCGCCGGGGGAGAGGAACCGGGGATCCGCCTCGCCCTGGCGGCGAACGACGGCGTCCTTGTCCGGACGGACGCGAAGGCGGATGCTGGATACCTCCAGGGCGGTTCGGGCCAGGGCGATCTCGCTGTGGAGCCGCCGGATCTCTGCAAGTTGCTTCTTGGAAGGGGCCACGAGAGAGGAACGATTGCGTTGGAGGGAGAGGATCGCTTCTTCTCGCTCGCGAATGCTTCTGGTCCGGCGTCTGAGGGCTTCTGCGGCGGTGGTTTCCGAGATGAAATCGCGCGCTTGGTGCAACTGGGCTGAGAGCAGGCGTTCGGCGGCGCGCTGGGTTTCGGTAACCTGTTTCGCCTGTTGGGCATGTTCCAAGGTGAGCTGCAATCCCTTTTGTTCGGCGCTCAATACGGCGCGTTCCTGTTCTGAAGCGGCAATGCTTTGTTCGAGGGCGGCGACCTCGGTGCGGGCATCGGCGATCCGTTGCAAAGAGTCGTTGAGGTGTCTGTGAAGTTCGGCGCTGTTCTTTTCGGTCAGGCGCAGCGATTCGAGTTCGGTCTGGATCTGGGTCCAGAGTGCGAATTGCCGTTGGGCGGAGCCGGCGGCATGGCGTAGTTCGTCGCTTTCCCGCACTGCCTGAGCCCGGCGATTGCGGGCGTCCTCGACGTTGCGTGAGGCTTGTTCATAGGCTTCCTGGGCCATCAACCAGCGCTGACGTTCGATCTCGAGGTTAGGCAACTCCGCTTGCCACGCGGCCACGGGCGGGGCGTGCCGGCCGCGCTTGGGTTTGCCTCCAGCGGCGAAATAGGCGGCGTAACGCTCGCGGATGAGTTGTTCGAGCCGGCTGCCGCTTTCATCCTCGATCTGGGCTCCGAGGGCAGCCCGGAGGTTTTCGGTGAGGGAAGGGGAGAGACTCTCGAGGCGGAGGGATCCCTGCGGCGCCCAGAGAGCCTGGGCCCAGCCCCAGTGTTCGGGTTTGGAAAGACCGCGCCCTGGGGCGGCGGCGGCCCCGAGGATCTCGCGCAGCCTGGCGTCGGCGCTGCGGCCTTCGGCCAGAGGAAGGAAGCGGCCGTCCTCGAAGCGGAGGAGTTGGGCGGAGGGATGGTCGAGGAAGGATTTGCTGATGCGGTAACGAACCTGACCGCGGCTGAACTCGACTTCGACCCGGGGAGCCAAGGCCCGGCCCCAAGGCCGCACCGCTTCGATTTCCAGACCGCCTACCTGATGGCTGTCGAAGAGGGCGCGGCGAACCGCTTCGAAGATCGAGGATTTCCCTGTTCCGTTCGGCGCATGGATCACGTTGATCTGTTCGCTGAAAGGGCCCAATTCAACGGCATCGAGGATGCTGCGCCAGTGGGCGACCTGAACGCGATGGAGGATCATGGCTCCGCCTTTTCGTGGAGTTCGAAGAGGATCATGAGGGCCTGGGCATGAACGGCTTTGGAGGCCGGGTCCGGCGTGTGGGCAGCGCGGTCGCGGAGGGCGATGGCGGCATTCCGGCAGGGGCCTAGGGGCAGGCCGGCGATCCAAGAGTCATCCCCGGGTTGCGGGATCGCGGCCGAATCGAGGGATCCGTGGAGGAAACGCGCGTCGAGAACTTCCTGCAATTGGGTCAGCGCGGATCGGTCGTCCGCGTGCAAGACGCCGTCCAGGCGGATGCGCAGAAGCGTTTGTCCAGGGTCAGGAAGGTTGCGGACTTCGGCGAGGAGGGCAGGCAGATCGCCTGGATGGGCTAGGGTTCTCTCGATGGTGGGCCAATGGAGGCCGCCGGTTCTCGCGGAATGGAGTCTCGGAACGGCGCGGGGGCCATCGATTTCGACCAGCAGGACGTTGCCGCTGTCGCGTTCGCCGAACTTGGTCGTTTCGTGGGTGCCTGGGTAGGCCATGCGGATAGCTCCGGCGGCGTCTGGGTAGGCGCTGTAGGAGTGCCAGTGACCGATGGCGAGATAATCGAGGTCGCGCTGGGCGGCGGCGTCGCGGGGTATTGGATAGTCGGGTTCTGCGGCGGGGACGCCTTCGACGGTTCCGTGAGCGAGACCGAGAGCGATCTTTTCGCCCGGGCTGCGCCGGATCCACTTGGTAGGATCCTGGCTCGAGTATTTGGAGGTGAGGGGGCAGGGGTGGAGGATGCAGGCGTCCAGCTCGAGGGCTTGGGCTTCCCGGCAGACGGTAAGGTTGGCGAACTCGGTCCAGACCGGGTGTTCCCAAACGGAACCGGGGACCAAGGGATCGTGGTTGCCGGGAAGGAGAAAGACGGGTCCCGGGAAGGACTGCAAGATCTCGGCCGTTTGGCGGACGAGAACGCGATCGACGGCGTTGTCTTCGAACGTATCTCCGGCGAGGAGGATAAAGGAGACGTTCTCGCGTTGGGCCAGGCCGATCACGCGCTGCGCCGCGGCGAGGCGTTCTTGGCGCACGCGCCCGGCGTGGGACCCGGCCGCGGTTGCCTTCATCCCCATCTGCCAATCCGAAGTATGGAGGAACTTCATGGCGGGGTCAGGGAAGCTACAGACCTTCAGGACTTTGCGGCGGGCTGGGAGCAGCCTGAACCGAGCTTTTCGACGGCGACGACCAGAGCAGCTCCCAGCAGGGCGATTCCTACGGCGGCCCAAGTCAGGGGATCGCCGAATTCGGGGAAGCTCCAGGTGTAGCCGCGGATGACGGGTTCGTCGTGTCTCAAGATCAATTCTCCAGTGGAATCCCGCAGATGGATCGCTTCCTTCCAGGGCCAGATGGTGAGGAGCGATCCGGCGACGAATCCGGTCATGAGGGCGATGGCGACATCATGATGGCGCTCGAAGATCCAGCCGATGAGGTGAGAGAAGGCGAGAAGTCCGGCGACGCAACCGATGCCGAACGGGATGAGAATGGAGAGGCTGCGGCTCAGGGTGGCGTGATCAGCGTGAAGGACGGCGGCGGCGAGATCGGGGATGGCGCCGAGCACGAGCAGGTAGTTTCCCAGGAGGAGCAAGATGAAGGAGCCGGAGAGGCCGGGCACGATCATACTGCAGATGGCGATCACCCCACAGAGCAGGAGGTAGAGGGGATGGGCGTTTTCGGAGGCGGGATGAAGCAGGGAGATGGCGACGGCGAGGGCGAGTCCGAGGGTCATGGAGGCCATCACGGCGGCGGTCCATCGCCGGATGGAGATCCCGACGAAATAGACGGAAGTGAGGATGAGACCAAAGAAGAAGGACCAGATCAGGATGGGATGCTGGAGAAAGAGATGCTCGAGGAGGCGAGCCAAGCTGAGGATGCTGATGGCGACGCCGGCGAAGAGCGGCGCCAGGAAGTTTCCGTTGACGTGCGTCCACAGTTCCCGGAAGCGAAAGGCGACGGCGAAGCGCAGGGCTCGGGGTCCAAACGACCGGAGCGAGTTGATGAGCGTTTCGTAGATCCCGGTGATGAAGGCGATGGTGCCGCCGGAGACGCCCGGGATAACGTTAGCCGCTCCCATGGCGGCTCCTTTGACGATGAGGCAGATGAATTGGAGCAAGGAGGAAGGGGGGGTTGAGGCGGGGAGTGTGGGAAGCGGACTTCAGATTTCAGATATCTGATTAGGAATCTGGAAGTTGCGGACTTGGATCTGAGATCTCAAGATTTCAAAATTTGAAATCTTGAGGCTCCTTTCCCGGCGCTCAGGCTTCGACCAGGAGGCGGCCAGGGTTTTCGATGCAGTCTTTGACGCGGACAAGGAAGGTCACGGCTTCTTTGCCATCGACGATGCGATGGTCGTAGCTGAGGGCGAGATACATCATGGGACGGACGACGATCTGTCCCTGCTCGACGACGGGCCGTTCCTGGATCGTGTGCATGCCGAGGATTCCGCTTTGTGGCGGGTTGAGGATGGGGGTGCTGAGCAGGGAGCCGTAGATGCCGCCGTTGGAAATGGTGAAGACGCCGCCCTGGAGATCTTCGAAGAGGATTTTTCCGCTTCGAGCCCGTTCCGCGAAGCTGCTGATGGCTCGCTCGATGCCGGCGAAGGACAGGGTGTCGCAAGCGCGGAGAACGGGGACGACGAGTCCGCGCTCGGTGCTTACGGCGACGCCGATGTCGAAGTAGTGGTGCTGGACGATGTCGTTGCCGTCGAGCCGGGCGTTGACTTGGGGTACGGCGCGCAGGGCTTCGACGACGGCCTTGATGAAGAAGGACATGAACCCGAGCTTCACGCCGTGACGGGCCTGGAAGGATTCTTGCACTTCCTTGCGGAGACGCATGACGCCGGCCATGTCGCACTCATTGAAGGTGGTGAGGATGGCGGCGTTTTGTTGGGCGGCGACGAGATGGGTGGCGATCTTGCGCCGGAGCGGCGACATCCGGGTCCGCGTGATGCGTTCTTCATCGGAAGCGCGGGGGGATGCAGGCTCGGCGTTTTCCTCTGGGGGCACCACGGAGAGTTCCGGCGGTGTGGGCCGCACGGGGGGTTCCTCGACTTCGGGTTCCTCTTCCGGCGTTTCGGATTGTGAATCCGCGGGACCGGCCTGCGACTTCTCAGCGGAGGCGTCTTTGCCGGGACGGTTCGAATCGATCCAGGATTGAACATCCTTCCGGGTCACGGCTCCTTGTTTTCCCGTGGCGCGCACCTGGCTGAGATTCACTTGCTGTTCTTCGGCGAAGCGCCGGACGGCCGCTGAAGCTTGGACAGCTTCCTCCGCTGGTTGCGAGGGGGCCGGTTTTTCGGCCGGGCTGGCGGATTCCACGATTTCGGCCACGACGGTTCCAATGGCGATTTCTTCGCCTTCGGGCACGCGGATGCGGAGGATGCCGCCGCGTTCGGCTTCGACATCGGTGCTGACCTTGTCGGTCTCCAGGGTAAAGAGGGCATCCCCCTGTTGGACGGCATCGCCATCGCGGCGGTGCCACTGGGCGATGGTTCCAGAGGCCACGGATTCCCCGACGGCGGGGATCTTCACTTCGAAAGCCATAAGGTTGGGCTAGACGATGAAAGCGTCTTCCACGAGTTTTTTCTGCTCGTGTTTGTGGATGACTTTGGCTCCGGCGGCGGGGCTCGCGGAGCGGTCGCGACCGGCGTAACGGACCTTGTATCGGGTGAACTGTTGGAGGCGGGGACCGATGAAAGACCAGGCTCCCATGTTCAGCGGTTCTTCCTGACACCAGACCCATTTTCGGGCCTTGGGGTAGCGCTCCACGATCTGAGTGAGAAGGTCGTGGTGGACGGGATACACCTGTTCCAGCCGAATGAGGGCGGTGTCGCGGATGTCGTTGGTTTCCCGATAACGGCGGAGGTCGTAATAGACTTTGCCGGAGCAGAAGACGAGGCGGTTGACGCGCTCGGGGTCTTGAGGGCCGAGGTGATCGTCGAGGATCTCGCGAAAACAGGCGCCGTCGGCGAAGTCCTCTTCTCCCGAAATGCATTCGGGGTGGTTGAGGAGGCTCTTGGGAGTCATGAGGACCAGGGGTTTGAGGAAAGGACGGCGGAGCTGGCGGCGCAGGATGTGAAAATATTGGGCGGGAGTGGTGAGGTTGGCGACTTGGATGTTTTGTTGGGCGCTGAGTTGCAGGAAACGTTCCATGCGGGCGCTGGAGTGTTCGGGGCCCATGCCTTCATAACCGTGGGGCAGCAGCATGACGATGCCGCTGGGCTGTTGCCACTTGGATTCAGCCGAGACGATGAATTGGTCGATGATGACCTGGGCCCCGTTGGCGAAGTCGCCGAATTGCGCTTCCCAGAGAATGAGGATATCCGGACACATGAGGGAGTAGCCGTAATCGAAGCCGAGGACGGCGGCTTCGGAAAGGAGGCTGTTGTAGACGCGAAACGTCGCTTGACCGGGGGCGATGTTTTGGAGGGGGATGTAGCGATCCCGGGTTCTGGCGTCGTAGAGCACGGCGTGGCGTTGGCTAAAGGTGCCGCGGCGGGAGTCTTGACCGGAGAGGCGGACGGCGGCTCCTTCGGCGAGGAGGGAACCGAAGGCCAGAGCTTCGGCGAAGGCCCAATTGTAGGGGCCGCCTTGCTCCACGCATTCGCGGCGACGATCGAGAAAGCGGCGCCGGATCTTGTCGTTGACCTCAAATCCCTTGGGGATTTCGGTTAGGCGCAGTCCGAGGCGGCGGAGTGATTCGAGTTGGATGCCGGTGGGCACGGGATCGTGCGAGTACGCGGGCTGCACCACAGCGCTCGATTCCATGAATGGGTGTCCGCGCCCCTCTTTTTGAAGGCGTTGAAGCTCGGTCAGTTCTGCTTCCATCCGCGCTTCAAGCTGGGAGCGCAATTCCGTGCTTTCGGCGGGTTGCAGGACGGATTCGGACTCCAAGGCGCGCTGGAAGAGGGTGGCGGTGGACGGCTTCTCTTTGATCAGGCGGTAGATTTGCGGTTGGGTGAATTCCGGTTCATCTCCTTCATTGTGGCCGTGGCGGCGGTAACAAACCATGTCGATGACCACGTCCCGGTTGAAATGCTGGCGGAAATCGAGGGCCAGGGCGGCGGCGAAGGCCACATCGGCAGGGGAATCTCCGTTGACGTGGAAGACGGGGGCTTCGATCATTTTAGCGACGTCCGTGCAGTAGTTCGAGGAGCGGGCGTCGGCGGGAGAGGTGGTGAATCCGATCTGGTTGTTGACGACGATGTGGATGGTGCCGCCGGTCCGGTAGCCGGGGAGTTGGGAAAGGTTCAGCACTTCGGCGACAAGCCCTTGGCCGGCGAAGGCGGCGTCGCCATGGATGAGCAAGGGGAGAATGCGCCGCCGGTGGTCGGAATCGCCCAACACCCGCTGGCGGGCGCGGGCCTTGCCTTCGACGACGGGATTTACGGCTTCGAGGTGGCTGGGGTTGGCCGCGAGCCGGATGGTTATGCGTTTGCCCCCGTCGAGTTCCCGCTCCGCCTCGTAGCCGAGATGGTATTTCACATCCCCGTCCCCGCCCACGATGGTGGGCACATAGTTTTCGGAGAACTCATAGAGGAGGACCCGGAGGGACTTCCGGAGAAAGCCCGCCAACACGGTGAGGCGGCCGCGGTGGGCCATGCCCATGACGATTTCCTCGACTTGCAGGGCGGGACAGCCTTCGAGGACGGTGTTGAGGGCGACCATGAGCGATTCAGCGCCTTCCAGGGAAAAACGCTTTTCCCCTGGATACTTGCGATGGAGGAAATGCTCGAAGGTTTCGGCTTCGAGGAGCCAATGCAGAAGGCGCTTGCGGGCGGCGGGATCGAGACCGGGCTGGACAGGGCGCGTTTCGATGCGGTCCCGGAGCCAATTGCGGACCTCGGTGTTGTGAATGTGCATGAACTCGAAGCCGATCCGGCCGCAATAGGCGGTGCGGAGTTCCTCGATCATGATCTGAAGCGGCATGTAGGCTCCGCCCTTGTAAAAATTGGAGGCGATCCGGCGGTTGAGATCGGCATCGGAGAAGCCGAATGCGGAAGGGGCGAGACGGGGCTGATCGGGAGGAGCTTCGGTGAGAGGATCGATCCAAGCCGCCGTGTGGCCGATGGACCGGAAGGAGTAGACCAGGGCTCCGGCGCGGCCGCGGAAAGACAGTTCCTCTTCGGTGGCGGGGGGAGCCGCCAAGGTGGGCCTGACTCCGGGAGCGGGCCGGGCCAGGCCCAGTTCGAAGCCGGAGAAGAAAGCGGCCCAGGTGGCTTCGACGGAAGACGGATCCGCTTTCCACGCAGCGTATTTGGCATCGAAGAGATCGGCGTTGAGCCTGGCGGAGACGTTGAGAGACATGGCGGCGGAGCGCGCGGTTCAGCGGGATGTATCAGCCATGCGCCACCCCGGCGGGAAATCAAGGATGGCCTGGCCCGCGTTTTTCATACTCTGTCTGCTGTGGCGCGCTGCACCCCATCCTTCCTTCGTTCCGCTTGCCTCAGGCTTGAACAGGGTGTTCTCACCCAACTCTGCGCCCTCGGCGGCACGCGCCCTTGGCAGTAAGGGGTTCGCAGCGCCTCGCGACGAAACGGTATGAGAAATGAGAGCTGGCCTGAAGGGTCTCCCGATTTGCTTGTCAAGGCATGGCGGGCGGTCTATGTAGCCTGGCCCATGCCGCGCTGAGTCGCATCCCGGAACCGGCGGGGGCTATAGAGAGACGCCATGCCCCGGCCCATCATTGAGACTGAGCAGTTGTCGAAAAGTTTCGCCGGGCGGCCGGCCATCGACGGAGTTTCGTTCACCGTGGAGGAAGGAGAAATCGTGGGCTTTCTGGGTCCGAACGGCGCGGGCAAGACGACGACGCTCCGGATCTTGACGAGTTATTTGCCGCCGACGGCGGGCCGGGCCCGCATCGCTGGCTACGACATCTTTCGGCAGTCGTTGCAGGCTCGGCGGCTGCTGGGATACATGCCTGAGAACGTGCCGCTCTACGACGACATGCGGGTGCGCGAGTATTTGCGTCTGAGAGGAGCGTTGCGCGGGCTGCGGGGCCGTTCATTGCGCCTGCATATGGACGAGGTGTTGGAGACCTGCGGGCTGCGGGAAGTCCGGCGCAAGCTGATCGGGGCCCTTTCCAAGGGCTTTCGCCAACGGGTCGGTCTGGCCGACGCGCTCATTCACAAACCGCCGCTCTTGATTTTGGACGAACCGACGAACGGGTTGGATCCGATTCAAATTCGTCAGGTCCGGGAGCTGATCCGCAATCTCGGGCAAAAGCACACCATTCTGATTTCCACCCACATTCTTCCGGAAGTGGAGATGACTTGCAGCCGGGTCATCATCATCAACCGGGGCCGGATTCAGGCCTCGGACACGCCGCGCAATCTGGTGGAGCGTCTGCGCACGGCGGGCACGGTGGCGGCGGAACTGAAGGGGGATCCTAACTACATGCGCGGCCGGCTGGAGGCCATCGAAGGAGTGAAGAAAGTGACGCTGCTCGATAGCGAGCAGGATTGGCACAGTTTCGAGATCAAGGTCCAGGCGGGCTGGGATTTGCGCGAGCAGATCGATCATCTGGCGAGCGTCGAGCGCTGGCCCATGCGTGAATTGACGCGGCGCACCGCCTCGTTGGAGGACGTTTTCGTGGAAATGACCTTGAGCGACGATTGAGGGCAGACTTGCTGAGATTGGTCATGCGTGTGTTTCTCCTGTTGTTTGGCAAAGAGCTGCGGACCTATTTTCATTCTCTCATCGCCTATGTGGTGCTGGGTCTCTCGATGTTGCTGCACGGTCTGACTTTTGTTTATTTCGTGTATGCCCTGCGCAAGGCTCCGGCGGGATTCAGCCTGGTCGAAGCCGCGTTCAACAGCGATCCCTTTTGGCGAGTCCTCATTCTGATCGTGCCGGTCATCACCATGCGTCTCTTCAGCGAGGAGCAGAAATCGGGGACGCTGGAGCCCTTGCTCACCGCGCCGGTGCGGACGAGTCAACTGGTCCTGGCGAAGTTCGCCTCGGCATTGGTGTTTTTCCTGATTCTTTATCTGCCGGTGATATTGAACTTCGCGATTTACGAGCGCATCAGCGGATCCTCCGCCGCGTTTAGTCCGGCCAGTTACTGCGGCGCCTTCACCATGGTGTTTCTGGCCGGGGCTCTGTTCCTCTCGGTGGGATGCTTGGCTTCCGCGCTCACTTCCAATCAGATCGTGGCTGCGGTGACCTGTTTCAGCGTCCTGGCCGTGATCTTTTTTCTCGGCTTCGTCAGCTATGTGGGCTACGAACTGAATCCCTTGACGGTTCAAGTCCTTTCTTACCTTTCGCCCCGCGAGCACATGCGGGATTTTTGCCGGGGGCTCTTTGATACGCGGCCGTTTGTTTATTATCTGAGCACAGCCGCGCTCATGCTCTATTTAACACACCAAGCGCTGGAGTACCGGAAATGGAAGGTGTGACTGCGCTCGCGGGAGGACCTGCCGATGGCTGAAGGGATCACCTCTCCGAGGCAACCGAAGCCGGCCCGCATCGGACGATTCGGCATCGGCATCAATGTGCTCCTGCAGACGGCCGCCGTGCTGGCCATTGTGGGCGCGGCCAACTATTCCGGCTGCCGGCATCATCGGAGTTGGGACCTATCCTCGTCGGGACAGTTCACCTTGTCCCCGCAGACTCTCGAGTTGATCGGCGCGTTGGATCAGAAAGTCACTGTGGTGGTCGCTTTTCGAAGGCGGCTGGAATTGACCCGTTATGTAAACAGGATGACGGAGAGCTACGAAGGGGCGGGAGAAGGGCGAGTGGAAGTGCGGCATTTCGACCCGGAACTCGATCCCAGCACGGCGCAGGAATACTCCCTGCGTTTCAACAATCTCCGCTTCGACGAGAACCTCATCGTGGTTGAACCGGAGAAGGGAAGCTTTCGGGTGGTCCGGGAGCGGGAGATCGTGGAGCGGGAGGACAATCAGCCGGAGGGCCGGATCTTGGGTTTTCAATTGGAGAAAGCGCTGACGGCGGCCATCGTCGCCGCCACGCAGCGGGAACAGCAGAAGATTTATCTGGTGTCGGACAAGGGACGGATGCGGAGCGTGCGGGAGGGGAACCCGATGGGTGTGCTGTTGGCATACGGGCAGAGGCAGAACATGCTGGTGGAGCCTCTGCAACTGAGCGGCGTGACCAGCATTCCCGAGGATGCCTCAGGTTTGGTCTTGCTTTCTCCATCGACCGATTTGTCCGAGCGAGAGGCGGCCATGTTGCGCAATTGGTGGGACGAACGCCAGGCAGGGCTGCTGATTCTCCTCGATCCCCAGGCGGAGATGGAGAATCTTTTCGCTTTGCTGAGGGCTTACGGCGTCTACCCGCGCAATGACCGGGTGCTCACGACCATTGATTCGGGCGGTGTGCCCCGCAAGGAGTTCACCGTATCGGCGCTGTTCTTGGAGGGATCGCCCATTTTGCGGGGATTGGAACGGGGAAACACGGAGTTCTTTGGGCAATCCTGTTCGTTGGACGTGCGGGAGAACGATCCCTTGTTAGCCAGCCGGAACATCCGGCTTCAACCTTTGATCATCGCTGGGGCCTCCTATTGGGGGGAGACGGATTACCTGGCTACGGTGGTTCGACGCGACGAGCGAGACAGCCGGAACTCGCTGTTTCTGGCGGCGAGTGTGGAGAAAGGCTCGCTGGCGGACGGGGAAGTGACGATCAACAGTTCGCGCATGGTGGTGGTGAGCAACGGCACGCTGTTGGATCCCGACCGCACCACCCGGGCCAACGCATTGTTCGTGACCAACGCAGTGAACTGGATGACCGACCGGGAGCAGCTTCTCGGGATCGGTCCTCACCGGGTGGAGGAGTTCCGGGTATTCCTAACAGACAAACAGATTTCCCAGATGACCTTGTGGGTGACGCGGATCCTGCCTGCGGGCGTCTTCGGATTCGGGTTGCTGGTGTGGTTCCGGAGGAGACATTGAACGGGGTTTCGGATCAGCTCAATGCGCACGCGGACGACGCTTTTACTCATCCTGGCGGCTGGACTTCTGGTCGGCGCGGTGGCGTTCTTCGAGAGGGACGCAAAGCGCACCGCGGCCCTGGGGCCGGAGGGAGGCGCGTTGCCGGTCTTGAAGATCGAGAGCATTGACCGGGTGGAAGTCTCCGGACCGCAGGGGGCAACTGCCTTGGCGCGCGGCGACGACGGCGTTTGGAGAATGGAGAAGCCGGCTCCCGACCGGCCCGATAAGGAGTTGCTGGAGTCCCTTTTTCAAGCCTTGTCTCAGTTGGCCTCGCGCCGGTATCTGGGGCCTGCGGAGTTGGAGGAGGCGGGCCAGGCGGAAGCGGGATTCGGACTGGCTCCAGGGGAGCGTCTCGAACTGAATCTCTTTGCCGGGGGAGAGAAGTTGGTGGGCTATTGGATCGGGCGCACCGCACCCTTTGAGGACTCCGTCTACTTGCAGCGGGAAGGCGAGGGCAACGGAGTGCATATTGCCAATGTTGATTTGCGGGTGCTTCTCGATGTTCCGCTCACGAGGTTCCGGGACCATCTTGTCCTCCGGCTCGTTCCGGAGGCCATAGAGCGCATCGGCATCGAAAGGGATGGATTGGTCACGGAATTCGGACGGGCCGGTCTCGACAATCCCCAGTGGTTGTTGTTGAAGCCGCTGCAAACCCGCGCTGACGTCGAGAGCGTCGAAGCCATTCTGGCGCAGTTGGCGGAGCTTCCGGTCCTCGATTTCCAGGAGGAAACGGCGGCCCAGGGAGCGGATGCCGCGGAGCCGGATGCTGTGATACGGGTTTGGTATGCGGGGAAGGAGGAGCCGGCGGCGACCCTGCATGTGCTATCCCGCGGCGCGCTCGGCGATGAGGGTCAATGGGTGTTGTGCGCGGACCGCCAGGGGGCCTTCGAAGTGGATGCGGCAGATCTCGAAGTGTTGGATTTCGCCACGGAAGATTTGCGGGACCGGCGCTTGTTGCGCTTGCCCGCGGGAGCGGCGACGGCGCTCACGGTGCGTCCCAGAGATCTGCCGGCGATCCGGGTGGAGCGGCGGGGAAACATGTGGTTATTCTCCGAACCGGCTGCCGTGTCGGGCCAGCCGGCAAACGGGGAGGTGGCGGAGATGTTGCTGCGGATGTTGGGGGATGCCCAGATCGAGCGTTTTGAGAGCGATTCGGTGCTGGATCTGGGCTCATTCGGATTGGAGCCTCCGCTTTTTACGATCACACTCGAAGGGGAGAGTCTCGCGGCTTATGGGGCTCCCGAAGACGACCTGCGAGCGACGTTGCTGCTCAGTGAGGAGTATGTCGACGGCGCCAAAAATGCCGCCGCTGACCGGGAAGAATCCCCTGCGGAGCCGGCCGGAGATCTTGCGGAGACCGGGACCGCCGGGGAGAGCGTGGACGAAGCCCCGCCTCCAGCGCCGCCGGTTCCGGACGCGCTGGAGTTGGCTGAATCCGACGCGAGCACGGGTCCCTATTTTGTGAACGCCCATTTTGCCGGCGAGCCCTTCGTGTTCGCCGTGGATGCGGGGATCAAAGCATCCATTCCGTTTTTGTCTGTGAAATGGAGGGATCCCGTCGTGCTTCAGTTCACGTTCACGACTTTGCGGCGAGTAGAGATTCAAAACCTCCGCAGTCTCATGCGGTTGGACTACGATCCGGGAAAAGACGCTTGGACGGCTGCCGATGGGGCGGGCGTCGATTTGAGCGCTCGTGTGGACGTGCACCGGGTGCAGAGGCTGGCGGCGACTTTGGGAACGCTCAGCGCCCATTCCTGGATGGGAGACCGTTCAGAAGCCTTGGGTCTGCTCGCAGACCCCGAATTGGAGATTCGGTTGGAACGGGAGGTTCCCGGAGAAGAGGGCGGGACTTCGCAGATCGTCAGGCATGTGCTGCGCTTTGCTCCGACCCTGGCTGGCGCTTCCAATCCGCGCTTTTACTACGGGCAACTCGATGGGTCGCCGGACGTGTTTCTTTTGGAGACTGAAGTAGTCCGGTTGCTGGGCGAGAGTGTGCTGGAGCGGAGACCCGCTGGAGATTGAAAAAGGAGGGCGGGTTTTTCAACCCGCCGAGAGCCCAACAAAACGGCGGGTTGGAAAACCCGCCCTCCGTTGGAGTTTGTGTCTTCCGCGACAATCACTTGCTTCTTTTTCGTCTGGCGAATCCGAAGAAGAGTCCGGTCAACGCCAGGATGACTCCGGCCGATGGTTCAGGGATGGCAACCAAGGCGGCGACGGCAGCGATGTAGACATCGCCGTTAATCAGACCCATTTCGATGATCCCAAGATCTACATCTTCAAAGGCGAGGTGAATGCCGCTGACCCGCATTCCGAAGGTGGTGATGCTGTCGCCCCAGGCAATCTGTTCATTGAGGGTGATGGTGAGACCGGCCAGCCCGGTGACTCCAGGGAGAAGCACTGTATTGGGCGCCGCGTCGCCGGAGCCATCAATCAGGAGGCTGAGATCGAGAGGGGCGCCCGCGACGGCGATTGTGA
>JBGTBW010000282.1:0-23533 GCA_041749135.1 Verrucomicrobiales bacterium
GCAGGACCAGCCCGTGCCGCCGGCCGGATCGGGTGCGGCGTGGGCCGAGACGCCCGGGGCGGCTGGGGACGTGGCTGCCGTTGCTGGAGAAGCTTCCGCGGAAGGCTGCCAGAGCCCGGCCCAAGGCGAGGCTCTGTTCCAGCAGCACCCGCCGCTGAATCTCCGCTTCCAATGCTTCGGAATCCCGCACCGGCAATTTGCGCGGCATGATGCTTTTGGTGTTGACAGTCATTTGGCGCTTCCTTCAAATCAAAAAGCGCTGCATCCTGTCAAGACAATGCTTACATCATTCTAAAAAATTCGCTTCTCTCTCAATCTCCATGAAAACGCGCATTCGCTATGGAAGAAGACGCAAAAGGATCGCTCCGGCGATCCCGCTGTCCCCTGGCCCACGCATCCGCCTACCCTCGCACCGGTCTGGCGCCACCGCCATATCAGGGCGCTCTCTCATTCAGGCCGGGAATCCCCGCCCTGGCGGCTTGGCCGAGGCCCTCCGCGAGCTGAGGGCGGCCATCGATGAAGTTCTGCCGTGGGTCGAGGACGCAGAGCTGCGGGCGCCGCAGTGGACAGACTACTCGCGCTTCCGCTAGGGGGTCCGGCGGAACGCCGTAGCTGCATTCGCAAGAATTCCGAAGTCCAGCCAACCAGGCCTCCTCTCCTCGGAAGACTCACGTCTTCCGCTGCGCGGAATTCGATTCCGGCGCCGCTGGGGCCGCGTTCCGAACCCTTCACGGATCTGAGTTGAACCCGCAGTTCTTTCCTTCCGAGAAAGCCTCCGAGGCCGAGAAGCCTTAGTGGTCATGAGCATAAATACGGTGACGTTCGTATTTATGCTCATGACCACTTAAGGCGAGCTGCGAACCGCAACGTCTTTGGGCCGGATGACCCGCAGGCGGTGATTCTCCGAGTCGCCGACCAGCACTGATCCATCGCGCTCGACGAAGATGCCGTGTGGCCTGGCAAAGCGGCAATCCTCAGCGCGGCCGTCCGTTCCGTCGCCGCGTTCCCCGTCGCCAGCGAGCAACTGCATCCGGGGCGGCGACACGGAGAAGTCGATAAACCGGATGCTGTGGCTTTCGGTATCGGCGAAGTAAATGTTTCCGTCCGGCGCGACGCTGATGCCTTTGGGCCCTGACAAGGCCGCTTCGCGCGCCGGACCGCCGTTGCCGGTGAATCCGGAGCGCCCGGTCCCGGCGACATGACGCAGTCGCCGGTTTTCCATGTCGATGCGGTAAACGGCGTTGCCTTCCCGCAAGGCCAGCCAGAGGTCTCCCTTTCGGTCAATATCCAGCGCACGCGGTCCGTTCAGGGGGGTCTCGCCACTCGCCGGGGAGTCGTCCACGGTCGGATCACGCCGTCCGTTCCCGCAAAAGGTGTCGATCGTGCCATTCTTTGGATCGACCCGGCGAATGCGGTGGTTGCCGATGTCGCAAATGTAGAGGGCTCCGTCGCGATCGAACTGGATGCTGTGGGGCTGTTTCAGGCGGGCTTCAAGGGCCGGGCCCCCGTCGCCGGAAAAGCCCTCGGTCCCTGTTCCCGCCAAGGTCGTGATCGTTCCGGAAACGGGATCAACCTGCCGGACGACGTGATTCTGCATCTCCACGAAAACCAAAGCTCCGCCGGGCGCGAAGCGGACCTCGTAGGGCTCATTGAGATGGGCTTCCCGGGCTGGACCTCCGTCGCCTGAGTAGCCACTTTCGCCGCATCCGGCCACCGTTTCGATGACGCCGTCGCGGCCGATGCGGCGGATAATGTGATTGCCCGTGTCGCAGAAGTAGACGGCTCCATCGGGGCCCCGGACCACTCCAAAGGGATTATTCAAGGCGGCTTCCGCGGCGGCAGCTCCGTCGCCGGAATAGCCGGGGGCTCCGGTCCCAGCCAGCGTAGCGGTTTCCGCGGCGTTCGAAGCGAGACCGAGGGCCTGTGCGAATGCGAGGGCCCAAGCGAGGCGGCTGAGTCCGCGCTGGATGCGGCCGGTTCCCATCAGGCTCCGCGGCGGTCTACCCGAATACTTTGTGGTAAACCTCACCCGTATTGATCGTCGGACTTTCCCGGCGGCCGTGGTGCACATAGTGGAGTTGCCGGTGATCCAGCCCCATGGCGTACAATATCGTGGCGTGAAGATCGTGGATGTGAAGGCGGTCCTCGACAGCCCGGAGACCCAGCGCATCGGTGGCTCCGAGGGCCCTACCCCCGGGCACGCCTCCGCCGGCCATCCACATACTGAAACCCCAAGGGTTGTGATCTCGTCCGTCGCCCTGCTCGCTCATGGGGGTCCGGCCGAACTCGCCGCCCCAAACCACAAGCGTGGAATCCAGCAGACCGCGCTGTTTGAGATCCTTGATCAGGGCCGCCACTGGTTGGTCCATGGCCGCGCAGCGCTCGCTGTGATTTTTTTCGATCTTGGCGTGGGCGTCCCAGGCGCTCCCGGAGCCTGAATAGATTTGAACGAAGCGCACGCCGCGTTCCACGAGACGCCGGGCCAGGATACAGTTGCGCGCGGTCGCATCGGTGGCCTTTTGCCCGGCGCCGTAAAGCTTAAGGACCGATTCCGGTTCCCGGTCGAGAGCGATGGCCTCCGGTATCTCCGCCTGCATCCGGAAAGCCAGTTCGCCCGCGCGAATCCTGGCTTCCAGATCACTGCGAAAGCGCCGCGGCTCGGCGTGGATGTTGTTGAGCTGATGAAGCACATCGAGTTTGCCGCGCTGCCGCGATCCTCCCAGGCCGTCCGGCGGGCGGATGTAAGGCACGGGTTCGTCTCCGAAGCTGAAGGGCGCTCCTTGGTAGGATGAGGGCATGAACCCGGCTCCCCAATTGCGCACGCCGCCCAGGGGCTTCTTCTCGCTGTCTGTCAATACGACAAAAGCCGGGAGATCGCTGTTCTCTGTCCCGAGGCCGTAATTTACCCAGGCTCCCAAGGAGGGGCGTCCCGCCAGGATCGAACCGGTGTTCATTTGACAGACCGAACCGACGTGATTGAGACCATCGCACCAGCAGGACCGGAGGACGGCGATATCGTCGGCCACTCCGGCGATGTGGGGGATCCAGTTCGACATCCACAACCCGCCCTGGCCATGCTGTTTCCACTGGCGCGGACAGAACAGGATGGGGCTGTCCTGTTCGCCCATGGCGGTGATGACCGTTCCAAAACTCGGGGGCAGCTTCTGGCCGGCCAACCGGTTCACTTCAGGTTTGGGATCGAGCAAATCGATGTGGCTGGGCCCGCCCTCCATGAAAAGGAAGATGACGCTCTTGGCCCGTCCGCGGGGGAGGTCATGATGAGCAAGGGGCAGCGCTTCCCTTCCTGCTGCACGGGCATCGCTTTCCAGGAGACCGGCCAAAGCCACGGCTCCGAACCCGCCTCCGGCCCGGGTCAGAAAATCGCGCCGGTTGGCGGCGATGCGGTAATGCGCGGATCTCCGCCCAGAAAGGGCTCCCGCCATTTCGTTAGTCGACATGGAGAAAGGCATTGGAAATGAGGACGGCGTGGCAAAGATCGACGAGGGCTTCCCGGCGGGCTTCCTTCTCCGCAACGGCTCCGTTGGCCATGAGCAGGCGGGTTTGAGCATAAAGAAAATCCCGCGACACAGCGCGTTCCTCTTGGCTCGGGCTCCGTCCCAGTGCGCGCATCGAGATGGCGTCGAGCACAGCTTCGTTATGAGGATCCGCCTGACCGGCGCTCACGGCCTGGGCCAACGCACGGGCCCGCTCGAGCGGCCACTCGCCGTTTATCAGGAACAAGGACTGGGTAGGCGTGGTGGTCTCGTCGCGCCGCGGACAACTGTTGAACCCGTCCGGTCCATCGAACTGAGTGGAAAAAAGCGGGCGCTCATTGCGCAGGAACCGCAGGTAGATGGAGCGTCGCGGTTCGTCGTCCTTGGCTCCCGGGCCTCCCATGACGGAATCGAGTTCACCTGTCGCAGCGAGCATGGCGTCGCGAATCTGATCTCCCGTCAACCGGCGCACCCTCATCCGCCAAAGCAGTCGATTGTCTGGATCGGACCTCTGCGCCGCCAGCCCGGGTTCGACGACGGAAGCCTGGCGATAGGCCGCGGAGGTGAGCATGACCCGATGGAGCTGCTTCATGCTCCAGCCTTCGTTGACGAAGTAGCGCGCCAGCCAGTCCAGCAGCTCCGGATGACTGGGCCTTTCGCCCTGCCGTCCGAAATCGTTGGGTGTGGCGACCAACCCTTCGCCGAAGTGCTGCTGCCAAATCCGGTTGACCATGACCCGGGCGGTCAGTGGATTGTCAGGGCTGCCGATCCAACCGGCCAGGGCGCTGCGCCGCCCGGACGAGTCAGGCCGGTGCGACGGGCGCGCGATCGTGGCCGGCCGGGGATCGAGGACCGAGAGAAATCCCGGCTCCACGTCGCCTGCGCGCGACTTGCCTGGAATGGCCGTCGGAGGAGCCTCGGGCCCAACATCACGCACCACAAACGCAGTGGGTAAAGCGGGCGGTTTGATCGAGTCGAAAGCCGCCAACCGGGATCGAAGTTCGTCGTAGCGTTCGCGCTCTTCATCGCTGAGGCGGTTGAGGGCCTCTCCCTGAGCCATATCGACCTGCCAGCCCATGAGCAGGCGCACTTGTTCGTCGTGGGCGGTGCGCTCCGGCTCTGGCCGGTCGTAAATCTCCTGAAACTCCGGATGAAACTTGGAGATGGCGGAACGCTCCATGCGTTTCATCCAGGGATCGAGCAGGCCGCTCATTTGACTCCGGAGGTCCACGGTGGATTCCTCCCATTCGCTCAAAGCGCGCTCATGCCGTTGCCTTTCGTCCTCGGTCGCCGCGACGGCGTCGTTGACCGGATAGAGCCCGGCGAAGAAGGCCCGAAACCGGTAATAGTCGTCCTGAAGGATGGGGTCGAACTTGTGATCGTGGCAGCGGGCACAACTCAGGCTCAAGCCGAGAAACACTTCGCCGCTGACATCAGCGATGTTGTCGAGGATCTCTCCTAACTGTTGAGCGGCGTTGCGCTGGTTGCTCTCGTAGGGCCAGAGGCGGAGATAACCCGTGGCCACCATGGCCTGGCCGCCGTCCTGGTGCATTTCGTCGCCCGCCAATTGCATCCGGACGAACTGGTCGAAAGGCAGGTCCGTATTGAATGCTTGGACGACCCAATCGCGGTAACGCCAAGCCAGTGGGCGGTATTCGTCGCTCTTGAACCCATTGCTCTCGGCGTAGCGGACGAGATCGAGCCAGTGCCGGGCGGCCTGTTCGCCGTATTGCGGGGAGCCAAGGAGGCGGTCCACCAGGCGATCCCACGACTCCGGGGAAGGATCAGAGAGAAAAGCGGTCGCTTCCTCCGGGCTCGGTGGCCGGCCCAAGAGGTCGAAATAAACCCGCCGCAACAGCGTTTCCGGGGAGGCTGACGGCGCGGGCGGGATGCCCTCCGCTTCGAGCTGCGAGAAGAGGAATCGGTCGATGGCGTTCCGGGCGGGAGATTCGTCGGAGAGCAGGGGTGGCACGGGGTCCGCCACCGGTTGCAATGACCAGAGCGAGAGTTCCTCCGGGGGAGCGGGTTGAGATCCGAATATCGTTTCCCCGGCGGCGAGAAGCGACATCACGGCGGCCACCGGGCCGAAAATAGCCAGTGTTCTCCGGGGTTTGCTGAGCCCGGGCATCCTCACATTGTAGAGCCCCCGAGTGGCTTGACAAGTCTGGAAGGCCGCTTTCGCCGTGACAAACCGGCGGCGATGAAAATGCGGAGTGGCGGCGGCGGCGAGGGCCTGCTTGAGTGATCGGCCCTTTGCTGCTGCACACCCTTGAGCCGCGCTCTGGGCCGGGCGCTGCTCATTTCCCGGACCCAGGAGCTTTTTCCCGCTTTGCTCTGGTCAATGTCACGGAATCGTCATAGGATAGATGATCCTTGATTCGCTCTCCCCTTGAGGCGCGCGGCTCCCCCATGTAACTTACTCCCATCTAGAATCCCCCTATGAAGAGACTCCTGCTCTGGCTCTTCGCCGGTTTGCTCCCCGTGAGCGCTTGGCCGGCTCCTTACATCTCTGAGTTCAGCTCCGATCACCAAACGAGACTGGCGGACAAGGACGGGGATTACCCGGACTGGATTGAGATCCATAACCCGGACCAAACGCTCTTCTCGCTGACCGGTTGGCATCTCACGGACGACCCGGACAACTTGCAAAAATGGGCCTTTCCCACGCAGGCGAAGGTTCCTGCCGGGGGCTACTTGGTGGTCTTCGCCTCCGGAAAGAACCGAGGCGGGCTTTTCGACACCGAATTTCACACCATTTTCAGTATCAACGACGCCAGTGAATATTTGGCTTTGGTCAATGCCGATGGAGAGGTGGTCTCCGAGTATCAGGATTACCCCCGCCAAGTGGCGCAGGCATCCTACGGGGAGACGGACGGCGTCCGCGGGTTCTTCGACCGGCCCACACCTGGTACGGCGAACGATGTTCCGCTCAACACCCCTGCCGGCAAAGTCGAGTTTTCTCAAGCGGGTCAGACCTTCTCCGGCTCGCTGACGATCGAACTTTCCTGCCCGACCGAGGGCGCCCGAATCCGTTACACGACGGACGGTTCCGAGCCGGTGGAAAGCCTCTTTAAGACTTCGGACCTCTACGCAGGTCCTATCGAAGTCACACGGACGATGCGGCTGCGCGCCCGCGGATTCCTGACGGGCTCACCAGCGGGGGACATTTCCTCCGAGAGCTACCTGAAGATCGGCGCCGATATTCAAGGGTTCTCGTCCAATCTTCCCCTCGTCTTT
This sequence comes from Verrucomicrobiales bacterium, assembly GCA_041749135.1. GTDB lineage: Bacteria > Verrucomicrobiota > Verrucomicrobiia > Verrucomicrobiales > DEV007 > DATKCT01. The sequence continues at coordinate 6,732 of JBGTBW010000282.1, forward strand.
TTGGATTCCTTTGGAAGGAACATCGATGGGGAGACGCGAGTCAACCGGTATTATCCCGTGTCGACGGCGTTTATCGAGATCGACCCGGAGTCTGGGCGCGCCGGTTCCCTGGATCCTGTCCAGGAAGGCGGCCACGCGGGCATGCATGTGCGCGGCGAGAGTTCCTCGGGATTTCCGAAGAAGCAGTACCGGCTGGAGATGTGGAATGAGTGGGATGAGGACCGGGACATCGAGCCTTTCGGGATGCCCGAGGAATCGGATTGGATCATCCACGCCCCCTACTCGGACAAGACGCTCATGCGCAACTATCTTTCCTACAAGTGGTTCGGCGACATGGGCCATTACACCGTGCGCACCCGTTTCATGGAGCTGTTTTTCAATTACCAGGCGGCGGACACGGAGATGACCATGGCCGATTATCGCGGCGTATACATCCTCATGGAGAATATCAAGCGGGGCGGCGACCGCGTCGACATCGCCCGGCTCGAACCCTGGCACAACGCCCAACCGGAAATCACCGGCGGCTACATCTTCCGCAAGGACAAAGCGCCGCGAGCCGGGGTGGTCATTCACACGGTCAGCACCTCTGGAGGAGAAAGCCAGACCTGGCAGATCGTCGAACCCGGGTCACCCAGCGACCAGCAGAAAACATGGTTGCGGGATTACTTGCAAAGCGCCGCTTCCACGCTGCACGGAGCGGGGTTCTCCGACCCGGAGACCGGATACGCGAAGTTTTTCGACATTCCCTCCATGATCGACGAGCACATCCTCGTCGAGTTGACCAAGAACATCGACGGTTATCGTCTCAGTAACTACTATTTTATCGACCGTGGCGGGAAGATCACTGGCGGACCAGCCTGGGACTACAACCTGTCGCTGGGCAATGCCGACTACCTGAACGGTTGGATTCCAGAAGGCTGGTACTACCAACTGGTGGGCGGCGGGGACTATCCCTACTACCGGCGGCTCTTCCAGGATCCCGAGTTCGCGTTGCGCTACGCTGACCGGTGGTACCAACTGCGCCGCGGCATGTTCTCGACGGCTTCCCTCATGAACGACATCGACGACACGGTGGCGCTCATCGACGAAGCGCAACAGCGCAACTTCGAGAAATGGCCGCGGCTCGGCGTGTATGACTGGCCCAATGCTCCCGGCGAAGCCCAGCGCGACACTTACGAGAAACAAATCACCTTCATGAAGGACTGGCTGGAGGACCGGGTCAATTGGATGGACCGGCAATTCGAAAAGCCGGTCGTCTTCAGCAGTCCCGGCGGCGTGGTCGAGGACGGTCTGGTCCTTACCATGAGCACCGGAGGGCTCTTCGACCAGCGTCCCGGGACGATCTACTACACCCTAGATGGGACGGATCCGCGATTGTTCGGCGGCGAAGTATCCTCGACGGCTCAGGCGCTGCCCACCGAGGGCATCGTCCTCAACGGTCCGGCCTATGTTCGGGCGCGGCTCCTGCGCACCAACGGGGCGTGGTCGGCCCTCAACGAATCCCTCTTTGTCGCCGGCATACCGGCCTCAAGTGAAAACCTGGTGATTTCCGAGATCATGTACCATCCCGCGGAACCCTCGGAAGAAGAGATTGCCGCGGGATTTGCCGATAAGAACGAATTCGAGTTTCTCGAACTGCTGAATGTGAGCAACAGCCCGATTGCGTTGAGCGGCTTGCAGTTTACCCGAGGCGTCGCTTTCGATTTTTCTCAAGGCTCCATTCAGTCTCTCGCTCCCGGCGCGCGCGCCTTAGTCGTCCGCAATCCCGAGGCCTTCGCGTTGCGCTATGGACAGGGGCTGCCCGTGGTGGGATCCTTCAGGCAGGAGGACGGCTCGGGCCGCTTGAGCAACTCAGGCGAAACGCTGGGTCTAATCAGTGAGTTTACTGGAACCGTCGCCGAATTTGCCTTCTCAGACGACCAAGGAGCCGGGTGGCCCGCAGAGGCCGACGGCGACGGATATTCGCTGGTTTTGCGTCTCGAGGAAGCCGGCGGCGATTTCGCCAATCCGGAGACTTGGACTCGAAGCAGCGCCATCGGCGGCTCCCCAGGCGGACCGGAGGGCAGCTCGTTTCCCGGGAGTACTTTGGCCGGTTGGAAGACAAGCGTGTTTACCGCGAGCGACCTCGCCAACGATGCGATCTCCGGGGACAATGCAGACGCGGACAATGACGGATTCACCACCTTGATGGAGTACGTGCTGCAAGGAAATCCGCTGGCGCCGGACGCGGACGACCTCTTCGGCATCGCGCGCTTTGATGAGGAAACCGGTCTCACTCAGATTCGCTTTCGCCGGAACACGATCGCTGCGGATCACGCTGTCGAGGTGCAAACTTCCACCAATCTCGTCGAATGGACAGTCGCCAACGGGCTCATGGACTTGGTGTCTTCCACTCCGCTCAACGAGGTTAGCGCCGAAGATATTTACCAAATCCGGAGTTCTCAGGAGGCTGGCGCCCAGCGTTTCTTCCGCTTGCGCGTGATTCCTCGCGAGTAACCCCAAGGCCTTTTGGGATTCAAGGAATCGCGTCAACGCTCTGCGAAGGCTCGGGGATTTTGCGGAATCCACCCCTGGATCCTTCGCCAATGCGAATCCCTAAAGCCACTGGGGTTAAACCCCGGCGAGGGGCAGAGGACGCCGGCGAGCGATATTCCGGGAAACCCTTAGGCGGCCCCACGAGAAATGGCGAGCGCAAATACACCTCGTGGGTTTATCCTCGGAACCGATGCCCTCCGACGCCATCCCCTGTATATCTTTCGCCGCCATCGTCGCGCTCTACACCGGCGCACTTCCGGCGGGCGCTGCCGGCAATCGGCTCGACCACGACCTGCTGAGTTCGTTTGAGCATCACGCCGCGATCGAGATTCAGCTCTTTGCAAGGGAACCCGATGTGGTCGATCCGGTCGCGCTCTGCTTTGCAGCGAACGGCGACTGTTTCGTCGTGGAGATGCGCGACTACCCTTACGGATTCGGGCCCGATCGCAAGCCTGGCGGAACCCTGCGGTTGTTGCGGGACCGGGACGGCGACGGCCGTGCCGACGAATCGCATCTCTTCGCCGAAGGTCTGAGCTTTCCGACTTCCGTCACCCCCTGGAGGAATGGGGTGCTGGTGTTGGAGCCTCCCCGAATCACCTTCCTTGCCGACACCGATGGCGACGACCGCGCCGACGTCCGGGAGGTGATTCTTGAGGGGCTCGGACTTGGCGTCACTGACAGCAATGCCAACGGGCTCCGTTGGGGACCCGACGCGGCCCTGCATGCCGCGAACGGGGGCAATGGCGGAACCTTGACCTCTCCTCTCCGCCCCGGAGAAGATCTTCGGCTTGAGAATTCCGATTTCACCTTTGACCCTGACACAGGCACATCAGAGCGCAGTTTTCAAACCAGCGGCGGGTTCGGTCTGGTCTTCCACGATTGGGGACAGAGCTTCGCCACTTACAACATCAACTATCTCCAGCAGCGGATCGTCCCGCTTTCTTACTTCACCGGTCAACCCCAACTCCCGTCGATCGACGCCACGCGCAATATTTCCGCTCATGGCGAATCCGCCCGGATCTTCCCGATCGTGCAGGCCGTCACCCGCGTCAATCATCCCGAGCAAGCGGGACACTTCTCGTCGGCGGGCGGCATGGGCATCCTCGTCAATGCGCCCGAATTCGCCGCATTGCAGGACAGCATTTTTGTCTGCGATGTGGTATGCAACATCGTTCATCGGGACCTCCTCTTGGAAGACGGACCCGTCTTCCGGGGCGAACGCGCTCCCGAGGAGCAGCAGCGCGAATTCATCGCCAGCCGGGACCCGGCCTTTCGTCCTCTGGGACTGGAACATGGTCCCGACGGGGCGCTTTATCTCCCCGACATGCAGCGCGATGTCATAGAGCATCCCGATTACATCCCGGCAAAAGTGCTGCGCGACTTGGACATCCGGGCCGGTGAGGACCGGGGCCGCGTTTATCGGATCGTTCCCGCGGGCGCCGGTGAGCTTTCCCGAGAGACGCTGGAACGGCGCGAACCTTCCGAGCTGGCCACGCTGCTTGCTTCACCGAAACCGTGGGTCCGCCTGACGGCGCAACGGCTGTTGTTCGAGCAAAAAAGCGACGGCTCCGCGGACTTGATTCGCAGCCAGGCCCTCCCAGCGGAGCCTCCCTACTCCAAGGTCCTGGCCTTGCATCTTCTTCATGTTCTGGAGGCCTTGCGCGCCGATGATCTGGATCGGGCCTATCGCGATCCCCATCCCGGGGTTCGCGAGAATGCGGTGCGTCTCGCGGAATCTCTGCTGCCCGCGCCGGAGGCGGCCCGGATTGTCTTTGAGGCCTCACGCGATCCGCATGCCCGGGTCCGGTTTCAAGCAGCCCTTGCGCTGGGCAGGGTCGCAGGCTCGGAATCCGTCGAAGCTCTGCGGCAGATCCTCGTCGCCGACGGCGGCGACCCTTGGAGTCGCTTCGCGGTCCTGTGCAGTGCAGGCGATCACGCCGCTGATTTGTTAGGCCTGGTCCTAGAGGAGGCGGCCACGGGGCCGGCGGAAGACGTGGTCCGGCTCACCCCGGCAATCCGGGAGCTGGCCGCGGTCGCGGCCGCAGGCGATGCCACAGCCGCAACCGCCATGCTGACGATGACCCACGAGGCCATGAATGCTCCGGGCGGAGCCCTGGTGGCTCCGGCTCTGGTGGAAGGCATTCGGGATGGATGGAGGCGGCGTCCCTCTTCCCAGCTTGCGGCCGGCCTAGCAGCGCCCGTATTGAAAGCCGCGGATGGGTTGGACCTCGAATCCCTGGCGCCGGCCCTTTGCGAATTGGTCCGGATGACGGGACTCGATTTTCCGCCCCGGCTGCGCGCGGCAGTGAACGCTGCCCTTGGAGTGGCCGCCAGCCGCCAGGCGAACATCGAGACCCGGAGCGCTGCCTTGGCGCTGCTCGCCCGGCTTCCTGCGGAAGAGGCGTTTCCCGTCGTCTCCGCGGTTTTGACGGAAGCGGCTCCCGGAGATCTCCAAAAGCGGGCGCTTGACGCCCTCGGGACTCTCCGTCACCCTGACACAGCGATATTCTTGCTTAGTCATTGGAACCGCCTCTCGCCCGTCCTGCGGCCCGCGGCGGTGCGCTTGATCCTGTCCCGGCAACCCTATCACGCCGCCTTGCTGGACGCCTTGGAGGGGGGACAAGTCCGGGTGTCCGAACTCAATCTCGACCTCGAACAACGCCGAACCCTCCTGCGCTGGTCCTCTCCCGCCATCGCCAAACGCGCAGCGCATTACTTCGGCGACGAAGAGTACGGAAACCGAAAGGAAGCGGTGGAGGAATGGCTGGCTGCGCTGCCCGCGAAGGGGGATCCGGAAGCCGGCGCAATCGTGTTCGACGCCCGCTGCGCGGCCTGTCATCAGGCGGGCGGGCGGGGCTTGGCTGTGGGGCCTGACCTCACCGGCGTCTGGCACCGCAGCATCGAGGATCTTCTTTCTCACATTGTGGACCCGAACATGGCGATCGATCCCGGCTATGTGGCCTGCATCGTGGAGACGAATACGGACGATGTGCACATGGGACTTCTGGTGGAAGATACGGCCGATGCCGTGACCCTCGTATTGCCCGGGGGCGCGCGGGCAACGGTGTCCAGGCCGGCCATTAGGACATTTCGCACTTTGGACACTTCTCTCATGCCTGAGGGGTTGGAGCTGGGGTTGACTCCCGAGGAGATGCGCTCTCTGATCGCCTTCTTGCAAGAGAAACCTCCGGACTGACGGGCAGACAGAGCAGGGAAAGCAGGAATGTGGCGTAGGTCCGGGGCTTCGATCTACTTCGCTTTGCTACACCTGGCCTGGCCAAAAATGCACGCCCAGCGTCCACCGGTCCCGGAATCCCAGCCTGCGATAGAGAGATGCCCCGGCCGGAGCCGCGACGAGAACTGCCCGGCGAAAGCCAAGCGCTCGTGCTTCCCGCAGTGCGGCCAGCGTCACGGCGGTGGCATACCCCTTACCCCGCGCCGCAGGCACGGTGCCGACCGAATAGATCCCGGCTGTCTCTCCATGACCAAAGATCTGAACTGCGCACACCGGGAGCATTTGGGCGTATCCAAGCAACCGGACGCAAATCTCTCGGCGCTTCTCGAGATGTTCCCGTTCCCGTTCTAGCGAAGCGGCGTCGATCTGCGGGCGCATGCCGAAGGCTGCGGCGATCACATCTCCCCATAGCTTCACCCTCTCCTGGGTGCCGGCGCGGCTGATTCGGCAGGTCTGCCCGGCTTCGGTCTCCAAAGCCTGACTGCGGTCTGCAAGGTCGCAGAACATTCCGGTCTGGTGATAGAGTCCCATGACGCCTGAGCGATCCAAGCGTTTGGCGAAACCCGCAGGCGCGTGATCGTTGCGGAATTGCCAGGTGTAGGGACGACTGGAAGCTTTCAGGAGTTCAAGGGTCCCTTGAATCCGGTCTTCAAACTCGCTGGGAGGGATTTTCCCTTGCAGGACCCCGTTCCGCTCCGGGCGGTCCTCCCCGGTGTGAAAACGATGCAGGCCGGGAAAGGATTCCCAGAAGCCATTCAACCCCGCGGTTTGCATCATCCATATCCGCGCCAAGTTTTCTTGGATGGCCTCGTCGATATCGCAAGGCGGGTCCTCGGGGCGCGTTTCGGGATCGCGGGGCACGGCCGGAAGGTCTGGTAAGGCGCTGGACCCTGGCAGGTATAAGAAATCCCTGCCCAGGAGCCCCGGGCATGATCACACACTTTGTTTCTTCCGGCAAAGTCTGCGGACAGCTTCGATTAAGCCGGGAATGTCATGCGTCTTGGCTTCGCTGTCGACGGTTCTTCCATGCCGGCAGACGGCTTCGGAGGTCACTGGTCCGATGCTGGCAATGCGTAAACCCGGAGGAAGCGGCAGATTCAGGGAGAAGAAACCTTCCACCGTAGACGAGCTGGTGAAGGTAACCACGTCGGCCCCCTCCTCAAGAAAACGGGCCCTTCCTCCAGAAACATCATCCTTCTCCGGAATCGTGCGGTAGGCCACGGCTTCGTCGACGATGGCTCCCCGATTGCCGAGTTCGCGCGAGATCACATCGCGCGTGGTCTCGGCTTTCACCCAGAGAAAAGTGAGGTTCTCGATGCTTCCCTCTTGCGTCTCGAAAGCGCGGACCAGGCCTTCGGCGATATACTCTTCGGGCTGGAGATCGACCGCGAGCCGGTATTCGGTGATCTTTCGCGCCGTTCCCGGACCCAGCGCAGCGATTCGGACTCCGCCGAGGCAGCGCGCATCCGGGTAGAGACGAAAAAACAATTCGAAGAAGGCTTCGGCTCCGTTGGGACTGGTGAAGACCAGCCAATTGTAAGTGTGTGCGTCGCGCACGCTCTGGGCCAAGGCCTTGAGATTGGGCGCGGGCTCCACGCGGATGGTGGGCAGCTCGATCACGTCGGCTCCCAGGTCGCGCAAGCCCCGGCTGAGTGTGCTGGCCTGTCGCCGGGTTCGGGTAACCACGACCCGCTTCCCAAAGAGTGGACGGGATTCGAACCAATCGAGTTGTTTGCGGAACTGAACCACCTCGCCGAACACGGCCACGGCGGGAGCCTTGAACTTCGCGTCGTCTGCGCGAGAGGCGATGTTCTTCAGCGTGCCTGTGAGGGTCTGCTGCCTCCCCGTCGTCGCCCAGCGCACCAAGGCCACCGGTGTGGCCGGCGAGGCGCCCGCAGTCAGCATCGCCTCCGTGATCGCAGCCAGACGTTCCACACCCATCAGCATGACCTTCACTCCCGGACTAGCCGCGATGGCCCCGTAGTCCGTGAGCGGATCGCCTTTGGCCGGATCCTCATGACCCGTGAACAAGGTCAACACAGTGTTGCAAGCCCGGTGAGTAACGGGAATGCCTGCGTAGGCCGGACCGGCGATCGCCGAACTTACGCCGGGAACGATCTCAAAGGCCAATCCCGCGGCAGCCAAGGCCTGCGCCTCTTCACCGCCCCGCCCAAAAATCAGAGGATCACCGCCTTTCAATCGGGTCACCACTTTTCCCTCCCCCGTGAGCCGGACCAGAAGCGCGTTGATCTCGCCTTGCGTCAGTTTGTGGCGGCGCGACCGCTTTCCGGCGTCGATCTTTTCGCAGGCCGGAGTCGCCCAACGCAGCAGCTCGGGATTGGCCAGCGAGTCAAAGACGATCACCTCCGCCGTTTCGATGCATTCCCGCCCGCGAATCGTGATCAGCCCCGGATCGCCGGGACCCGCTCCCACGAGATAACAAACGCCGGCGGATTTCGTTTTCATGACCGGGACAGGGGTTGGAGCCGGCTAAAGAGTTCCTCGGCGACGTCTTCAGGCGAGCCGGCAGGACCTTCAGCAGTGGCACAGACAGGCGCAGCGGAATCGTCGTCCTCCGGGAAAACGCGGGCGCTGGCGCGCAGAACTCCATTCTCCACTGTGGTGTGAACTCCGACGGGAGTCAGGCATCCCGCTTCCAACAGTTGGAGAAACCTGCGCTCGAGAGTGACCCTGCGCCGGGTTTCCAGGTCATCGATGGCGGCGAAGAGGCGCGTGAGGCGCTCGTCCCCGGTCCGGATCTCCAGAGCGACAGCTCCTTGACCCGCCGAGGGCAGGAACGCCGCAGGATCCAAGGCGAAGAGATGCACTTTTCGATCGCCGCGCACAAGGCGCTCATCGGCGATACCGGCCCAGCCCAGGCGATGCAGACCGGCGAACGCCAACACGATGGCATCGGGACCGCCCGGAGCCATGAGCTTGTCGATCCGCGTCGGGACGTTGCCCCGCATATCCTCAATTTGCAGGTCGGGGCGCTCCCACAGCAAGTGACGCTTTCGCCGGACACTGGCGGTGCCGACGCGTGCTCCCGTGGGAAGACTGGCGACGCCGTGGGCAAGCGGGCGCCGCGAAAGGATCACATCGTGCACCGGCGCCCGCGGCAAGAACGCTGCGAGGCAGAAGGCATCCGGCAAGACCGCCGGCACATCCTTGAGACTGTGCACGGCCGCATCGATCTCTCCGTTTTCCAAGGCCAGTTCTAACTCCCGGACGAACATCCCCTTGTCCATCGCGGCAGCCAGCCCAGCTTCGGGGAAAGCGGCCTCCGAGCGCCGGTCGCCGGTGGTCCGGATGATCTTGCGAAGGACCTTCAGATGGGGATGAGCGCGCTCCAGGGCCTCCCGAGCGAGACTTTCCTGGGCGAGGGCAAGTTCGCTGCCTCGCGTGCCCAGACACAGGCCGGAGGGAGGGTTCAGGCTCATGACTCGGGCGCCGGACTTCCGGTGGGCGGAAGCTCGGATTTCATGCGCCGGTCCCCCGCCCATTGCGAAAGAAGCGCGCCGGCTTCCGCGGAAATCATTTCGGAACATGCAGCGATCTGGCTTTCCCTCCTCCTGCGCGCTTCATCGGCGATTCCTTGCAGCGTGTCGATGTCGTGCAGATAGACGCCATCCAGTCTCCGCACAGCCGGGTCGATGTCGCGCGGGACAGCCAAATCGATCAAAAACAAGGGGCGGCCGTGCCGTCGCCGGAGGTGAGGGCGCAATGAATCCGCCGTGACGACGTGGTGAGGCGCAGAGGTGGAGCTAATGACGATGTCGGCGCGGTCGAGTTTGGAGGTCCACTCATCGAAACGGATGGCGTCTCCGCCCATCATCTGCGCGATTTCTTGAGCCCGCTCGAAGGACCGGTTGGACACGATAATTCCGCTGGCTCCGCGCGACTGAAGACTCTGGGCGGTGCGCCGGCTCATCTTGCCTGCTCCAAGGATGAGCACTTGGCAACGCCGAAGGTCTCCGAAGATCTTCTCCGCGAGATCGACTCCTGCCCCGCCCACTGAGGTGGCGCCGCGGGCAATCTGCGTCTGGGTCCGAATGCGCTTGGCCACGCGAAAGGCGCTTTGGAAAAGCCGGTTGAGAGCGCGGCCGGTCGATCCGGCCCGGTGTGCATGGGCATAGGCATTCTTAAGTTGGCCGAGGATTTCCGTTTCACCCAAGACCATGGAGTCCAGTCCACTGGCGACCGAAAAAAGGTGTTCGACGGCTTCCCGGGTTGGGTGCCGGTAAAAGGCTTCGCCGGGCGGCTGGTCAGGGCTTCGGGCGCGCAACCAGTTCAGAAGAGCACCGGATGGGTCGGCCGTGGGCTCACTCTGCTTGACCGCGGCATAGATTTCGACCCGGTTGCAAGTGGATAAGACGACAGCCTCATCAACGCCGGAAACGTCTCGGAGCGAGTCCAACGCCGCGGAAAGTTCCCTATCGGGCACGGCCAGCCTCTCCCGCAGCCCTACGGGTGCGGTACGGTGGCTGATCCCCAGACAATAGACACGCATCGCTAAAGGCTGCTGCGGGTCAGGACCCAGTAACTCATCACTGGCAGCGCAAAGCACAGAACCGCAGCGATGGCCGAGGACCGGCTGCCCAGGCCCCGGACCTGATGCAGCAGAAGCACCAATCCGTAGCCCGTCCATACCAAGAGGATCAGCGCCAGCTTGGGAACGCCGGGGAACCGCTGCATCATGAAGGCCGAGCCGATCCCCAACGACAACAGCGTGAAGCCCGTGAGGAGGAGGCGTTGCAGCGCCCGGCCGAGATAATGAACCGCCGGCAGTTGGTAGAAAAGGGTTTCCAAGCGGCCCCTCTTGAGCTGCCAGTCCTGCAAGAGAAACATGATGCCCGCTAAAAAGGCGAGGGCAAAGGCGCCGTAGGCCAAGAGAGAAACCGCCGCGTGCAGCTCAAGCCAGAAATCGGTAGGACCGAGTTCCACACGCCGGTCCAGGGGCAAGAGCAACCCCAGCAAGTGCAGCACTGCCGCCAATGGCGCGGTGAAAAACCCGAGGAGGGAAAGCCGGAACGGAGTGCCGATGACGAAATAGAGCAGGACCGTGGCCCAACTGACGAAAACGAGGATCTCAAAGCCGTTTGTCAGCGGACAGCGCCCGATTTCGTTGCCCCGGATCGCCAGGAAACCGCATTGTCCCGCAAACCCCGCCGCCATGAGGCCGTAGCGGAGCGGAGTCGGGGCCTGGCGCCGATTGTGCAGACCCCACAAGGCCACGCCGAACGCGGCGAGGAAGAACCCGGTGGAAATCCAGAGAATACCAAGATCCATAAAGGGACACGCGAACAAGCACGCCGGTGGGCCGCGAACCTAAACGCTGGTCGTGCCGGTGCAACCAGTGAGGGGAGACGGCAGCGGCGCTCCGCGGGATCAAAGTTGATCTGTTCCAGATTTCCTGCATACGATGCGGCTATGGACGCGACCGCGCTTCCCTCAGACCCTCCACCCGTCCCGGCAGCCCCAGCCAAATCCTCCGCGTGGCCGCTGGTCTTCGGCATCTTCGGCTTGATATTTGGCATCGGCGCGATCCTCAGTTCGCTGTCGGGACTCGGGATGGTAATCTTTCGTGGTCCGTTTGTCCGCATGACCAGTCCCATGAACGAGGCGGAGATGATGGTGTTCTACGATCGCCATATGCTTTTCATGTTTTCCTCCTCCATCGTCGCCTTCCTCCTCGGCGGTCTTCTGGTCCTGGGCTCCATCGGTCTCCTGCGCCGCCGCCGCCGGGCTGTGCCGATTCTCCGCACGTGGGCGGCCGGAAAGCTTCTCTACGCCGCGATCATCCCTATCTGGACGCTCCCTATTCAGCGGGAAAGTTTTGCCATTCAGAAAGAGGCTATGACTCACTCGACGGGAACGGGGTCAAGCCCACCCGGAATGGACACCATGTTCAACCTCTTTGACTCCCTGGGCCCACTCTTGATCGCCCTGCAGGTAGGGTGGCTGGCCGTCTTACCCGTAATCTTCCTGATTCTATTCGCCATGCCCAAGATCCGCCAAGAAACCCGGACTTGGTCTTGAGCCACTCGTCCCGGAGCGAACGCCTCTCGTCCCTGGAGATCCGTGGTCGCCTTCGCCTGGAGCCCGGTTTCTGATCCGCTGCAGGTCGCCGCGGCAGTGTGCCTGATCACCGCCGCCGGCTACATTCTGTCCGCGAAGTTTCCATGGGCGGCGCTGGTGGGCCCCTCCCTGCTCGTGCTCATCTTCGGAGCCTTGGCTTCCAATTTGTCGCTCCTCACCCCGGTCTCCCCTGTTTACGACATCTTGCAAGGGCCGGTCGTGTCCATGGCCATCGTTTGGCTGCTCTTGGCCATCGATCTGCGTGATCTCCGCCGGGCCGGGACCCAAATGCTCATGGCCTTCGGCATCGGCGTGGCCGCGACTTGCCTCTGCGGAATCATTGCCGGCTTTGCCTTTCGCGGCGCCTTTCCAGAAAACAGTTGGAAACTCGCGGGCGTCATGACGGCCACGTATTCGGGCGGCAGCCTCAATTTCGTCGCGGTGGGATCGGCAGTGGATTTACCCACCGAAATCTACGGAGCGGCGCAGGCCTCCGACAATGTATTGACGGCGCTTTGGTTTGCCGCAACCCTCACATTACCTGCCCTGCTGGGATGGCGGCGCGCTCTTCCCTCGCCCGCGGGCGAAACCGGCAGCGTCGCATCCCCGGCTTCCCCTGGCCACGATGGGGTGCTGGGCCCGTTGCGGGCAATCGATGTCGCCTCCCTGGGTGCCCTGGCTCTGCTCCTGATCGCAGCGGCGCAGTGGGCTGCATCGAGGGCCTCCTTTCTTCCGGAAGTGGTGTGGCTAACTACATTCACGCTTTTCACGGGTCAGATTCCCGTGGTGCGACGGCTGCGCGGAGCCTTTCTCCTCGGACACGTCGCTCTGCACCTTTTCTTCGCTGTCATTGGGATCAGCTCCGTAATCAGTGAGATTTTCAAGGCCGGGCCGGGTGTGTTCGGATTCACCGCCCTTGTCGTCTTCGGGCACGGCCTCCTCCTTTTCGGTGTGGCCGCCCTCATCGGGCGGTTGGGATGGGGCTTGGGATGGGATACCGTGGCCGTGGCCAGTCAGGCCGCTGTGGGTGGTCCTTCGACGGCGATGGCTCTCGCCGCCAGCCGGAAGCGGCCGGATTTGGTAGGGCCGGGAATGGCTGCGGGCCTGCTCGGTTACGCTGTGGGCACCTATCTCGGGTTCGCCGTGGCCAGTTTCGTGCGGGCCGCGGGCTAACCCCTGCCAGAAGTCGTCCGCCTTGAATCCGAGACCTCCAACCTCGAGTTTTCCGAGAGCTATGATAGGGGCGCCGCATTCCGCGGGGCGTAGGGAGCTTCGACGCTCGCTGGTTTGCACCGGGAGCGGCGGGCTGGAAGGGGCCTGTCCTTCGGAGGTTTTTTCTCTTCCGGCCCAGGGCGGGTTTCCCATAGATTAGGCACGTGCATCCGTTCCGCCTCGGAATCACCCCCAAAAAGATGTCAGTTCTTCATAGGTGGATTCCGGTGATCGCAGCCCTCGGAACGGGCGCGCTCAACGCGTCCGCCGGCGCGGAGCCCGCAGTCGAGCAGAATTGGCCCAGCTTTCGTGGAGAGCGGGCCTCCGGTGTCGTGGAGGCGGAGGGACCGCTGACCTGGGACGCGGAGACCGGCGCAAACATCGCTTGGAAGACCCCGATTCCGGGGCTGGGTCTTTCTTCGCCAGTTGTCTGGGGAGATCGGATCTACCTGACCACGGCGGTTGCGGAATCGGGCGAGGCTGAACTTAAGGTCGGTCTTTATGGGGACGTGCTCCCCTCCCCTGATGAGGGCCCGCAGAGTTGGCGGGTCTTGTGTCTGAACCGTTCGACGGGTGAGATTCTTTGGGACCGGGAGGTTCATCGGGGCAAGCCGCAGGTCAGGCGGCATCCCAAGGCCAGCCACGCCAATTGCACAGTGGCGACCGATGGCCGCCACGTAGTGAGTTTTTTCGGATCGGAAGGGATGTTCTGTCTCAACCTCGACGGAGAGGTGCTCTGGAGCAAGTCCTTCGGGCTGCTCGATTCAGGCTATTTCCGCATGAAAACCGCGCAATGGGGCTTTGCCAGTTCTCCCATCATCCACGGGGGGCGCGTCCTCCTGCAATGCGACGTGCAGGAAGGCTCCTTCATCGCGGCCCTGGATGTGGGGACCGGTGAGACGATCTGGCGGACATCGCGAGACGAGGCGCCCACTTGGGGTTGTCCTACCATCTATGTTTTGGAGGGGAATACCCGTGTCGCAGTCAACGGGTACAAGCACATCGGAGCCTATGATTTCGAGACGGGCGAGGAGGTCTGGAAGTTGGAGGGTGGGGGAGACATCCCCGTGCCCACACCGGTCGTCGCGCATGATCTCATCTTCATCACCAACGCGCACGGCTCGCTCGCCCCTATTTACGCCGTGAAGATCGATGCCAGGGGAACGCTGGACCCGGAAGCGGAGGGAGAGGGCATCGCCTGGTGGCGGCGGCGGGGTGGAAACTACATGCAGACCCCCATCGTGCTCGGCGATTTCCTCTTCTGCTGTGCCGACACGGGGGTGATAAGCTGCTACGACGCAAAGACAGGGAACCAGCATTTCCGGGAACGCCTGCGGCAGGGTCAGAGCGGATTCGGTTTCACCGCCTCGCCGGTTTCCGATGGCAAAAAAATCTATTACGCGACTGAAGATGGTTACGTTTTTGTGGTGAAAGCCGCCCCCGCGTTGGAGATCCTGGCGCAGAACGGCATGGGCGAGAGTTGCATGGCCAGCCCTGCTTTAACTGGGAAGACGCTTTTGGTCAGAACGCGCCATCACCTGGTTGCCATTCGGGAACCGCCCTGACGGGCCTTTCCCTTGGGTGAGCGGATGTTTCGGGCGAACCTCGGGGGCGGACTTCTCGCTTCATCGGGCCCACGTGAGATTGCCGGTCCGGCGCTTAAGGAATAGAAGGATAGCTATGCCGACCGATGCTTTGCCTGATCCCGGCCTGTGGAAAACGGTGGATGAGTACGTCACGGGCCTGCTGCACGGCGAGGATCCCGCTCTCGATCGCGCCCTCGCCGCCAGTCTCGCCGCCGAGTTGCCGCCTATCCAGGTCTCCGCGGCGCAAGGCAAGTTCTTGCATCTGTTGGCGCGCCTGCATGGATCAAGACGCATCCTGGAGATTGGGACGCTTGGCGGCTACAGCACGATTTGGCTGGCGCGAGCGCTGCCGTCCAATGGTGGGCTGACGACTATCGAACTCGATCCCAAGCACGCCTCGGTGGCGGCGGCCAACCTCGCAGCGGCAGGGCTATCGGGTCTTGTCGATCTCCGGGTGGGACCAGCGCTCGAGATCCTGCCGGCGCTCGCGGCCGATGGACTGCCGCCCTTCGACTTCGTCTTTATCGATGCCGACAAGCCGGGCAACGTGGCCTATCTTGAATGGGCGGTGAAACTCACGAGGCCTGGGAGCGTCATCATCCTGGACAACGTCGTGCGCTCAGGAGACATTCTTGATGCGGACTCGGAGGACGGGCGGGTGCAGGGATCGCAGGCAGCCCTGGAATGGTTAGGCCGGCGACCATCGCTAGAGAGCACCGTCTTGCAAACCGTGGGAGCCAAGGGTTACGACGGTTTTGCCATGGTCTTAGTGCGGTGAGAAGCCTGTCGGAGCGGCGCCGCGGGCAGCGCCCGCCGGAGAATTCCTGAAACGTCCGGCCTTTGTTCGATCCCGCTCCCAGATCCGTCGTGCCGCTTCCTGCTCCACCGCCTCGGCCAGGGCAGACACCTGCTTGCGACGAGTCTCCCGCCTGGAACGTCATCGGCCGCTTCCACGGCCAGCCATTTGGGACGTTCGACCGCGAAGGACTCGCGGAGCACATGGGTTGTGAACAACACGGTTTGCCGGTTGCCAGGAAGGCGCAGCCGCCGGACACTGGGCCGTGGAACCGTCTCGCGAGGCTGAGGAGCATCTGCGAATGATTCGCGCCCTCATGGAGCGGGCGGTGATCTACCGGGCCATATCGGGCCAAGCGGCTCTTGCCGGAGGAACCCTGGCCGTTCTGGCGGCGGCGCTCGCGCGGGTCACGGCGCTCGACGCCACGCCGGCAGGATTCCTTGGGATTTGGCTCGGGGTGCTGGCGGTATCAGCCGCCTTCAACACTTTCCTCTTATGGAAAAGCGCGGGCGCTCAAGGACAACCGTTTTTTTCCGGACCCATGAAAGCGGCCCTGCGGGCCATTCTCCCGCCGCTGGCAGCAGGGGGCGTCGCCGGCATCGCCGCCGCATTCGGGGGAGGCGACTTTCGCGTTTGCGCCTCGGTATGGGTATTATGCTACGGGCTGGCCTTGCATTCGGCTTGGTCCTTCAGCCCCCCGTCTTTGCACCGGCTGGGTCTCGTTTTTCTGGCGGCGGGCGTCGTCTTGCTGGCTCTCTCCCTAAGCCCGCGCGGTCTTTTCTGGGCGGCCGGTCCCGGATCGGCTTCGCTGATCATGGGCGCGACTTTCGGGCTCTTCCACGTGATCTACGGGACGGCGGTGGCGGCGGCCGGGAGGCGCGGCCATGATTGATTTCAGCAAGCTGGACAAGGTCATCCACGAGCGCGGGCGTCTGTCGATCATGACTCTTCTGGCCGGGCGCGCGGAGTGGACTTTTCCTGATCTGCGAGAGGAACTAGGTCTCAGCGACGGGAACCTCATCACCCACCTGCGGACCCTGGAGGCCCAAGGCTACGTTGTTTCCAGCCGCGACACCTCGGGAACACGGCGCGCCACGCATTATCATCTGACTCCGCAAGGCCGGAAGGCCTTCGAGGAATACCTCGCCGTGTTGGAGGCGATCGTACGGCAGGGAAAAGGTTAGGCCGCATTTCTCATACTCTTTCTGCTTGGGCTACGCCCCATGGGGACTGCGTTGCGCTTACCTCAGGCTTGAACAGGGTGTACTCACCCAGCCCTGCGCCTTCGGCTGCGCGCGCGTTGCCGTCGCTGCGCTCCGCCCTCCGGGCAGCCCGTGCGGGCTGGCTGTCTCGCTTCGCT
>JBGTBW010000283.1:0-12099 GCA_041749135.1 Verrucomicrobiales bacterium
GGGACCCGCGGAATGGAGGGCAGCGCTGTGCCGGGCCCGGAAATCGACCGCCTCGCTCTTGTTGCGAAAATACTTCCGCCGCGGGGTCCGGATCCCGTTCACGTAGGTAGCCCAGGAGGCCTCCCACGGGTATCTGGGGTGCTTGGACGGCTTGATTCGTATGCCCTTTGCCACGGCCGCAATGTAGCAGGAAAGAGCAGGATAGCGCAACAAAAAGTGATATTCTTACGATACAGATTTTGCGAGGCCTCTTACTTACAGGAGGTTTCGAAGGCCAAGGGCCTCCGGCTCCCCTTCTTGTCTCGACCTTCTTGTATCCGCTCGCCAGATGAGGAGTTCTGAGCTTGTTGCCGGGCCCGAATCCGGGTGAGATGGAGGGATGCTGCTGCGAGGTTGTTTCTGGGCGTGGATAGTTCTGGCGGGGACGTCCTGGGCTTGGGCGCGTCCGCCGAACGTCGTCGTGATTCTCAGCGACGATCAAGGGACCTTGGACACCGGGCTTTACGGTTCGGAAGACCTGGAGACGCCGCACCTCGATCGTCTGGCGCGCGAGGGCATCCGGTTCACGCGTTTTTACGCCGCCGCTCCGGTGTGCTCGCCTTCGCGGGCAGGGCTGCTTACCGGGAGGCATCCTGTGCGCGCCGGCGTGCCGGGCAACACGACGTCGGAAAAGGGGAAACCGGGAATGCCGTCGGAGGAAATCACCATGGCCGAGATGTTCCGCAACGCGGGATACGCCACTGGTCACGTCGGGAAATGGCATCTCGGTTACATCCCGGAACACATGCCGAACGGACAGGGATTTGACTATTCGTTCGGGCACATGGGAGGGTGCATCGATAATTTCTCGCATTTTTTCTATTGGCAGGGTCCGAACCGGCATGATTTGTGGCGCAATGGCGAGGAGGTGCATGCGCCGGGACGTTTTTTCCCGGACCTCATGGTGGAGGAAGCGACTGCGTTTCTGCGGGAGCATCGGGACCGGCCCTTCTTCTTGTTCTTTGCGCTAAACACGCCGCATTATCCTTACCAAGGCGAAACGGAGTGGTTGGAGCGTTACCAGGACCTTTCCTATCCGCGAAATCTTTACGCGGCTTTTGTTTCCAGCATGGATGCGCGCATTGGACGGCTTTTGGATGCGATCGATTCCCTGGGGCTGCGAGAGGAAACGATGGTGGTCTTTCAATCCGACCACGGCCATTCCACAGAGGAGCGGGCGCATTTCGGGGGTGGGAACGCCGGACCATACCGGGGAGCAAAATTTAGTTTGTTCGAGGGTGGGATCCGGGTTCCGGCCATCGTGCGCTATCCGGGAAGGATTGCGGTAGACGAGCAACGCGCTGCGGCTGCGCATAGCTGCGATTGGCTGCCGACATTGGCCGAGCTTGCTGGTGTTGCGCTTCCCGGGTGCAAGTTGGACGGGCGAAGTCTGCGGGAGGTGATTTTTGAGGGCGACGCCGCTGCACCGGAGCGCAGGTTGCACTGGATGACCGGTGGGGATCCGGAAGCTGCGCAGTGGGCGGTGATGGAAGGGGACTGGAAGTTGATCGGCAATGCTCGGGACACAAGCCTGGGAGACAAGGAGGAGAATCTGACGGAACTCTTTCTTTCCGACCTTGGGCGGGATCCTGGGGAGCGGCGCAATTTTGCGGTGGAGCATCCTGAAGTGGTGGAGCGGCTGCGCATCGCTCATTGGGATTTTGCGAGAGAGTTGCCCCGGTAGCCGGGGGCGGGTGCAATCGGGGGCGACGGAGCACATGCGGCGCGGGCTTGTGCGGCGAGGCGGACCAGGGTCGATGCCGTCGGAAGACTTGCGTCTTCCGCTACGTGGAGAAGCTCTCGCGGAGCCCCGTAGCGGGATTCGTAAGAATCCCGGCCTCCCGGGGGCCAGCGTCCATACCGTCGGAAGACTTGTGTCTTCCGCTACGTGGAGAAGCTAGGGTTCGCCTTCGGCTTTCAGATTCTGATTCCAGGAAAAACGGCGAATCTGCATCATCCTCAGGTAGGGTTCCGAGCCGGAGGCGCTGGGATCTTGAGACCAGCGAAAGTCGGCGACGACCAGGTAACTGCGTCCCCACTGCAGCTCGCGGTCGAGTTTCCTTCCCAGGTCTGTGTAGAGTGGGACGAAGACTGGGAAGGGGGTTCTTTCTCCGGCGGGGATGGATGCTTCGAAAGCCAGTTTTTCATCGGCATCGGGAACGTCATCTTCGAAGTAGTGGGCGCGGCTCAGGAAGACGTGAAAGGTGGCTCCCTCGCGTGAATCTTGAACATTGGGATTGCGAGCGAAGTGGTCGAAAAGCTTGTCCTTGAACTCGATGAAGGATCTCCAATTTGCGTAGTAGGCGTTCTCCTTCGCTTCCACATTCATGAGGAACCCTTCCGGATGCGACTTGGTGGAGACCATGTAGATGAAGTAACGCGAGCCGCCATCATCACCGGGGTGCATGTTGACGAAGGAAAGGGCGGTGGCGGGATCGGGTTGGTGGGGATGGGTCTCGTAATAGGCGCTCATTTCGGCACGGAGTGTTTCGCCGTCCCGGGTCATGGGGATCAGCGCTTCCCAAGTCTCCGCTGAGGTATAGGCTTGGATGAATTCTCGGGCGCCGGACAAAAGACTTCCCTCGCCGGTGGTGGGAAAATCCGGATTCTCGAAATGACTAATCTCAGCCGCCTCGCCTTCGAGGGCGGCTGGGGGATCAGCATTCAGATCCGGATCGGCTCCGGACAGACCTGAGCTTGGGGCTTCCGAAGCATCAGCAAAGTCGGGCACCTCGAAGGAATCTGCGGAACCGATGAGGTCTTCGAGGCGAGAAGTATCCTGCGGCAGGCTGGAAAGGGCCGTTGCGCTGTCGGACGCGGTGGTTTCTCCCGGGATGAGAGAGGGGACGGGATCCGAGGAGTTTTGGTTTCCCAAGGGGCTCGATTCGGGAGAGGCGCCGGAACCGGGAGATTCAGCAGAACCACCGGGTGATCCCGGGGAACGAAGGAGAAAAGAGAGGCCAACAACGAGCGCGATGCCGCAGACTGCCAGGATCGCCATGGCAGTGAGGGAGAGGGGTTTTTTCGCGGCGGGGGCGAGTGGGGCAGGAGGGGCGGGAACGGCGGTGTTGGCGGCGTCTCGAAAGATGCGGATTGCCGAAGCGGGATCAGGGGGTGGAGAATCCGGAGAGGGGGAATCCGCCGTCTCACGGGTGATTGCCGCTGCGCTTGCGCGCTCTTCGACACTCGATGGTGGGGCGCCCACTCCGGTCTGCCTATCCTCGGAGCCGTGAGTGGACGGGCGAGAGCGCTTCTCCGGCGGCTGGAAATCGGGAGAAGAGGTGGAAGAAGCCGGCCCGGTCCCTGTTGTGGAAGAGGCAGCGACGTCCTCTCCCTCGCCCTGAACTTCTGATTGGAAGGGGGCGCAGATGCCGGCTCCACAATTGGGGCAGGGCCCGGTCTCACCGGCGCGGGCGGGTTCGACGCTCAGCTCGGCTCGGCATTCCGGACAAGTGAAGACGATGGCGGCCTTCTGATTGGACATGGGAATTCGATAAGCGGCAGCAGGGGCGAATGCAACTTGGCTCGGCTGGGTCATCGAGCCGGCTGGAGGCCATGATTCAGGCGGGCTGGCGCTGCAACTCTTGGAGATTGCAATCCCCGAGCACCGGAAGGCGGCGCCGGGCTGGGGTGAAGGAACTCTGGAAAGTTAGCGATCGAGACCGCTGCCGGAGGCGTAGCCGATGGCGGAATCCTCGGCAGAGAGGAATTCCTTGAAACGGTTCTTGTCGATGGCTTTCATGTAGGCTTCGAGCGGCGAGATAAGGCCGGTCTTGAGCTTTTCGTGGATGGCTTCGTCCATGAATTTCATGCCGCGCGACTTGCCGCCGGTGATGACGTCGTAGAGCTTTTGAGTGGCTCCCTCGCGGATGATGGCTCCAACGGCGGGGGTGGAGACGAGGATCTCGTTGACGGCGACGCGACCTTTGCCGTCGGACCGTTTGCACAGGAGCTGCGCCACAACGCCTTGCAGGGAGGCGGAGAGCATCGTTCGCACCTGGGCTTGCTGATCGGAGGGGAACACATCGATGAGACGGTCGACGGTCTTGCGGGCGTTGTTGGTGTGGAGAGTCCCGAAGACGAGGAGTCCCGTTTCCGCGGCCGTGAGCGCGAGGGAGATGGTTTCCAGGTCGCGCATCTCGCCGACGAGGACGATGTCGGCATCTTCCCGGAGTGCGGCGCGCAGGCCATCGGAGAAGGTGGGCGTTTGAATGGGGACCTCGCGCTGCGTGATGATGGATTTTTTGTTATTGTGAACGAACTCGATGGGTTCTTCGACGGTGATGATGTGCCGGGCGAAATTGATGTTGATGTAGTCAATGAGGGCGGCCAGCGTGGTGGACTTGCCGGAGCCGGTCGGGCCCGTGACCAAGACGAGGCCGCTGCGGAGGTGGCCGAACTCGCGGACAACGGAGGGGATTCCGAGCTGCTCGAGGGTGGCGATTTTGGTGGGGATGAGACGAAAGACGGCGGCGTCGCCTTTGCTTTGCTTGAGGTAATTGCAGCGGAATCGGGAGTCAGCATCCATTTCGTAGGCGAAATCGAGATCTCCGCGTTCCCGGAAGCGATCCCAGGCTTGCGGTTCACAGATTTCTTCGAGCATGAGCCCGAGGCGCTCCGAGGTCAGCGTATCATCGTTGATGGCGTGGATGCTGCCGTGGATGCGCATTTTGGGCGGCTGTCCTTCGCTGAGGTGCAGGTCGGAGGCGCCTTCCGAAACGAGGAGGCGGAAGTAGTCGTCGATCTGGGCCATGGAAAATCAGATACTGTCAGGTTCGCGCCGCTGTTGAACTTCAGTGTTCGAAATGTTTACGCATTTCGATCTGATCTTCGGCGCGGCTCATGCATTCCTCTTGGGAGATCAGCCCTTTATTGTAGAGGTTTTTGAGGGCGTCATCCATGGTGATCATCCCGACGTTCTTGCCGGTTTGCATGATGCCGGGGAGCATGAAGGTCTTGCCTTCGCGGATGCAGTTGGCGACGGCGGGGGTGTTGACCAGAAGTTCGACGGCGAGGACGCGGGCTTGGCCGTCGATACGGGGGATGAGTTGCTGGCTGATGATGCCGCGCAGGGATTCCGAGACCATGATGCGGATCTGTTCGCGTTGATCGACGGGGAAGACGTCGAGAACGCGGTCGAGAGTCCGGGCGGAGTTTCCGGTGTGCAGGGTGCCCAGGACGAGGTGCCCGGTTTCCGAGGCGGTGATGGCCAGTTGGATGGTGACGAGGTCGCGCATTTCTCCGACCATGATGACGTCGGGATCTTCACGCAAGGCTCCTCGCAGTGCGGTGCCGAATGACTCGGTGTGCGTGTGAACTTCCCTCTGGTTCACGTGGCAGCTCTTGGATTCGAAGATGTATTCGATGGGATCCTCCAAGGTGATGATGTGATCTTGCCGCTGACGGTTGACCAGGTCAATCATGGCGGCGAGGGTGGTGGACTTGCCGCTGCCGACAGACCCAGTCACCAGCACGAGACCGTTGTGATATTGGGTCAGGGGCCGGATGGTGGGGGGGAGGCCGAGCTGTTCGAAGCTGCGGACTTCCGTGTTGATGATCCGGAAGACCATGTCCAGGCCGAGACGCTGCCGGACGACGGAGGCCCGGAACCGCCCGAAGTTGGTGGCGTAGGCGAAGTCGACATCTCCGGTTTTCTCTAAGCGCGTCAATTCCTTGGTTTGGAGGAATCCGCGAGCGAGGCGCTCGGTGTCTTCGGGGGAGAGCGTATCGGAGTTTTCCCAGATGGGGCCGAGAAGACCGTGCCTGCGCCAATGCGGTTTGGAGTTGGTGGGCAGGTGAATATCGGAAGCCTCGTATTGCTGACCGATCTTTAGATAATCGTCCACATGGCCCAGGGTTTGGACGATTTCCGACTGAGCGACTTCTCCGGACATGATTCAGCGTTGCATATACGGTGCGAGGCGCTGTTCCGCAAACCGCTGCAAGTAAGGCCGTGCGGCGGTCAGGACGAGAGGCAGGGCTAGATCGCGGATGGCGATCTTAGCGATAGGGCGGCGTGCGGCAAGCGAAGACTTGGGTTTACGCCGGAAGAGCCAAGCGCCGGCCAGAAAGGCGAGGCCCAGTCCGCCGGCGGACCAAAACCAGGGCTGGCTGCGGACCCGGCGCAGCCATATCTCTGGGGAAGCCGGATCTTGTCTGCGTTGTAGGAGAGCGAGCAAGTCTGCGCGACTTCCTTGCAGGATGACGAGAAGTTCGGCGCGGCTGGGCCGGCCGGGCTTCAGCGTTTGTGGGTCAGCCATAGGCGGTCTTTTTGCAGTTCCGTTCGCGAATCGGCAAACAGCCTTCTGGCCAGGAAACGGCGGGCCAGCAAGAACAATAGGATTCCCAGGCCGATATGGGCAATGCCGGCGGCCAGGGCGACCTGCCACCAAGGACACTGCAGGAGGTGCGCGATCAGGGCGATGCCGCCTGAAAGGACCAGGAAATAGCCAAAAATAAGCGCCAACACTGCGGAGCCCAGAAGGAGGGCCTGTTTGGCCAGGAGCCCTCGGGCCTCCGCGGCCTCGAGAGCCAAGAGCTGGAACCGGGCATCGAGATGCGACGCCACTGCGGTCCGCAAGGCGGCCACCCTTTGGAACAGACTCCGCTCGTCTACGGGAAAGTCGGTCACGGTCCGGCGACGCGGGGTGAGGAGCCTGGCGCAGTCACCGGGGCGAGATTAAAAAAGGAGTGAACGAGGTGCAGGCGGGATTAGCGCCTGAAAAGCAGACCGAGGACGAAGCCGACGCCCAGGGCAGTGAGGACGGATTTCGTCGGGTTCGTTCTCACGTAATCCTCGGTTTCGGCCATGAAGTCCTGGGCCTTGACTTTGGCATCTTCCCAACCCGATTCGGCAATGCCCTTTACGCGGTGGGCCCGGTCCTCCGCCGCGTCGCGGAATTGCTGAGCTTTGGCGGCAGTTGCGGCGCGGAGTTCATCGGCGGCCTGACGGACGTGATCGCGCGCACTTTGCATATTTCGGTGGACAGAAGAATCGGCAGTGGATTCGGCGGTCGATTCGGCTGGAGAAAAGGGATCGTTCATGGAGGGAACCTTGAGACTGAGAAACGCACGGGATTGTGCCCGGCTGCGATTTGGAAAATATCCCACAGATGGACCAGAAATTCAAGAGCCGACAGGGACGGAGGAAGAATCTTTGTGCGCTGCGGGGGAGTTTGCGCCTTCTGGACGAGCCGCCGCTTTCGAAGTGGGGGCGAAACTGGGGCTTGCGGGGGTGCGGGGCTTGCCGGGGTTGCGTCGCGGATGCCACGCCTGACCGCCACAGTCACCGGCCTTGGCCGGGGCAGGGGTTCAAGAAGCACTGAAGAGTCGTCGCCAAACCGGCGACAACGAATCCAAAGGCTACGGATTCTCCGGCGACGCCGCGGCGTTTTCGGATAGCTTTCTTCACCTTGTTCCTTTCCGAGATCTTTTATTCCATCCAAGGTGAAGGAGAACTGACGGGGGCGCCTTCCGTCTTCATCCGCACTTCAGGCTGCAATCTGCGCTGCTCCTGGTGCGATACTCCCTATGCTTCGTGGGAACCGGAGGGCGAAATGCGGGAGGTTGCCAGCGTGGTGGAGGAGGTCCTGCAGTATCCTGCCGTGCACGCCGTGCTCACCGGAGGCGAACCCATGGTGGCCCGAGGAATCCACGCATTGGCGGCGGCGCTGCGCGAGGCGGGCAAGCACATCACTATTGAGACTGCGGGCACGGTGAGACCGGATGGAATCGCATGTGATCTGGCTTCCTTGAGTCCGAAATTGGCGAACTCTACCCCATCGGAAAGCGAAGCAGGCGCCGCTTGGATCCACCGGCACGAGGAGCTGCGGCTTCAGCCCGACGTCATCCGGCAATGGATCGCCGCTTATCCGTATCAGTTGAAGTTCGTGGTGAGAGGGGAAGGGGATCTCGCCGAGATCGATGATCTGCTCGCCGCGTTGGGCGGTGAGGTTCCGGCCCATCGCGTCCTGCTCATGCCCGAGGGAACCAGCCCGGCCCAGCTCAGGGAACGGGCCGGCAGAATCGTGGAGATATGCAAGGACCGCGGATTTCGCTACTGCACCCGCCTGCACATCGACTTGTTTGGAAACCAGAGGGGAACGTAGTCCGTTCCGCCATCTCCATTCCTGGGCACATTCGACGATGCATCCCTCGCCAAGAAGCGCAAAGCTCGCCAAGAAGGTCATTGTGGGGTCCCGGGCGGCGAACACCAGCCTCGCTGCCGGGAGAAATTGTTCTGGTTTTCCTCTGCCATGCCCGTGGGGGCCTGCCGAACGGCTGATTGCGCCCGGTGATCCGCTTGGTCCTCCGGCTTTCGGGGGCTGTGCCCGGCAGGAATTCTCCTTGCCCTCGCCCTCGGGAGAGGCCTAGTAGGCGGGACCAGAGGATGGGCTGAAGGAAAGCGTCGCTTTACCGGATCTCTCCGCTGCGCCCGGGCCTATAGCTCAGTGGTTAGAGCAGGGGACTCATAATCCCTTGGTCGCAGGTTCGAATCCTGCTGGGCCCACTGCGGCTTCAGGGGACTCAGCACGGGACTAAGGGTTGAAAAACAACGAGTTACGTCGTGACTTTCCTCGAATCTGGCCGGGTTTGTCAAGTGAAGCGTGGTGAGGCAAATTGCACGAAAGTGAGCCAAGAAGTGGCGCAAGAGCCTCTGCCGGGCTGGAAACCCAAGCCACACCACAGATGATGAACACCACCCGCCGGGAGACGATCCAGAATCGCGAGGCCAGCTCATGGCTCCGGACGAGATACCGCGCAGCGGAACCCACCATGGTAACTGCTCTCTTCCGGTTTCACTCCTTGCCGAGCCGACACTCTCGCATGGACCGCCGCATGTCCCCAATCTCCCCCGCGAACAACTCTAAGGGAATCGCCTTCCGGCCCCTGCGGATCCGATGGGAACCGTCTTTCGTAAATGTCAGCTTGAAACCAGTCCCAGCACCATTCCCATACGTTGCCGGCCATCTCATGGAGCCCGTATTTGTTGGGTCCGAAGGATCCGACCGCCCCGGTAAACGGCGGGGATCCATCCGTGAACGCCGGATGTGTTCCCCCTGAAACGCCCAGATCATAAGCGGTCCCTTCGGTGTTCAAATAGTTCGCTTCGGCGTGGCTGATCGTCTCTCCCCAGGGGAAACGCTTCCGATGAAGGCCACCTCGCGCCGCCTTCTCCCATTCGGCTTCCGTTGGCAGCCGGTAGCCATCAGCCGTGAAGTCGCATTCCGGCTCGCCGTTTCGCGACCGGTAGATGGCCCCTTTGAGCCCGTAAGATGCAGTCCGGCCATCCTTTTCGCTCCACGCGTTGCACCACCGTACGGCGTCGTGCCACGACAGGGTATGCACCGGATGATCCGGACCCTTCCCGCCGCCCTCCGGCAGGTCGGCGTAACCGTTAGCCAGACCCCACTCGCGCACGTCATTCCAAAGAGTTTTCGAGACTTCCGTTCGCATGATGGAGAACCGACTGACCTTAACCCGATGGGCAGGACGCTCCCGAGGATACCCTTCCTCGAAGGTGTCGCCCATGGAGAACGCGCCCTCCGGAATCGACACGAAGTCCGCAATGCCATTCGCGGTGCTCGCAGAAGCCGGCTCGGCAGGCGAAGGAGCGCGTAACTGATCTCTCAGTTCTCTCACTTTCTTGGCTTCTTCGATGTTCTGGTTCCGAGTCAGCTCTTGCTCGATCTCGTGGAGCCGCCGGTCCGCCAGCTCTGCTGCTTTCTGGAAGCTAGATGCCGTGGCTGCACTCAGAGCGTCGAGTGCCCTTAGGTAGATGGATTTGACTTCCCTTATGCAGAAGTCAAAGGGGCGACGTCCCTCGCTTTGTGCCGCAAAGTCCGGTATTTTTTTGCCATGACCGCTGCCGTTCAACCTCTTGTCAACGTTCCATCCACCGCCGCCTTCGATCCGAAGACCATCGAAGCCGTCGCGGACGTTGGCTACGCGCTGGCCGATCTCGAAGCCCGCACCGCGGACCTGGAAGCCTTGAAGGCCGACGCTGACACCCAGCGCCGGGAGGCCGAACGGCTCCGACAAGAGGCCGATGGACTCGAACTCGACCCGGCCGTTCAACCCGTGAAGGCCGCGGAGAGCGCCGCCAGGCTCCGCCGGACCGCTCGGGCCGAGGCCTCCGAACGGCTGGCCGCCGCAGACGAGCACACGGTGCTCCAGGGACAGGCTCGTGAAATTCAGGGAGACGCCGGGTGAGGAGAGACCTTGGCAAGTGATGCGATCAGTGAATACTTGGCGTTAGCATAATGAAGAGCGCTACAGCGTATAAATGTGCAACCATCGTAATTTGTTGCGTGGCAGCTGTTATTATTTTTTCTATTGCATGCATTCGTAGCAGAGACCTGGAACGTCATAGGGTGGCCTACAGAGAAAAAGATAGTCTTCGGCTTCTTGTGTACAAGGCGATTTTCTTGTACGAAACGGACATGAGAGATCGCGTTTTGGGAGCAAGCGGTGAGTGGGTTAGAATCTCAGGCGACGATCTTCGTGAGTGTTTAAAGGCGATGTCGATTGAAAACATTGACGATTTATTATGGAGTCCTTGGGGCGACGCGTATAGCGTCAGGGCAAGAATGCAATCAGAGACTCAAGTTGATGTGGAGGTCTGCATGGTAAGCAAGATAATAGGCCGTCCTAGGCGGACCATATGTAGCAGTATGTGAGGGAGCGGCTAGGCTCGGCACATGGCACGGAGACGCTACACCGTTGAAGAGAAGGCCGGGCTGCTTGAGGATTGGCAGCGCAGCGAAGTCAGTGCTGCGGCATTTTGCCGGCATCGGCGGATTGGCTATCAGAAGTGGGGAAGCCGGGCGACGGCGCGAAGAATTCGAAGCGGCCGCTCTGATTGTGCGCTCGAACGCGAGCTCCGACGCCCCGGTGGTCGAATTGAGACTCGTGCTGCGCATTTTCAGAAGGCCGACACTATGAAGCTGGAGCAGAGCCGGACTGGACAGAGCGGAATTGACCGGCTCGACACTGTCGGCCACACTGCCTCAGGCGCGCCGGTGAACTCGAACGACTACCTCTACTTCAATGGGAGCTTCACGGGGAACTCCGGCGAAGACACCGACATCTACGTCTACGACGGGTGGAACCTGATCGCGCGTGTGCGGAGCACGCTGTTGAGCAGTTCGTCCTACTATTCGGCGACGACCGGTTTGCCGACGAACGTCTACTGGGACTCTGCCGATCTGGTGAGCTACGGTTGGACATCGGGCCGGCTCACGACCAAAGCGACATACCGGAACTATCTGACGATTCTCAGCACGACCCAGAGCTACGACAATTTCGGGAGACTCGCGGCGGTGTCCTCCTCGGCAAGCTCGTTGGGGACGGTATCCTCGCATGCTTACCTCTACAATGCGCTGAGCCAGCGCACGAAGGCCACGGTAGAAGACCTGTCCTGGTGGTTGTATGACAGCTACAACGAACGGGGCGAGCTGACGGAAGCCTCGAAACGGTGGTATGGGGGAGCGGGCCTGCGATATTTGGGACGGACCTACCGCTACGGTTACGACTCGATCGGGAACCGGACCTCGGCCTACAGTGGAGGGGACAGCGCTGGGAACGGGACCCGGGCGTTTTATTACACGGCCAACAACCTCAATCAGCTCACGGGGATCGCCAACCCGGATAGCTTTGACGTGGCGGGAATGTCGATCCATCCTACAGTGAAGGTCAACACCGTGAACGCAGCGCGGCAGGACGATTACTACCACCGGGAGCTAGCGCACACAGGCCGGCCGGGATTTCTCGGGGTGACGGTGCAGAGCTACGACGCGCAGGGCCAGCCGGCAGGCAGCCCGGAGACCGGAGAAGTGTATGTGCCGCGGGCGAGTGAGACCTTAAACTATGACGCCGACGGCAACCTGCTTGGCGACGGGCGGTGGATCTATGGCTGGAATGCGGAAGACCGGCTGATATCGATGGAGACGCAGCCGCAGGCGGTATCTGGAATTCCTGCTGCGCAAAGCGTGAAGCTGCTCTTTGACTACGACTGGATGGGGCGGCGGATCCGGAAGCGGGTGTATCAGCCGGCAAGTG
>JBGTBW010000284.1:0-8524 GCA_041749135.1 Verrucomicrobiales bacterium
GGAAGATAATGGATACAGGGGAATAAGAGTGAGCCAAAGCGAGACCGCCACTCCGTGAATGACACTCTATTTGTGGGGCGGACACTCTTGTCCGCCGAGTGAGCCTAGAAAGTTCGCGGGCAGGAGTGCCCGCGCCACATACCCTTCCAGCTCATCCAAATTCCTCGAGATCAGGAGTTCTGAGACTACCAGTCTGGGGGCGGTCAGGGAAATGTGCAGGACTGACCGGTCTGAAATCTGAAATTCCTCTTCCTCACCCCTGATCCGCGAGCCGCTGCAAGTAAGCGCCATAGGCCGTCAGGCCGTGCCGGGCCGCGCTCGCCCGCAATTCGTCCACCCCGATCCAACTCTGACGCCAGGCAATCTCCTCCGGACAGGCGATCATCAGCCCCTGTCGCCGCTGCACCGCGCGCACCAGTTCCGTCGCCTCCGCCAAGGCATCCGGCGTGCCCGCATCCATCCAGGACACTCCCCGTCCTAACAATTCGACGTGCAGCAGCCCGCGCTCGAGGTAAAGCCGGTTCAAATCGGTAATCTCCAGCTCCCCACGCCCGGAAGGCTGCAAGTCCGCCGCCATCGCACAAGCCTCCCCGTCGAAAAAATAGAATCCCGGAACGGCCCAGGGCGAACGCGGATGCGCCGGCTTTTCCTCGATCGCCACGGCCCTGCCGCCGTCATCCAGCGTAACCACACCGTAACGCTCCGGCTCGGCCGTGTAATGGCCGAACACTCCGGCCCCCTCCTTCAATTCCGCCAGCCGCCGCAACAGCCGCGTCAGTTCCTGGCCGTAAAGAATGTTGTCGCCCAGAGCCAAACAACACGGACCACCGGCAAGAAACTCCCGGGCCAACAGCAGTGCGGCGGCCAAGCCCTTCGGCTGGCTCTGTTCCAAGTAGGAAAACCGCAACCCCCACCCGCTTCCGTCCCCCAACAACCGGCGAAACGCCGGAGCCTGCTCCGGCGCCGTCGCCACCGCGATCTCCCGGATCCCAGCCAGCATCAAGACGGAGAGCGGATAGTAGACCAGGGGCTTGTCGTAAACAGGCAGCAGTTGCTTGCTCACCGCCGCCGTCAGCGGAAAAAGCCGCCGCCCCCAGCCCCCGGCCAACAAGACGCCCCGCCGTGTCTCCCCCGTTCCGTTGATCATGGCGCCCTTCCTATCGGCGAAGACGTCCTATCCCCCAGCGCCCGGCGCGCCACTCCATTTCCCGGGCCCACGGCTCGTTCTCGACATACCATCGCACCGTGCGGTCCAGTCCTTCCTCCCAGGAGGTAGCGGCAGTCCATTCCAAGGCTTCCCGCGTCCTGGCCGCGTCCAACGCATAACGCGCATCGTGCCGGGGCCGGTCTTGGACAAACTCGACGGCGGCTTCCCGGCCTCTCTCCGATAAGCGTCGCACCAGGTCGAGGAGGGCTTCCGCCACCTGGATATTGGCCCGGTCTCCCGTTCCCCCTAACAAATAACGTTCGCCAGGCCTGCCCCGGAGCCACGCCGCCAGCAGTCCCTCACAGACATCCTCCACATACAACCATTCCCGCCGCTGTTCCCCTTTCCCGTAAACCGGCAGTCTCCCCCCCTCCAAAGCGCGCAGGATGAGGCGCGGGATGAACTTCTCCGGATGTTGCCAGGGCCCATAGACATTGCACGGATGCACGGTCGCCACCGGCAGGCCGTAGGTTCGTCCCCAGGCACGCACCATCATGTCGCCCCCCGCTTTCGTCGCCGCATAAGGATTGTTCGGCCGGGCCGGCGAGTCAGGCCGGAATGGAGCCTCCTCCTCTCCGAGCGCTCCAAACACCTCGTCGGTCGATACGTGCACCATCCGGAATTCGTCCCGGGCCGCGCCCTGCAAGCTCTCCCAGCGCCGCCGGGCCGCCTCCAAGACCGAATAGGTCCCGAGCACATTGGTTCTGACAAAATCGCCCGGACCGGCAATCGAACGGTCCACGTGGCTTTCCGCGGCGAGATGAAAAACCGCTCCAATCTCCTCGGCTTGGAACAGCCCGGCCAGAGCCCCAGCATCGACAATGTCCAACTCGACCAGCCGCACCCTTTCGTCCCCAAGTCCGGCGATTCGTTCCCGCGAACCCGCATAGGTCAACCGGTCCACCACCACGATGCCTCCCACCCCGTAGCGGGGTTCATCCGCCAGCCTCCGGACCAGATGCGCGCCGATAAAGCCGGCCCCACCCGTCACTGCCGCCTTCATTCTCTCACTAGCTCCCTCGCTAGCCCCGGGTCCAGGCGTTCTTGGGTTTCGCCTGAGGACGAAGACTGTAGGAACCCGGACCATAGGCCCACAAAAACACGATGCACGCCCCCAGCGGCATTACCGAAAAAACCCGGTGCAACCAGCCGCCGCCAGCCGGCCAGCCCAACCACACCAAGGCCATCGCCAACAGGAGCTGCGCCAAACAGGTCCAGTGATGGAAGACTCCCAGCGCCACCAACACCGCCAAAGCCATCTCCGCACTCCCCAGCATCGCCGAAACCCGTCCCGCCGGCAGCCCCATCACCGAAGCCGCCCCACTAAAACCCTCCAACATCGCCGGATCCGGGAAAAGGATCCGCGCCGCCAAACCGTCGTACAACCAGAACAAAGCCAGAACAACGCGAAACGCGAACGCGGTATTCCGGCCCAGACGCGGCGTAGCCTGTTCGGAAACCACCGAGAGCATGGAGCCCCAGACTTAGCCCGCTTCGCCGCGAATCCAAGAAGAATCCTGCCTTCTCTCGCCCAGCGGCCAATTCTCAGATCTCAGATCTGAAATCTTAGGTCTCAAATCCCCCTCCCGCCCTTCGCTTCCGCGCCTGAGTGATATAGGGCGGGGCCAAATAAATCGGTTCGATGCCATAATTCCCTCCCTCGTCCGCCAGCCCCCCGTCCCCCTGTCCCAGCACAGCGCGACCCAACCCTTCCGCACTGGGCCGGGCCACCGAAACTCCAGGAAACAACGGTTCCGGATCCGGACTCACCACCACCGCACTCTCGCCCAACAACGAGCGCACCATCCCCTCCGTCTCCGCCAGCGGCCGCAGCGCAAAGTCTCCGCGCAGCTCCCCCTTGGAGACTCGCGCCATCCAAGCCCGGCCGCGGCGCGCATCGCCCACCACATGATAGTCTTCACAACCTTCTTCCACCTCCAGTCCCAAGAGCGAACTCCGGCCCGTGACTCGCGCTCCCCATCCCAGGGAGAGCCCTTGAGCCACGGCGATCCCAATGCGCACCCCCGTGTAACTCCCCGGCCCCAAACCCACCAAGATCACCTCGGCCTCCATGACCGCGGCGTTCCCAGCCTCTAACAAACGTCCCAGCGCGGGGAATAGCTCGGAATCGCGGCCCCGCTCGGTCTCCACCGTTTCCGACGCCCGGCAGCGGCCCCCTTCAAACCACGCCAGACTCAGCCGCGACGTCGACGACTCCACTACCAAAACCCTCACCGCGCCTCTCCCTCCACGAAACCCCGTCGTCTCACAATCCTCCTCCGGTCCCCTCCCGCCTGCTCAAGACGCCACCAACTGGCCCCGCCGGGAATCAACTCGGGAAAGCGGTCCGCCCACTCGACAGCCACCACGCCCTCCCGGTCCAGATACTCTTCCCATCCCAAAGCCCATAGCTCCTCCGGTCCCTCAAGGCGGTAAAAGTCGAAATGGAACAAGGGCGCTCTCCCGTCCACATACTCGTGCACAATGGAAAAGGTCGGGCTCGTCACCCGCGCGGCGGATTGGAGCCCCCGGGCCATGCCCGCGACCAAGCGAGTCTTTCCCGCTCCCAGCGCTCCGCATAGACAGACGACGTCGCCGGGCCGGGCGGCGCGCCCGAGATCCTCACCGAAAGCCTCCGTAGCCTCTTCGCCGGTCAAGATCCTTCCGCTGTCCTCCTTTCTCATGAGCACTTCGCGATCATCCCGGCACAGTCAAGGCCTGGCCGTTGCATTCCACGTCAAGCCCGATCAAATAAGGGATCGCTCGTCGCGCCCAATCCCCAGCCCCGGGATAGGCCGCCGCAGACTCGCCAAAGCTGGAGCGCAGCATGTCCGTGTCGATGACGCCGGGGTTCAACGCCGCCGCCGCCAAACCATCCGGCAGCTCCTGCGCCAATGCCGCGGTCAAGCCCTCGATGGCCCACTTGCTCGCGCAATAGGGAGCCACCTCCGCACTCGCCGACCGGCCCCAACCCGAACTGAAAT
Source organism: Verrucomicrobiales bacterium (assembly GCA_041749135.1). GTDB lineage: Bacteria > Verrucomicrobiota > Verrucomicrobiia > Verrucomicrobiales > DEV007 > DATKCT01. The sequence continues at coordinate 4,192 of JBGTBW010000284.1, forward strand.
TCACGATGATCCCGCGCCCCGCCGCCATCATCAAGGGGATGGTGTGCCGCAACATGTTCACCACTCCCTTGACGTTGGTGTCGATCACCCGGTCGAACTCCTCCGCGGGCACTTCCCAAAGGGGAGCCGATGCGTTGATCAGCGCCGCATTGTTCAACAACAGATCCGGCGAACCCGTGCGCGCCTGCGCCCCCCGCACGAACAGCTTCACCTCTTCGTCCAACGCCACATCGGCCACACCAAAATAATGATTCTCCCCAAAGCGCTTCCGCAGCTCCTCGATGGTCTCCGGCGACCGGGCACAACCGGCCACCGTCCAGCCCCGCTCGTGAAACCCCTCCGCCATGGCCCGCCCCAGTCCCCGCGAGACGCCCGTGATCCAAACTGTCCGTGCTTTGCTCATGAATCTCCATTTCGGGCAGCTCCGGCGCCGCTGCCCTCTGCCGGAACCCAACCCTGCCGCGGCCTTTCCCGCAAGCTGCTTCCCAACTGAATCCTCCCAGCACCCCGGAGCGTAGCCCACTCAGACTTTCCTTGCCTCACCGCCATGTTTCTCCATGCTCCTCCTCAACCACCTCGGATCCGATCCGTGACCACCGACATCTACGCTCCCGAAATCATCGCGGACCCGGCCCTCAGGCAGTTCCCCCCGTTCGACCTCGCCCGCCTCCTCCACACCGTCTTCGAACCCACGCAAGGTCAACGCATCTGCATCCTCATCGACCTCGAAGACGTCCAGCAAGTCCGCGACTTCGCCTTCCTCAAAGATCCTGACCTTGCCATCCAGTCGAAGGCCTACCACGTTTTTCATCAGGGCTTGCACGGCGGCGTCATGGAACGTCTCGGCCTGCACGGAGGCGACTTCTTCGCTTTCCCCATGACCCACGGCAGCAACCTCGATCTCGCCGACTTGGCCGTCGATCCCGCCGGCGGCCAACTCAGTCTCGAGCGCGACATCTACCCGGCCTACGGCATCATCCTTTGCATCTCCACCTTCTCCGCCACCGCCCCTCTCACTGCCCAGGCAAAACGCTTCGGCTTCCGGGGCGCAACCCTGCACGGTCTCAACGACGTCATCCTTTCCACCGGTCTGGCCGTCGATTACGAACAGGTTAGTCGCGATGCGGAAAAACTCCGCTTGGCTCTCACCCGCGCCGACGCCATCGAAATCGAGTTTCAAATCGACAACGGCGACCTGCTCACCGCCCGCCTCGAACTCGGCGGTCAGGAAGCTCAGAAAAGTCACGGACTCTGCCGCGGCTCCACTCCCGATGTGGCCAACCTCCCTGCCGGCGAGGTATACTTTGTACCGGAATCGGCCGAAGGCTCATTCCCCATGAAATACGAAGACGGCACTCTTGGGAAACTTGAGGTTCGCGGCGGCCGCATCGTCCATTCCGAACTCATCGAGGGCGACCCCGCCGTCATCGCCCAGCACAATCTCCGCCTCGCCGACGACCCCATGACCGGCGTCCTCGGTGAACTCGGCTTTGGCACCCAGGTGCTCCCCGTATCCGGAGCCGATATCCAGGACGAAAAGGTCCTCGGCACCTGCCATCTCGCCACCGGCCGGGACGACCATCTCGGCGGCCCTATCGTTCCATCCATGTTCAGACGTCACGAGAACGCCACGCACGACGACATTCTCTTCGCTCCACACAAAACGCCTAACTTCGATATCCGTCAAGTCCGTATGGAACGCGGCGCGCAACGGGAAGTCCTCATCGAACACTTCCGGCCCTGCCGCTACCTCCTCGACGCTCTGCGCAACGGGTGAAGACGCCGAGGCCGCCGGCCGGGCCTATGAACATCTACGAAACTCCGCGGCTCGTCTCCGAATACCTCCTTTTCCACTATGGCAGCCCCGAAGAGATCCTGCCCTGGGCGGACGGCCCGTCCAACGCGCTGAACTTTCCCGTCCGAGTCGTTCACGAAATGTTCCGGCCCGGCCAGCTTCCCCCGGGAGCCCGGGCCCTCGACCTCGGTTGCGCCGTCGGCCGTTCCGCTCTCGAACTCAGCCGCTTTTGTGACGAGGTCGCCGGCATCGATTCCTCCCGCGCTTTCATTGAGGCGGCCGACAGCGTCGCCCGCTCCGGCGCGCTTCCCTACCTGCGCGCGGACGAAGGCCTCCTAACCACCAAACTGGTCGCCCGGTTGCCCCAGGGGACCCGCCCCAGCAGCGTTCGCTTCCATCAGGGCGACGCCATGAATCTGCCTGCTTCGCTCGGGGCCTTCGATGCCGTCCTGGCCGCCAATCTCCTCTGCCGCCTGCCGCAGCCGGAATGTCTCCTGGCCCGCTTGCCGGATCTGGTCCGGGAGAGCGGCCAATTGGTCGTCGCCACTCCCTGCACCTGGCTCACAGAGTTCACTCCAACACCACATTGGGTCGGCGGATTTCAAGACCTGTCCGGCCGCGCCGTCGCCACCCTGGAAGGTCTCATCCAGGCCCTCTCTCCCGCTTTCGAACTCATCGAGACCCGGGATCTGCCCTTCCTCATTCGCGAGCACGCCCGCAAATACCAGTGGAGCGTCTCTCAAGGGTCTCTTTGGAAACGCCGGGGCCCCGCGCCTGCCTCCTGAGGTCAAAGCGTCAGCTCAGGCGCGGACCATAGCCGCCTCTCCTCTGCCTTCCAGAACGTGAAACTCTGTGCTCGGCCCGGGGTTGGATTCTTCATGCGGCGGACGGTCCCGCCGCGCCCGTGAACCCCTTATCGAATCCGCGTATGTCCCCTCATCCTTTCCGGCGGTTCGCCTATGCCGCCGCCGGCATTCCGTTAATCACGATTATCGCCCAGGCCGGTGATTGGCCGCAGTGGCTCGGAGCCGGCCGGGACGGCAAAGTCACCGAGTTCAAGGCCCCGGAGACCTGGCCTGAAGAACTGGTCAAGAAATGGAGCGTCTCAGTGGGGGACGGCGTGGCGACTCCGGCCCGGGTGGGCGACCGTCTTTACGTGTTCGCCCGCCAGGACGGAGCCGAAGTGACGCGCTGCTTGAAGGCCGAAACTGGGGAAGAACTTTGGGAGGATCGCTACGACGCGCTGGGAGCCGACGGTCCCGCTCGGGGGTTCTCCGGTCCGCGTTGTTCTCCGGCAGTTGCCGAGGGAAAGGTGGTCACCCTGGGTGTGCGCGGCATCCTCTCTTGTCTGGATGCCAACACGGGCCAAGTGCTCTGGCGCAAGGATGACTTCAAGGGATCCTGGCCCTCGTTCTACACTTCCAGTTCGCCCGTCATCGCCGAGGGCCTCTGCATCGCTCAACTCGGCGGCCGCGAAGACGGCGCCATTGTTGCCTACACCCTCGAAAATGGGGAAGAAAAATGGCGTTGGACCGGCGACGGAACAGCCTACGCCTCGCCGGTGTTGGTGGAATCCGGCGGCCAGTCGCTCCTCGTGGCCGTAACCGATTCCAAGGTAGTGGCCGTAAACCTCAGCGATGGGAAGCAAGCCTGGGAGACCCCGTTCCGGGTTGAGGGCCGCGGTTACAACTCGGCCACGCCCGTCTTCGACGGTTCGAAGGTGTTCTTCGGCGGGTCGAATCGCGGCATCACCGCCGTGCAATTGGATAAAGAGGGCGACAGCTACACCGGAAAACAGCTCTGGAAAAACGAGGAACAAAACATCGGCTTCAGCACGCCGGTGCTGAAGGACGGTCACCTCTACGGTCTCACCGGCGACAACAACATTTTCTGTGTCAATGCGTCCGACGGCAAGACCCGTTGGACCGCAGCCCTCGGTGGGGGCGAAGCCGCTCCGCCGGCTGCTCGTCCGGAACGTGCAGAGCCGGACCGGGCTCAGGGACAGGGCAACGAAGGCAGGCGCGGCGGCCGCGGAGGACGCGGTGGGGGCGGCGGCGGCCGTGGAGGCTATGGCTCTTTGGTCGATGCGGGCGATGTGATCTTCCTGCTGACTCCTGCGGCCGAACTCATCGCCTTCAAACCGGACCCCGAAGCCTACACGGAGCTTGCGCGCATCAAAGTCGCGGAATCGGGGACCCACGCCTTCCCCGTGGTCACGGAAGCCGGCATTTTCATCAAAGACCAAGACGCCGTCACGCTCTGGACCCTGCCCTGAAGTCTGAAGGGGCTCATGACAATTCTCTGAGATCAGGAGTTCTGGCGCCAAGGGAAGCCAAAGGCTCTTGGACTGCGGCGAGCATCGCCGCTTTCTCCCGGCGCGGAGCGCCGTCCCCGCAACTGCATTCGCAAGAATGCAGACTGCTGGGTCAAGGAGTCTCAAGAGCCCGCCTGGGGACTGGTCTTGGGAACCACGGATAGACACGGATAAAGAGGATGCATCTCTCGCAAAGAGCGCAAAGCTCGCCAAGGGGGGAGGGA
>JBGTBW010000285.1:0-11938 GCA_041749135.1 Verrucomicrobiales bacterium
GGCCTCCGGCGTGGCTCGACGGGGCCTCTTAGCATCGCCCCTTTCGGGCCCACACAGACACTCCGCCAATCCCAACCCCACCTCGGCCTCCTAGGGACTCCCCATCCCCAGTCAAAAGCCTCCGGCGTGCTTGACGGGGCATCTTAGCGGCGGCTTGTCCGCCGCCCTTGGACTGCGGCGAGAATCGCCGCTTTCGGGCCCACACAGACACTCCGCCAATCCCAACCCCGCCTCGGCCTCCAAGGGACTCCGCATCCCCAGTCAAAGCCCCAGAGGACTGGCGCCCTCTATAAAGCTTCCGCAGGCACGGCGCTCCGCGCCTTATAGAGAGCGGCGATACTCGCCGCAGTCCAAGGGCCTCCGGCGTGGCTCGACGGGGCCTCTTAGCATCGCCGCTTTCGGGCCCACACAGACACTCCGCCAATCCCAACCCCACCTCGGCCTCCCAGAGACTCCGCGTCCCCATCCAAAAGCCTCCGGCGTGCTTGACGGGGCATCTTAGCGGCGGCTTGTCCGCCGCCATTGGACTGCGGCGAGAATCGCCGCTTTCGGGGCCACACAGGACTCCGCCAATCCCAACCCCGCCTCGGCCTCCCAGGGACTCCGCATCCCCATCGAAGAGCCTCCGGCGTGCTCGACGGGGCATCTTAGCGGCGGCTTGTCCGCCGCCATTGGACTGCGGCGAGAATCGCCGCTCTCGGGCCGCACAGAACGCCGCCAATCCCATCCCCGCCTCGGCCTCCCAGAGACTCCGCGTCCCCATCCAAAACCCCAGAGGACTGATGCGCTCTACAAGCTTCCGCACGCACGGCGCTCCGCGCCTTATAGAGAGCGGCGATTCTCGCCGCAGTCCAAGGGCCTCCGGCGTGGCTCGACGAGGTCTCTTAGCATCGCCGCTTTCGGGTCCACACAGGACTCCACCGATTCCAACACCGCCTTCGCCTCCCAGAGCCTCCGCATCCCCATCGAAAGCCCCAGAGGACTGACGCGCTCTATAGGCTTCCGCAGGCACGGCGCTCCGCGCCTAATAGAGAGCGGCGATACTCGCCGCAGTCCAAGGGCCTCCGGCTTTCCTTGGCTTCAGAACTGTAGCGGAACTCGTGAGAGTTCCGAAGTCCTGGGCGGCAGTCTGCATTCTTGCGAATGCAGCTACGAGGACGGCGCTCCGCGCCGGGAGAGAGCGGCGATGCTCGCCGCAGTCCAAGGGCCTCCGGCTTCCCTTCTTTCCTCAAACTCCTTGTATCCGCCCGCCAGGCTGGCGATTGTTGCGGAGGGCTCGATGATAGCGTAAAGGAGAGGTCCGCAGGCCCCGGTCAATCCACTTGATCGTTTGGGGGAACCGGAACGAGATTAACCAGGTGATGTTCTTTCCTTTCCGAGCGCAGGGATGCATGACCCGAGGGCTCCGCGGTCTTTGGACCGCGGTTGCTGCGGCTGCTTTGGGGGTAGGGCTTGGGATTCCACAGGGCGCTGGCGGGGCCCCGGTCAAACCGGAGGACCATTGGGCCTTTCGGGCTCCGCTCCGGCCCCCGCTTCCCGCGGTGCAGGAGGCGGATTGGGTGCGGACGCCGGTCGATCGTTTTGTGCTGGCCCGGCTGGAGACAGAGGGGTTGCGGCCGTCGCCGGATGGGGACCGGATCACGCTGTTGCGGCGGTGGAGCCTGGCCTTGACGGGACTTCCGCCCACGGTGGAGGAAGTGGATGAGTTCGTGGCCGACGCGAACCCGGATGCGGAGCGACGGGCGTTGGATCGGATCCTGGCCTCTCCGCATTATGGGGAAAGGTGGGGCCGTCACTGGCTGGACGCAGCTCGCTACGCCGACTCGGACGGTTTCGAGAAGGACAAGACGCGCGAGGTATGGTTTTACCGGGACTGGGTGGTGCGGGCCATCAATGGCGACCTTCCTTACGACCAATTCATCATTGAACAACTGGCGGGAGATCTGTTGCCGGGCGCGACGCAGGATCAAATCGTGGCCACGGGTTTTCTGCGCAACTCGATGGTCAACGAGGAGGGTGGGATCGATCCGGAGCAGTTCCGTATGGAGGCGATGTTCGACCGTATGGACGCGGTGGGAAAAAGCGTTTTGGGCCTAACCATCCAGTGCGCCCAGTGTCATGATCACAAGTTCGATCCCATCACGCATTTGGATTACTACCGGATGTTCGCGTTTTTGAACAACGATCACGAGGCTGACGCGGCTGTCTATACGCCCGATGAGCAGATGCGCGCCGCGGAAGTGCGCCGTGCTGTCGCTGAAGCCGAGGCGGATTTGCGACACCGGTTACCGGATTGGAAGGAGCGGATGGCGGACTGGGAGGAAACGGTGCTGCGGGAATCCGCGGGTTGGGAGGTGGTGCAGCCGGAAGTTGAGGAGATTTCGACGGGAGGTCAGAAGTATCTGCAGCGGGAGGACGGGTCGTTTCTGGCGCAGGGATACGCACCCACCAAGCACACCGTGACCATGACGGCGACTACGCCGTATGAGCGGATCACAGGGTTTCGCTTGGAACTGATGAGCGATCCGGAACTTCCACGCGGCGGGCCGGGACGTTCGGTCAAGGGAACCGCGGCGTTGACCGAGTTCCGGGTAACAGCGGCTCCAGCATCGGGAGGAGAAGCGATCGAAGTGGTTTGGGGCGGGGCGTCGGCGGACGTGAATCCGGCTTCGGCTCCGCTGGACAAGATATATGACGACCGGAGTAAGGATGAGCGGATGACTGGGCCAGTGAGTTTTGCAGTGGACGGAAAAGGGGAGACGGCATGGGGGACGGACACGGGTCCAGGGCGGCGCAACCAGCCTGCGACCGCGGTTTTCTGGGCGAAGGAGCCGGTCGGGTTCCCCGGCGGAACGGTCTTGACGTTTTTCCTTCAGCAGAACCACGGTGGCTGGAACAGCGACGACAACCAAAATCACAATTTGGGAAGGTTCCGGCTATCGACGACGGCGGCTGGGAGGGGGAGCGAGGTTCCGCCGGTATCGGAGCGGACGCTGGCGTTGCTGGCCATTCCTGCCGCGGAGCGGACGGAGGCGCAATGGTTAGGGTTGTTTCGGGCATGGTATGGCGCGATGCCGGAGCAGCAGGAAGCGGCGATTGCCATAGACGCGTTGTGGGATGGTTACCCGGAGGGCTCCACCCAACTGGTGTTGGGGAAGCGGGAGCAAGATCGAGTGACGCAAGTGCTCCACCGCGGCGATTTTCTGAAGCCAACGGAGCGGGTCGAGGCGGGAACGCCGTCATTCATGCACGAGGTTCCCGGAGAGAATGATGGATCGCGGCTGGCCTTTGCGCGGTGGCTGGCGGACCGGAACGCGGCGACGACGGCGCGCGCCTTGGTCAACCGGGTCTGGCAGAACCACTTCGGGACTGGATTGGTGAGCAGCAGCGAAGATCTTGGGTCGCAGTCGGAAGCGCCCTCGCATCCGGAGTTGTTGGATTGGCTGGCGGTGGAGTTCATGGAATCGGGTTGGAGTGTGAAAGGGCTGCACCGGTTGATTCTTTTGTCGTCGGTCTACCGGCAATCGGCGACAGCGACGGAGGAGATGTTGGCGCGGGATCCTTACAACCGCTTGCTGGGCCGGGGCCCGCGTTTCCGGGTGGAAGGGGAGATCGTGCGGGACGTGGCTCTGGCGGCGTCGGGACTGCTTGACCGCAGGGTCGGTGGCCCGAGCGTGTTTCCCCCGGCTCCAGAATTCTTGTTTCAGCCTCCCGTCAGTTATGGTCCGAAGCTGTGGCCCGTATCGACGGGAGGCGATCGTTACCGGCGGGGATTGTACACCTTCCGCTACCGATCGGTGCCTTATCCGGTTTTTCAGATCTTGGATGTGCCCAACGGCGATTTTTCCTGTGTCCGGCGGGTGCGTTCAAACACGCCGTTGCAGGCTTTGGTTACGATGAACGAACCGTTGTTCGTGGAGTGTGCCCGGGCGTTGGCGCGGAAGGCGCTTGACTGCGGAGCAACCGATGACCGGCGGAGGATCACGGCGGCGTTCCGGGCCTGCGCCGGGCGTCCTCCCGACGAGCGGGAGATGGCGGAATTGGAAGGTCTCTTGGAAAGGCAGCGCGCGCGGTTCCGAGAGCAACCCGGAGAAGCGGAAGAATTGGCGGGGCCCGTCAACTTGCCAGGGTGGGAACCCGGCGAGCAGGGCTCATGGGTCGTGTTGGCGCGTGTGTTGTTGAATCTGGACGAGACCATCACCCTGCCTTGACACATCTTTACCTATTATGACAACGCCATGAACTGCCAGGATCATTTGTGGACGAGGGCGGACCCGGTCGCGACTACGCGGCGCTGGTTCTTCAAGGATTGCGGCGTGGGGCTGGGCTCGATCGCGCTGTGGTCGCTGTTGAACGCGGAGGCGGGTGCGGCGGCGGGAGACGCGGACGGGGTAACGCCTGCGCATCACCCGGCCCGGGCCAAACGGGTGATTTTTTTGTTCATGGCAGGAGCGCCGAGTCATCTCGAGTTGCTGGATCACAAGCCGCAATTGGCGAGATACGACGGGCAGCTTCCGCCGGCCGATCTCATCAAGGATTACCGGGCCGCCTTCATCAATCCGAGTTCCCGGCTGCTGGGACCCAAGTTCCGGTTTTCCCGGCACGGTTCTTCTGGGGCGGAGATCTCGGAGTTGTTGCCGCATTTGGGGGAGGCGGCGGACGACATCGCCATTGTACGTTCCATGGTGACGGACGCCTTCAACCATGCCCCGGGCCAGATTCTCATGAACACGGGTTCTCAGCAGTTCGGCCGGCCGAGCTTCGGATCCTGGACGACATACGGGTTGGGGAGCGAATCCTCCGATCTTCCTGGATTTGTGGTGCTCAATTCGGGGAAGAAGGGACCGAGCGGCGGCAACTCCAACTGGGGCAGCGGATTTCTACCGACCGTCTATCAAGGCGTTCAGTTCCGGGGGAGCGGAGACCCGGTGCTCTACCTGGCGGACCCGCCGGGAGTGAGTCGCGGCACGCAGAAGGATTCCTTGGAGACGTTGACGCGGCTCAACCGCATGCGATTGGAGGCGATGGGGGACCCGGAGATCGCCACTCGAATCAATTCTTTCGAGATGGCCTACCGCATGCAGGAGAGCGCTCCGGAGCTGATGGAATTGTCAGGAGAACCCGAGCATGTGTTGCAGATGTATGGAGCCGAACCCGGCAAACCTTCCTATGCCAACAACTGTCTGCTGGCCCGGCGTTTGCTCGAACGGGGCGTGCGCTTTGTTGAGCTGTTCCATGAAGCCTGGGATCAGCACGGGAATCTCGTCGCCGATCTAAAGGAGAATTGCCAGGATACCGACCGGGCCAGCGCGGCGCTGGTCAAGGATTTGAAGCAGCGGGGAATGTTGGAGGATACGCTGGTGATCTGGGGCGGGGAATTCGGGCGGACGCCGATGGTGCAGGGAGGAAACGACGGGCGCGATCATCATCCCAACGCCTTTTCGATGTGGATGGCGGGCGGCGGGATCCGGCCGGGACTTACTTTGGGCGCGTCGGATGAGTTAGGATTCAACGCCGTGGAGGACCGGGTGCACGTGCACGACTTGCATGCGACGCTGTTGCATCTATTGGGATTCGATCACACGCGCCTGACCTACCGGTTTCAAGGCCGGGACTTTCGCCTGACCGATGTATTTGGCACGGTGGTGGGCAAGTTGTTGGCTTGAGTTCCGGCTCCATGGAGATCGACACCGAATCCTACGAAAAACTGGGGGCGTTCTATCTGGGGCGCGAGTACGACCTGGCGGCGGGGAAGCCAAAAGACGCCCTGCTTTTGTACGATTCCCGCGATTTGGCAACCCACGGCGTGGTGCTGGGCATGACGGGAAGCGGCAAGACCGGACTGTGTCTGGCGATCTTGGAGGAGGCCGCCATGGACGGCATCCCTGCGGTGATTGTTGACCCCAAAGGAGACATCGCCAACTTGCTCCTGACGTTTCCGGACTTGGCTGCGGCGGATTTTCTTCCTTGGATCAATGAGGAGGATGCGCGCCGCAAAGGGCAATCGCTGGAGGAGTTCGCCGGGGCGCAGGCGCGGATGTGGCGGGAAGGTTTGGCGGAATGGGGTCAGTCGGGCGATCGAATCCGGCGGCTGCGGGAGCATTGCGGCATGCGGATTTACACCCCGGGGAGTTCCGCCGGGATTTCCGTGTCCATTCTGAGTTCACTGACGGCTCCGTCTCGGGAATTGTGTGAGGACAGGGAACTGCTGGGGGACAGAGTGGAAAGCACTGCAACGAGTTTGTTGTCGCTTCTGGGCGTCGACGCCGATCCGATTCAAAGCCGGGAGCACATCCTTTTGTCGCGAATCCTGCACGATCGTTGGGAGGCGGACGAGGATTTGACCTTGGCCCGTCTGATCGGGCTGATCCAGAGTCCTGGCTTCGACACGGTGGGTGTGCTGCCGCTCGAAGAGTTCTATCCGGAAGACAAGCGCTCCGCGCTGGCGATGCAGATGAACAATTTGCTGGCGTCCCCGGGTTTCCGGTCCTGGATGGAGGGGGTTCCGCTAGACCTCGGACGGATGATGCAAACGCCGGAGGGGAAGGCCTGCGTTTCCATTTTTTCGATTGCGCATCTGAACGACAGCCAGCGGATGTTTTTTGTGTCGCTGCTGCTCAACGAATTGGTGGGCTGGATGCGGGCTCAGTCGGGCACCACGAGCCTGCGGGCGTTGTTCTACATGGATGAGATCTTCGGGTATCTGCCGCCCGTGGCCAACCCACCGGCTAAGAAACCGCTGATGACGATTCTGAAGCAGGGGCGGGCCTTCGGATTGGGCGCGTTGTTGGCGACCCAGAATCCAGTGGACTTGGACTACAAGGCGCTCTCCAACACGGGAACCTGGTTTCTTGGACGGCTGCAAACTCAGAGGGACAAGGACCGCGTATTGGAGGGACTGGAGGGCGCCGCGGTGGTGCAGGGCGGGTCCTTCGACAGAGGAAAACTCGAAGCCGTGCTCTCGGCGTTGGGCAATCGGGTTTTTCTGATGAACAACGTCCACGAGGACGGACCGGTGACTTTTCAGGTGCGATGGGTGATGTCCTACCTGCGAGGGCCGCTGAGCCGGGACCAGATAAGGCGGTTGGCGGAGCCGCAACGGGAGCCGGTTTTGGAGGCGGCTGCGGAGGCCGCCGGCGGGGAGGACGTTTCAGCGTCAACCGGGAAGGCGTTGTCAGGGAGGTCAGTCTCCCCCGGAGTTTTGGAGGGCGTGAAACAGGTGCATTTTCCTCTGGTGGTTCCGGCGGCAGGGACTGTTGTTTATGAGCCTGCGGTGCTCACAAGCGCGCGGGTGGATTTCGACAAGCCGAAGTTCGGTTTGCACGGCGCGGTGGAGGTTCATGAGCTGTTGCCGCTGGATGCTGAGAGCGGCGGGGTCGATTTTTCCCAAGGCGTCCGGCTCGACCGGGCTCCGGCGAGCGCAGGTATGCCCGGTGAGCCCGAGGCGGCCTATGAGGCGATTCCGGCGTCGGCGCAGAAAGAGCGGTTCTACCGGGATCTGGAGAAGAGCGTCCGTGACTGGCTCTATCAGCGCTACCGCCTCACACTGTTTCATGCGAAGGAGTTGAAGGCCTGGTCCCGTGTTGGGGAGACGGAGGGGGAATTCCGGGCCCGGCTGCGACACAGTGCGCGGGAGGAAAGGGACCTGCGTGTGGAAGCTTTGCGGCGGAAGTTTCAAGCCGTGATTGCGTCGAAGGAGAAACAGAGGGAGACCGCGCTCCGCGCCGTGGAACGGGAACGGGAGCAGGCTGGGCAGGCCAAGATCGGAACGGCCATCTCAGTAGGGTCGACGATTTTGGGAGCTTTGTTGGGGCGCAAGCGATTTGGCGTGGGGACGATGACGCGCAGCGCGGCGGCGGCGCGGAGCGCATCGCGGAGTTGGAAGGAATCGCAAGATGTGGGTCGGGCGGAGGCGCGGTTTCAGGAGTTAAACGAAGAAATCGCCAGTCTGGGAATGGAGCTGCAACGAGAGATCGAAGGCGCGGGCGCAGCTTTGGATCCAGTAACGCTGGGATTGGAGACGGCGGAGGTAGCGCCGTTGAAGAAGGACATCTCCGTTCAAGGCTGCGCGCTGGCTTGGTTGCCCTGGGAGACGGATGGGGCTGGGCTCCGGAAGGCTTTGTGGAAGAGCGCCGGTTCGTGGGGCGCGTGAGATGTGACCGTGAGAAAGGCTCTCAAGCAGGAATGAGGGCGGATCTTCCGGCTCAGGCTCCTTTCTGCCAGATGATGATGACGTAGGCGAGGTAGAGGGCGAGCAGGAGGAAGCCCCGTTTACGATCCAGCAATCCGCGCGACGAGGGATAGATCAGGAGGACCGTGGCGACGCCGAAGATCAAGGCCGTGGACACTCTTCCCAGCTCTACCGGGATGGGGCGGATCATCGCGGCGACGGAGATGATGAGCAACCCATTGAAGATGTTGCTTCCCAGAATGGTTCCCAAGCCCACGTCGTCATGACCCCGGAATCGCGCGATGAGCGTCGTCGCCAACTCTGGCGTCGAAGTTCCTAGAGCCACGACGGTGGCCCCGATGACGAATTCATGGATGCCCGCGAGTTCCGCGATTCCCTTGGCTCCGTAGACGATGAGGATCCCAGCGCACACTAGCAATCCCAGGCCTGCGAGAAGCTCAAGGGCCAGGACGAATCCACGCTTTTTCAGCATCGCGGGCGCGATGGTGGCGCGATTTTTTCCCGTGTGAATGAGGATCGACGTCAGCCAACCGAAGAACATCAGCAGGAGCACGACGCCATCGAGACGAGAGATTTGTCCGTCAAAGCAGAAAACCACGGTTAAAATGGGAATAAGAAGGGCGACGGGAAAATCGCGAGCGATGGTGTTGCGGTTGCAATGCATCGATCCAAAGGTGAGCGCCAGCGCTAGGATCAGCCCGATGTTTACGACGTTGCTGCCCAGAGCGTCGCCCAGGGCGATCTCCGGCTCGCCGGCGAGAGAGGAGCTGACGGCCACGGAGAGTTCTGGGCTCGAAGTGGCGAAAGCGGCGACGGTGGCTGCGATCACGGCAGGAGCGACGCGCAAGGCTCCGGCCAAAGCGACGACGCCGCGGACGAACAGCTCGCCGCCGATTCCAGCACAGACGAGCCCTGCAATCAACGCAACGAGAAACAGCACGAGAGCAGACGGGTTCGACGTGGGCGCATTCTGGATCCGTGGACGAACGCGTCCTGAAGGTCAAGTGGATCCAGCGCTCCTTCGGGGAAGCGGCCTGCGAAAAGCCGGCGCCGGCGATGCAAACGTTCGAGCTTGAATGAATTCGAGGAGGCCGGGGTTCTAAGTCGTGCTATGCGATGGGTCTCTATCCCGGGACCAGGCCGCCGGGGACGACGGCCCTCCAGGTCTTGTCGCGCGATTGGGTCTCGATCCCTGGACCAGGCCGTCACGGAGGCCGGCCCTCCAGGTCTTGTCGCGCGATGGGTTTGCATTCCGGGACCAGGCCGTCACGGAGGCCGGCCCTCCAGGTCCAGCCTGACAGATTGGTTAGGCTATTCTGGAGGGGCGGGCTCCCGCGCGCCGCGTTACTTCGGATCCAGCTCTTCCAGGGCGGCGCAGGCCTCCGGCGCGCCGAGTTCGCAGGCGCGGCGCAGGAGTTCGAGGGCGCGCTGTTTGTCGGCGGGAACGCCCTGACCGAAGTGATAGAGCGTGGCGAGATGCATCATGGCGTAGGCGTCGCCGAGGTCGGAGGCTTTCTGCAGAGCTCGGGCTGCCGCACTGAAATTGACGGGGACGCCCTCGCCGCGAGTATGCATGCGGCCGGCGTTTTTGCAAGCGTCGATGCTGCCGTTCTCACAACCACGCTCGTAGAGTTCGACGGCGCGGACTTTATCGGCTGTTCGGCCTCGTCCGTGTTCGTAGGCGAAACCCATGAGGTAGGCGCTGTGGCCGTCGCGGGACGCGGAATGCTCCAGGAGGTCGAGAGCGGCAAGCGCGTCCTTTTCGCTGAGGGTCTGGCCTTCATAGAGGTATTGGAAGGCGAGATTCTGGGCTCCGCCGGTGTGTCCGAGCCTGGTGGCCTCAGCGAAGGCCGCAGCGGCTTGCGCCGGGTCGGGTTCAGCCAGAGTGCCTTCGGCATGAAGCAGTCCTAACTCATTGCAGGCGCTCCCGGATCCGCGCGTGCAATGGTGTTGGAGCGCGATGAGGAGGTTATCAACCGCGCGCGGCTTCCCCTCGCGGGCCGCTTGTCGCCAGAATTCGACCTCGCCGCCGGGGTGCGGCTTGAGGACAAAGCCCGTAGAAAGCATGGTGAGGAAAACCGTGGTCCAGACCGCCATGTGGGCGAGGTTGAGGCGCTGAGGATTGGCGCGGGAAGCCAGCGCAGTGATTCTTCCGAACCAGCCTCGGGATGCCAGGCGATCGAGGGCGATGACGCTGAGGTTGAGGAGGGGGACTGGGAGAAGTTTATCGTAGAACCGGGGAAGTTCGAGCTGCGCCAGCAAGGCATAAAAGGCAAATACGGAGAGACCATACAGGCTGCCGAAGATGGCGCGGCCGACGAGGGAACGAGGCGACGTGGAAGGGTCAGTGACGAGGAGGTGCAGGCCCAGGAAGACGGCGATGGGAATGTTGGAGTCGATGAAGTGGTAGCTTCCGGTCGCGGCGGTGTAGACGCCGTTGGCAATCCATAGGGAAGCAGCAGCGAACAGCGTCATCAGGGTGACTGAGAAGAAATATTGGACCACCAGCCCGACCAGGAAGATGGCGACATACATGTAGGGAGCGCGGCCGAGAGTGGTGGCGATCTCCTCGCCCCAGGTCAGTCCGGTGCTGCCGGTGAGCAGGAGAGCCACGGAAAAGAGAGAAAGAGATAAGGCTGAGGGATTGAAGATATGGGTGCGGCGGCCGTCGCGTTGCCAGCGGATGAACTCTTTTCCTAAGGCTCCGGCGGCAATCATGAGGAATTGAAAATGGAACGCGTCGTCGCGGAACCAGAGGAAAAGGTTGGTGCTCAACACGATGGGGAAAACGCCGAAACCGAGTCTCCAGGTGTCCCGGCGCGACCAGGAAAGGAGGGCATCGAAGGCGAAAAGGAAGGCGATCTGGCCCAGGATGAGTGGGGCAGCCTGCCGGACCTCGGGCCAGTAGAACCCCCAATAGGTGTAGATGCAGGAATGCATGCAAAGCTGGATGTAGTGGTTCTTCGCGAGGAAGAACTCCAGTTGCAGCCGGCGGCCGCCGCGGAAGACGGAGCCCAGGAGAATGGCCAGCCAAACGAGAAGCAACAGGGCGGCTCCGGCGAAGGCCCGCAACAGGTTGGGATTGGCGTGGACGCGCGGGAGGAGGGTGAAGGCCGCAAGTGCGGCGATGAAAACAAGCGGAACGGCGAGAACGCGGGCGCTAGCCGGCACTTGGATGGCTGCGTTTCGTTGGACTCGGGTTTCGGAGGGCATGAGTGAGCGGAACGGCCCGCGGACTTCGCGTCACGGCGGAGCTTCTATATCCGGCGCGGCATGCTGTCGAGCTTGGGAACTCCTGATCTCGGGGAATTATCATGAGCCGCCAATCAGGGATTGAGAAAGCAATGGGAGACCTTGAGGGGTCACTGGTGTAGCGGAACTCGTGAGAGTTCCGAGGGCCTGGGCGGGCAGTCTGCATTCTTGCGAATGCAGCTACGAGGACGGCGCTCCGCGCCGGGAGAGAGCGGCGATGCTCGCCGCAGTCCAAGGGCCTCCGGCGTGGCTTCTTTCCTCCATCTCCTTGGATCCGCTCGCCAGATCAGGAGTTCTGAACCTGGAGGGCCGGCCTCCGTGACGGCCTGGTCCCGGGATGAAGACCCATGGTGAGACAGGGCGTGCGGGAGCCCGCCCCTCCAGGATAGCGTGAGGGATCTGGTAGAGCCTTACCTGGAGGGCCGGCCTCCGTGACGGCCTGGTCCCGGGATGGAGACCCATCACGCGACAGGGCTCCTGATCTCGGGGAATTAT
>JBGTBW010000286.1:0-8629 GCA_041749135.1 Verrucomicrobiales bacterium
CCTTCGGTTGGCCGGTTTGGTGTCGCAGGTGCGACACGAAACGCGACACGGACCCTGTGGCGGAGCCCTGGGATCGAATGCTCCGCCTGGCCCGGCGCCCCACGCAACGGCGCGTTTTTTGTCGCAGGTGCGACACGAAACGCGACACCTACCTGGCGGAGCCCTGGGAATCGAATGCTCTGCCTGGCCCGGAGCCCCACGCAACGGCGCGTTTTTTGTCGCAGGTGCGACACGAAACGCGACACGGACCCGGCGGAGCCCTGGGAATCGAGTGCTCCGCCTGGCCCGGCGCCCCACGCAAGGGCGCGTTTTTTGTCGCAGGTGCGACACGAAACGCGCCACGGACCCGGCGGAGCCCTGGGAATGGAATGCTCTGCCTGGCCCGGAGCCCCACGCAAGGGCGCGTCTTTTGTCGCAGGTGCGACACGAAACGCGACAGGCACCCGGCGGAGCCCTGGGAATGGAATGCTCTGCCTGGCCCGGAGCCCCACGCAACGGCGCGTCTTTTGTCGCAGGTGCGACACGAAACGTGACACGGACCCGGCGGAGCCCTGGGAATGGAGTGCTCCGCCTGGCCGGCACCCAACGCAACGGCGCGTTTTTTGTCGCAGGTGCGACACGAAACGCGCCACGGACCCGGCGGAGCCCTGGGAATTAAGTCCTCCGCCTGGCCCGGTGCCCCACGCAAGGGCGCGTTTTTTGTCGCAGGTGCGACACGAAACGCGACACGGACCCGGCGGAGCCCTGGGAATGGAATGCTCCGCCTGGCCCGGAGCCCCACGCAAGGGCGCGTTTTTTGTCGCAGGTGCGACACGAAACGCGACACGGACCCGGCGGAGCCCTGGGAATGGAGTGCTCCGCGTGGCCGGCACCCCACGCAAGAGCGCGTTTTTTGTCGCAGGTGCGACACGAAACGCGACACGGACCCGGCGGAGCCCTGGGAATGGAATGCTCCGCCTGGCCCGGCGCCCAAGGCAACGGCGCGTTTTTTGTCGCAGGTGCGACACGAAACCGTCGTGGAGCAGGGGAAGGCCTGTGCGGGCGCCACGGGACTTCATTGATGGCACCCAGATGCACAGTCTCAGCCTGCCTCTCCACCTCCGTGCATGTGCCTTCGGCCGCAAAGTTCAACGCGGCGAAGCGCGCAAGCCCGGGTCGATCTTGGCCGCCAGATGACGCCCCTGCGCGTCAACAAGTTGCCGCACGAACCCCTCTCACTTGTCGACTCTGCGGCCCCATCAAACCCGCTTTGCGGCTCATCCTTTTCCCCTGCCCGCATTTCTTCCCTCGCCAGATCAGGAGTTCTGAGGGTTGCCGCAAAGGTGGAGGAATCCCCTCAAGCTTCAGAACTCCTGATCTCGAGGAATTTGGATGAGCTGGAAGGGTAAGTGGCGCGGGCACTCCTGCCCGCGAACTCTTCGGGTTCCATCGGCGGACAGGAGTGTCCGCCCCACAAAAGGGCGTCATCTGCCGAGAGGCGGTCTCGCTTCGGCTCAGCGATTTTCCTCCCTGTCCATGATCTCCCTCGATAGGTCAGGAGTTCTGAGCTTGCCGGAGGGTCAGGCGGGCCACGGCGCGGATCTCTTCAAGCAACGCCTCGAAGTCTGAGGGGGCGGCGCAGGGATTCATGAGCGCCGACCTCAGCCAACGGCGGCCGCTCCAGCTTGTCTCTACGATGTAGAACTGGCCGTCCCGCACGAGAGCGCGCCGGACCGCGGCGTTGAGACGATCGAGTTGAATCGGAGAAAGTCCCTCCGGAGCATAACGGTAGCAGACGATGTTGCTTTCTGGCTGGAGGAGCAGTTCGAAGTCCGGCTGCTCGCGGAGAAGCCCGGCGAATGCTTGGGCCAGCGAGAAGGTGCGATCGACGCAGCGTTCGATGAGGCGCGGACCGAATCCCGCCAGTATCGCAAAGACACGGGGGGCAAAGAGTGGCTGCGTGCACTCCACCGTGCGGCGGGCCATATTGAACCATTGACAGTCGTCTTCGCTGCGCCAGAGATAGTCGGCTTGCTGGGTAAAGACTTGGAAAGAGTCTTCTCCGCGAGCGAAAAGCACTGCTGTTGCCACCGTGGGCGTGAGACACATCTTGTGCAGGTCGAGGACGACGGAATCCGCGGCTTCAATTCCGGCGAGGCGATGCCGATGGGTTGCGGAGAAGGCGGCCGCACCGCCGTGCGCGGCGTCGATGTGCAGACGGATTCCTTCTTTCCTGCAGAATTCGCCGATCTCGATGAGCGAATCATAAACGCCGGTGGCGGTGGTGCAGGCGTTGGCCACAAGGACGATGGGATGCTTTCCCAGTTTTCGGGCCTCGTCCACCACGCCCGGCAGGGCCTCGGGAAAAACGCGGCCGAAGGGGTCGCTGGGAAGCCGGAGAAGTCCCTGAGAGCCCAATCCCATCATGCGCACAGAGCGGTCCACACAGTAGTGGGAAGCCGTGGACGCCAGGACCGTTTCGGAGCCGGAGTTGCCTGCGGCCCACGCGTCATGCCCGGAGCCCAACTGCCGGGCTGCGAGGAGGGCGTGCAGCGTGCCCAACGATCCTCCCGAGGTGAAGACGCCGTCGGCCCCTTCAGGAAGACCAAAAGTGCGGCAAAGTGAGTGGACCACGGCGCGTTCCATGGCCGTGGCGGCAAGGCCGACTTCGTAGACCCCGCCGCCGCTGTCGATCACGGCAGCGGCGAAAGTGGTCAAAGCGGCGGCGGGGAGACTGACTCCGACCTGGTGACCAAAGTTGCGGGGATGGTGATTGTGAAAGCTTCGCGCGAGGAATTCCTCCAGGATTTGATCGAGCGGGGCCATTTGGCCGGCTTCGCTGCGTTCCAGGTAGGAAGTCCAATATCGCGCCGCCTCTTCGGGTTCTTCCCAGGCGAGCACCGGCAAGCGGCCCTCACGGCAGCCCTCCAGATACCCGGCGAGTTGATCCACGAGCCGGTGACCGGCCGCGCGAAAAACTTCCGGGTCGAATGCATGGGAGAGCACAGGGTCGGGAGCGGCGTCCGGTGTTTCCATGCTGCAAGCATAACCGGAATCCCGCTGTCATCACGAGATCAGCGTGGCCTGAGTGAATCCCACGGGACGCGGGGCGTGATGGAAGAAACTTCGGGAGGTCCCGGCCGGGAAGTGATCCGCGCCACAACGGATGGACGGGCTTCGCCAAGGCAAGTTTGTCCCGGGGCAGAGGGTCCGAAGACCGCGGCCGTGGCCAGGGAGGGTGTTTGGCCCTTGCAGTGAAAGGCGTTCCGGCTTGACGGCGCCCCCCTCCTGCGGACAAGATCGACCCCGAGATGAAATCGACGTTCTTCCCAACCCTTTTCTCAAGCGCAGCGGTGTTCTTCAGCGTCCTCTCGGCGACCACCGGCGCCGCCGAGGCGTCCGCAGAAGCAAAAGAACCCGTTAGCCTGTTCAATGGCGAGAATCTAGAAGGCTGGGTGCAAATGCACGGCGGCGAATGGTCCGTGGAAGACGGGGTCATTACCGGGAAAAACGGCGTGGGCTGGAGCACCAACCCGGAGAAGAGCGGCTCCTGGCTGCGCACGGAGAAGGAATACGGGGATTTCGTGTTCGAGTTCGAGTACGCCATCAACGAAAAGGGGAACGCGGGCGTGTTTCTCCGGTCGGCGCTGGAGAAGAATCCCGCTTTCACGGGTCACGAAATGCAGATCGTCGATGATCATGGGGGCGAGCCGAAGGTCTGGAGCACAGGCGCGCTCTATGACGTGACGGCGGCTTCCAAGAACATGTCGAAACCCGCCGGAGAATGGAATACGGTCAAGATCGAAGCGCGGGGGGCCCGCATTCAGATCTGGCTCAATGGCGAGAAGATTGTGGATTACGAGTCGGACCGCCGCCGCAAAGGCTACCTGGGCTTGCAAAACCACGACGAGCGGGCCGTGGTAAAGTTCCGAAACCTTAAAGCCGCGGAGCTTTAGTTAGCCGACCAATTCCGGAACCGGCTCATATTCCTCATCGACCAAGAAACGCGGCCGCCCGGTGAGGTCCGGCACGGTGGCGGCCTTGACGTCGATTCCGGCGTTGTGATAGAGCGTGGCGTGGATCTCCTGGAAATGGACAGGGCGATCGGAGGCCTCGCCGCCCAGGCGATCGGTGGAGCCGATGACTTGCCCGGTGCGCATGCCGCCGCCGGCCAACAGCGCGCAGGAAACCCGGGGCCAATGGTCGCGGCCCGCATCCTTGTTGATGGTGGGAGTGCGGCCGAATTCCCCCCACACGATAAGAGAAACGTCCCCGTCGAGACCACGTTCGTGCAAGTCCTGAACCAACGCAGAGACGCCCTGGTCGAGCATGGGCATGTCTTCGCGGCCGCGCCGGAAGTTGCCGCCGTGCCAATCCCAACGGCTGAAGGCGAGGGTGACGCAACGCACGCCCGCTTCCACAAGCCGCCGGGCCATGAGGAACTGTTCCACCATGCGAGGACCGCCGTCGGCGACGTTCTCGGGCTTGCCCTTCCCGTAACGCTCTCGAATGGCCGGGTCTTCTTTATCGATATCCAGCGCCTCCGCAAGACGGCTCGAGGTGAGAACGCCGAAGGCCTGCTCTGTGAAAGTGTCGATCCCTTCCATGGCCCCTGAAACATCCGTTTCCCGTCGGAACTGATCGAAACTGGCGAGGAGATTCCGGCGGTCCGCCAAACGTTCGAGTGAAACGCCCTGGAGGACCATGTCCTCTGCGCCGCGGCCATTCGGCTGAAAGGGAGCATGGGACGGCCCGAGATAGCCCGGCCGGCCGGGATCGGCCCAGCGCATTTCTCCCATTTTGGGCGCTAAACCGACGAAGGGAGGCAGCGACCGTCCCGTGGCGCCCTGAACATAGGACAGGACCGAGCCGATGGACGGCCATCCGCCCGGCGGGAGGTTGCGGGCGAGACGCCCGGTCATGCACTGATAAGCGTTGTGGTCGTCGATGGCCCCGACGACCGAGCGGATGATGGCCAGTTTGTCCATCATCCCGGCCAAACGTGGAAACAACTCGCAGACTTGGATCCCGGGGACGTTGGTGGAAATCGGGCTGAACTCTCCGCGGATCTCTGAGGGCGCATCGGTTTTCAAATCGAACATGTCCTGATGCGGGGGACCCCCGGGCAGGAAGATCATAATCACGGCCTTGTGGCCGATTCCGTGGCCGGAGGCGGCTTCCGCCCGGAGAAGATTCGGCAGGGTCAGGCCACCCAGGCCCAAGGCGCCGATGCGAAGAAAATTGCGCCGGGAAAATCCGTCGCAGAACGCCGACCCGGGTTGATCGCTGTAGATCGTGAGCATGGTTCGGGAGAGTAGGGCTGAAGCAACAGTAACCGGCGACGCCAGACAGGCAAACAGGGAGAATTCGAACTGGATCCCGCTTTTCCATACCCTCAGAACTCCTGACCTCGGGGAATTGGAATCTTCGTCAATTCCGTTTTACACGTGGAGCGCACCTTCCAGAATACAGTCCGAAATGAAGGACGCGGGAGGCAGCACGCAGGTCTGGCTAATTCTAGGGTTGGCCGCGCTTCTGTCTTGGATGTCAGGACCCGCCGCAGCGGCGGGACAGGCCGAGACTTCTCCCGAGGCCAGCCCCCCGCCGGACGTGGGTCCGCCGCACCCGCTCGATCTCGTCCCCATCGAAGGGCTTGCCCAGCGCAACATCATCCTCATCGTGGGCGACCGGCATCGCCAGGACGCTCTGGGTTGCAGCGGGCATCCTTGGCTGGAGACGCCGCATCTCGATGCGCTGGCCCGGCGCGGGGCCCGCTTCGTCCAAGCCTTCAGCACGGCCCCGGATCCTGCCGCGACCAACACCACTCTCCTAACAGGCCTTTATTTGCACCGCCGGATGGTTGGCGAGAGGGCGGGCCAAGAGCCTCTGCTTTTTCCGCGATTCCTCCGGCATCTAGGTTATGAGACCGCCTTCGTGGGCTGCTGGAAAGCTGCGGATCCGGCGGACCCTCCAGCGGACGCCTTCGACCATCGCGTCATCTTCCGGGACGATGCCGCGAACTACTCTCCCGGCAAGGGGCGATTCCGGGTCGATGGCAAAGAAACACGCCGCCGGTCCTACCTCGCGGACGAGATCGCTGACTACGCGCTCCGTTGGTTGGGCAATCGAAAGGGCGCGCGCCCGTTCTTTCTCATGGTGGCGCATGGGGGAGAGGGACCGCCCTGGCGCCCGGCAGGCAGGCATATGGAGCAGTACTCAGACCGGGAACCCCCGCTGGCGATCCCTTCACCTGAGGACGACTTGGAGGCGCCGCTTTGGATGCGGAACCGTCGCAACAGCGCCGGCGGCATCGAGTTTTCCTTCCCCGGACCGACGGATGCGGCAGACCTCTACCGCGGATACGCCGAAAGCTTGCTGGCGGTGGACGACAGCGTAGGGCGTCTCATGCAGTTTTTGCGAGAGAAGGAATGGGAGGCTTCTACGCTGGTGCTCTACACGAGCGACGGGGGCTACCTCTTCGGTGAACACGGACTGGTGGGGAGCCGGGCCCTTTGCGATGGCGCCTGCCGGGTCCCCCTGCTCCTGCAATGCCCCGAATTCATTCCGGAAGGCCAGGAAATCCATGCTTTGGCCGCGGATGTCGATCTGCTGCCCACACTGTTGGAGGCGGCGGGACGCCGCCCGCCCGACGGCCTCGATGGGAGAAGCCTCCTCCCCTTGGCCGAGGGCAAGGAGGTGGAATGGAGGGACGGAGTGCTCCTGGAGTACTACTGGGATCCGGAGTTCCCCCAGACCCCGACATTGCACGGACTGCGAACGGAACGTCATCGTTACGCCAGACCCTACGGCGTCTGGGACCTTGAGGAACTCTACGACCTTCAGTCCGATCCCGGCGAAACGCGGAACCTGGCCTTGGATCCAGCGCACATGGCTCTGTTAGGGTCGCTGCGCGAGAATTTGCGCGCCGCCCTCGAAGAAACCAATGGGTTGACCTTGAAAATTCCCGTCCCGGCGGCCGAGCCTCGGGTGCAGCGCAAGGCGGACGGCAGCGGCCCTGCGTCTTTTCCTCCGCAATGGGAAGAGGAGTCCGCGCCGGACGCTCGAGAGTAGAGGTCGATCCTCAACAGGCTCGGAGGGCGGGGTTACAAGGACTCGCCGAAGTAGCCGCTCCCGTAGGACGAAGGCGGGGAGAGGTGGGCTGGATGCGTCGCGGGTAAAAGCTCAAATGCGACGCCGAGCGGCAAGGTCTTGTCGTGAATTTCGTCGAAGTGGCCGGTCTCGGAGAATGCGACGAGATCGAATCGCGTGAGCGTGTCCTCAGCGCGATCGAAGGTGGCGAAGCCAAGCAGCTTGAACTCGTCGATTTTCGGCCCATCAGGGCGAGCGCCGCTGCCTACGTCGCGCGTGGCGAGCCGGGCGGAACCGTCGAATCGCAAGCGAATCTCGGAGTCATTCACGCTCTCGACGGTCGCTTGAAGACGTTGTTCCAGCGCGTCCTCCTCATTCCTTGGACCGCCGTTGCCGCCGACCCGAACCAGATCAATCAGGTAGCGGCGGCAAATGCGGTCCGAGATGGCTGGGGGAACAAGTTGTTTCGCTCCTGCGCCGGGGTCCGCGGGCAGAAGAGACAGCATCTCTTCCCGCGTGAGCCACAAATGATCGCGGCCCGCCTCCAAGCTGCGGGCGACGCCGGTCTTGTAGGCCCGGAAGCTCCCGTGTTCGTCACGGATTAGAGCGCGGGCAAAGACGGCTGCGATCAACCCCCCCTCTGGCGGCGGAGGAAGGAAGGAGGCGTCAAACTCGCCCAAGGCATCCAAACGGCGGCGTTCTTCCCGCGAAAGGTCGCGCCACCGTTGCAAGCCTTCTGCGAGGTCGTGCGACAGCAAATCGCCGTTGGGAGTGACCACAGCCATCTGGTTGGCATAATGTTTGGCTACACGGCGGAAAAACGCCGACACCATGCCGGGCTGATCACCCGCATCGCCGTTGAGCGCCAGGGGAACGCAGGTCCGCGAGATCTCATCCGCATTCTGCCACAGGGAACTGACACGGTTCCCGCAGCAGCCGTTTCACGTGCGGCCCAGGACGTCGCCGCCCCCCGATCGCCAGAGGAAGATCGGCTTGTCCTCGTCCGCGGCCCGCTCGCGGGCGTCCTTCAGATTGATGAGCCACGGAACCTTTGCCCACTGGGATTCGTCCGTCTGCGGGCGTATAGCAGATTGGAGCGCTGAGAACGTCCTTTCGTCGAGCCCCCGCTGTGCCCCCCTGGAAGCTGGAACGGCGCCCAGAAGCAGAGTGGTGAGGATGAGGGAACGGAACATTTCAGTAGTGTCGCTTGGCGTTGCCCGGGGCTCTTTCCTTGGAAGCAATGAAACCGCGGCGGCGGACGGCGTGAAGAAGCTGATCCATGGTGGCGAATTCTCCCCGAACTTGCAAGCAGTGCGAAAACTCTCGATGAAGCATGCTGCGCCGCAACGGCCTTCTCGAAATCAAGGCCGGCCTGGAAGGGCTGCTCGAAGAAGATGAGGCGGCCTGGTGCGGTCCCGTTGGCTCAGAACTCCTGATCTATCGAGGAAGATAATGGATACAGGGGAATAAGAGTGAGCCAAAGCGAGACCGCCACTCCGTGAATGACACTCTATTTGTGGGGCGATTTGTGGGGCGGACACTCTTGTCCGCCGAGTGAGCC
>JBGTBW010000287.1:0-8126 GCA_041749135.1 Verrucomicrobiales bacterium
AAATCGCTGAGGCGAGGCCGCCTCTCGGCAGATGACGCCCTGCTTGTGGGGCGGACACTCCTGTCCGCCGATGGAACCTCAAGAGTTCGCGGGCAGGAGTGCCCGCGCCACATACCCTTCCAGCTCATCCAAATTCCTCGATAGATCAGGAGTTCTGAAGCTTCCGCATGCACGGCGCTCCGCGCCGGGAGAGAGCGGCGGCTCGCCGCAGTCCAAGGGCCTCCGGCTTCCCTTCTTTCCTCCATCTCCTTGTATCCGCCCGCCTAATCAGGAGTTCTGAGGTTTCTAGGTTTTCAAGAGATCTGGGAGCAAATCGAGGAAGGGAAGATCGGCCGGAGCCCAGGCGAAGCCCGGCAGATCGGCGGCTGTCGCCCAGGCGAACGCGTCGTGATCCGCCAGCCGGATCCCCTTCGCATCCAGCCAGTTGCAGCTACAGAGCCAGGCCCGGAGCCGAATCGCCATTCCGGGATAATGGTAGTGGCTTTCCCCGAGAAACCGCTCCACTCGGATGAAAAGCCCCAATTCCTCGCGAATCTCACGGCGCAGGCAATCCTCTTCGCTCTCGCCGGGTTCGACCTTGCCGCCCGGGAATTCCCAAAGGCCAGCCAAGTCGCCCCCGCTGCGACGGGTCAGCAGGACTCGTCCCCCCATAACAATGACGGCAGCGGTGACCAGCAACCCGTCCGAAGGCAACGCCAATGCCGTATGCTTTTGTAGCGGGGCCCTCAGCCCCCGGACTCACGGCTCTCCTGGGCGATCCGGCTCAACGCCTCGATGAACTCGTCGAGCGCCTCCATCGGGAGAATGATGGTGTCTCTCCGGCCCCGGACGTCTTCGGTAATCTTGACGAAGCGTCCCCTTTCGTTCTCCTTGAGATCGAGGAAAAAAACCTTTCTGTCCGCGAACACCTTTTCCGTGTGCAGGGGCGGACCCTGCGAGGGATAATCCTGATAGTCCATGAAAACAAGCCTCGGGGGGGATTCTAAACACAGGAACCCCCGGTGTAAAGCCGCCCCGATGGCGGGCCGCCGCAGGGCAATGGGGGGGCGAAACGAGGGAGGAGGGCTCCCCACGGGCGACAAAAATTTTAGAATTATACGGTTGACTGAGGGGTCGCCCCTGCTAGCGTCTCGCCTGCTCAGCCGGGAACGGTTCCATTCACCTGCCCTGCCTGCTCGAGGAGAGCGGACAGCACAGGTGGATGTCTTTTTTTCGGCAGACAGGATTTGAGGCCGCTCATGTAGCTCAGGGGTAGAGCACTTCCTTGGTAAGGAAGAGGTCACGGGTTCAAATCCCGTCATGAGCTCCAGCCACGCCATTCTCCAGCGAAAACCCATCGAACGCAACCAGATCATTCGACCATCGTATCAATCCAACCTGCCCCCCGGGCGCTGTATCTGTTAGACGCACATGGCCAAAGAACAATTCAAGAGGACCAAGCCGCACGTGAACGTAGGAACCATCGGGCACGTCGATCACGGTAAGACTACGCTCACGGCCGCAATCACGATGACGCTCGCGGAGCTGGGCCTTGCACAGAGGAAAAACTACGCGGAGATCGATGCAGCGCCGGAGGAACGCGAGCGGGGAATCACGATTTCCACGGCCCACGTGGAGTATGAAAGTGAAAACCGGCACTACGCTCACGTGGATTGCCCCGGGCACGCCGACTACGTCAAGAATATGATCACGGGCGCGGCCCAGATGGACGGCGCGATCCTCGTGGTCAGCGCCGCCGACGGCCCCATGCCGCAGACGCGCGAGCACATCCTCCTGGCCCGCCAAGTGGGTGTCCCGGCCATGGTCGTGTTTCTCAACAAAGTCGATCAGGTCGATGACCCCGAACTGCTCGATCTCGTCGAGATGGAGGTCCGCGACCTGCTCAGCAAGTACGAATTCCCCGGCGACGAGATCCCCATCATCAAGGGAAGCGCGCTCAAAGCGATGGAAGGCGACGCCGAGCACAAGGGCGCCATCTTGAAGTTGATCGAGGCCGTCGATGACTATATCCCGCTGCCCGAGCGCCCCATCGATCTGGATTTCCTGATGCCCATCGAAGACGTGTTCTCGATCGAGGGCCGCGGCACCGTGGCCACCGGCCGGGTCGAGCGCGGCATCATCAAGAAGATGAGCGAGGTCGAGATCGTGGGCATCCGCGACACCCAGAAGACCGTGGTGACCGACATCGAGATGTTCCGGAAGCTTCTCGACGAAGGCCGGGCAGGCGACAACGTCGGTCTCCTCCTGCGCGGCATGAAGAAAGAGGACATCATGCGCGGACAGGTCATCGCCAAGCCCGGAAGCATCAAGCCGCACCGCAAGTTCAAGGCCGAGGTGTATGTCCTGAGCAAGGACGAAGGCGGCCGCCACACCCCTTTCTTCAGCAACTACCGCCCGCAATTCTACTTCCGCACCACCGACGTCACTGGCAGCATCAAACTTCCGGAAGGAGTGGAAATGGTCATGCCCGGCGACAACGTGAGCCTGGAAATCGAGTTGATCACGCCCATCGCCATGGAAAGGACCATCCGCTTCGCCATCCGCGAGGGTGGACGGACGGTTGGCGCCGGCCGGGTGGCCGAGATCATGGATTGAGCAGACGCCTCTCCTTCATTGTCGATCCCATGGGGAAAGGTTTTCTTCGCCAGATTCATCCCATCGCCTGCAGGACAGTAGCTCAATTGGTAGAGTAGCGGTCTCCAAAACCGTTGGTTGGGGGTTCGAGTCCCCCCTGTCCTGCCAAATCGTCTCCAGCCCTCCTCCCCCTCCCATGTTCAGCAAAACCAGCCGATACTTCCGGGAAGTGCGCACGGAGCTTCAAAAGGCTACTTGGCCCTGGGATCCCAAGGAAAAAGGCTTCAAAAAATTTCGTGAACTCACCGACGCAACGGTTGTGGTCGTCATCGCCATGCTGCTTCTGGCCGGTTTCGTCGCCTTTTGCGATCTGTGCCTGACCAATACCGTGAAGTTGTTGACAACGTTTTGGAAATAAATCCCCAGCCGCGCCGCCCGGCGCCGGAAGCCCGCGAAGGCCCTCAACTCCGAATGCCCGCCCATCCCGCAGCCCGCGACCAATGGTACGTCGTGCACGTTCTCTCCGGACAGGAGCAGAAAGTGCGGGACAACATCCGCCGCCGGGTCAAGACCGAGGAAATGGGCGACTTGGTCTATGAAGTCCTCGTTCCCACCGAACTCGTCTCGGAGGTCAAACGCGGGAAGAGGACCGAGTCGAAGCGGAAGTTCTTTCCGGGCTACGTCATCATCAACATGCATCTCTTGGAAGAGGAGTCCGGAGGGCTGATTGAACGCACTTGGTACTTTATCAAAGATACCGTCGGCGTCATCAATTTCGCCGGAACTCGCGCCCGGCCCATCCCCATGCGGGAGAGCGAGGTCCAGAGCATGCTGGCCCAAATTCGGGAACGCGAGGGGGACGTCAAACCCAAGATCACCTTCGAAGTCGGGGACACCGTGAAAGTGGCCGATGGCCCGTTTCAAAGTCAAAACGGCATCGTGGAGGAAATCGACCACGAACGCGGCAAACTCCTGGTTTCCGTCAACATCTTTGGCCGGTCGACGCCGGTCGAACTCGAAAACTGGCAAGTGGAACGGGGTTAAACCCTTCCCGCCGCCGCTGCTCTACCCTTTCATCCATGGCCAAGGAAATCATCCGACAGATCAAGCTGCAGATCCCCGCCGGTCAGGCCAATCCCGCTCCGCCGGTCGGTCCGGCCTTGGGACAGGCCGGCGTGAACATCATGGAATTCTGCAAGTCCTTCAACGCGGCCACGCAGAAGCAGGCGGGCGACCTGTTGCCCGTGGTCATCACCGTCTACAAGGACAAGAGCTTTACTTTCATCACGAAACAGCCGCCCGCCTCGTCCATGCTCAAGAAGGCTGCGGCGATCGCCGCTGGGTCCGGGCTGCCCAACAAAAACAAAGTCGCCAGCATCACCCGGGCGCAGCTTCTTGATGTCGCCCGGGCGAAAATGCCGGACCTCAATGCCAACGATGAGGAAGCCGCTTCACGGGTCATCGCCGGCACCGCCCGGCAAATGGGGATCGAAATCGTTGACTAACCAAGGATCCCGCGAGCTTCGATCCCGGCGGGACTCCGAAGCGGCGGACTTCAACTCCATTGCAGGAGAGCTTCCGGGCTCGCTGGCACTGCCCTAAATCATGGCCAAACATCGCAGCAAACGTTACCGGGAAGCCCTCAAGCTTCTCGAACCAGGCAAGTCCTACACCTTGGAGGAGGCTTTCAGCACTCTCAAAGGCTTGCCCGGCCCGAAATTCGATCAAACGGTGACGCTCTCCTTCCGCCTCGGCGTCGATCCCCGGCAATCCGACCAGATGGTCCGGGGGACCTGTCCCCTGCCGCACGGCAGTGGGAAGGCCGTCCGGGTGCTCGTTTTCGCCCAGGGAGACGCGGCCAGCGCTGCGGAAGCCGCGGGAGCAGAGTTCGTCGGATTCGAGGAATTGGTGAAGCGGGTCCAAGACGGCTTCACGGATTTCGATGTGGCCATCGCCACACCCGACGCCATGTCCGAAGTGCGCAAGTTGGGCCGGATTCTCGGCCCGCGCGGTCTCATGCCCAATCCGCGCACGGGCACCGTGACCGAAGACACGGCCAAAGCCGTGGCGGAAGTCAAAGCCGGCCGCGTCGATTTTAAGCTGGACCGAAACGGGAACGTCGCCGTGACTGTAGGCAAGGCCTCGTTCGAAACTGCCCTCTTGGTGGAGAACGCCTCCGCAGTGATCGACGCCGTGCAGCGGGCCCGGCCGCCCGCCGCCAAAGGACGTTTTGTCGAAGCCGCCACCGTCAGCGCCAGCATGTGCCCCGGGATTCCCCTCCTGGCCTCCCTCTTCGCCTCGAACTGAAGCCCGGCTTCGCTCTCTCTTTCTCTATGCAGGCTGAAAAACAGATTCTGATCGACGAACTGGTGGAACGTATCCATTCGTCGCCCTTTCTCTTGGTGACGGATTACACCGGGCTCACTGTAACCCAATTCGGGGTGCTGCGCGGCCGGCTTCGTGAGTCCGGCGCACGGTATCACGTGGCCAAGAACACCTATCTCAAGAGGGTGGCCCGGGGTTCCGAATTGCCCGCGGATCTCGCCGGAGCCTTCAGCGGCCAGACGGCTATCGTCACCGGCCGGTCCGATGTATGCGCAGCGGCCAAGGTGTTGAAGGCCTTCGAGAAGGAGTTTCAGCGCCCCAAAATCCGGGCCGGGCTCCTCGACGGACGCTTTCTCGCCGATACCGACGTATTCGCCCTGGCTGACCTGCCGCCGCGCGATGTGCTTTTGGCCCAGATTCTCGGGCTGATTCAAGCTCCTGCAACCGGCTTGGTCCGGCTCCTGAACGAGCCCGGTTCACTGCTGGCGCGGGTCCTGCAAGCTCACGTAGACAAGAACTCCTGAACCCCAACCAACAACCTGAAGCCCATCCGGCTCATCGAATCCTTTTCTCGCGAACCCCAGGGATCGCGGGGAATATCCAACCCTAACAAGAGGTTCCTCGTCGGTCCCGCGGCTGCGGACTGAAATCGCCCAGGGCTCTGGGCGGCGACGATACCCCATTAGACACCATGGCAGACATTGCAAAACTCGTAGACGAACTCAGCGTCATCACCCTGCTGGAGGCCGCTGAATTGGTCAAAGCTCTCGAAGAGAAACTGGGCGTCAGCGCCGCGGCCCCGGTGGCCATGGCCGCCGCCGCTCCGGCTGCCGCCGACGGCGCCGCGGCCGCTGAAGAAAAGACTGAGTTCGACGTCGTCCTCTCTGACTTTGGCTCCAACAAGATCGCGGTCATCAAGGCCGTGCGCGAAGTGGTCAGCGGGCTCGGACTCGCCGACGCCAAGAAGCTCGTCGAAAGCGCGCCGCAAGCCATCCTGGAAGGCGTCAACAAAGACGACGCCGCCAAAGCCAAGGCCAAGCTCGAAGAAGCCGGCGCCAAAATCGATATCAAGTAACAGGCCGCACGCAAGCTCCTCCGCCCGCTTCCGGGCCGCCGCAGGGTGGTTCCGGAAGGGGGCTCTGCTCCCACCCTTTTCCCGCCGCTCTTCTACTACCCATCCGATTCGCCCCGACATCGAAGGACAGCTCCGCAAGAGCGAAACCCAATTCGGCCGAAGGAGTCCTCCGGGACTTCCTCGCTTTGCCGTGCCCAGATTCCCTGGCCAGGGCGGCCCGTTGCCGCTGCCTGGTTCACTTTTTTCTCCACCCGATGACCGCCGCGGACGCGCTCCCGCGCCGCGCTCCCATTGAAACCGCCTACTGCTAAAGCACCATGTCCGATCGCCTCTATTTTGGAAAGATCACCGAGGGCATCGAGCCCCCGAACTTGATCGGCGTCCAGCTCCAATCCTACGCCGAATTTCTTCAGAAGGACGATGCCACGTCCAAGCGGATCGACACGGGGCTTCAAGCGGTGTTCCGGGAAGTATTCCCGATCACCAGCTACGATGAGAAAGTCACGCTGGACTTCGACAACTACGAGGTCGGCGAACCCAAACTCTCCGCCTTGGCGGCGCAGCGCAGCGGGGAAACATTTTCTGCTCCTCTCTACGTCACCTTCAAACTGCGCGACGAGTCCGGCACCAAGGAAGAAAAAGTCTACATGGGCGAACTTCCGCTCATGACCCGGCGCGGCACCTTCGTCATCAACGGAGCCGAGAGAGTGGTGGTCAGTCAACTGCACCGTTCTCCGGGGATCTGCTTTGAGAAGTCCGTCCATCTGAACGGGAAGCTCCTCCACGCCTTCCGGATCATTCCGGACCGCGGCTCCTGGCTCGAGGTCCAGTTCGACACCAACGACCTGCTTTACGTCTACCTGGACCGCCGCCGCCGCCGCCGCAAGTTCCTCGCCACGACCTTCCTGCGCGCCATCGGTTTCGGTTCCAACGAGGACATCGTCCGGCAATTCTACACGATCGAGACCCTGCGCTTGAAGGAAGAGATGGACGAGGACTTGCTCGCGTCCAAAGTGACTTTCGAGGACATTCTCGACGGAGAAATCGTCATCGCCAAGGCCTTCGAACCGATGTCCATCGGGGTCGTCCGGCAGTTGCTCGAACTCGGCCACAAATCCATCCCGGTCATCGACACGCGGGAAGATGAAGTTCTCATCAAGTCCCTCAAGAAAGATCCCGCGCGCAGCGAAGAAGAAGCTCTTAAAGAGATTTACCGGCGGCTCCGCCCTGGCGATCCCGCCACCACGGCCAATGCCCGGGCCTTATTGAAGCGCCTGTTTTTCGATCCCAAGAAATATGATCTCACCCGGGTCGGACGCTACAAGATCAACCAGAAACTCGGCCTGAAGATCGACGAGAACGCCCGGGTCATGGCGCCCGAGGATTTCCTAGCCGCCCTCAAATACCTGCTTGAAGTCAAGCGTGGCGGCGGAGTTCTCGATGACATCGATCACCTGGGTAGCCGCCGCATTCGGGCCGTGGGCGAATTGCTGGCCAACCAGTGCCGGGTCGGCCTCGCGCGGACCGAACGTTTGGTCAAGGAGCGCATGACGCTCTTCGACGTGAACTTCGACGGAATGACGCCCCAAAAGCTGATCAATCCCAAGGCTCTCAGCGCCGTGGTCCGCGACTTCTTCGGCCGGTCGCAATTGAGCCAGTTCATGGACCAAACCAACCCCCTGTCCGAACTGACTCACAAGCGGCGCCTTTCCGCATTGGGCCCCGGGGGACTCAACCGCGACCGCGCCGGGTTCGAAGTCCGGGACGTGCACCCGTCCCATTACGGGCGCATCTGTCCCATCGAAACGCCGGAAGGACCCAACATCGGACTCATCGGCAGCCTGGCGACTCATGGCCGCACCGATGACTACGGCTTTTTGCTCACGCCCTATCGCATTGTCAAAAAAGGCCGTCTGACGGATGAAATCAAACACCTCTCGGCGGATGAGGAAGAAGGCGTAACGATTGCTTCAGCCTCGGCTAACGTGGATGAAAAGGGCAGGTTCCTGGACGATTTGGTGCAGGCCAGGCGCGCCCTTTCGCATCCTCAGGTGCCGCCGAGCGAGCTGGATTACATGGATCTGTCGCCGCTTCAGGTCTTCTCGGTGCCGACGGCGATGATTCCGTTCCTAGAAAACGATGACGCCAACCG
>JBGTBW010000288.1:0-20932 GCA_041749135.1 Verrucomicrobiales bacterium
GAAAGCGAAGCGGAAGAACCGGACCAAGTCTCGCACGCGCGTTCGAGTTGAGCACGTATTTGGAACGATGGTCATGTCTATGCGTGCGACCTGGAACCGGTGCATTGGAATAGCGAGAAATGAGGCGTCCATTGCGATGACCAATTTAGTCTATAACATGATTCGGTACGAGCAGATCTCTCGCCTGAAGCTGAAAAGATGGTAAGGACTGATCAGGAATGATAAAAGAAGTACGGAGAAGAGCTGCAAGAATGCCTTCTAATGGCATGCTGGTGCGCCACCTTGTCACAGGTGTCCGTTGTCAGGCCTTCGCGTTGTTGCATTAGTCGGATGTTAGTAGAATGAATGTGCTTAAAACTTGGATTTTTAGAGGTGCCCTTTAGAGATTTCGTTTCTGTTTGACGTTACTGTGAATCAGTACACCTTTGCTGTCGAAAGAATAGATCCAAAGACTGGAGACTCCGCTGGAGAATTTGGGCTGGCCATAACTGATCGCTATCCATCTGGTTTTGAGTTTCTACAATCTTTCGTCGATTCAATAGGCGCTGAGAAATGAGGCTGTCCCTTTCAGTCCTAGCAATGACCACCCTCGTGTTGGTGATTATCTGGCAACCAAAAGGTTCTCTTTCGCAACCAAATGCCACTCCCATTAGAATCACCGATCAGCGTCCTCCTAGCCTTCTCCCTTCAACAACTAGACGCTCGAGCGAGAAAGGGAGCATCGAGCAAGGGGGGTCTGACGAACTGATCGAAGTAGACCGCGATCAGTTCTGGTCTCGAGTATCTGGCATTACCCCTTTTTACAAGAGCAACTACCGAATTCCACAGTTCTGGAAAGATTTTTTGGGCATTAAAAGCCAAGAAGACGCAACTAAACTGTCCCTCGCCATAGGCGACATAGTCGAAACCATTAAACGTTTCGATGTAGAACATGCTGTTGAGATTGCACCCGAGAATAAACCACAGAGTGCCATTTGGGTGAAAATTCCTGCCCTAGACCCAGCTTTCATCAATCAAGCTCAGGCTAGCCTAGCGGCAACGCTAGCTTCTATATGTGGCAACAAGCAACTATTGATGCTTTATACGACTTCGCTCGAGCGTATGTGGAAACAAGTCTCTAAAGCAAGAGTCCTTTCAATCGGCGATACGTCAAATGGCTACCTGATCATCAACGACACCACAAAAGAACAGTATGTCATCGGTGTCTCTCATCTGGAATGACAAGCAGTTCCTCCTCCTGGGCCTGTAATTATTTGAGAAAACGGGATGCCAGTATTCTTGGATGCAATTTGGGTTCACATCTCGACATTTGACAATTGTGTCCGGCACTTGGCGACGTTCCGCCAGCGAACACTGGCAACGACCGTGGGGCTGAGAGTCGCGCCGTGATTCGCGCGACAAGCTGCGCTCGCTTGGCCACTAACACGGCGCGCTAATCCGCGCAGGAGAGATTTGCAGTCGCATCGTCGGCATAAAAGCGTTCCCGCTCCCTTGCTCTCTTACTTCCTTAGATTAGCGTCGGATAGCGTAGATTAGCGGTTTGAACTTCGGAATTCGGGTTCGCCGCAACCCAACTCCTGATCCTGCTGGACAACCGTTACGGCTGCAACACTTCAACGCGGATTTGCGTGCAGCGGGCAAGATGGGCGTCGTTCGTGAGGAACAACTGACATTCGCCGATGGCGGCAGCAAGGTGGAGCGCGTCGGGCGTTCTGAAGTTGTGCCGGACGCGAAGTTCCGTGGCTTTCTCGAACACACGCGCATCAAGCGAAAGCAAGCCGTCGGAAAGGCTGGCGAAGAACTCCTCGTAGTCCTCGAGTAACGCGGTGTTTCCTTCGCGCAGCGGGTGCACGCGGCATTCCATGCGTGTGAGGACGCTCATTCTTGGCCGCACTGGATCGCGCGCTAGAAAAGCGCGCACCACTGGCTCCCACGGCGCCACGTTCTCCACGAGGTAAATGACCGGCGCGGTGTCCAGGTAAGCGTCCATCACTCCCAGCTCTCACGCTCGCGACGCACTTGCTGGCTGACGGCGTCAGCGGAGCGTGGGGAGTGCCCGCGAGCGGACTGCCGAGCGCGGATGAGGCTCAGAGCGTGCGCGACATCGCCGGCGCTTTCTTTTCGCGAAGACGCTTCGGTGTTGAGGACAACGAGGAGCGCATGTGCTGCCGCTGGCAACACCTCGCCATTTCGTGGGATAACGCGGCCATCGCGCAATTCGACTTCAAGCGTCTCGTAACTCATGTCGAGAATTTAATCGCCGTCAGCGATCGACTCAAGCTTGCTTTTGACTGAAACAAGGAACCCCCTTTTCCTGCGCACCGTGCTGGAGGAACTCCGCCAGTTCGGCAGCTTCGAGAAACTACCTGCTCGCGTCGCCCACTACCTGGAGGCGCAAGACCCCAAGGAACTTTTCCTGCGCGTCATCCGGCGCTGGCAGGAGGATTTCGATAGCGTAACGCCGGATCCTCGATCCCCTCCACGTGCTGCGCAGCTCCCTTGGGATCTCCGCCTTTCGTCCAGGAGCTGGCTGCCGCTTGATGAATGCTCCGGCCCTCCGGCCCTTCCAGCGAGGCCGCCCAGGCGATGGCCTGTTGCGGATCGGCTTCCACCCATCTCCTGACAACATCTAGCCGGAAGCTTTGGTAAGCAGGATCGTCCGGCAGATTTGTAACGAAGTCTCCAGCGGCAGTGGGATCGCGCATAGACCAATAACTGGCCACTCTTGCCAATACACGATCGCGTTCTTCTCCCTGAAGCCCTTCACCCCAATCAAACGCGGCTCGGGGATCGAAATCCGTCCACTCTTCCGCAAACCGCGCCGCCAGCATGACGCGCCCGGGGCCCGCGGGTATCTCTTCCATCAGCGAAGCCGCCAATCCGGAATCGACGGTCACCAGACTGTAGGCAAGCGTGCTGAGAGCTGCCTCCCGGCCGAACCCCTCCTCTGTCGTTTCGTCGCGAACCCAAGCCAAGGCTGCCTGGGGATCCCGGCGAGCCCAAGCTTCGATTACGGAGCGGTAGGCAAAGTCTTTTCGCGGTCCTTCCTCGAGCATGTGCAACCCTTCGGCAGCAGCGGCAGGATCCTCTCCAGCCGCGGTCTGTATGATGCGGACCAGCGCTTCGGTCCTTTCACCACCGTTCTCGAGAGAGCCCGCCCACTGCAACGCGCCGGCCAGGTCATTCTCCGCAAGCGCGGCAGCCAGCACCAAAGCCGCCTCACTTCTCAGTTTCGAGTTTTCCAAGGTAGCAAACCCCATCTGCGCAGCCGCGCCATCACGGGCGCCCCAATCCGAAAAGATTCGCGCGTAGAGATCGGGACGCAGCGGCGCCCCCATCGCTTCCAAGCGCTTAATGGCATCCTCAGGATTGCTTTCCAGGAGAGCGCTCACGACAAGTTCCTGTCGAAGCGACTTGTCGCCTACTGCTTCGGCGGCGGCCAGAGCGGCTTCTGGGTCAACTTTGCCCCAAGCGGCCATTGCGCGGTTCAGTACGAAAAAATAGTGCCGGTCAGAAAGTTCCCGGGCATCGAGGAAGCCTCGAAACGCGTCAGCGGGAGACTCCGCCGACCATCGGCGCGATAGCTCGTAGAGGCGCGGGTCGATTTCGCCAAAAGGATAACGCCGGATCTCTTCGAGAATCCTGGCAAACTCTTCTCTAGAAGCCCCCACAGAGCCTACACGGCCCCCATCTCCACCCGTTCCTTCCAAAAAGGAAACGACCCGGCGCGACCCGGGTTCAGTCTCTTCTTTGGGACTCATGTGCGGACGGGAGAGCCATGCGGCTGTAGCCCCACAAAGCAATCCCGTGGCGAATATACCCGTGGCCCGGAACGCGCGCCTTGGAAGAATCATGACGGAATCACCCTCGCAGCCTTTCGGTCCACGCCTCTCGTTTCTGCGGATCGAAAAGACTCTCGACCCAGCCCGCGGCAGCGCCAGGATCTGATGCCTCAATCCGCAACAGTAGAGCTTCGACTGCGGCATCGCGTTCGGCTCCAGCGGGCAATCCGCCCATCCACTCGTTAGCCGCAACGGGGTCGGTCTCCAACCATCTCGAGGCCACGCTTCGGTAAGCCGGTATTCGGGTTCCGGGATCCACCAGCGTTTCCTCCACCCAGAGGGCAACCTCGGCGGGACTCCACCGTATGTAGCTGTCCAGGATGCCCTCCGCGAGGCTGTCGCGCGCTGCCGTGCTTTCCATGCCCGAGATATAGTCCGCTGCAGAGCGCGGATTCTCGTAGCCCCATCCCCGTAAGGCTTCCTTGAGCGTCTCGCGGCCAGCGCTGCCAGATAAGAATTCCGCCCAAGCGACGGATTCCTCGGGACTGATGGCCGCCCACGCGCGAGCGGCTTCCCGGAGCAGCATGGCAGAAATGGAACTCTCCGGCAGATTCCCCGCATAGTTAGCCGCAGCACGCGGATCGTTCGAAACCAAAGTGCGCACGAACGCTTGCTCGGCCGCCGCCCGGTCCTCACCGTGGAGGGCTTCGACCCAGGCTAACGTCGCGTCGGGATCGGTTGCCGTCCACGTCCGCGACAAAGCCGCCACGGCCCCGGACCGGCTTTCTCCCCTGGGAATCTCTTCAAGTACAGCAATCGCCGTCTGGCGATCCGTTTCTGCAAGGG
This sequence comes from Verrucomicrobiales bacterium, assembly GCA_041749135.1. Classification (GTDB taxonomy): domain Bacteria; phylum Verrucomicrobiota; class Verrucomicrobiia; order Verrucomicrobiales; family DEV007; genus DATKCT01. The sequence continues at coordinate 4,629 of JBGTBW010000288.1, forward strand.
CACTAACGACCACCCCCAGCGCCATATCTTGCATCGCACCTTGGAGTTTTTCGCGAACCCACTCTACGGCAGCCGCCGGATCTTCCTCCACCAAATGCTCCGTGACACTCTCTACATGCATACCTTTTCTGGAGCTGTCTTCCATGAGGGCAAAGGCTTCGGCTGCTTGAGCCGGATCCCGCTTCAAGCTAAAACGGACCACCTCAGAGAGGGCTTCGTTGCGATGATACTTGTCCGCAATCGAGGAGGCCCAGCGAATCGCGGCGGCCGGATCGTGCTTGGCCAAAGTCGCGGCCACAGCCTTGCAGGCTTCCCGTTGCGCTACAGCGTCACCCAGGGAGGGAATCCGGCCGATCGCGCCCTCCAAGTCCCTCTCGGCCCAACGGCCGAACATCGCGGCATAAAGGCGCGACTGGCCCAAGCTCGGGCGCGCTTCGAGGAGATTGACGGCTCCCGCGGGATTCTCTTCTCCAAAGGAGGACACGGCGTGTTCCAGAATGCTTCTCCTGTGCACGAGGAAACCGATTCGCCCGGCGGCATCGAGCGCGCTTTCGGGATCCATTTTTGCCCAGACCGCAATAATGTGACCGTTCTGCATGAAGAAGCCTACGAGAGGTGGCATGAGAATTCGCAGGGTCCCCGCAAACCCTGTTCCCCCATTTTTAATGACGGATGTCATTAAAAACTTCTTGCCCTGATGACAATCGTCATTATGATGACGCCATGCACACGCCCACCGGCAAACTTTCCCCCAGTGAATTTGAGGTCATGGAGGCTCTTTGGACTTCCGGCACAGACCTCACCATCACGGACGTTCTCAAGGCGGTGAACGCCTCGCGGCGGACGCCGCTAAAGCGGGCCACGGTGCAGGTGCACTTGCGGCGTCTGGAGGAAAAAGGTTGGCTGAAGCACCGCGAGGACGAACGCAGGTTCTACTACCGGCCTACAGCCAGCCGGGAAGCCGCTTCCGCCGACTTGGTCCGCGATCTCACGGAGCGCGTTTTCGACGGATCCTGCGCAGAACTCGTGCGGTGCTTGTTCGAACAGGACGAAATCAGCCCCGCGGAAATCGAACGGCTTCGCACCCTCGTGGACGAGGCGTCCGCAAGGCCAAAGTAACCCGCCGCCGTTTCGACCGTCATGCGCTCTATCTCTCTCAGCCCAGACCTAACCGATTTCCTGCTCAACAATGCGGTCTCAGCAGCGCTGCTGACGTCGCTGGCCGTTCTGACGGTCCAGCTCATACCCGCGCGGCTTCCCCGCTTGCGGGCCAACGTCGTCATCGGCGTGTTTGCCGCTTTGCTCGCGCTTCCCGCCCTGCGGTGGGCGCTGCCGCACGACGCCGGAATGGTGTTTGCCCTCCAGCCGGCTGCCCTCCGCCACGCCGCTCAAGGGCAACCTCAGGGCCGTTTCACCGGGGCTCCGATCGTCCCCATCGCCACCGAGCCGAATCTCCTAACAATGCCGGCGACGATTCCTGCCGAAGCTCCAGTCGCTGCGAGCGTCTACCGGGAGCCGTCCCTTCCGGAACCCCTTGCGGAAGCCGGACTCAAGATCGACTGGCCTTGGGTCGCCGCGCTGTTCTGGGGGCTTGGCGTGTGTATCAGTATCTTCCGCCTCCTAACCGATTGGTTCCGGCTCCGCCGGCTCGGCAGGGCGTTGCCGCACGTTGTCGATCCGGCCCTCAAGACGCTCTGGCAAAAGGTTGCGGGAGAGCGTGCGGAAAGCGTGAAGTTGGTTGTTGCCCCGCGCGGCGGCGGCCTGTTCGCTTTCGGCTGGCGGCAGCCTTGTGTGGCCATCCCGGCCGGACTCCTTTCCGCCGCCAGCGAGAAGGAAGCGCTGGCGCTGCTCGCCCATGAGTGGGCCCACATCGAGAATCGCGATGCCTTGCTAGGGCATCTCCAGCGGGCCGTGGCCGCCGTCTACTGGTGGCTGCCATCCGTACACTGGCTGAACAAACGCCTCTCGCTCAGCCGGGAAACCCTTGCCGACACGGCCGCCGCCGCGCGCGTCGACAGCCCCGTTCTCTATGCCCATTCCCTGCTCAATCTCGCGGCCCAGGCGTGCCGCAAGCAACAAACCGCCGTGGGCGCGATCGGGATCGCGGGCTCCCGGTCCGCCCTGGCTCAACGCCTGACAACACTCAGCAAACACTACGAACACATGAAATCGACCCTGCACAATCCACATCCATTCCGCGCTCCGCTGGCTGTCCTCAGCCTGTGCAGCCTGTGTCTTGCCTTCGAATTGACCTACGCTCAGAGCGCCGCTTCAAGCGCTTCCGCGGCAACGCCCGCCGCCCCCAGCGCTGACGCCGCGCCCTCTCCACTACCCGCCGTGCCGCCCGCGGCCGGAACGCCTCTAGATCTGCCCACCCAAGGGACGCCAGTTCTGCCTCCCGGTGACCCCGCAACTCGCATAGCGGAAAGCGCGGAACCGGCCGATGTCTTAACCCGGCCGGGCGAGCTAGAAGCGCTGAATGCCGGCATGCAGCGAGCCCTCGTGGACATGCGACGCCAGCTCGCAGAGACGCAAAAGGAGCTTCAGAAGCTCAAGAGCGAACTGGTCAATGCGCTCGCCGAAAGAGATGCCAACCAAAGCCGCTTCAAATACGAACCGGGCAAGGTCGAGAACAAGGAACAAGCAGCCGCACTCGAGTTTGCGCGCCAAGCGGAGGTGATGAAAGTGCAGCAAGAGGAGATGCACCGGCAGATGGCGAAAGCCCGCGCGGAAATCGACGGCGTGGTCCGGCAATCCCTCCTCCCGGCCCTCGAGGAAACGGCTCTCCGGGACCAGCAACGCGCCCTTCAAGAAACCATTACGCAGGCCGTTGCAGAAGCGCTGCGCGCCGCTGCCGCCGAGCTTCGAAAAGAGTTCGAGCAACGCAACGCGCCGGATTCCTCCCCGCCGAGAATCGAAAACTAAAGAACCGGACACAGAACGACCTGACAATCCTCAAAGACATTGGATGGCGTGCCCACGTGGAGATGAGCGGTGATCCACGCCAGCGAGAGGGCGGTGCTCCGCCGGATTTGGGCCGCAATCATTCTTTTGCGCGGCTCCCGCGGCAAGTCAGGGAGGTCTGTGGCTTTGATCCCGGCCGTGCCAAGACCTGCGGCCGGCCGCCATTGTGTCCAGACCTCTCGCAGCGTGGTCCATAGCCATCGATCAACGGGTTGGAACCTCGGTGAGGGACTTTGCCGGAGGAGGACCGAGATCTGGTGGCGCCAAGCGAGGTTCTCAAGTCGTAGCAGATCCCCGTTCCGAGGCTGTGCAATCAGCCACCGAATGAGGCTCAACACCATTCCGATCACGCCTGGGTGGGAGCCTCGCCGTTCGGCCTTGAATTTCAACAAGTTCCGGACCGATCGAGTTTTCGCCACCCACAGGCTTGGGATTGCGCGTTGCGATGCGTGCGGATCCGGAGTAATCGTGCCCCATGAAGCTAACGGCTGTATTCGTTCCCGCGGAAGAGGGCGGGTATTCTGCCTTCATCGAGGAAATCCCAGGAGCCATCAGCGAGGGAGACACGCTGGAGGAAGCCCGGGCGAATCTAATCGACGCACTCCGGATCGTGCTCGATTGCAATCGTGAAATCGCACGCCGCGAAACCCGAGGGCAGAGCGTCCGCGAATCGCTGGAACTCTCCGCGCTGTGAATCGTACGGCGCTTGAACAACACCTGCGCCAGAACGGATGTGAACTTTTTCGTGAAGGCGGCAAGCACTCGGTGTGGTGGAACCCATCGACGAGGAAGACTGCGAGCGTCCCGCGTCATCGGGAGGTGAAGAAGTTCACAGCTCGCAATCCTGTTGTGTCTCGTGCTGTGCGAGCGCAGCCCAGCATAGAGGATTGATGGAAAATGGCCGGGGGGCGAGCGTGGCACGAACGGATACCCCGGGTACGCGCCCCGCCAATCCATGCGGGTTGCCATCGGCTCCCGTTCCTGGGCCCTTCCACCGCCCTCCGCCACGGCGAGCAGTTCAACTGGGTGCTCATCCCGGAACTGCTCCTGCCGGCCGGACGCTTCGGTGATGGAATTCATCGCGATGGTGACTGACATCGGCAAGCCAGCCCGTAAGCTGACTTACAAGGGCGACCGGGGTGTGGTGACATCCAACGACTCGAAAACGCCTGAGTGTATCACCTACGCTAACAGTGCAACTACTCTCCCATTCCGGACTCAGTCCGCAGCCAGTTCCAGCTTCGCCCACAGCCCAAAGTGATCCGAGGGGAAAACGTCGCCGAACTTTTCCCTCAGAATTGCGCCCCCTGTCACCGACCATTCGTCCCCAATCAGGATGTGGTCGAGACACCGGATCCCTTTCCCTGCGACATGACGCGAAACGCTAGGCCTCGACTGCTGCATAGGCAACCGGAACCGCTGCGCACTGCATCTCAAAACCCAAGGCAAGGAGCCTGCTCACGTGTTTCTGCCGGAGCGGCCAGAGATTAATGCCCAATTCATGCGTGTTAGCGCTTTAGGCAGTGCCGAAGATGAACCTACCGGATTCCTATCCGATCCGGTGGATCTCGTAGTTCCACTCGCCGTGAAACATTCCCCACCCCATAAAGTTACGTGAAAACCCGTTGGCAGAGACCCTGCAGCCGTTGTAAGCTGCAATTGCTTCCCTACACTTTCCCGGTGTTAAGTACTTTGGCGCTCTGGGCGCCGACCGATCGAGAAAAATGCGCCGGACCAACTGGCTTAGAAAAGCAACGACAGGATGGTGGAGGCAACCCGCTTATCGGGCGCCTCACCTTGATGTTAGGCCGCGCGAGTGAACCACTATGGCCACACGAATCATTCTAATGTCCTTCGCTTCGCACCTCCTCGTAGCCGGTGCATTCATGACGGGTGGCGCCTGGAGTGCCGATCCAAAGGGCCGGCTGCCCGGGCTTCCCGCCATCTACGACCAGAAACCGGACCACCTATGGAACCGCCTCCACGCCGCTCTGCTGGTCCGCACGGGGCCGGACGGCAAGGATTACGGCCGGGATCGATTGGAACCGCTGTTGTGGATGGAATCGAGACACCTGTTGGAGGGCAAGCCCGGAGAGAAGGCGGTCGCTGTTCTGGAGGAATTTAACCGCGATAAAGGCGATACGCTGATCGACGACCACATCAAGCGGGCGATTCTCCAGCGCGACCTCTGGCTCGTTGCAAACTGGCTGTCGGGAACTCCCGGATCCGAGGGGCGACTTGAGGGGGAACTCGGCAAAGCGATTCGCCGGCTGGCGCTGTCGCCGCGGGAGATCGCCGAACTGCCGGACAACTACGCAGTCGCCGTCGCAGCGAAGAAGCACGCCGACCGCTTCGACGCCAAGAAGCCCGAGCAAGCGTATTTGCCGCCCGGCCTGTTCCAGGACGACGGCCCTTGGGTGTGTGTTGGTCCGTCGGACGGGCTGACTGCCCCGCTCCATTTCAATACTCCGTTCAACAATTCGGTCTTCCTCGTCTTCCTCAAGCTACCGGGCGGTCGTGGAGAGACTCTCGACTTTCTGAAGCGGCTGGGCAAGCTGGAGCAGGTGTTGGCGCCCAACACGGACGAAAGCACCAAGCGCATTGCCCCGTTCCTGCCGCACCCTGACTTCCCGGAGTGGCCGAACGGAACGGAGGTCGCGCTGGTCCGCCGCGCCCTTCTCGTCGATTCGAACCGGCGCGTCGTGGCTAGCCCGTTGACCGAAAGCGTGCAAATTCGAGTCGTCACGGCGGAAACACCGGCCCTGACCAAAGACGTTCTGGAGATAGCATCGAGCCGCCGGCCGCCCGCCGAGTGGCAGAGTTCCTTCGAGTTTCAACTTCGTCGCGCCGACCTCTTCGCTGGGACGTCAGGCGGCTTGCGCGATGTCTCCGGCGAGCGCGACTTCAAGACCGGGTTCGGTTCTCACGGGTGGGACGAGTTCGACGAGCCGCTGAGAAAAGACCAGACGTTTCCGGAGCGGAGCCAACCCTTCCCAACGAACCGCGCGTCCTGCGCGGCGTGCCACAACTTTCCCGGCGCCTTTAGCTTCAACAGCATTCCCGGCTTCGCCTTCGGCCTCCCGCAGCGGATCGACGACGACGCCCCGGCGCAACGGCCTCCGGGGCCGACCACCGTGGCTGCGGTCGAGAACCGGGCGGTCAAGTGGAAGGAGGGTCAGCCGGCTTGGACCGCCTTGGTCAAGCGGCTTGGGGAATGAGCAACACACAGCGGGCGAGGCAGTGGCGGCCATACCCGCCGCACGAGGCAGGCCTAACCAGCCGTTGCGGCGGAAGGGGCAGGCATTACAGCTTTCCGAGGTGTGAATTCATTGCAGTTGGCCCCGCTGCTGAACCGGGGGTTGTTCAGAAAAATGACTCCATCCGAAGACGAACGAAGCAACGGCGGCTTCACTGCTACGCAGTCCCATCGATGAAAAAGGCAATCGATACTTGCAGGAACCCAAGGAGACCCCAAAGCCCACGAACAAACGGGAGGGGCTCCCTTCGGCTGCGCGCGCCTGGTCCGTACGGGGCTCGCCGGCCTTTCGTGCGACCCACAGTATGAGAAAGGCGGCCTTAGCCGCCCACCACCGCTTTGCTCCGAAGAATCTCCAAGACCCCGTTGAGCATGCCGCCCTCGTCGGTGCGGAGCGATCGCGTCTTGACCGGAGCTTCCACCGAACCAAAAGATCCGATCACCAGGGTCTCCGTCACCAGTTCTCGCGCCAACAGAGATCCATCCACCAACACGCTGGGACACACGACCACACCCTTCACTTCGACCTGGGCGTCTTTCCCGATTTCCAAGCGCAGACAGCGCAGATCGCCCGTCACTCTGACGATCCCTTTGACGATGACATCCTCGCGGCACTCGATCTCGCCAAGAAACTCTCCGAAAATCTTCAGCGAACTGGCCTCGACCCGGTCGCAGTGAAGTGTGCCGCTGCGGTTGATGGTGACCTGGCCGTGGGTGCTGATGTTCTCGCGGCAGGGCTTGCTGATTTCGAAATCCCCCAAATTGACCGCCGCGCCGCAGTCCGGACAATCCGCCGTCTTGGCTGAAAGAAGCGTCTCGAAGGTCGTCAGACACGAAAAACAACGAACTTTCTCGGACCGGCGCGGGTTTCGGATCCGCGAACGCGAAGCACGAAACCGTTCGAGACTGGAGGAGTCCTCATTCCGAGCGCTACGTTCCGCGGCCAGCCCAAAGAGCGGGGCCGGTGGCCCATCGAGCTTGGAAGTCCCTTCAGAGGACAAGTCCGGAGGCACCAACCGGGAAACCGCCGGTTCGAATGTGGGAGCCGTGCCGGGCTTCTCTACCGGCTCCGGCTCCGGCTCCGGCTTCGGCGCTGACGCCGCAGCGTCAGGCTCTGGGCCGCTCGACGCAGGCTCCCAAGCGTCCTTCGGAGAAAACTGCTGCAACCTCCGGCTCTCCGGGTCCACCCGGGTCTTTCGGTCGCGGCCTACGCGGATGTGTTTGCCGCAGGCGCGGCAGTAGGTCGATACGATAGCCGCAGGTTCCACCTGCCGGGCGCTGCAGTAGGGACACTCAACCTCGACCCGGCGGGCGGACCCCAATCTGATCAGTCGCTCAAACGTAAGCCGTGATGTCGTTCGGAACTGCGATTATTTCCGCCCGGGATCCTTATCTCCCCGCGGAAGACCGAGGATGCTGGTCCAGGCAAGTTGCCTCTAGGCTGGAGCGCCGGCCTTCCGCGGCTGATTTCCCGCCCCTGGCACGTGCTGCTGCGAACCACCGCCCGGCCCTCCTGAACTCCCCGGGCCGCCCTGCCCGCCAGGAACACTCAATCTCTCCTGACCGCCCGGAGCTTGCGGCGCGCCGCCGGAAGGTTTCCCGCCTGGGCCGGGGCCGCCTCCGCTCGCCGTCGCCGCTGCGCCCACCGAGGATTGCCCGACAAAGGTCGCTCCTTCTTCAATGGCCAAAGTGCCCGCCTTGATATCTCCGATGATCTGGGCGTTGGCCCGCAGATCGCAGCGCTCTTTGACCATCATATTCCCCTCGACCTTACCCAGGACGATGACTCCCTTGGTCTTGACTTCACCTTTCACCTTGGCGTTTTCGCCGATGGTCAGATGCCCGTCTTCAGACAAGATCTCCCCATCCACCTTGCCGTCCAAAACCAGTTCGTTCGAAAATCGAATGGTGCCCTTGAGGGATACGTCGCTGGAAAGAATATTCTTGCTCATGGAAGTCGCCGTCCCCGCCGTGTCCACGGGGGCGTAATGAGTATGGGTGGATTGAGGGGATTGCTGCGGCGGATGGATCACGCCCCGCGGAGCAGATGGTATCTCGGAAGGGACTTCGCCGAATCCCGATGGATCCAGATTCATCTCCTCCAACTGTTCAGGGTGACGCTGCGACTCCCTGCCTGTATGGATTATCTTCCTTCTGAGCACCCGGCCAGTCTGCGTGGAGCCCGGCGCTCCGTCAATGGAAAACATTGGTTAGCCCGCATTTCTCATACCCTTTCGCCGGGAGGCGCTGCGAACCCCTTACTGCCAAAGCCGTGCGCCGCCGAGGGCGCAGAGCTGGGTGAGGGCACCCTGTTCAAGCCCGAGGCAAGCGGAAGGAAGGCAGGATGGGGTGCAGCGCGCCACAGCAGAAAGGGTACGAGAAATGTGGGCTAGTCCGCGATTCTTGCCGAAAAGCCGCTCGCCGGCGCCTGGCACGGAGCGCGAGCATCTCTGAGGGCCGTCCTGAGATCGTTCGCCTCAACTGGCGGATAATCTTGGTTTCTCTTTTGCATTTCCTCTATTCTTGGCTTTCCTCGGAACTGGAATGCAGGCGAGTCCGGGTCGCCGCCCGGTTCCGTCCGCATTGTGATGAGCTCGAAAGAAAACCCCGCCGCGAGCGGGACCGAATCAGCGCCGAATAAACCCCTCATCGAGGCCTACGACGCCTCGAAAATCGATAAGCTTGAGGGCCTCGAAGCGGTCCGGAAACGCCCCGGGATGTACATCGGGGACCCCGACGAGCGCGGATTGCACCACTGCGTTTTCGAGGTCCTCGACAACTCCATCGACGAGCACCTCGCCGGCTTCTGCGACCACATTGAAGTGGTCATCCACGTCGATGGCTCCGTCTCCATCCGCGACGACGGCCGCGGCATCCCCGTCGATGAGCACCCGAAATTCAAGATGCCCGCGGTCGAGTTGGTTCTCACCAATCTCCACGCCGGGGGCAAGTTCGGGCAGGGCGCCTACAAATACAGCGGCGGACTCCATGGCGTCGGGGCCAAGTGCGTCAACGCTCTCTCGGATTGGTTCAAAGCCGAAATCGCCCGCGACGGCAAACTCTACGCCATCTCCTTCGAGCGCGGCAAAACCGTGCAGAAACTCGAGATTGTCGGCGATCTGCCCGACCCCGATCACACGGGCACCGTCATCAGTTTCCTGCCCGATCCGACCATCTTCACCATCACCACGGAGTTCAGTTTCGACCGGCTCTCAACCCGCCTGCGGGAACTGGCCTTCCTCAACCCCGGGCTCGAGATCGTCCTCGCCGATGAACGCGAAGAGCCACTCCGGCGAGAAGTATTCAAATACGAAGAGGGCATCCGCCAATTCGTCGCTGAACTCGGCGAAAACAAAACCGTCATTCATCCCGATCCCATCATCATCCGCGGCCGGCGGCAGGGCGAGGGCAACGAGGACGACTACTTCATCGACGTCGTTCTCCAATACAACGACAGCTACAACGAACAGATCCTCTGCTTCGCCAATTCCATTCCCAACCCCGACGGAGGCACCCACCTCACCGGGTTTCGCACCGCCCTGACCCGCGCCATCAGCCAATACTCCAAATCGAGCAAGCTGGTGAAGGACAGCGATCCGCCCCTCAGCGGCGAGGATTGCCGCGAGGGCCTCGTCTGCGTGGTCAGCATCAAGTTGCCAAACCCCCGCTTCAACGCCCAGACCAAGGTCAAATTGGTCAACAACGAGGTCGAAGGCGTCGTCAGTTCCGTCGCTTACGACGGCCTCATGGCCGTTCTCGAAGAAAACCCGGGCCTTGCCCGCCGGATCATCGACAAGATCGTCAACGCCGCCCGCGCTCGCGAAGCAGCCCGCAAAGCCCGGGAAACGGTCCGGAAATCCGCGCTGACCGGAGGCGGTCTTCCGGGCAAACTCGCCGACTGCTCCGAACGCGATCCCTCGCGTTGCGAGCTGTTCATCGTCGAAGGCGATTCTGCCGGCGGTTCGGCCAAACAAGGCCGGGACCGGCGCCACCAGGCGATCCTCCCCATCCGGGGCAAGCTCATCAACGTCGAGAAAGCCCGCCTCCATCGCGCCCTGCAAAACCGGGAAATCCAGACCATGATCACCGCCATCGGAGCCGGCATCGGCGATGGCGAACAGGAAGGCTCTTTCGACCTGGCCAAGGCCCGCTACCACAAAATCATCATCATGACCGATGCCGATGTGGACGGTTCCCACATTCGCACCTTGCTGCTCACATTCTTCTGCCGGCAAATGCCCCAACTCGTCCGCCACGGCTACCTCTACATCGCTCAGCCTCCCCTCTACCTCGTCTCCCGAAAGAAGCGGAAGGAATATGTCCAGGACGACCCTTCCCTCAACCGCATCCTCATGGACCTGGGCTCCGAGGATCTCACCCTTCGTGAAATCGCGTCGGACCGCGTCTTCACCCGTGAGGAAGTTCGCCGCTCCCTCGAGCTTCTTACCCGGCTCCAGCGCCTCTCCGAAGCCATCGTCCGCGATGGCGGAAACTTCAAAACCTACCTCGGCCATCGCAATGCCGCCACCGGCCGCTATCCAGCCTTCCTCGTTCGCGTGCGCGAAGGAAACCAAGAGGAAGCCCTCTATTTCACCGACGAGGAGGCCCTGCGCGATTTCGCCGCCCGCAATCCAGGCCTCCGCCTCCTGGGAATCGGGCCCGAAGAGGAAAGCTTCCCCGAGCCCTCCCCCGATGCCTCCGGTCAATCCCGAAGGGCCTCCCTCCACGAAATCCACGAGGCCACATCCATCCGCAAAATCGTCGAACAACTCGAAGAAACCGGTTTCCCCCCCGAACACTTTCCTCCCGCGGCCGAGCCCCTTTACCGGCTCGAAGAAGGCGATAAAGACGACCAAATCCACGAGGCCCGCTCCGTCCCGGAGATCCTTGACATCATCATCCAAATCGGCCGGCGAGGCATGGAAATCAAACGCTTCAAGGGCCTGGGAGAAATGAACGCCAAAGAACTCTTCGGCACGACCATGGATCCGGACAGTCGCCAACTCCTCCGGGTGCGTCTCGACGAGGACAATCAAGTCGAGGCGGACCGGATCTTCACCATCCTCATGGGCGACATCGTCGAGCCCCGCAAACACTTCATCGAGGAAAACGCCCTCAAAGTGCGCAACCTCGACGTCTGAGCCGGCCCCGTTTCCCTCATCCTCCCCTTTTCCTCTTTCTCAATGCCCGACAGCGAAAGTCCGAAGGATCACGAACGCATCGTTCCCGTCAGCGTCGCCGACGAGATGTCCAAGTCTTTCCTGGACTACTCGATGTCGGTGATCATCGCCCGCGCGCTGCCCGATGTCCGCGACGGACTCAAGCCTTCTCAGCGGCGCATTCTCTACGCCATGCGGGAGCTGAACCTGCTTCCCGGACGCGGCCATATCAAATGCGCTAAGATCTGCGGCGACACCAGCGGGAACTACCATCCGCACGGAGAGGCCGTGATCTATCCCACTCTGGTCAACATGGCCCAGCACTGGTCCATGAGGGAATGTCTCGTCGACGGCCAAGGCAACTTCGGCTCCGTCGAAGGCGACCCGCCCGCGGCCATGCGTTACACCGAGGCCCGCCTCACCCACCTCGGAGCCGTCCTCATGGAGGACATGGACAAGGACACCGTCGATTTCGTCCCGAACTACGACGAGCGCCTCACCGAACCCTCCGTTCTCCCCGCCGCCTTTCCCAATCTCCTCGTCAACGGCGGCTCCGGCATCGCTGTGGGGATGGCCACCAACATCCCTCCTCACAACTTCGCCGAAGTCATCGAAGCCATCTGCGCTCAGATCGACAACCCGGACATCTCGCACTCCGAACTGCGCCGCTACATCAAAGGCCCGGATTTCCCCACCGGCTGCACCATTCTCGGCCAAGCCGGAATCCGCTCCTACATGGAAACCGGACGCGGCAGCATCCGCGTCCGCGGGCGCGCCGCCATCGTTGAAGGCTCCTCTAGCTCCCGTGAACAAATCATCATCACGGAAATCCCCTACAACGTCAATAGGGCCACCCTCGTCGAACGCGTCGCCGAACTCGTCCAGACCAAGGTTCTCTCCGAAATCAGCGGCATCCGGGATGAATCCGACGAAAACACCAGGGTCGTCATCGACCTCAAACGCGGCGCCCGCTCCCAAGTCGTCCTCAACAACCTCTTCAAACACACCCAGCTCGAAACCAGCTTCGCCGTCAACATGCTCGCCATCGACGGCAGACGGCCCCGCCTTCTCAATGTTCGCGACGCCATCGCCTGCTTCGTCGAGCACCGCCGTGAAGTCATCCTTCGCCGCACCCGCTTCCTCCTGCGCAAGGCCGAAGACCGCGCCGAACTGCTGGAAGCGTTCCTCCTGGCCACCTCACAACTCGACGACCTCATCCGCATCGTCCGCGAGTCCGCCGATCGCGAGGAAGCCCGCCAACGCATCCAAGGCTACCCCTTCACCCTGGAAGCCGCCCGCTCCCTGGGCATTCTCCTGCGCGGCCAGCCCTCCATCACCGGAGACGCCTACATCCTCACGGCCCGCCAAGTCCAGGCCATCCTCGAACTCAGGCTCTATCAACTCACCGCCTTGGAGCGGGTAAAAATCCAACAGGAATACGATGGCGTCCTCGGCGAGATCCAGGACCTCCAGGATATCCTCGCCCGGGAATTCCGCGTCCTATCCCTCATCAAAGATGAACTCCGCGCCCTCGGCGCGAAATACGGCTCGCCCCGCCGCACCGAAATCGCCGCCGCCGAAGGCGAAATCGCCCTGGAAGACCTCATCGCCAACGAAAGCTCCATCATCACCATCTCTCACCGCGGCTACATCAAACGCACCGCCGCCAGCGAGTTCCGCAGCCAGAAACGCGGCGGCAAGGGCCTCAAAGGAATGGAAACCCGCGAGGCTTCTGCGGATGGAGAAGAATCCGACTTCGTCGAACACCTCTTCACCGCCGCGGCTCACGATTACCTCATGTTCTTCACGAACACAGGGAGGGTCTACGTCGAGAGAGTCTATCAAATTCCCGAAATGGCCCGCACCGCCCGCGGCCGCGCCATCCAAAACCTCCTCGACTTGCGCCCCGGCGAACGCATCGCCTCCTCCCTCCGCCTTTCCGCCCTCCTCGAAAACGGCGACGACCAAACCTGGGACCAGGAACTCTTCGTCCTCTTCGCCACCCGCAACGGGACCGTCAAAAAGACCCCCCTCGCCCATTTCCGAAACTATCGTCGCGGCGGCATCCACGCCATAGTCCTCGAGGAGGGCAATGACCTCATCGCCGTGAAACTCACCGGCGGACAAGACGAAATCTGCCTCGTCACACGCGACGGCTTCTGCGTGCGCTGCCACGAAAAGACCATTCGCCCCATGGGCCGCAGCTCCCGGGGCGTCGCCGGCATCCGCCCCCGCGGAGACGACCACCTCGTCGCCCTTGCCATCGCCGATCCGGAAACGCTCTTCCTCCTCGTCTCCGAAAAAGGCCTCGGCAAACGAACGCCCTTCGAAGATTACCCCACCAAAGGCCGCGGCGGAAAAGGCGTCATCACCATGAAAACCACCGAACGCACCGGTAAGGTCGCCGGAGCCCTCGCCGTTCACCAGGAAGATCACGTCATGCTCATGACCTCCAGCGGGCAGACCGTCCGGATCCCTGTCTCCAATATCAGCACCCTCGGGCGCGCCACCCAAGGGGTGAAACTGATGGACCTGGCCAAGGGGGAAACCATTCAGGATATCGCTCAAGTCATCAGCGACGAAGAGCCGGATTCCGATGCGGAAACGGAATCTCTCCCCGAGCCGCCGCCGGATTCCAATCCGGCCTGAAACGAGAGCCGACATGGCCCGCCGCCCCAGCCCGCACCGTTTCACCGCCTTTCCCCGGGCGCCCTTTACCAGAAAAAGCGTCCTGAAAATGCTCCTCACCGCATTAATCGGAGCCGTCATCACCCCTCTCGGCTATATTTACGGACTACACGAACCTTTTTCCCTCCTCATGCCCGTCATGGGCTTCCTGGCCGGCCTCGCTTTCGCTTTCCTCGGCGTCCTCATCCAAGCGCATTGACGCTTCCCACACAGCCCCGCCGTGAATATCCGGCTTGCCTTCCGCGTCACTACCCGGCCGCCAGGTCCGGAGCCATGACTTCCAGACCCGTTGCACCGGCCCGTCGCCTCCCTTGCTCACCTTTTCCTTGGAATCGCTCCACACGGGCTTATTATCTTAATACTATTGACGTTCTGGAAAAGTTAACCTGAGGCCCGGATGCCCGATCCACTGCCCGTAAACGGCTTTCGCTTCGCGCTGGAAAACGCGTCCCCCGCAGGCATCGCCATCTGCATCGCCCTGCTGGTGCTCTCCAGCTTCAGTTGGGCCGTCATGATCACCAAACTCTTTCTCCTGCGTCGCATCCGCCGGCTCAACCGCCGCTTTCTCTCCGCCTACCGCGCCACCGAACATCCTCTGGATATCTACGAGGAACAAGAAACCTTCACCGGTTCCCCTGCCTACCATGTCTACTCCACAGCCTGCGACGAGATGGCCTACCAAGTCCTGGGCGATCCCGGGGACCGGCGCAGCCGCCGGCTCAGCCGGGTTTCCACGCTGCGCCCGCCTCAAATGCAGGCCCTTGAGAGCGCCATGGACCGGGCCGTCGGCGAGAACATGCTTCGCCTCGAAGACAAGAACACCATCCTCGCCACCGCGGTGAGCGGAGCCCCCTTCCTCGGTCTCCTCGGCACGGTTTGGGGAGTCATGGACGCCTTCAGCGGAGTCGCCAGCGCCACGGGCGCCGTGGGGATCAAAGACCTGGCGCCGGGCGTCTGCTCCGCCCTCGTGACCACGGTCATCGGTCTCCTGGTGGCCATTCCCGCGATGTTCGGCTACAACTACATCGTCCAAAGCATCCGTTTCCTCCTCGTCGAACTCGAAAACTACGCCACCGAACTGCAAGGCGATCTGCTCAAGTTCTTCGTGCCCCTCGATCCCAGTCCCCTGGATCCCGAGCCCCACCCCGGACCGGCTCCTCGCCGCGAAGCGCGCTACGCCCCGGCTCCTCCTGCCCGGACGGGCTGGGAAGACGATCCAGACCTGCAAGACCGCCTCCTCTAAGCCCGGACTCATCCCGTTCCCACTCGTGAAACGCCTCTCCCGCCGTTCCTCTCGCTACAACACCTCGACCCTCGCCGAGCTGAACGTCACTCCGTTGCTGGACCTCGCCTTCGTCCTGCTTATCATCTTCATGATCACCGCCCCTCTCCTCGCCGAACGGGCCGACCTCATCCTCCCCACAACCCGCGCCAGGCGCGACGCCGTCGACCCCTCCCGCGTCGTGACCGTCGCCATCGACCGCCAATCTCAACTCGAACTCAATGGCCAACCCGTGGACGCCTCCGCCCTCAGCGCCGAACTCGCCCGGCTCAACAGCGAACAGCCCGGAGCCAGCGTCGTCCTCGCCGCCGACCACCAACTCACCGTCCGGCAGGTGAGCGCAGTCATGGACCTCCTCAAAAACGCCGGCATCACTGACGTCGGTTTTCTCATGCGACCCGCCTCCAACTCGGAAATGGAGGAACCGTGATCATGCGCCGCCCCCAAGCATTCTTCCGTTTTGTCTTCGCCTTCGTGCTGGCCCTGCACCTGCTCGCGGTCGTGTGGTTGCTCTTCCCGCAGATTCTTAGAGCGTCGTCTACCGCCGCGGCTCCCTTGACCCGGCTGTCGCCCGCCCTCCTCCTTCGCCTGGACGCCGCAACCCCGGCCGAGCCGATGCCTCCGGACGAGGGCCGGGTTCTCCAAGACCGGCTGCGCGAAAACCGGCATCTGCCCACCCTGCCCAGTGTTGCCCGCGACGACGAAGCCGCCAGTCGCCTGGCCTTACCCGCCGCCGAACGAGTCCGGGAACCGTCGCCGATCCGGCAACCCGAACCCGAACCCGAACCCGAGCCCGAGCCCGAGCCCGAGCCCGAGCCCGAACCCGAGCCCAAACCCGAGCCCAAACCCGAGCCCAAACCCGAGCCCAAACCCGAGCCCAAACCCGAGCCCAAACCCGAGCCCAAACCCGAGCCCAAACCCGAGCCCAAACCCGAGCCCAAACCCCAGCCCAAGC
>JBGTBW010000289.1:0-5013 GCA_041749135.1 Verrucomicrobiales bacterium
CGTGAAGAAGACGCCGGTCGCACCGTGGTGGGCATGCGATGTGCCCGTATGCTCCGGCCGCAAACCATCCGGCCTCACGACCGGTCCGGTGCAGTCCGCGGGAAAATCGGTGGGTCGATCAGTCGTCGCTGCGACAATCTGCGACCGCTTGGCGGTCAACCGACTCTGTCTTTTTGTCACAGAACGAAGGAGGCCACTCACCCGCTACCGGGAGCGCCCCTCCGGTTTCTGATTTAGAGTTCGAGTCGTCATGGGCCTTGGGACGCCGGGCGGGTAGCGGGTTGATGTGCGCCGTCTTGTTCGGCTCTTCGCGTCTCCTGTTTGAAATCCCGCCCGGGTTTCAACTGTGGAGTGAACGGCCGGAGCGGATGGTCTTTGAGTTGACTTGCGAGAATGGCCGTGAATACCGCAATCCCAACGGCATAGCATAGGATGTATCCCAATACCAAGCTGATCTTTGCTATTAATCCTAGGGTGCCGAAATGGTCGCTTCCCCTCTCCAATAGTCCGAGAGGGATGTAAAGCGGTAGTAGACAAAGTGCCGCAACGACAGCGAACAGCCAGAGCTTCAGCCCTTGTCCCAACCAATGAAACAGCCAACCTACGGTTTTCGCGATCATCGCGGCGATTCGCTACTTCTCATTGTCTAGCCGAACGTCGAAGTGTAGGCGCCCCGCCCGGGAGAGCGGGTGGTAGCACGGAGAGCGTTCGAGTTAGGGTGAGCATGGAAAAACAGAGAGCAGGGCGGGGGTTGCCTACCACGCCTTGTTCGCCCCGGTTGGTTGTGGTGTGATCGTGGACAACCCATGTCGTATGTCTGGGGCCTGCGGATGATCTGGAAAACGGTTCAAGAATGCCCGGACATGGTCGAGTTGGCGAGAATGAAAACGTCCCGCCTGCACCAGTGCAAGACGGTATAGTGCCAATGAAGCCTGCTGATCTGCTGTTGGCTCGACACTGGCGACCAAGTCGTCATACCTGCGCTTGGTACGTTCGACGTCCTGTGTGCGTCGTCGGCATGGGTAGCACCGCACACAGTCTGCGTCGATCGGGAAGTGCAACTCCTCATACCAGTGCCGCTGCTCCTCTGCGAAAAAGAGAAACTGCCTGTGGCAATCGACACACCTTCGCTCCTCGTCATAGTAGTGGGTGACTGGAACCGTAGCGGGAGTCTGTCGGGATGAATCGGCAGCAATAGCTGTGCCGGGTATCGGATACGGTCCTCCCTCGGCTATCTTCGGAACGGCCCAGCCTCCTCGTCGAAACGCCTCAAGAACGGGTTTGGAGTATCTGCAAAGTCGGTAATGCAAAAGCACGTCCATGGAACTCATGTCTGGGTCAAGTCCCGTGAAACGCGGTGCTGCCCCGTAACGAGGATGGTCAACATAGCCGTTGTTGGCTTCGGGCATAGCAGGCTGCGTGTTGGGCGAACGGCGAGGCCACCCACCCGCTACCGGGAGCGCCACTCCGGTTTCTGATTTAGAGTTCGAGTCGTCATTCTGCTTTCGAGGCCGTGCGGGTAGCGGGTTGATGTGCGCCGTCTTGTTCGCCCGTTTCGGGCTGCACGAACACGTCACGCCGATCGTACAACACGGTCGGATGGTGGAAGAAGTGGGAAACCCACCGGTCGCCTTCGAACGGCACATATGGGATTTCTTCTTCGTGATCTTCACAGTAATCGTCATATGGAATGCCTTCGGAAGCAGCCTTGTCCAGAGTCTCCAAGACAACTCGAAGCGATCGAGCTGCCTGGGCCTCACCCAGAAGCTCGTATCCACGAACGGCGGACTCTAGGTAGGATCGCGAGCAGACGTCCACCAAATGCCCAACCCCTCCATTCGCCGCGTATCCTGCGGTCATCCATGCTGCATGAACAGCAATATGGATAGGATCGAGGATCTCCTTCGCTGAGTTAACCTTTTCCTCCGCCGCGTAGCTCAGTTCAGGGAAGTCCTCGTGAATCCGCCATACTAATTTCTCGACGATCTCATATGCCGTCAAAGATCCCGCCTCCACTTTGCTCAACCGATAGTCTTTGCTCACTCTATTTCCTCAGGCGAACGTCGAGGCCACCCACCCGCTACCGGGAACGCGCCTCTGATTCCTGGTTAAAGGTTGTAATCATCATTCAGACTTCGACTCACGGCGGGTAGCGGGTTGAGTGCGCCGTCTTGTCCTGTGTGGGTAAGCATCGCGTCCTGGAAACCGTATCGTGCGACAAGCGGGCTGCTTGCGCAATCAGGAAGAGTCTTGGGGCGAGGGGTTTTCCGGGCTATCCGAGTCCCGGATGCCGAAGACGTCGGTCGCACCGGGGGGAAATGCGCTGTGCCGGTATGCTCCGGCCGCACACCATCCGGTCTCACGACCGGTCCGCCGCAGCCCGCGGGAAAATCGGGGGCTCGATCAACAGTCGCTCGGAGAGTCATCGACAGTTCGGCGATCAACCGGGCCTATCCTTTTGTCACCGAACGCGAATCTCACCGGCCGCGAGCTTGCTCGCGGTTCGTGTGGAGCGTCTGGTCCGGCTTGTCCTCGTTTGTCGCCGTTTCGTCGCAGCCCGTCCTCCAGCTAATAGACGAACCTGCCGGGCTGTGGCGCTACTTCAGATGAGTCCGGCGATTCCCGGGACAGACGGAGGAGTGAACGATCCGGAAAGAAACAAGATTTGGCAGCGAGGAGGAAGCCGCCCCATATCGCCACGGGGCGGATTCCGGCAGATCTTCTCCACCGTGTTTACGTTCGCTGAGGCAGGTTGCTTCTTTGTTCTCTTGCCTCTAATGGGCGGCTGCGCTCAGGACCGGGAGCGAAAGGTTACGGGGATGCTCACGAGCGCGTATCTGGATGTTGGGGCAATCGAGTCGGCTTTACGTTCCTACGAGCGTGAATCGGGAAATTTTCCCACTGCGGAGCAGGGTTTGAAGGCCCTTGTTGAGGCGCCGAGCAATCCTCCGGTACCGGTGCGATGGAAGCAGCAGATGGTCAGACTTCCCGTCGATCCATGGGGCAATGGGTACCGTTACCGGTATCCGGGGGTGAAGAGCGCGAAACCTTTTGATCTCTGGTCGCGCGGTCCCGACGAACGAGACAGCGACGACGACATCGGCAACTGGGAAATAGCGAATGAGACGGCCATTTCTGAGTGATTAGCCAGTCGTCTTGCGTTGGCGGCGGGACGCGGCAACTCGTGCGGAAGGGGTTGGGTAGGCAGATTCCAGGTGAGTTTGGAGTTCCGCATTCACGAAGGATGAAGGCTCGGGGTTCCCTCCAGAGCCGCCTTGCTGAAGGGGAATCTCCGCGGGTCTCCGAACGGCGGTGGCTTCGATTCGGGCCCTTACCGGGTCTTTTAAACCTTGACGCCAGCGCCGTTGTTGCGGCGGAGGACGTCCCTGTCCTTGAGGTTGGTGTCCTGCAGCATTCGGTTAGAACAGGATCCGGACGGAGTGGACGAGGGTTCCTACCAGCCTTCGGGGAAGTCTCGAACGAGGGTCAAGGCAACAATTCGCCAGAATTGGCGTCACGGAGCAGGAAAGGCCCATGGCGGATGAGCCATAACAGCATCGTGCAACGAGGCCTGACCGACCGCTGGTTGGCCGAACAAGGAGTGCCGTCGATCAGAGAACAATGGATCGCTCTTCGTTACCCTAACCCGGTAACATGACGATTCGGAACCGCCCGGTGCGGACCCGCATGCCGGGTGGTGTGGGGGGAGCAGGTTCAATCCCTGTTCCTACCCGATTCTGCTTTGGGTTCTATGGGTTTCAACCATGCGGCGACAGGTGTGCCATTGGCTATCATACTGGCAGCAACTCCGCCCTTGAGCAACGTCCGAGCAGCCTCCTTCGCGGTGTCGCCGACAGTATCCCAGAACCAATCTCCTGAAAACTGGCCCAAGGTCGCAGCATCGCCAGCCAACCGATCAATGTCCGCAGTCAGACGGGATCACCAAGCATCCCAGCAACAAGAACAGCGAACGCCCTCCGCTCGGGCTTCTCCTCCGCCATCATCTTGCGCAGCGAGGGAATCGGAGCATCTTGTAACTGTATCAGGGAGTAGGCAGTGGCGAGTTGGCGATCTCCGTCGTGGTGGGATCCGTCCTTGTAGTTTTCTGCAATCACCTCGGCCGCCGTGACCTTGCCGTCACCCTCGCGCAACCTATCCCAAACAAGCGGCTGCTGATCACGGAATGCCCCCTTCCACATCTCCGGCGGGACTGCGTTATCTTCGGCCCTAACGGAGGGCATAATTCCCGAAGCTGCCAGAACTATCATGAGGCGAATCATTTATTGCAGAACGTCAAGCATGAGGCACGGCTGACCGGGAGCGTGCGCTCGATGCAGGACAGGGGTTGAAGTTGCGGTTGATCATTCGAACTCGTAGCGGGTCAGCCGTTGCTCTCCATGCGCTGGTTCTGCGTTGGTTTGGGTGTCTCGCCAAGCTGCTCAAATGGGGGAAAGTCGTCTGGCACTTGCCACCTGATCCTCTCGGCTGTTCGAAATGGTTCCTTCACGGCTTGGAGAACGCCAGAAGAGAATGACTCAGGCTGGAAATAATAGGCAATCTCGCGGGACTTGGTGATCTTGTGATCACGGGTGTCAAGGAGCAGGATCCGCTGCCGCCGGAATAACCCGAATCGTTCGAAGAACTGAGGCACTGCTAGGTATCGTGAATCGTCCGACCAAATGAAGCTCGGACTATAACGAGGAAGACTTGGCAGATCAGTCAGCACGAGTTCGCCGCTTGTCGGATTGCCCATGGAGACTTCGGTCGCCAGCGCAATCTCGGCAGTGTGCGTGCCATCCGGAGAATCCGCCTTGTGTAACCTACGCCAAATCGGCAGATCGTATGGCCACTCGGCAGTTGTCATTTCTTTCGCAGAACGTCGAGGCCACTCACCCGCTACCGGGAGCGCCCCTCCAGTTTCTGATTTAGGGTTCGAGTCATCATTCAGTCTTCGATGCCGGGCGGGTAGCGGGTTGAGTGCGCCGTCTGGTTGGGCATTGCTGTGCTATTTCG
>JBGTBW010000290.1:0-29052 GCA_041749135.1 Verrucomicrobiales bacterium
GATCCGTTTCCCGGCCGGGACTGAGCCGTGTCCCCGCTCATCGACACCAACATCCTCAGCGAACTCATGCGCCGCCGGCCGGATCCGAACGTCGTGGCCTGGGCCGGGCGCCAACCGGGCTTCGCGGTGAGCGTGATCACCATCGAGGAACTCGTCTTCGGTTTGACCCGACGGAACCTGCCCCTGAAGCGCCAATGGCTCGACGATTTCCTTGGGGGCCAATGCGAGATCCTGCAAGTCACCCCCGCCATCGCGCTCAGCGGCGGGACGTTGCGCGGGCGCTTCGCCGCCAGCGGCGTCGGCCGCCATCCGTCCGACATGCTCATTGCCGCCACTGCTCCTGGAGACCCCGGAGGCGAACCTCAGCCGGACCGCTCAGTGGTTGACCGTAGGCTACAGCGTCTGGTGGTCCAATGCATCCTTTTTATGGTTCAACCAGCGCCACCAGCGCAGCGGCCATCTGTTTCACGTCGCCAAGTGCCGGACACAATTGACAAATGTCGAGATGTGACCCCAGTTTCTTCACAGTTTCTTCATACGCAAGGCGGCGCGCCCGCCCCTGGGGCCGGAGTTCGATTTTCTGCCCGCCCAACGCAGAAAACCCAGTTCCAGGTCCAACTCAGCGTTCCCGCAGGGACATTTTGCATCGCTGGCGTTGTGAAGGGGAGCATGCGCCTGCCGGCGGAGTGTGAAATTGGCGGCTGCAACCCGCCACTCCCGGTCGCCGCCCGCCTCGCCGGGAGCTTCCGTGCCATTTGAAAGCTCATCCGCTTTCATCCCCGGGGAATAGACCTGTCGGGGAATAGACCTTGCCAGTCCCCGGCGCTCTGATTAGCCTCCGCTGACATGGGAGATGTCACCTTGATGCTGGAAGCGGCCAAAGCCGGCGAACCCGGCGCGGAGGAGCGCTTGTGGGAAACCGTGTACCATGAAGTGCGGCGCATGGCTGCCGAAAAAATGGCGGGAGAGTCCCGGGAGATAACGCTTTCCGCGACGGCTCTCGTGCATGAAGCATGGCTGCGGCTTTCCGGGCCCACCGGGACCGATCCGTCATGGGACGGACGCGCTCATTTCTTTGCGGCTGCCGCCGAAGCCATGCGGCGCATTCTGGTGGAACAGGCAAGGCGGCGGCTGAGTCAAAAGCGCGGTGGCGGCCACGAACATGTTCCGCTGGAAAATATCCCCGCTATTGCCGCACCGGAGGATGCCAAAATCCTCCATGTGCACGACGTTCTGGATTCCCTCGCAGCGGAGAATCCCCATCAGGCGCAAATCGTGAAACTGCGGTTCTTCGTTGGATTGAGCCAGAAGGAAACCGCCGGAGTCCTGGGCATCAGTGAGAAAACCGTGCAGCGGCAGTGGATTCTCGCGAGAACATGGCTTTACGAGGCGATCAAAGACTCGCAGCGGCTGGATTCACCTGGCGGGTAATTGCCGCTGATCCGCGTTTCCTGGCGTCCATTCGCGACTGGCTTGCCTCGGAATCCGGCATTCAAAAAAGAAAATCTTCCGCCGTTGACCTGCGCGGCCATGCCTTTTGCGCATGTAGTTCTGATGGATGCCAATTCTGAATGCGTGTCTCAGCCGCGGGTTTAGGACCATCACCACAAACGCTGGGATGAAATCACACCTAACAAAAAGACAATATGAAAAACCTCTTGAACACCCTGTCCGGTCATCTGCTCCGGACGAAGACCAAGTCCCTGATAGCTGCGCTCCTTGCCTTTGGACCGCTGCATTCCGTCCAGTCCCAAATCATTTACTCGACCGGATTCGAGGCGCCTGCCTTCGTGGCTGGCTCCCCGCTGGCAGGTCAGGACGGCTGGGTTGCGGGTGCTGGTCCTGTGCCATTGTTCCTCAGTGACAATGCCGCCATTATCACCGCCTCAAGAAAAGGCGGTCAAACGGTGAGCGTTGAGGGCGCTGACCTGGTGCAGCAGGATATTATCAATGGCGCGACCGGCGGCTACTACGATGCCATCGGTTCCTACCGGCGCTCTGTGGAGTATGACACTGGGGGAACCCAGACCGTGCGAATTTCGGCGGATGTGCGCCTCGACGGCCGGGCGACGCCCCACAGCAACTTCTTCTCGGCCAGCATCGCTGCCATCGCCCTCAATACCGGCGGTGGTCTCGAAGGCGTTGGGGAACTCGCCATCTCGTCCGATGGACACGTCTATGGATCCTCCGGTCAGGATCTGGTGCCTGAGTTTCTGACCAGCGCGCGCATCGCCCCGGGGAGATCCCACAATCTGGCCATCGAAGTGGACTTCGCAGAGCACACTTATTCCTTCTACGTGGACGGCGACTGGCTGGGCACGTTCGACTTCGAGCCTTTCGCATCATCCGGCGTTCTCCGGCGCGGTTCGATCGTCACTTACGCCGCCCCGGACACGAAAAAAGATAAAAAGGCGGATCATGCGGCGACCATCGACAATTTCGCCATCGAAGTCGTGTCGGAATAGCTCGCCACCCGTTCGCCCTGGCATCTTCGCGGCTCTGCAGTGTCATTGCGCTGCAGGGCCGCGAACCCTTTCCCTGGTTTTTCCGGAGCCCTAACGCAGCCGATTGGCTGGATCATCGTTAAAAGGCGGCACGGTCCGTTATGGAAAGAATAGTCATACCGGGTTGTGACGTAAGACCAAAAGCGAGCTACCAGACGCCGCCCAATGGACTCGCGATTTGATACCCTGTTTCTGGACGCCCGCGGAATTGCTTCAATGGAGGAGCGGCGGGTTTTCCTCGATGCTGCTTGTGCCGGCGATCTGGAATTGCGTCAGCTCCTTGAAGCGAAACTCATCGCTGAAGCGGAGGCGGCGGCCTGGTTCGGCGAAGCGGTCACGCGTGACGATCCAGGGACCGTGGCAGAGTTGCCCGGCGAGGAACCGGGCGCGTTCATCGGCCCCGTTCAAACTCCTCGAGCAAATCGGCGAAGGCGGATTCGGGACAGTGTGAATGGCTGACCAGCAGGCCCCGGTGCGCCGTCGCGTGGCGCTGAAGATCATCAAACCGGGCCTCGACTCGAAGGAAGTCATCGCCGCTTTGAGCAGGAGCGGCAGGCGCTGGCGATGATGGACCATGCGAATATCGCCCGGGTCGTCGATGCCGGGGCCACGCAGAGCGGGCGCCCGTACTTTGTTATGGAACTGGTTCGCGGCACGAAGATCACGGAGTACTGCGATGAAGACGAACTCGGCATTGCGGAGCGCATCCGGTTGTTTATCCAGGTTTGCCATGCAGTGCACCACGCGCACCAAAAAGGGATCATCCACCGCGACATCAAGCCGTCCAATGTGCTGGTCACTGTCAATGACGGCGAACCGGTCGTGAAGGTCATCGATTTCGGCGTGGCCAAGGCCACGCACGGATCACTGACGGACGCGACCCTGTTTACGCAGTTCCATCAAATGATCGGGACGCCGTCCTACATGAGCCCGGAGCAGGCGGAAATGACTTCGCTCGACATCGATACCCGCAGTGACATTTACTCCCTCGGCGTCCTGCTCTACGAACTCGTACGCCGTCACCGGTTGGCCTTCGCAGCCGGTGCGGCCATTACCCTGTCTTTGCTCGCAGGTCTTGCGGTTTCCACCTGGCTCTTTTTCAAAGAAAAGGCGGCCGTCAAAGAACAAAGCCGCCTCCGCGGGGAAGCGGAGACGGCAAGGGCGACTGAGCAGGAACAGCGTGTCCGGGCTGAAGCCGGCGAAAAAGCGGCGAAAACTGAGAGCGCGCGGAGCGAGGAAATCCCCCGGTTTCTCAAGGAAATGCTGGAAGGTGTCAAGCCATCGGTCGCGCGGGGACGGGACAGCACGATGCTTCTGGATATCCTCGACGCGACGGTGGCACGTCTGGACACCGAGTTGAAGCACCAGCCGGAAGTGGAGGCGGGCCTGCGGAGTACCATTGGCCGGGTTTACCGGGAACTGGCAAAGGATGACAAAGCGGAACCCATTTTTCGCCGGGAGCTGGAACTCCGGAAACAGATTCACGGCGAGGAGCATCTCGATGTCGTCGCAGGGAGCGAGCGGCTTCAGTCGAGCAAATCCGCGGACCCCGCATCGAAACGGGCGGTCATGGAAAAACTGGTCTGCCTCTACGAAGAATGGGACCGGTTGGCGCCCAAAAGAGGCAAGGCGGCACAGGCAGCCGAATGGAAAAAGCGGTTGGCCGACATCGACAAGAATGCAGCGGCCTCCGCACTCCCCGCCTCCCAACCCACTCGTTAGGAGCGATGGCTATGCTGCTTCGGGACCATATCCAGGCGGCAGGTTACGAAAAGAATAGTAATGCCGGATCGTGACATGACATAAAATACGAATTAGGCAGCCGCCTCCGATGGATCCACGCTTTGACACGCTTTTTCTGGGCGCCCGCGAACTTGCTTCCGCGGAGGAGCGGTCGGCATTTCTCGATAAAGTCTGCTCCGGCGACCAGGAATTGCGTACACGCCTCAAGGCCAAACTCATCCTTGAAGCGGAGGCGGCGGACTTCTTCGGCGAAGCAGTGACGCGTGTTGATCGCGGCAAGCCCGCCACCTTCCCCGGCGAGGAACCAGGCGCGTACATCGGCCCCTTCAAACTTCTCCAGCAAATTGGCGAAGGCGGTTTTGGGACCGTATGGATGGCGGACCAGCAGGCGCCGGTGCGCCGGCGCGTGGCCCTCAAAATCATCAAACCGGGCCTCGACACAAAGGAGGTCATCGCGCGCTTCGAGCAGGAGCGACAAGCGCTCGCGATGATGGATCATCCCAACATCGCGAAGGTCTTCGATGCCGGCGCCACGCAGTGGGGCCGGCCGTTCTTCGTCATGGAATTGGTGCGCGGCATCAAAATCACGGATTACTGCGACGAGGCAAAGCTCTCGACCGCGGATCGGCTCGGGCTCTTCATCGCCGTCTGCCAGGCGGTGCAGCACGCGCATCAAAAAGGGATCATCCACCGCGACCTCAAGCCGTCGAACATCCTCGTCACGTCACATGACGGCGTGCCGGTGCCGAAAGTCATCGACTTCGGCGTGGCGAAGGCGACGCAGCAACAGCGACTCACCGATCTCACACTCTTCACGCACTTCGAGCAGATGATCGGTACGCCGCTCTACATGTCGCCCGAGCAGGCGGAAATGAGTGGCCTCGACATCGACACGCGCAGTGACATCTACAGCCTCGGCATGCTGCTCTACGAACTGCTCACCGGCCGCACGCCGTTCGCTCCGGAAGAGCTGATGAAGCAGGGTCTCGATGAAATCCGGCGCACCATCCGCGAGCAGGATCCCAAGAAGCCCTCGACCTTTGTCAGCACGATGGAAGGCGGGCGGCGCATGACCGTCGCGCAGCAGCGCCAGACCGATTCCGCAAAGCTTTGCAGCCAGCTCCGCGGCGACCTCGACTGGATCGTGATGAAGGCGCTCGAGAAGGATCGCACCCGCCGTTACGACACCGCCAACGGCCTCGCGCTAGATCTTCAGCGCCATCTCAACAACGAGCCAGTTCTCGCGCGGCCTTCGAGCCGGCTTTACCGCTTTCGGAAAATGGTGCGGCGCAACAAGCTCGCGTTCGCCGCGGGCGCGGTCGTCGTCGCGGCGCTCCTGCTGGCGTTGGGCATCCTCGCCGCCAGCGTTTCCCGCATCGTTCACGAGCGAAATCAAAAAGGCGCCGCGCTCCTGCAGCGGGACGCGGCGCTGACGGACGCGCAGGAACAGCTTTTCGAAGCGCTCTTGAGCCGCGCCCGCGCGGGCCGTTACAGCCGGCAAATGGGTCAGCGCCTCGACAGCCTCGCCGCCCTCACCGGAGCGGCACGCATCCGGTTCGACGAGCGGCTGCGCGACGAGGCCATCGCCGCGATGGCGCTGCCGGATGTGCGCCCGGGTTCGAGTTGGAGTGGTTTTCAGCCGGGGGACATCGATGCCGCCTGCCGGCTCTCGGTGACTTGGGAAGAAAAGACGCTCATCCTCCACTCGGTGCCCGACGGACGCGAGGTGCGCCGCATCGAAACCGGCCGCCATCCGCGCGACATGACGCTGAGCCGCGATGGCCGATTTGTGGCGGAACACGATGTGGCTTTCAACCTGCGCATCTGGCGCGTGAGCGATGGGCAGCGCGTCTTCGGAGATGAGCCGGGACGCAGCGATTGCTGGGCTTTTAGCGCGGACAGCCGGCAGCTCGCAGTGGGACAGGCGGACGGGATCGTGCGCTACGATCTGGAAACGGGACGCGAGATCAACCGCTGGCGGGCGCGGGGCGCGGTCCATTCGCTCGCTTTTCATCCGGACGATCCTCAACTGGCCGTTGGCTACACGAGTTTGAAAGCCGTTTCCCTTTACGCTGTCGATGGCACTCACGCCGCCGACTTGCCCGTGGGCGCGATGATCGAACAGGCTCTCGCGTGGCGTCCGGATGGCCTCCGGCTCGCGATCGGTGGTTCGGACCCACGCATTCAAATTTGGGATGTGCCGGGGAATCGCAAAGTAGCGGTTCTCGAAGGTCACGCGGAGCCAGTGTCCATGCTCGGTTTTCATCCGGATGGCAGTCTGCTTGTCTCGGCGTCATATGACGCCACCCACCGCATGTGGGAGCCGGCGTCCGGCCGCCAGGTGCTGCAGTTTTCCCAGCCGCTCAGCTCGCACGCCTTCAGCGCCGATGGTCGGTGGATCGGCGCGTTTGCCAAAGGCGATGGCGGGCAGCTTCTTGAGGTCGCGACGTGTCCTGAGTACCGCACATTTGTGAGCAGTCTGGGCGCCGGTGAGGGCGGTTATTATGACGGCGGCATCAGCCCGGACGGGCGGCTGCTGGCGGCAGGCATGTCCGATGGCGTGCGCGTCTGGGAAATCGCCAGGGGCCGTGAGGCGGCCTTCCTCCCGATCCGCCGCAGCCCCTCGGCTTTTTTTCAGCACGATGGACGCGAGTTGCTCACCTGCGGCGATGCCGGCTTGCAGCGCTGGCTCATTCAGGAGCGAGCGGACGCTTCCGAGCCGTTGCGCCTTGGGTCGCCGCAGAAGATTCCGCTGCCGTTCACACCGACCCGTGCCGATCGCAGCCGCGATGGCCGGCTTTTCGCCGTCACCAGCGAGTCGGCAGGTGGAGCGCTCGTTCTCGATGCGGCGACCGGCGCGATGCGGACGCCGGTCCTCGCGCATCCGCGTGCCGGAGCCGTCGCGCTGAGCCCGGATGGGAAATGGCTCGCCACCTCGGGTTGGCATTCGCCCCTGCTCCGCTTGTGGAATGTCCAGTCAGGAAAACTCGCGCACGAATGGGGCCGGCCGGCGCCGCTCAGCACCGGCTTCACGCCCGACAGCCGGGAGCTGGTCGCGATGCAGTTGGAAGAGTGCGCCTTCTGGAGCGTGGAAACCTTTCAGCGCGTGCGCTCGCTGCCCCGGACCGCCCCCATTTATGCCACCCCGGCCGCCTTTTCCCCAGACGAAAAACTCGTCGCCGTGGAAGTGACGCCGGGCGTAATCCAACTCACCGAATTCGCCACGGGTCGCCTCGTGGCCAAGCTCACCGACCCCTTCGGCGATCGGGCGACGTGGATGAGCTTCACGCCCGATGGCACGCAGCTCGTCACCGTCGCGCATTACTCCAGCGCGATCCACGTCTGGGATCTGCGCCGCATCCGCGCGCGGCTGAAATCGATGAACCTCGACTGGGATTGGCCGGAATTCGCCTCAGGGGGACCGGCCCACTGAGCCACAATCGTCCAGCCGCACAGCTCGGCCCAAGTCCTCTACAGCACTGGCTTTGAAAACCCGCCCTTCGCTGCGGGCATGCCGCCGGGAAATTGGGCCGCCATTCCGGACACGGATTCGGGCGGGCAGCATACATATACATTCAGCCTGTCGCTGAGCGGCGCGCGGCAGTTCCTGCGCCTGAACGTGACTGCCGTGACCTCCATCGTGGCGGGAGCGGAGAATTCTTTCCATTCGTGACCGAACACACCGGACATTCTGCGCATGTCTCCGGATGGCTTTCGAATATGGCGCCTGCCCATCGCGTTCGCGGCGCGCCGTCACTAAATGGCACCCCAAAACCAACGCCGCTGCGCCGCCCGTTAATCCGCTGCGCTATCCATCTCCAACCTGACTATTCCATGACAAATCGAATCACTTCCTTTTTATGCGGTGTCATTTTCGCGGTCGTCCAAATGCAGCCGTCTGCAGCGCTGACTGTGGATACCAGCGGCACGGCGGACGTCGGTGCATCTGCTTCCGCCGCCATTGTTGCCGGTCACCCCGCCATTGCCTACCAGGACGAGACCAACAGCGACCTGAAGTTTGTGAGGGCCTCTGATGTCAGCGGCTCGGCGTGGCCGGCTCCGGTGATCGTGGACAGCACAGGTTTCGTCGGAACATGGGCGTCGCTCGCGGTCGTCAACGGCAACCCGGCGATCTGTTATTATGATGCCAGTCTGCAACGGATAAAGTACGTGCGCGCCGCCGATCCTGCAGGCGCCGCATGGAACGTACCGGTAATTGTGAATACCGGCAGTGTGGCCGGGATCCAGTACAGCATGGTGGTGGTCGATGGGAACCCGGCCATCAGCTACGGCACCGGCGAGGATGAAAACCTCTATTATGTGCGCGCCACTGAGGCCAATGGTTCGGCATGGGGAGCGCCCGTTCTCGTGGACTGGCAGGGCAACTTCGACGAGCCGTCGATGGCGATCGTGGACGGGCGGCCGGCCATCGCGTATTCAGGGCATGGCCTTTGGTATGTGCGGGCTGCGAATGCGACCGGCTCGGCGTGGGGCTCGCGAGTGCAGATTGCTGCGGGCCTGAGCGACTCTGAATTCCACGCATGTTCGCTCAGGGTGATCAACGGCAACCCGGCCATCAGCTATCATGACGAGGTCAAACAGGACTTGATGTATGTTCGTGCGCTCAACACCACAGGCTCCGCGTGGCGCACACCCGTCGCACTCGACAGCACCGGCATCGTTGGATTCGGCACTTCGCTGGCGGTCATCAACGGGAGTCCGGCTGTCGCATACGGTGATTTGACCAACTCCGCGCTGAAGTATATCCGGGCGGCCGATGCCAGCGGCGATACGGCGTCGGCGTGGGGATTGCCCGTTACGGTGGACAGCATTGGAACCATTTCCGCCGGCCCGCTCATGGAAGTGAACGGCCACGCCGCGATCAGCTACCATGACAGCACCAATGGCGACCTGAAATTCATCCGTGCCACCGATGCAAGTGGCGGAGCGCTGTGGCCGGTGGACATCACCGTCGAGCAGCCGGTGAATGCCGAGGTGCCCGATGGCTAACAAGAGCTATGGTGTTGTCTCGGTCGGAAGCACGGCGGATCTGGTCTTCACTTTGAAGAACCCCAATTCCGGCAGTGAAAATCTCACCGGGCTGGCCCTCACCATCGACGGGCCCGATGCCGCTGAGTTTTCGGTGACCGCCAATCCGGCAACGACCGTGGCGGGCGGTGCGGGCAGCAGTTTCACAGTGCGCTATGCACCGGCTGCCCCGGGGATGAAGACGGCAACGCTCCACATAGCCAGCAACGCGGAGGGCAGCAGAAATCCCTACGACATCATCCTGACCGGCGCCTCGGTTCCGGAGATTGTGTTGGAACAACCAACCGGCACGCCCCTGGCCGACGGCGAGGGCCGGAGCTTTCCCGTGGCCCCGACTGGCAGCACCGCTGACATGATCTTTACAGTGAAAAATCCCGGCGGCTTTGAACTGACTGGCCTTGGCATCACCATCGATGGGCCGGATGCGGGTGAGTTCTCGGTCATCGCCAGTCCCGTCGCGCCGGTCGCTCCCGGCGGCAGCACTGCGTTCACGGTGCGTTACACGGCCGCCTCGCCGGCTGCGAAGACCGCCACGCTGCACATTGCCAGCAATGTTTCCGGCAGCAGGAACCCCTTCGATATCGTGCTCACCGTGGTGCCCGGCGCCCTGGACCCGACATTCAATCCGAGTGCTCTCACCGTGACCAGCATTACCGTGCAGCCGGACGGAAAGATTCTCGCGGGCGGCTACAGTAACGGCTTCAACCGTGTCTTTCCCGATGGATCGCGTGAAGCGGCGTTCGTCCCGAATGTGAATGCCGCAGTCAACGCCACCGCGCTGCAGAATGACGGGAAGATTGTCATCGGAGGGACCTTCACCATGGCGGGTGGATTTCCGCACAGTCGCATCGCCAGGCTCAATCCTGATGGGACCGTTGATGGAGCATTCAGCCTGAATGCGAATAACGATGTTCAATGTCTCGCCCAACAGAAAGACGGAAAAATACTCGTGGGCGGATTCTTCAACACACTTGGAGGCGCGACGCGCAACTGTATCGCCCGGCTGAATGCGGATGGCTCGCTCGATGCCGGGTTCAATCCCAATGCCAGCGGCCCCGTCAGCAGTATCGCCACGCAGGAGGACGGAAAAATCATCATCGGAGGACTCTTCGGAGCTGTGGACGGAGTGCCGCGGAGCCGCGTGGCAAGGTTGAACCCGGATGGATCACTGGATCCTGACTGGAATCCAGGGGCCGGCGGCGAGGTCCGCAGCATCACGGTCCAGCCGGATGGAAAGATTATCGCTGGCGGGCTTTTCACGAACGCCGGCTTCTTTGCGCGAAACCGGATCGCGCGGTTCAACCCGAACGGGTCGATCGATTTCGGATTCGATCCCGATGCCAATGGCACCGTTTCCAGCACCGTTCTCCAAGCCGACGGGAAGATTCTGGTTGCAGGAGAGTTCAGCATGCTTGGGAGAGTGACGCGAAACCGGATCGCGCGGCTGAACCCGGACGGGACAGTGGATGCGGCGTTCAATCCCGATGCCAGCGGCACCGTGCATGGTATCGCTCTCCAGGCCGACGGGAAGATTCTGACAGGGGGAACTTTCAGCACCATCGGCGGAATGTCCCGCTTTGGTTTCGCCCGGCTCGGAAACGACCCGGCTCTCCAGGCACTCACCGCCTCGGGCGCAAATCGGGTGGACTGGCTGCGCGACGGTAGTGCGCCCGAACTGTTGCAGGTAAGCTTCGAACTCTCAAGCGATGGCGGCAATACTTACAGCCCGCTCGGCGACGCCACACGCATCCCGGGCGGCTGGGAGAAAACCGGGTTGAGCCTCGCCGCCAGCGGCCACCTTCGGGCCCGCGGTCGGACGACGGGGGGCACGGGCAACGCCAGCTCGGGGTTGCTGGAGACGGTGGCCGCATTTGCGTCGGAAACGCCGGAGATTGTGGTCGAGCAGCCGTCCGGTACGGATCTCGCCGACGGCGGCAACGCGAGCTTCGGCAGTGTGGACCTCGGTGAGACACGCAGCCTCACTTTCACCATCAAAAACTCCGGCACGGCCAATCTGGCGCCGCTCACTATCACCAAAGACGGCGCCGATGCGGCCATGTTCACGATCACGGCCAGCCCGATCGCGGTGATGCCCGGTGGCAGCACCTCGTTGACAGTGCGCTTCACACCGACCGGCACCGGGGCGAGGACCGCCACACTCCACATCGCAAGCAACGATGGCGACGAGAATCCCTTTGACCTGACGCTCACCGGCACCGGAACGCTCAGCACCAACGCGGATTTGAGCAGTCTGAACCTGAGTAGCGGCCCAGTGACTCCAGCCTTCGCACCCGGCATCACCAGCTACGGCGCCAGCGTGGCTTCTGCCGTCACCAACATCACCGTCACGCCGACTGTCGCGCAGTCCACCGCCACGATCACGGTCAATGGTGTCGCCGCAACTTCCGGCATTTGGGGTGCGCCTATCAGCCTGAGTGTTGGGTCCAACACCATCGCGATCGTGGTGACCGCCGGCGATGGGGTGACGACCATGACGTACACCATCACCGTCACGCGGGCGGTGCCGCAGCCGGGCGATATCGAAGGGGAGTTTGACCCGCGGATATTCACCAGCATCAGCACCCTCGC
Organism: Verrucomicrobiales bacterium; assembly: GCA_041749135.1. GTDB lineage: Bacteria > Verrucomicrobiota > Verrucomicrobiia > Verrucomicrobiales > DEV007 > DATKCT01. Next base: position 11,886 of record JBGTBW010000290.1, read on the forward strand.
GGTGCAGCCGGATGCGAAAATCCTGTTAGGGGCAAGCACGTTCGACCAACCGCTCGCGCGGCTCGAGGCGAATGGCAGCGTCGAGAGCACCGCCACTTTCAATCCCCATAATGGCGTCACCGGCAGCATGCTCGGCACCGTGGTGCAGGCGGATGGGAAGATTCTCGTGAGCGTGGGCGGCTTCCTCGATAACCCCATCCGCCGGCTCAACGCAGACGGCAGTGTGGAAAGCGCGGCGACTTTCCAGCCCGGCGTGCTCTCCGGCGGCGCGGCCTTTGGAATGGCGCTGCAAAGCGATGGCAAGATTGTGCTCGGAGGCAGCTTCAACAGCGTCAACGGACAGCCGCGGAGTTTCCTCGCGCGATTGCTGCCGAACGGTGCGGTCGAAACTACGGCGACCTTCAATCCCGGCACTGGGCCGGATGGCACCATCTATGGCGTGGCGGTGCAAGCGGACGGGAAGATTCTGCTCGGTGGCCAGTTTCTCAGCGTCAACGGTCAGCCGCGCAACGGGCTCGCGCGGCTGAATGCGGACGGCACCCTCGAGAGCGCCGCCACTTTTAATCCCGGCATCGGGCCGGACAATTACGTGTATTGGTTGGCCGTGCAGCCCGACGGAAAGATTCTCGTCGGCGGCCTGTTCAGCACGTTCAACGGTCAGCCGCGGATCGGCCTCGCGCGGCTGCTCGCCAATGGCGAGCTCGACAGCAACTTCTATGTCGATCCCGGCACCGGCCGGGTGTTCTCCGTAGCGCAGCAGGCGGACGGGAAAATGGTGCTCGCGGGTTCCTTCACCACGATCAATGGCCAACCGCGCCCCGGCATCGCCCGCCTCAACGCCGACGGCACGCTTGAAAGCACGACCACCTTCGCGCCCGGACGGGCGGCAAACGACTTCGGCGGCATCGTCGCCTTGCAGGCGGACGGGAAGATTCTGCTCACGGGCAATTTCGAAAACCCCGGCGGTGGATTGCGTGGCACCCTTGTGCGGCTGATCAATGATCCCGCGTTGCAGAGCCTCACCATCCCGGACAGCACGCGCGTGCAGTGGGCGCGCGGCGGCACTGCGCCGGAACTCGAGGAGGTGACTTTCGAGCTTTCCACCGATGGCGGGAATACTTACACCGCACTCGGAGCCGGCACCCGAATCGCCGGGGGCTGGCAGAAGACCGGGTTGAGCTTGCCCGTCAGCTGCATAATCCGCGCCCGCGGCCGCTTCACGGATGTTGGCTCTGGCATGGTCGAGCAAGTGGCGGCGTTCGCGCCCCTCACGCCGCTGCAGCAGTGGAAACTCACGCGCCTCGGTGACGCCAGTGCGCCCGACCTCGACGATCCCGACGGCGACGGACTGGCCAACGTCGTGGAGTTCGCGTATGGGCTCAACCCGACCTCGCCTGACGCGGGCGCGCTGCCGCAGTTGCAGCTTAGCGGTGGGCAATACGAGGTATCGTTCGCGACACCGGAGGGAGTCAGTGGCATCACTTACGGCGCGGAATGGAGCAGCACGATGCTCCCGGGAAGTTGGGCGCCCATTCCCGATACCGGGTTGGGCGGGCAGCATTCTTTCAGCTTGCCGGTGACCGGTCCCCGGCAGTTCCTGCGGCTGAAGGTGACTGCGCCGTAGTGCTTTTGTCGCGGCCGCCGAAGTATTTTCTCCGGACGCCATCTGCAGGCTCGGCGGATTTTGAGGATGCGTCCGCATCGCCAGGGATCACGGTGCGCTCTCCCATGAGGATTCTCGCCATCCGATTTCAAAACCTCAACTCACTGCGGGGCTCGCATGAAGTGAATCTTGAATCCGGCCCGCTTGCCGAGGCGGGCTTGTTTGCGATCACCGGCCCCACCGGGGCGGGAAAATCCACGATTCTCGATGCGGTCACGCTTGCGCTTTACGCCCGCGCGGCGCGCTACGGCAGGGATTCCGCGGAGGACATGATGAGCCGTTGCGCCGGCGAGTGTTCCGCCGCTGTGGATTTCGAATGCGCCGGAGGGCGCTTCACTGCGCAGTGGATCCAGCGCCGCGCAAAGGGTAAAGCGGACGGCAATCTCCAGCCGCTCAGACATGAACTCAGTCAGGGCGGCGTCATCATTGAAGAAAAAACCCGCGGGGTGGTGCAGCGCGTGGAGGAACTGGCAGGGCTCGATTACGACCGCTTTTTGCGGTCCGCGCTGCTGGCGCAGGGGCAGTTTGCCGCGTTTCTCCGCGCCGCGAAAGATGACCGTGCCGACTTGCTCGAGCGCATTACCGGCTCGCACATTTACTCTGAACTCGGCGCGCTGACATGGCAGATCAGTGCGGGATATGCGCGGGAGACTCAGGAGGCCGCGATTCGTCTCGAAGGAGTGGTGCTGCTGCCGGAAGAGGAACGCGCAGGGATCGGCGAACGCCTTGCGGCCCTCGGCAGGGAACTCGCAGTGCACGAGGAGCAGGGTGTGGTGCTCAACGCCAAAGTCGCGGCCGCAAAACGCGCGGAACACTGGCGCCGGCAAATGGATGCACACGCTCAGGCGCCGCCGCCCCTACGAACCAAACCGCTTGGGGGACCCTGATCTCCGCCGCGCCCGCAAAGAGCGCTACCTGCGCCGGCAAGCCGCGGAACTCGGGTTCGTCTTGACGCCAAACGGGGAAGTTTCATAAGAGTTCTTCAGGAGATGGCGAGTTCTCCCGCAGTGACCTGGGTGATCCGGGGTGCGGGTTCGTCGCAGTCTTCCAGGTAGAGTTCCACGGCCTCCTTCAGATTCCCGAGGGCCTCCTGCTCGGTGGATCCGAAGCTCGATACGTCGTAGTCCAAGCATTGGGCGACGAAGTCCTCCTCTTCACGGTGAAGCGGGTAGTGGAAGGTTTTCATTAGCACACTCTGAGGCTGACGGGATGGCGGGGCAAGCGGGGAGTTTGCAGATGATCCGTGGGGTCAGACTCTTGGGGCCAAATCTATTGATTCTCTCTTAAGGGCGGCGAGAGGGCTCGTTCCATCCGGCTTACGAACTTCACCGCAAGCGGGCGTCGAAGCGGAAGGGCTTTGATTCACCAATCTGGATTTGAGTGAAGGCCGCGTGCTGTGGATTCAGTAGGTAGTTGAATTCACCGAGAATCACCGCACTGGGCACACGGAGGACTGGTTTGGCTCCGGTTTCCAGCCATCGGCTGCCAAATTGCCGCGTGGAATCACGAATTGGGATCGCCCGGCAGTCGCCCGGAAACCGCTTCGGGGCGTGAATCAAAGCGGGGTCGAATCGCACGGGGAAGATGACCCAGCTTGCTGCTGCGAGCAGCGTGCGGTCCTCCGCGTGCACGAGAACCTCCAAGGCGGCGAGCGATCGATTCTCCGCAAGGTAGACCGCCGGAAGACCGGCATGGTTCCAGCGGCCTGGGAATTGTGCTGCACCCAGGCCGAGGAAGGCTTCGGACGCCTGGGATTTCCTGCAGAGCCGCCACGCGGTGATCACGAGAAGACGCCGTGTTCGAGGCGGCCCAGCACCTGCTCGACTTCACGAGTTCCCTGCTCGGTCGCCAGCAGTGCGATCGGGGTCTGGCCGCCCAAGAGGTTGAGGGGTTGCGCGAGCCAACTTCGCGCATGATCGCCGCTCTCAAATACCCGTAGGGCATGGTCGACCACCCGCATGAGGCGCGCCACACGCTCCGATTCATCGGGTCTGAGGCGGCCCTTCGACCCAAGGGCGAGTCTTCGTTGGATTGTCTTGCGGTTGATGTTGACGATGGGCGCGACGCTTGAGGGTTGCAGGTGCAGGGCCTCTGAGAGTTCGAGAAGAGCTGTGGCCGGGAGCCGCGCGGATACGAGGTGAGCCATCTTCAGATTGTCATGGAGCGGATAAGCGCTGAACGGAGGTTTGGAGCGAGAAGTGGACATGTGTCGCATACTACAGGACATTTGGGCATAGATCCAGTCCGGACTGGCGCTGGTGAGGCGGCGGCTCCACAGCGGAACCGGTGCGGACCTTGGGCAGGAGCAGCGAAACCAACACCGGACTTGGCACGGCCTGAGCCGGGTTAGGCTCGAGGAGGCCTTGCCGGCGAGGACGCCGGCCCAGATTCGCGCGGGCCGGATCGAGCGCCCGGCCCAGACGATTTTCGAAGGTTGCCTCAACATTGCCGGTGAAGCCGAGTTGTCGGAGACGCTTCGACCAGCGCGCTGTCGAGGCCATCGGAATTAGCCGCAGCGGACCGTTGAATCGGAAACAAACCCGCGCAAGTAATGACCAGTGACACCAGGACCGCGGCACGCCGCATGGTTTGAGATTTCATAGAAAAAAGTGCATTGGGAATTTCCTCACGAATCCGCAGAACCAGAGGGATCAGGTAGGCCGGTGTGCCCGTCTCCAATTCTTCGAGGAACCACAAACTTGTCTGCCGGTACGACACGGACAACCCTCCTCCCGGATGGCCGTTCCAGATTCGGAGTCTTCTGGAGCCGGAACAATCTCCTCCATGACGCCGCGTCTCCCGGGAGGCCGTCAATTTGTCCATGACCCGGTCGCGCACCTCGACCAAGAGGCGAAGGCTCGCCATCATTTCCTCCGCACGCCGAAATCCAAAAGACACGCGATCTCGTCCACGCCGGCCTCCTTCAGGCCCAAGACCCGTTCCACGCACTACTCCACAGTTCCAAACAGCGCGCAGTCCCGGTAAAAGCGTTCCACTTCGAATTGCATCAGATTACCGGCATCGACGTCATATATCTTCGGCGTTCCGCCGCTGATGGGAGCAAGAAACTCCATGTGCGCGCGCACATATCTCCTCAAGGGCTCCGCAACCGTCTCCGCTACAGCTCGCTCGGACTCGCCCGCAAACGCGTGAAACATCAACCCCCTCCAGCCCTCCCCTCTGACCAGGCGGGACCGGCAGCCTTTGAAAAGCGAATTCCTATCAGTCAGTTATTGCCCGAAGTGGGCAAAGAGAAAATCCCTGATCCCTTCCTTCGCTGCCTTCGGAGCCTTCGCGAGAAACCAACAACTGCTCGCGAAATGTGGCGGCTGGAGGCGGAGCTTGGTGAGGCAGTGCTTATGCAGGGACCAGTGGTGATCGTCGGCGTGAGCGATGTGCGGTTGATGGCGGGCGGATTCTAGGGGTGGAAGGCGGCGGGATTTCCGGTGCAAACCGCGAGGTGGGCAGGATTTGGGCTCGCTGGATCGAATATCTCCTGTATCCTGCCGCTATCCCGGCTTCTAGCCGCTACCTGAGTCTGGAAATTGCCTTGTCCCTAGCCTGCTGCTATGAGCCCACGCCTTATATTCGTTCCCGCCCGCGTCGCCTTCACTAAGAAACTGATCGCACATTCTCCTCGGGGCGCCCGGCCTATCGCCACGTGTTTGCTCGCCTTGGTGACTGTTTTCACCGCCCCCGCCGCTTTCGCCGCCCTTTTTGAATACGCCGCCTCAGCTCCCGAGGCAGTGCGCGGGCCTACCGACCAAGGATGGCTAGCTGTTGAAATCACGGCAGTTGGCACGGATTCCAACAGCGATGGCTTGATCGATGGCAGCGACAACCATGGGCCGATTCAGCTTCCGGACGGTTCCTTTGCCTGGCAAGTGCGCGATCAAAACACAGAGGCCTCGGCGGATCTGCCATATTTCCGCATCAGCCTTTCCGAGCCCAATCTGGTCGAGCTGTTTAAGGACGGGTGGACTCTGAACGCTGAATTGAGCGTGCCCGACGTCTCCCCGGACGGCTACAGCGGTTTCTTTGGATGGGGATTCTCAGGGGGTCTGGGAGGCTGGCAGGTTCCAGGCGGCATCGCGCGCATTGGCTTCAGCCCCGGCATCCTCAATCCCGCAGACGCCCCGGACCAGCAACGGTTTCGCCTGCTGGTCTACGGCCATGGCGATATCGTTCTGGCTCCGGGATCAGCCGGCCAGGTTCACGCCATCAAGGCGGTTGGCATCCCTCAATCCACTGGCTACGAGCTCTTCGTCAATGGGGTCAGCTACGGCTACTTCGATGCGGCGGACTCCAGGCTCGGCGGCCAAACCGCCAACCTACTCGTTTTCGGCGCTCGTTCCTCGGCGCCCACCGGGGGGACCATCAACTGGATCAGTCTTTCACTGGCTTCCGGCGGTCCCGTCGAGGACTACCAATACAGGCTCGCCCGCGAATACGATACACGCCCTGACAGTCTGATGGGCAATGGCATCGATCTGGCAACCGGCTCGTTCACCCAGGCCATCGATGTGCTGACGACCACGGGACTGCGCGCATTTTCCTTCACCGCTACCTATGACTCGCAACTCACATTTAGCCCGGGACCTCTGGGCTATGGGTGGAGCCACGGCTACGAAGCCCGTCTCGTGGAGATCGACGAGGACTTTATCGAGGTGCAGTGGGACGCCAATCGCAGCAACCGCTTCCGGCGCGACCGCGCTCTCGACACCGGATCTCGCAGGATCTTCCTGCCTGTCGAGACGGACCTGCGGCAGAGCATCCTTCGGCGCTTCGCGGATTTCTCTATACTCGTCTTGCCCGACGAGTCCGTCCTCGAATTCGATAGCGCCGACCGGCTCAGATCCCTGCTCAATGCCGCCAGCGATCCAATCGAGATTGCTCGTGACGCAGCAGGGCGGGTCAGCCGGATCAGCGAGACAGGCTCGGACACCGCCATTATTTTGGACTACAACAACGAGGGGCGGGTCTCCGAAGTGTCGGACACGGCTGGCCGTCGCGTGCCGCTATCCTACGATGAGCACGGCCGCCTCGTCCGCCTTCCTTCCCCAGTCGATGACGCTTTCGAACCTGCACTCAGCAGCGTCCCAGCGACGGTCCCAGCGGCCGCGGATAATCGAAGTCTGGAGGTCGAGATATTCGCAAGTCAGGTTGAGGGCGTCGCCGGCGTCGTTCGCATCGAGGCGCTCTACATCGAACACCCCACCCCTGAAAAGCTTTCGCTGCAGCTCCGCTCGCCGGCCGGCGCCCTTGTCGACATCACCGCGTCCGCATCCCTCTTCGGCGGCGCCTTGGGCATGACGGGCATCGATCTCGAGGACTTCGCGGGCGAGCTCGCCCGCGGCACTTGGACACTCATCGTCACGGCGACAGACGGCGCCCCCGCAGGCAATTTCAGCAACCTCAACCTCGGCTTCCGCGAGAACGACCGGGCCATTGCCTTCGAATACGCGCAAGGCCCGTTTCCACAAGCAGGCAGGTTGCTGCGGGCCACCGACGCCTTGATGCAGCAGCTCTATCGAAACGAGTACGACGCGAGCGGACGGATCACGCTGCAGGACGATGGGCGCAGCGAGACCCCGCCCGCCACCATCGCCTACTCCGAACCCGCCGAAAACGGCGATCTAGCGGCGACTTACACGAGCCCCCTTGGCTTTAAGACCGCCGTGGTGCATGACGCAGGCTTTCGTTTGAAGTCCATAATCAACCCGCTCGGAAACCGGGTTGCCATCGAGCGTGACGACATCGGCAATGTGGTCCGCCGAACAGACGCATTGGGCGGAGCGGTGGAGTTCGAGCGCGGCAGCCAAGACCGTGTCACGCACTTTCGCGATGAATTGGGGCACGAGACCCGCTTCACCTACCAGAGCGGCACGAACTTTGTCACCTCCATCACCGACCAGTTGGGCAATGTCTCCACTTTTGAATACCCAGTTGGACTGGCCATTCTCGGCCTTGCCACGCACAACGGCGAGCCAGTCATACAGGCCGCCTCTCAGGGGTACAGCCAAGTTCGCACGCTCATCCAAAACGACTATTCCAAGACCGAATACTACATGGATGAGAAGGGCCGCATCGGCGTCGTAGACACGCCTGGCCCCAAGTCCGATGCACGGGCCACCACCGCGAATGGAGCCACACGTCGCTACGATGGCGCGGGACGACTAACAGTCTCAGAGGACTACGATGGCCGCGCGACGACCACAGAGTACACGGGCGCGAGCGAGGTGGCGCGAGTCATCGACCCAGACGGCAAGGTGGAAATCTTCGACCACGACCACCGCGGCCGGGTTGTCCAAACTACCGGCAAGCGGGTGAATGTCGCCCGATACACCTACGACGGAAACGGCAATATACTGACATTCACCGATGCGAACGGAAACGTGGTGACAAATGAATACGATTGGGACAACCGACTCGTCGGCATCACAGACGCCCGCGGCGGCAGGACACTCTACGAATACGATGCTCTCGGCCAGATCATCAAAACCACAGATCCCATTGGTCGTGTCAGGATCATCGAATACGACGCTGTCGGCAGAGCGATCGCCTACAAGAACGGCGCGGGTCGCCTCCAAGTTGCCATGACGTATGATGCCCGTGGACGATTGACCGAAACGCGCGACGGATTCGGCAGTCTAACCGCCATGGAATACGACGCCCTCGGCAGAGTCACTAGGATCGTCGAGCCCGATGGAGCCTATCGATTATTTGAATACGATGACCGGGACCGTGTCGTCAGCTCCACGGACTCTACCAATCGCAAGATCATCGCTACCTACAACAACCATCACGGCGGCTTTCCCGAAAGCATTGAGGTCCAACATTGGCCCGCCGACGGCGTAGAGCCTGCCGGTGGCGCTGCCCAAGACCGTGGGCTCCGCATGGAGTTTGGTTACAGCTACGCGAACGACCTCACACAAGTCGACGACTACCAGATCGAATGGGAATTCGATACAAACGGCCAGCTATCGAATATCCACAACGGGGCGGAACTCGGCATCGACTACAGGTATGACGAAGCGGGCCGTCTCTCCCGCGCCAACGCCCAGCATGCGAATCCCCCCTATCCCAGCGAGGAATACGATCGCGAGTACTCCTACGACGAGGCGGGCAATCTCGTCGAAGTCCGAGCAAGCGTGCGGCTGGCCAACAACTTCCGCAGCTCCACCCGCCGCACCTACGACGCGCTGGGCAGACTGGTAAACTTCATCGACCAGAACGGCGACGTGCAGCTCTATTCATACGATGCCAATGGCAACCTCGCCTCCCACACCTATCCCGGCGGCAAGACGGTCGCTTACGAGTACGACGCAGCAGATCGCCTCGTCAAGGTTGCCGACTGGGCGGGGCGGATCACAACCTTCGCTTGGACCGGGGACGATCGCGTGGCCCGCGTGGACCTGCCAAATGGCGTCTCCCGCCGTATGGACTACAACGAGATCGGGCAACTGGTGTTTCGCGAAGATCGGAATGGGTCCGGCGCATTGATATTGTCCTACTCCTACCAATATGATCAAAACGGAAAGCTGGTCTCGGAAACAGGCTGGCCTGCCGATGCCCCGCCAGCGTCATCGGACATCGACTACAGCTACGACTCCCAGTGGCAGCGCATGACGGATGCCAATGGCGCCATCACTCGTGACCAACCGGGCAACGTCACCGCCGCTCCCGGCATCGGCGCCCTGCGCTACAACGCCCGTGCGCGCATGGTTTCTACCGCCGCCTACAAGTATCTCTACGATCAGGAAGACAATCTCGTCGGATGGCAGTCTCGGTTAAACGAGGCCCGCGAGGTCGAGTTCACAGTAAGCCCCGTGGGCAAGCTGACCAGGATCCTCAGCAAGCGGGAGACCGACGGCTCCGTTTCCAGCGAGTCGCTTTACGTCTATGGCGTCGGTCTGCTCTACGAGGAAGTGGATGGCCAAGTACGCTACTTTCATCCGGACTACCGAGGCAGCACCGTGGCCTTGTCCAACAATGCCGGGACCGTGATCGGTCGCGTAGACTATGATCCATATGGTCGTATTGCTCGTCGAACGGGTGAAACGGATACAATGTTCCTATTCAACGGAGCCTTCGGCTGCGCTACCTCACCCGAGGACTTGGTGAACATGCGATTCCGCTGGTACGCGCCACAGCTTCGACAGTTTCTGCAGCGCGACCCTTTGATGGGCGATATTGGCAATCCCGCCACGCTCAACTACTTTGCCTTTGCCGGTGGAAATCCCATTTCAAATGTCGACCCGGAGGGCGAGTTCTGGTGGCTGATCGGGGCGGCTATCGGCGCCGTGGTGAACACCGCCATCACGTTCGTGCAGGACTTAGCCGACGACGGCCAAATCAACACCCCCGCTGAACGCTACGGGGCGGCCGCCCTCGGAGGAGCGGTCACTGGAGCCATCATAGCGGGCACCGGCGGTTTGGGCGGGGCTATCGCAGGAGGAGCCCTGGGCTCCGCCACCGAAAACTTGGTGCACGCGGGGCTTACCGGGGAGCCGGTCGATCCCGGCGCTCTGGTCATCGACGCGGCGCTGGGAGGCGCAGCAGGCGCGGCCGGTTACGGCGCCGGCAAAGCCGTCGCCAAGCTCGGCGGCAAGGTTTTCGCCAAGTATTCACTTTCCAACAACAAATTCGTCAGTGCCGCCGCGCGCCAGTTCAAGCCCGAGAAGCTGGCTCGACGCCAAGGGGTGCGCAGCCTGGAAGAGCTCCTGATTCGCAGCGCCAAGAAGACCGCCGGTGAAATCATCACCCGGATCGTCGTCTCAAGCGGAGCAAGCATCGGCGGCGCTCGGATCTACGACGCCTTGACCACGCAGACACAGCCCTTGGTTGGCAGCCACGATGGCAGAAAAGGTCTGGGCGCATCCGAGGTTTGGGTTCGCTACACTCGTGGAGGCCAGCCGGATAAGGAACAGGGCCGAGGCATATATCGAAATTACAACCTCTACCTGGAGATGCTGCTGCTCTCGGAACAGTCGCTTGCGCCCTCACCCGTATACAACCTCAACGCCTACTAGACCGAACCGCATGCACTGCTTCCGTCGCCTCATCCTCTTGGCCTCCTGCTTCTTGGCCGCTCCGATCGCCGTCCTAGCTCGGTCGTACCACTACGACGACGCCGGCCGGCTTGTCCTGGCGATCTATGAAGAGGGTAGCGCCCTGCGCTACACTTACACTTACGGCAACAATATCGACCGTGTCGAACGCGTAGTCGTTCCGGCAGCTCCTAGTGGACTGGAATCCGTTCGCGTTGCCGTTTCGGCAGCGTCGATCTCCTGGCAGGACCGAGCGACCGACGAAACTGGATACGTCGTGCAACGCCGCAGCATGTTCAGTTCCGACTGGCAGTCGGTGGCTACCCTCCCGCCCGACGCTCAGAGCTATGTGGACGAGACGCTCGCGCCGAGCCTCAACTACGCCTATCGCGTCTACGCCACGAGCGGCACGGAGGGCCTCATCTCCGCTTTTTCTACCGAGTCGGTGGCCGGCGGTATGGATTCTTTGTCGTTTCGAATTATCACCCTTGACCTCCACGATGCGACAAGCTCCCTCTTTCTCCTCACATTCGATAGCAAAGCCGACGAGCAGTACCAGTTGCAGGCATCCACTTCACTCCTGGCTGACTCGTGGCAAAGCTACCCCTGGCAAACCAGTCCCACCGAAGATCCCACCGAGCAAGCAATCCCGGGACAAGAGGGCAGGGTCACTGTTTACTTCCTAGCTAGCGAGAGCAGTGGTATGTTCTTTCGCCTACTCCGGCTTGATTAGCCTTCGCGGGCGACCAAATCCGCAAACGTGGGAAAGAACGTTTTATCCTCGATCGTTCCGGACACTCGTCCTCCCTCCCTCGACTCAACGCTCAACCCACCCACTCCTTCGTCTACGTTTCTCCGGCGTCCCTCATCGCCTCAACCGCCAAAGTCACGGGGAGTTCCGCCTTGGACATCGCCTCCACGGGCGACTCCGATTTCCTCGATCTAACCATCGTCATCAACGATGTGCCGCTCGCTCTCGACGGTCTCATTGACGGTGGAAACGCGGCGCCCAATACCGGCGTCGCGAGCGGGATTGATGGACTAACCATCACCCTCAACGAACAGATTGACATCGGCGACAACGTGACCACCTTCGGCATCCAAGTCAGCGCCATCCATCTGGCCTTCGATGGCGTGGACGTGGAACTGGCCGGCATCGTCGACGGCGACGTTTATATCTCTCAGACCTACGCCTTGATGACGATTCCAGAACCTTCCAGCCTCCTCCTCCTCGGCTTGCCCGTCCTCATCGCCGTTTTCCGCCGGCGCAGATGCGCGAGCGGCCCCTCTCATTGAGGCCCACGCAGCGCAGGCATCTTGCCTGCGTTTCCTCCCGCCGCCGCCAAAGAGATCCCGCCTTCTAACAGGTGCGCGGGCATCCTGCTCCGCGTTCAATCGTCTCTTCCCGCATCCCTGCCCATCCCTGTACCCTGTATTATCTGGTGTCCCCATCCTCCCATTCGTGCCTGTATGTAGCGGCGCACTCAACCCGCATCCTTTCCCCGAAACCGGCGCCAGGCTTTCCAAAAACCTCGTCCAAACAACGCACAAGCAAAGATCAACCCCGGCGCCACAACACACCAGCCATAGGCACACGCGTCTTCCAGCGTGAACACGCGCCTCCAAAATGGAACGGGCGACTCTCTAAGAGCCAGTTCCCCTCCCACTATCAACAACATCGGAACCACAAAGCTCCAGAAAAACCACTTCAATTCTCGTTTCACCATGCGATCATTACCGAGACTTCTCTTTACGCGACGCCCTCTTTGAAAAGCGAATTCCTAGCAGTAATTCGTGGAGGCAAGCGCACACGTTGTTTTTCTAGTTAGGCATTGCTAGCGCCTTAACCGGTAAAACATTCTTTCGGCATTGATGATGATGGTCTGCGGGTTTTCCTGAATGGGGGCGGGCTGCCAATCCGGCGCGGCAAGGCTGTCGCTCTGCTCGAGAGTGCCCGCGCCGCGCCACGAGAGGGTCACCGTCTGATCCGCGTTGCGGACGATGGTCAGCGAAGGCGCCGGGTCAAGCGGGACAGGATCGACGTAACCCTCGGGCACGGCGCGGAGGATCGCTCGCGCGGGGACCGCCGGCGTGTCATGAGTAAAATCGACCGGCACGACGATGACTCCGCCGTCATTGAAGAACATGTCGGGATGGTGCGGAGTCGGAAATTCATCGTGGTTGAAGTAAAACTCTTTAATCGTGTGATCGACCATCCCGATTCTGATCACCTGCCCGGTGTGCACGGCGCGCCGCAACGCTCCGACGCGATCGAAGACCCAGAGCGCGCGAGCAGAAGTATTCGGGCCCAGGTGATAAACGGCGACGAATGCGACCTCGCCCCTATTGTTCATGAGCAGTGGCGGCGTGCCGGCAGAATCCGGGATGTTCCCAAGGACGAACGAAGTGCCTGGCACGACCATGCCGTCGTGAGCAACCAACTCGAACCCGCTGTCGGTTTCCCGAAAAATCCCGCGAGAGAAGTTTTGGCCGAGGCCGCTGAAGCGGGCGACAAACGCCATCTTCTCGTCGGCCATGGCGCTGCGCCCGCGCGGGAGAATCGAGTCAGAGGGAAGACCGAGGAACCGCACGGTCCCGCCCGACACCGGGTAATCGATGTCATATCGCAATGCCCTCACCAGCCCGCCGGGAAGTTTTTTCCAGATGCCGAGGGGCTTGATTTGAAATCCATCGGCTGAAGTGGCCGTCGCTTCGAGCAGGGTGTTTCCGTTAGCGTCCGCGATGAAGGCGCCAGCCACCGTCAGTTTGTACGGTTCGTTGGCGCCGAACACCTCCATCGGTGTCGGCTGCTCTGGAAGTGGGTTACCCTCGACATAAAACGGGGACAACACTCCGCCGACCGACTGGTAAAACGCGGTCTTGAACTGCTCAGGATCGGTTTGGCTCGAGAGGCTCACCTTGGTTGCGGCCACGAAATCACCGGTCTTCTGGCCCGCCGCCATGGGACTGACGAGGTCTCCGAAGTCTCCAAACGGTAAACGGAAGACGTAATCGCCACCCAACCCCGGAGCCGGCCCGTCTTTATACAAAATCAGGCGCCGACCGGAAATGAGAGCGCGCGACGCCACTGTACGGATTTCTGTCGGCCGGTTCGGATCGAACCCGAGCACTTCAAGCTCAGCTTCGAAGCTGGCATCGCCATCGTCGGACAGCCGGTGGTCCACACCCGTGAAGTATTGCAGTCGTCCGGCGCCGGCAGGCGGTGCGTTGGTGATCTGCGGCGCCGGAGGTGGGCGGTTCGGATCAAAGCGCGCACTCTGCGAAACAAGAGCCGCGGTCAATCTGAGGTCGCCGGCAGTCCCCTGCCAAAGGCCAATGTCGAACACCGGCGGCGGCAGCCCGTCGTTCGGATCGATTTTTTCCAACCCGGATCTAAACAGCACCTCGCCCGAGGCATTGAAACTCGGCGCCGCCACCCCAAAGCTGCATGCCGCCGCGCCAGCAAATTTCAAGCCGGCGATTGGCGAAGGGTTACCCAACCGGTAGACTTCGCTTAAGGATCCCGGACGTCCCACATAAATAGCTTCCTGCGCGCGACCGAGGCACCAGGACGCCTTGAACAAAACCTGCCCGGCCGCGTTGACCTGCGGAATGCTGAAGGCCCGATGCGTCGCCGCCGGATCGGCCGGAAAATCGGGCGAATGCGCCACGACTTCGAGGCGGTAATCGCCGGCGCCGTGGACCAGGGACACGGAAAGAGCGGCACTTGCGGTGAAGAAAATCCCCCGAAAGCGGGAACAAGAGCGTCGAGCGGATGCCTTTCGTTGGCCCGGTAGGCGTCGCGCCGCGCGGAGAACAAGGTCGGATTGCTCAGGGCTGCACCAGTTCATCGGGGTCGTTCCTCCGTTTTGGATTCAGTACGCTTTGGGGAAGTTTCGCTCTTCTACCAAAGCGGCGAAATCGAGTCCAGCTATTCTGAAGCCAACTCAGCCGACGCAGTCTGGGGTCCTTTCGGACTGACGAACGCGGGATAACGCTTATCGCGGCATCGCCGAATCATCCCAACCGGGACGATGTTCAACCCCCTCCAACCCGCCCCTCTGGCCAGGCGGGACCGGCAGCCTTTGAAAGGCGAATTCCTAGCAGTAAAAACGCGCGAAACGGCTCGAGATCTCCCTTGACCGAAGCTCTGGTTCCGCCTGAAACTACCGGAAATGAGCGAGGATGACCAATCCGCACCCCTTCCTCCCCTCAACCCCCTCCAACCCGCCCCTCGGGCCAGGCCGGACCGGCAGCCTTTGAAAAGCGAATTCCTAGCTGTTCAGTCATGAGCGACTACTATCTAGTTGGATTGAAGGGAAGCTTCACCCCTCCAATGACGAGATCATATCCTATAGAACCGAGTGATTTCTCTGCATATGCCCTTAAGCATGACCCACCGAAGAAGTTAATTCAATTATTCGAGCTTTATGGTGAAGGTACGTTTGAGGATAAAACGGGGAATCAAATTGAATTATATTTTCCAACGGAGGCCTGTGCGGCAATATGTAGACGCATCTGTAGTGAGTATCGAAAGCTAGTTACAGAGCATATAGGCTTACTCGACGACACTCATACTGCAGGCGGTCTGTGGCTCGAATTCAACGAGCAGGGGCAGTCTGAGACAGTTGATTGTATTTTTTGGGCGGGGGGTCCCCATGGACAGCGTTTCTACTACATCTGGTTCTCTGAAATAGTAGGCTGGGTAGCTTATATTGAAGATGAGAGTCTAACGCATGCATTTTGCTTATTCAAGTCTCCTGCGGCTATTATTCTCGAAGCCTTCGAGGGGGGGGTGTATTCACCGCTTCGTTCAATGTTTCCAAGCCCTTCGGAACCATTTAAATTCACTCCCACCGGTATGTAAGCGTCCGACCTTTCACCGCTTCTCTGCCGCGTCTTCGGTTGTTGGTTCGCGGTAGTGTTTGAAGATTATCGCCGGAGAATTCCCGGGAGAGAGAATGGTTCCTCTACCAACCCTTGTTCAAGGACTTGTCTGGGTTGTGGAGGATCGGGCTCCCGCACGGCCTGTGGAGCCATGGGTCTGAATCCCGGGACCAGGCCGTCACGGAGGCCGGCCCTCCAGGTTTGGCCGGTTGGGTTTTCCCTTTTATCCGGGTTGATCGCTGTTCACCCGTGGTTAGGCGAGCGACCAGAGTCTTCTGGCTCAAGCAATCTCAAGAGCCTGCCTGGGGACTGGTCTTGGAAACCACGGCTGGACACAGATGAACAGGGATAAGAAGATGCATCTCTCGCTAAGAGCGCAAAGCTCGCAAAGGGGGGGAGATGTTTTCTCAATGAGTCTTTGTTCAGAAACCGGGAGCTGGTGAGTATTCTCGATCCCCCTCATTCGCATCCACACTCCGTGCGCGCGGCCGGGTCGCCGGAGGACATGTGGCGGACGCGCGTGTGGAGCGCGGCCTTCGACGCGATGTGCGCGCTCACGGGCGCGGTCATGAAGAGGAACACGGAGACGAGCAGCTCGTGCAGGCTGATGCCGGCGCCTTGGCTGCTGAAGAAGACCGCGGACGCCACGAGCATGCTGCCGACGCCAAGCGTGGTGGCCTTGGTCGGCCCGTGCAGTCGCGTGTAGAAATCGCCGAAGCGCACGAGGCCGATCGAGCCGATCAACGCGAAGCTGGCGCCGGCCAGCAGTAGGAACGTCACGACGATCTCAATCACGGATGCCTCCCCCAAATGCTCATTCGATAATGTCCCCGCGCAAGAGGTACTTGCTCAGCGCCACAGTGCCGACAAATCCCATCATGGCAATGATGAGCGCGGCCTCGAAATAGAGCGAACTCTCGCGCCATACGCCGAGCAGCACGAGCAGCGCAACGGTGTTGATGTACATGGTGTCGAGCGCGACGATCCGGTCGACGGCGTCCGGCCCCCGCAGCAGCCGCCACAGGTTGAGCACGAGCGCCAGGACCATCATGCCGAGCGCGATCCAGACGGCGATGGCGATCATTCGAAGATCTCCCTGATGCGCCGCTCGTAGCGATTCTTGATCGCTGCGACCGCGGCGGCTTCGTCTACGAGGTCGAACGAGTGCACGAGCAGCGAGCGGCGGTCGCCAGCCAGGTTGGCGGAAACGGTGCCGGGCGTGAGCGAGATCGTGCTGGCCAGCAGCGTGATCGCAAACGGATGCCGCAGGTCGAGCGGCACCACGATGAAGCCGGGCCGCACCTTGCGGAACGGGTTGATGATGATCGCAGCCACGGTCAGGTTGGCCACCACGATGTCGAACAGCACCACGGCAATGAAGCGGAGCAGCGGTCCGTAGCGCACAGTGCGCGGGTACTCCGGCCAGAACGACTGCGTGGCCAGCGGAATGGCCAGCGCGAAGACGGCGCCGAGCACGAGGTGACCGGGCGCGATGCTGTTGTTGGCCAGCAGCCACGCGGCGAGCAGGGCCAGACTCATCAACGGCTGCGGCAGCACGCGGCTCATG
>JBGTBW010000291.1:0-18995 GCA_041749135.1 Verrucomicrobiales bacterium
CGTTGTAGCCGTAATCCCAATAGGTCGCATCCTCCGTCGTGGCCGTGGTCCGGCGATGCAGATTGTCGTAGCCGTAATTGTGCGAACTCACCGTGCTGCCGGATACAGTGTTGCCGATGATGTCCAGGCGGTCAACCGTGCCGTTCCAGGTCCGGGTCTGGGTCAGCTTTGTCGTGCCTGCTTTCTGGTGCAAAACGCTCGTGATCAGGTCGGCCTTGCCGTGGTAAGTATACTCCCCGGAGTGGCTGCCGATCGAAGGGAAAACCGCGGTGACTTCCTTCAGACGCGAGGTGAGCGGCTCATACGTGTAGCTGAGGTCCGCGAGAGCGGAGGTGTTCCGCGTCGAGTCCAAGTCCGTGCGCCGGCCCCATTTGTCCGAAATTTCCACTACGGAGGTTCCGGCCAAGACATTGCTGCTCGTCCACCCTCCCGTCGCAGCGGAGACAGTCTCGGTTGCTGTCCGGTTTCCCGAGGCAAAACTCTCGGTGAACGCATGCTCTCCGGCGTCGTCCTTCAGCGTCACCAAACGGCCAGTCCGATCATACGTATAGCCAGCCGGAGGCGTGCCGTCGGAATGGGATTCCATGGCTAGTCTCCCGCCCAGATCATAGGTATAATCCGTATACACAGCTCGAGCCCACGTGCGGCGGCTGACGAGCGCCGTTCCAGCGTGATAGCTGAAACTCACGGTCCGCAGCAAATGATCCGCCTTGTAGGTTACGAGCCCGCTCGCAGTGTTGTAAGTCCAAGTTGTCTTATCACCGCTCGCAGCAAAACCGGAGGGTAATGTCGCGATTGTCCAGCCGCTTCCGCCCTTGTAGGTGTGCATTTCAGTGCGATCCCCGTAGGTCCCTTCGTAGACATACTTCAGCGGATATTCCGTATCACCCCACACATGGGTCAGTTGACCACGGATGTTGTATTGATACCGCGTGCTCTTGCTTGCGACGTTGGTGATGTATTTCAGCGCGCCTCGCGGATGCCCGCTTTCGGTCGTGTAGTAACCGTAGGTGGTCGTGTAGCCCAGTCCGTCGGTAACGGATTTGACTTTGCCCCTATAGCGGCCCGCAGTGCCTTCCGTGCCCCAGTAAGCCGTCAAGGCGTTGTTGGCGCTGGTGCGAGCGTTCTTCTCGTGGGTAAGCCGGCCCAGGTCGTCGTAATCGTATGTTGTCGCCTCGCTGACGGTGAACGTCGTTGCCGACTGCAGATATCCGTGCGTGGAATTGTTGACGGCCGTCAAGCTAATCTGCGTGGATCCCGTCAGCGTGCCGGGAACGAATCCGGTCAGATCCCACTGGGTCACCTCTGTCTTGGCGGTGGCGCTGCTTCGGCTCAAGACAAAGTCTTTTCGCGCCGTAACCACCCCATAGGCTCCGTTGTTGTCCGTATAGTTGATTGTATAGCTCTGCCCCAGGTAAGCGTCTCCTCCAATCTGCCGCGCGCTTGCAGAAAGCTTTCGGAGATGGGTGCTCGAAGCTACGTCGTAGATCCAGGTCTCGGTCTTAAGCCAGAACGTTCCATTGCTTTCCCGGACATAGTTCGACTCCGTCCGCGTCACTTCCTCAGTAGAACTGGCGGTAGGCACACCGTCCCCACCTTCTGGCTCCATGCCGGAGAGCAGGAGTTCTCCGTTGCTATTGTAATCGTAGACCTGACGGCCGAAGACAGTGTCATCATCACTGTCAATGGCTTTGAGGCGGCCTCCGTCTCCCGCCGTGCCGTTGGTGTGATACGAATAGGCCTTTGTTTCCGTGTTGCTGACCATCGGTGTGATAGTCTTGGCGATGCGCGCTGCCCAATCGTAGTAGGTAGTCGTCTTTCGGGTGCTCCCGGCCAATCCCTGCGCGATCGCGGTGAATGTCTGGCCCGATCCTGAATCCACTCCATAGTCGTAATATACCGGGATCCTTCCTGTCCCCGACAGGCTCCTGAGCCGCCCGTCTCGATAATTCGAAGTGACTTGCGTGATGTTGTTGGAACTGAGCGTTTCCGTAGTGGCCATGCCTCCGGTAACAACCGCGTAGCTATACGTAGTGCTCAGCCCTTGCTCGTCCGTACTTTGGGTTGGCCGTCCCAAACGGTCCGTCGTCCGGCTCGTCTGCAGGGTCAGCGTCCCTCCCGCATGGGTGCGGGTCGTGCTCAGTCCTACATAGGAAAATGCTACAGTATTCTCTGCAACCCCTCCGCCAGCGTCTCTCTTCTCCTCGATAACCCTGCCCAAGCGATCATGTTTGCGGCGGACCCAGATGCCGTTTCTATCCTGCCGGTCCACCTTACGCTGTGAAGGATCGTAGCTGATGCTCTCCACGACCTTCGAGTCGGTTGTGACTTGCTCGAGCCAGCCGGGCTTGCCATAGGTATACATGGTCGTGCTCACCCCATAGTACCATGTGCTGCTGATGTAGAGATCTGTCTTCGACTCGGTAGTGCGCCCGAATGGATCAGTTGTGGTAACCGTCTGCTGGGTCTTGCCGGAAACAAGCGGTTCATTCCAAACTGAATGCACGGTGTTCGATGTCCCGCCGCCAGAGTATGTGTGGCGAATTTTGGTATTGTCCGGCGGTTGCGTGTACCGCGGAGCCAGCGCCCAGTGACGGTAAGTGCTGGGCGGCTGTCTCGGCCAAGTCACCTCGTAAGTCCTCAGGTAGGCGGTGGAGGAAGTGTAGCGGCGTTCTTCGCGGCGGTCGAATGTCACGCCACTTACTCCATCGCTCAGCGTGCTGTAGAAGTATTGGGTATCTCCGGTTACGGCGGTTACGGTGAGGTGTACTTTCGTTGTCTCTTGCTTGATGAGGCGTGGAGCTGTCGATGTCGCTTCGTGGTAATCGCGCGTCACCAGTTTGCCTGAGAAACTAGCCGGGTCGAGAGACCCCGGAACGCTCGCAGGAGTGTCCTCCCATGGCCCGAACTCGTGGACCCTGTAAACACCAGTTGAGGGAACTTCGTAGGTGTAGGCTCTCCAGTCCATGGGGGTTCCATTATAGGACGTTTCCACTTTGTGAAGCTTGCCGGACGAAGCTGAACCGCCAAGGTCATAATAAGTGTAAACTGTTAGTCTCGCTGCCCCTCCAATCCCTGAGGTTTCCGAGCGGGTGAGCAGTCGCTCAATTCCACCGATCAATTGAAATTCCTCGGTCAGATCTGAAATCGTTCCAATCGCGGGTTCGTCTGTCACGATTCGATGCACGCTTCGGATAGTGTCTTCACCGGAGCCAACGAAGTCCGAGTCAATGATTTCCTTTCTCTGATTTGAACTCACTCCCGTATCATGCACCGCCTTGCCTTCAAACCCTGAGTAATCGACCAATCCAAAGAACTCGCTGGCAAACCCTCCATCTTTCGCAATCCTCAGCCCATAGTGGTAATATGCGCCGCTTCCTTGTTCAAGTTTCGTCACTGTATAACTCTCCAGCAATTCAGCAGTTCCCTCAAGGTCGGCATATGGTCCTAAATTGGTGAGGAGGTACCCATCGTAAATCGAGAGGGTATAGGCATCAGTCGCTGGAATCACTTCAACGACATAAAGAGGGGAACCAGCTCCCGAATTCGCAAAGACATATTGGTCGCCTCCTCCCGCACCCCACCCTAACCATTGTGTCGAAGTTGCGTTGGCCGGCCAGAACCGGACAGATCCAGAGTCATGCAGTGTGCTCCCCGAGTTAAGTCCCCCCGAAAGTTCTAAAGCGCCGCCGTCCCCAAAGCGGAGGATCCAGAATACTTCTGCGTCCTCTTGCACGCTATAGTCTGTGTAGTGTGGCGTCACCAGGCGTGGAAGATCCACCTCGAAACGGCCAAGCTGGCCTGTCACGTTCGGGAAAGGGTATTTTCTTTTTATCCACCACTGCGAACCTTTCCCGAGCCAGTCTCCCGGCCGTCCTACGGAATCGCCTTGGCTGGCGGTTCCTTCCGTGGTTCTCCAAATGAGCAGGCCAGGATTGAGCCGCAATCCGAAGTTGTTTCCCGCGGATCCCGGACCCGAAAAACGAACACCGGCAGCCAGGTTGCCCCAAGGGACCGGAATCTCTACGATGCCATCCACCGGTCCTCCTCCAGTGGGTGCCGTCACGTTGACCGTGCTCACCACCGCACCAGTGTGGTCCAGCATTTCGATTACGATCGTTCCGGTCACATCACTGCGCCCCTCGATGTAAGCCGTCACGGTCTCATCGGGGTCTCCACAGGGATCGCCGCATGGATAGGCGTTCCCGCTGATAGCCAGGAGCAGTATTGCCGTCCAGGTTCCACGAGCTGTCCAACCACTCATCGTTCGTTTGATGCTTTTCATTGCTGAAATCCGATCCTCTTCGGTTAGGTTGCCAATCACTCCTCGCCTGGGACTTCCCTCTGGCTGAGTATCGCTTCTCGCCTGGCCTGGGCTGATTCGAACGCCGCCAGACCGAGGCTGCGGCGGATGGCATTCTCTACCGCCAGCACGCGGTCTGAAGGTTCCATGCTTCCGTAGACCTCGAGGCCTTCGCCCCTTTCCACGGGATCGGGAGTGTCGTAGTCCAACGGCCTCTCATCCAAGCGGTCGTTGACTCCATCGTTATCGCTGTCGGCCAGGGCGGCCTCCGTCCCGCCTGTAAATTCCTCGAGATTGCTCAAGCCATCGCCGTCCGCGTCGCCCTCGCTTAAATGCTCATAGCTGGCAAACACCCTGGCCTCCCACCAGTCGGGCAGTCCGTCCTCATCCGCATCGAAGCGGAAACTGAACAGAAGCTTCAGTTGTCCGGCGAGCGCTGGAGCCAAGGCCGCATCGTCTTCAATCTCCTGCGTCCAGGGATAGAGCCAGCCCCCGGTGATCTTGTCGCCCGCATCGATGTTGAGATCTCTCAAGCGGTCGTAGAAAGGCGCAGCCAGTGTTTTGAGCTGCCCCACCTGACAGGGGGCGGTGTCCTTGACGCTGGAGGCGAACCAATCCGACGTGATCATCGCCCGGAGGGCCTCTCCCGCTCCACCCAACGGAGCCATGGAATCCTCGAGTTCTTCGAAGGCTTTGAAGGCCACGTGTTTGGCCTGACCTTGCAGGATCACTGCCGAGTCGTTGACCGTTTCGGCCGGAATCGCCCCCCGCAACCGCCACCACGAAGGATCCCGTGGCGTTTCCTGGGCGGGCGATTGCGAAAGGCCGCTGAGCTGGAGCATGCCCAGAAGGCTCGCAACAGCCGCCGTGCTCGCGCGGGACTTGGATAGTTTCCTCGATTTCATAGGGAGGTCTCCCTTCCGAAGCTGTTGTGAGGGTCTGGCGCGCTGCGTGCGCTTACTGCCCGGAATACATCGGGATATCCCCTTGGGGTCTGCCGAGGACGACGGACCCGTCTGGGTGCACTTCCAGAGCGTTTTCCCGGGCTCCGTCGGTGCCGATGCCGATGGTGAAGATGGCTCCTGCGGAATCGCCGTCCGCCTTGTTGAACGCTCCGGCAGCCAGGGCGTTGTCGCCCCGCACCACCAATCCGTGACCGACTGCGGCGGAGTTGGTTCCCTCGACCTGGTTGTTGAAGCCGACGGCGAAACTCGAGCCGTCTGCGGAGTTGGCGAAACCCACGAGATCGTTCGATGGGTCGCCCACGCCAGCGGAATCAGCCGCGGCCGCCAGACTGTTGAGTTCGGCGATATCGTCTGCGCTCTCGTTTCGCCAGGCTTCCACGGCGGAAACCAGGGCTTCGGCGGGTTCTCCGGTTTCCTGCCAGGATTGCCGGAGGGCTGCCAGTTCAGCATCGAAGCGCTCTTCAAGAGCCTCGAGACGCGCGAGGAGTTCGTTCAATGCCGCGTCTTCCGGGTCGTCCTCGCCGGTTTGCGAGCGGATGATCGAGGGCGAGAGGAACGCCCAAACCGCGACAAGAGCGAGCAGGGCGATGAGAAGGTTTTTCCATTGGGTAACGCAGGTCTTCATGAGGATCAGCGGGTTAGAGGTGGGCGAAGGGATTTATGGGAGGGGTGGGGCGGGGCAGATCAATAGGGTTGATTGACTAACAGGGCGGCGAGGAATGCCGTGAGCTGCCGGGCATAGAACGGCAGGCGTGCGGGCGCTCCGGGCGCTCCGTGAGAACGGGCCGGGGGACTGGGGAGCGGGGGAAGGGAAAGGCGTCTCGCTTGTCCCCATGATAGCCGCAAGAGTTGCCTCTTCCACAGCAAAGCTAACCGCAAGTCCGCTCCTTTCTCTCCCGGGAACCGGAGAACCGGAGATGCCGAGGACGCTCATGGCGGCGGAGTTATCGGGTGTCCGGCGGGAACAGTCCCTGTGCCAACGGTGCGCCGCACCGGTTGCCCCCTCGCCTGACGCACGAGGGACTACTCAAATTCCAGCGACGACACAAGAAAAAATTTAGGTTTAGGAAAAAAAAGTGCATTTCCGGTGATCCAGCGGCACAACGGCCTCCGATGCAGCGCTCCAAACTCTCTCGGGGATTTAGCCCAGGGCAGGGTCGCAACGCTAGAAACGTTAGCCCATACTCGACCGCTGGCCGGCGGGGTAACCCAATGGCGAGGCGGCTGACCGTGGTTTTCGCCTGAGAGCCCCGGCGGGCCCCCGGCTCTCGTCTGGCGGCTCGATATCGAAGGCCGGGCAGGCACAGGATTCTTTCGTTACCCGTCCGCCGGTTGGACCGGCCTAGCCGCAAACGGTTCCGAGGTTCCTGCCGGAACTTGGCGGATTGACCGCTGGACAGGAAGGACGGCAGAGGGCCGGGGAACGGGGGTCTCCCTAAATCAACCGGGGCGTTGGTGTGCGACCGCCAGGCCGTTCTTGAGCGCCGTCCTGCCCACGTTTAGGGAGCGAGGAGAGAATCAGGGCTAGCAGGGGGCAGCCCCAACAGCGGGGCGGCTTCTTCTGAAAACCAGAGTCCCGAGGACAAGGCTACGGTGGATGAATCCGAATCGTAGCGGAAGGTGGGAGGCGTGACCGGTATCGGAAGGGCCAGAGTGCCGTGAGCGGGCAGGGTTCGGAGGACTCTTATCGCCACGGCGCTGGTGGGAATTGTCGTGGGAATCCTTCTGCTTGGCACCGCATGGAAACTGGGATGGTTCGGCACAAAAGCGAATGAGAGGGTGTTCGACCTGGGAAACGGCGTGCGGATGACCTTTTGCTGGTGTCCGCCAGGAACGTTCATGATGGGCAGCCCGGCGACCGAAGCGGGGCGGCGAGAGGATGAAGTCCAGCATGAGGTGACTCTTACCCGGGGTTTCTGGATGGCGAAGACGGAGACGACGCAGGCGCAATGGTTAGCGCTCATGCCGGACAATCCGAGTTCTTTCACGAGCGGAAATTTGCCGGTAGGCAGCCTGACCTGGGAGGAAGCGCAAGCCTTCGCTACAGCCTTGACCGAGAGGCTGCGCTGTGGAGAGCTTCGTGCGGCTCACTCGCCTCAATCGCCGGACGGTCGAACGGCGTCTCGCTGGAGTTCCCTACGAGCAGCGGGAGCGCAGCAGGGTCTACCGCCTCAGGGACGCCTGCAAGGCGCTGATTCACAACGCTCCGAGGCCGCCAACGCCGGACTTAACCGAGGCGATGACTCAGCGCTGGCTGGCAACCACAGAGAAAACCCGGATGGAGATCGAGAACATGCGCAAGCGCCTGATCCCCATCGAACAAGTCGCCGATTACTTCGGCCGGGGATGCGCCGCGGCTCGCAAGGTGATTGCGCGCTCGCGGCTCAACGAGGAGGAGAAGCGCATCCTCCTCTGCGAGCTTGAAACCGTGTTTCGCGATGGGCGCGGCGGGGCTTAGGCCGACGCCACCCTAGCATGGGGGGGGGGGGGGGTCGAAATCTCTACAGCCTTTCCCCTGAAGAGCGCCGACAAGGCGCGTAGATCTCCCTCGCGAACGTCGCGAATGTTGCGGCGGCCTTCACCCGCCTATGCCAGCGAAGCTCTACCCTCCCCCATGGCGAAAACCGGCCGCAAACCGAAAGCAAGCGTCCTGACCGTCTTCGGCGGGAAGCTCGATCCGTTGCCCGAGAAGCCGCCCGCCGGGATCGCGGGAGACCCGGACAAGGCGGCGCTCTACGCCGAGATCCGGAAGGCGACGGCGGCGACGGGACACCTGCTGCGCATGCACCTGCCGCTGGTGCGGGCCTACATTCAGGCCGTGGTGCGCATGGACAAGGCGAATGCCGAAGTTGAGCGCGACGGCATCAAATCCATCACGGATCGGGGCGAAACCCAAAACCCTGACGTGCGGACGTGGCGCACGTGCTGCTCGCTCGTGACGGAGCTTTCCCGCGAGTTGTCCATGACGCCGTCGCAACTTCAGGCCCTCCGCACCGATCTCCGGCCTACCCGGAACGGCGGAGCGGCGCCGCAGGGTGAGCGCTTGGTGGACTTCCTGCCGTCCCGTCAGACAGGCGCATGAGCACGAGGAAACAAGCGGCCGCCGCGCGGCGGGTTAGGAACGCGGTTGAGGGGTTCCGCACCTGCGCGGAGGTCATCGGGGAGATTGAGGCGGGGATGGCGCTTTTTGTCGTGACGCGGGGTCAGATTTCGATGATCGACGTTGTGACCTATCTGGTGGGGAAAATCGGGCCGTGTGAGGCGAGCGTTTGGACTTGGTGCATTGCGGACTACGAGGTGGAGGCTTTCGAGCGGCTTCTGCGGGAGCAGGCGATCAGCCGCGCGGAGTTGATTGTGGATCGTTCCGCGGAGCAGCGGAACGTCGAGCTGCTGGACCGTTGGAGGGACCGGTTTGGGGAGGACACGGTTAGGGTGGTGATGAACCACGCGAAGATGGCGACGATATTCAATGAGAGGTTCCGGTTCCTGGTGCGGGGCTCGATGAATCTCAACTTCAACCCGCGGTTTGAGCAGTTCGACGTTTCGGAGGGCGATGCTGCTTTTGATTTGGTCCGTGCGATTGAGGCGGAGATCCCAGTCTTGCCCCGGCTGTGTTCCCGGCGGCAAGCGGACGGCGCGAGCGGTTTGCGCGAGGCATGGTCTGGGGCAGCGTTGAGGGAGTTTTCGGGGATCAAGGTATGGCACAAGTGATAGTGCGGGAGAGTATGCGCGCGGAACTCGTGAGGGCAGGGACGCCGATTGACCTGGCGACCGTCTACGCGAACGCCTTCGCGGAGTATCAGGAAGCGATGGCAAACATTCGAAGCACGGGCGCCGTTGTGGCGAACCCGCGGACAGGCGCGCCGATTGACAACCCGTTCTTGAAGGTGCGCGATCGCGCGGAGGAAAAGCTCACTAAGTTGGGGCGACGGGTAAAGGGTTCCGCTGGCCTTTGGGCGGCTCTGGAAATGGATGGGGAGGGCGCATGACCGTGCTTGAGCCAAAGCGGCCGACACGGAAGCGCCACGCATCGCACCCGGCGCACGACTACGCGAGATGCGTGGTAACCGGGAAGCGGCCCGCGTGCCTGACTGTGCGCCAAGCATGCCAACGGCACCTTGACGACCTGGAGGAGGGGCGGTTCACCTTTGATCCTCAGCGCGCAAGCCATCCCGTGAGGTTCATATCGAAGTTCCGTCACTACAAAGGGCAGTGGGCCGGAAGGCCCTTCGAGGTGGAGCCGTGGCAAGCGTTCATCCTCGCGAGCCTGTTCGGGTGGCTCCGGCCCGACGGGTTACGGCGCTACCGCTACGCGTTCATCGAGGTTCCCCGCAAGAATGGGAAGACCCTGCTCGCCGCTGGAATAGGCATCTACATGCTAACCGCGGATGGAGAGGGAGGCCCGGAGATCCACAGCGCCGCCACGAAGGAGGATCAAGCCAAGATCCTCTGGCGAGACGCTAAGACGATGATCCAAAAATGTGGCGACGCGGAGTTTTCCGGGCAATTCGACATCAAAAAGAACCCCGCAGTCATCGAACTGCCGGAGAATTCGGGGAGGTTCACACCCCTATCGAGCGACGATAAGACGGGCGACGGGCTAAATCCGCACTGCGTTCTGGTGGATGAGCTGCACGCATGGCGCGATCCGGCCCTGTGGAACGTGCTGAACTCCGCTCTTGGAGCCCGCAGCCAGCCGCTTTTCTTCCAAATCACGACCGCAGGCTACGTCACGGAGGGCATTTGCAGGCAGCAAGAGAGGCTTGTTAGGAGCATGCTGAACCGGACATTCGAGAACGACTCCTACTTTGGATTCATCGCCGCGGCCGATGAGGGCGACGCTGTGGACGATGAGCGCACGTGGCGAAAGGCCAATCCCAACTACGGTGTAAGCGTGCTGGTCGATGGGATGCGCGACTCCTACAACATCGCCGTCACGGACCCTCAGTTAATGGTGGATTTCAAGGTCAAGAAACTGAACATCTGGACCACGGCCGCCAAAGCCTGGCTGAACATGGAGGAGTGGAAAGAGTGTTTCCAGGAGTTTGACACTGCCGAGCTTGAGGGAATGACCTGTTATGGGGGCCTTGACCTCGCACAAGTGCGCGATTTATCGGCCCTGGCGCTGCTTTTTCCGCCCCAAGATGGCCTTGAGCAGTGGACAGCGCTTCTGAAATTCTGGTGTCCGGCTGACAATATCCCCGAACGGAGCAGGCGGGACCGCGTGCCTTACCAGACTTGGTGCGAGCGCGGGTTCATCGAGGCGACACCGGGCAACGTGACGGACTACAACTGGATTCAGACGCGGCTCATTGAGCTTGCGGCGCAGTATGATTTCCAGGGCGTCGCATACGACCGGACCTTCGCCGGGCAAATCGTTCAGAACCTCACAGACGAGGGAATCGAGATGGTGCAGCATGGACAGGGTTTCCTCGGGATGTCCAGCCCGACGAAGGAGTTCGAACGCATGGTCGCGGGCCGGGAATTGAACCACCTGGGCAACCCTGTGCTGCAATGGATGGCAGAAAACGTGGTCGTTGCGATGGATTCACACGCCAATATCAAGCCTGACAAGCGCAAGAGCGAAGAGAAGATCGACGGAATAAGCGCGCTCATCATGGCGCTGGGGTTGGCGCTGGTGAAGGAAGATGACGGGGCGGGGCTGTTTGAGGTGTGGTGATGAGTCTACCAAAACCATATTATCAGGATGAACTTGCCACGATTTACCATGGCGATTCGCTTTTCCTGCTGCAAGAGATGCCAGAAGGTCAGGCGAACGTTTTCCTTACAGACCCGCCGTATTCAAGCGGGGGGACGCACCGCTCCGACAGGAATAGGCTGCCCTCCGAAAAATACGTTATGACGGGCACCTTACTACAACGCCCTGAGTTCTCCGGCGACAACCGCGACCAGCGCTCATTCCTCCTCTGGTGCACGCTCTGGCTATCGCAATGCTTGAGAATCGGCGGTGAGCAATCCTCGTGCATGGCGTTCTGCGACTGGCGGCAACTGCCGATATTCTCAGACGCGCTTCAGTGCGGAGGATGGACTTGGAAGGGACTGGGCGTTTGGGATAAAACAGAAGCCACTCGGCCAAATAAGGGGTGGATTCGCTCGCAGTGCGAATACATCCTGATGGGTCACGCAGGACCGCTCTTAGGCGATGGCGAATGCCACCCCGGCGTCTGGCGGCATGGCGTCAACGTCGCCGATAAGCAGCACATCACTGGGAAGCCCGTCGCGCTCATGTGCGACCTTGTGAAGATCCGGCCTGGAATCATCATGGACCCGTTTATGGGATCGGGAACGACGTTGCTCGCTGCGAAGATCCTAGGCCGCCGCTCGATTGGGGTGGAGCTGTGTGAGGAATACTGTGAGATCGCCGCGCATCGGCTAAGCCAAGAGGTCTTCCGCTTCGAGGAACCGCAGCCGCGCGAGCAGCAGGAGGCCCTTACCCTGTAGCGAACGACCCGGGTCGGGTCTGTTTGGGGTGTGGGGATGAGTCTACCAACGCCATTTTATCAGGCCGAGTGGGTGACGCTGTATCGCGCGGATTGCATGGAGGTG
The DNA here is from genome assembly GCA_041749135.1 of Verrucomicrobiales bacterium. Classification (GTDB taxonomy): domain Bacteria; phylum Verrucomicrobiota; class Verrucomicrobiia; order Verrucomicrobiales; family DEV007; genus DATKCT01. The sequence goes on from JBGTBW010000291.1 coordinate 11,836, forward strand.
TTGCCGGAGTTAGGCACGTTCGATTTGCCACCGGAAGCCCCGCCCGAGTCTGATGGACTTCGTCTCTCGACCGGCCGGCGTGCCTGGGAAGCCCAAAAGGGTAAACCTGTGCGACTTCCTGCCGTCCCGTGATGCGGGCGCATGAGCGCTCAACCCTGGGCCGTTTCGTGGCTTCTGCGGAGAATGGCAGGAGGTGGAACCACGGCAAGAGTGTCAACCGCGACACTCTTGGTGATGCCGCTTTCTGGCGAGGCGAAATCAAACCGGGACGCTGTCCCCGTTTGATTTTTTCGGACTGCCGGTCGCGGACGGGAAGGACTGGCGAAAGAGGGTCGCCCTTGTCCTTCTCCATGCCTTGAAGCAACGCGCTTGCGGGTCATGGCGAGAGGGCCGCTGTTGTCCCTCTTGGGTGAAATAGGGAGGGGGGTGTCCCTAATTCGCCCTGGTCGCGAAAAGGGAGGGAGGCGGTTTCCCCCTCGCTGTGAGGGAGTTGGTTTTCCGCCGATGAGTGCGGGGAACGGGACGCTGACGAGGGGAAAGAGAAGGGTCGCCGCAGTCCTCGTTCTCCCTTCCCGCCGATACGCTCCGGGGTTCTGATGCTGACGGATACGTGGGCCGGAAGGCTGACGCGGAAAACCAAGTGTCGCGGCCGGTAATTGGTTTTCTCTGCGGCTGGCAAGGCCAAAACATTAGGGACACCGCCGACACTAATGTTTTGATGGAGGCTCTGGCGCGCGGACGGGAAGGACAAAGGAAATAGTACCACCGCCGACACTATTTCGGCCGTTACCGTCCCGTTTCCGGTGGAGCCAGAGTGTCTCTGCGGGCACACTCGCTATGTTCTCGACCCCTCAGTTTCGCGCAGGAGCGCGTTTCACCAGAGGTCCGCTGTGCTGGACCCTAGGCGCGTGGCGTGTTCGGAATCTGAGGCCCTGGAGGCGAACCGTACGAGTTGAGCCGCCGCCTTGAAGGCGGAACCTCGCACGGCAGGAGACCCCAACCCTCGGAGGGCGAAGTTCACTGTGGAGGAATCCGAAGGGCAGGAGAAAGTGAGAGGAGTGAACGGCGTCGCGAAGGAGACACGGCAACCTCGAGCCAGCAGGAAACGGAAAGCTCTGGTCGCCACCGCGTTGGTGGGAACGGTGCTGGGGATCTTGCTGTTTGGCGGCGCATGGAAGTGGGGATGGTTCGGCGGCAAGGGGGCGATTGAAGAGCGGGTGTTCGACCTGGGAAACGGGGTGAAGTTGACCCTCTGCTGGTGTCCTCCGGGAACCTTTCTGATGGGCAGCCCGGCCAGTGAAGCGGGGCGGCAAGCCAATGAGGTCCAGCATGAGGTGACCCTGACCGAAGGGTTCTGGATGGCGAAGACGGAAACGACGCAGGCGCAATGGCTGGCGCTGATGTCAGGCAATCCGAGTCATTTTCAAGGGGACCGTTTGCCTGTGGAGCGGGTCTCGTGGGAGGAGGGGAAGGGATTCGCCGCGGCATTGACGGACCGGATGCGGCGAGAGGGGAAGCTCGATCCGGGTTGGGAGTTTCGGCTTCCGACCGAGGCGCAGTGGGAATACGCCTGCCGGGCTGGGACGACAACGGCTTATTACACCGGAGACAACGAGCAGGCGCTGCACGAGGCTGGTTGGTACAGTGGGAATTCGGACCGCAAGCCTTCTCGGATGGGCGTGTGGGTGCGGTCGATACCGGTGTTCGCAGGCTGGGTAAAGGGGATTACAGGACGGCAGACCTGGCCTGCCGGAAAGTTGGAGGAGAACGCTTTTGGATTGCAGGACATGCACGGGAACGTGTGGGAATGGTGTGAGGATGTGTATGGAGAGTATGGGGAAGGCAAGGTGCTGGACCCGATTGGTCCGCGGGAAGGTCCCGATCGGGTGATCAGGGGCGGGTCCTGGCACACCCCTGCGGTCTTCTGCCGCTCCGCCTATCGCGCCTGGGGGGGGCCGGACTTCCGCTACAATTACCTCGGCTTCCGGGTCTGTCTGGTTCCCGGTCCGGCGGCGGAGCCGCTGCCCCAGGTCAAATAGAGAGCAGAGCGCGGAGCGGCAAGCCCGGCGGGTCCACAGTTTCGGCTCGGATCCCGGTGATGAGCAGGCCACCCGTAAGATCCATCCGCCGGGACGCTGACTTCCGGCTGCGTAAGCTTTTCGGGGAAAAGCGGGACCACCGGATGGGGGACGGCGACGGCTACCCGGCCGGCTGTCCGCAGTGGAAGGCGTGCCACACTTCGGCCGGCGCATTGGTCAAGATCGCATTCAGGCATGCCGGATGGCGGACTTCGTAGGACCCGACCAGGCCGCGGAGTCTCGGAACCTGCGATGCGGCTTCGAGGCCGGCCATGGCTCTCCTGTTCTTGCCCGCCTCTCGCACTCGGCTCACAGCCCCTCAAGCCTGGCCTTCGCTGCGGCTGCTTCTTTTTCGGCCCGCGAGCGCTTCCACCGCTGGTTGGCTTCCTTGGTAGCGATTTTCAGGCTGCTCTGGTCCTTCCCAGGATGAACCGCCACAAGCTCGCCGTCTTCCGTTTTCCAACCGTCCGTAAAGCCATCAGCCACCATTTGCCATTTCCATTTCCTCTTCCCTCCGTTCGCTTTGAGCAGTACGTCAATTTCCGCTTCGGTCAGAGCGACCGGGTTGCCGACCCCTTTCTTCTCCATGTTCTGAAACTGAATCGACTCTGCCTTTCCGTCGCGGAACCCGATAATGAAGATCAGCTTGCCCTTCCCGAAGAGCCATCCCATCCAGGAGAGCCCTCCCTTCCCGTACGCCCTCCAGACAATCGCTCTATCCTTCATCACATCATCGACCGGCTCCCCGTACGGCTCCCCGTAGCGGGCCGCGCACTCCGCCTCCGTCTCGCCGATCCGGGCGGTGGCTGCCATTCCCCCTGCAAGTAGCAGGGCCGTTAGTGGTAGCATCGCTTTCATGGTAGTCATTGGTGGGTGGCTCACAGACCCTCTAGCCGGGTCTTCGCCGCCGCCCGTTGCCGCTCCTCAGTCAGCCGCGCCTGCCTTTGGTCAGCCTCCTGTGTAGCAATCATCAGATACCTACTCAACCAACTCCGATGAGCTATAAACTTGCCGTCTTCTGTCCGCCAGACGTCATCCATGCTCGGCGCAAGAGCGGCCTTCCATCTGCTCTTTCCGCCGTTCGCCTTAAGGAGCGCATCTATTTCCATTGCCGATAACTCGGCGGGCTTTCCCATCAGATCCTCTTTGGTATTCTGATACACAATAATATCTGCCTTGCCGTCATGGTACCCGACAAGAATAATCAGCCCGCCCTTCCGGTACCACTGCCCATGTGAGCCCGGCGGCCAATCGCCCGTCTCCGCCTTACGCTCCGGCTCACCGTAGCGGGCGGCGCATTCCGCCTCAGTCTCACCGATCCGGGCATCCGCCCCGAGGGGCAGCAAGGCAGCAAAGATTGCCATGCATGCACGGGCCGGTAAGTTTGGTTTGCTGGTCATATCCTCAAACGGGCCGCCCTGCTCCGAGGGGAAAGCGTGTGCCAGCTTCGATGATAGGCTGTCCTGGCCGATTTGCAAGAAAACCCCCTGCTCACCATTCCGCTCAGGAGCGCGTTTCTCCAATCGCCCGCTGTCCTGACCCTGGGCGGTTCCGTGGACTTCCCGGTGATGAGGATGCCCGTCGGGCTGCCGGGAACCCCACGCTGACGGCTACGCGACCGGATGGCCGCAGTGGTAGGCGTGCCACACTTCGACCGGCGCGTTCAACGTGATCGCGCTCAGGCACGCAGGATACCGGGAGTCGCGGCGGATCAGGCGTTGGTGTCCAGTCTCTGGTTAGGCCGTTTGAGTGAGTTCATGAAGGTATGCTGAAAATGGAGTTGTTCTTGGCAGCATGTGGAAAGCCTCAATGAGCTTGGTGACGTATGCGTAGAGACCAAGCAGAACGGTCTCCGGCTGAGAGTTGTGAGTGTAGAGAACGCGCTCATCCGGGACTCGCTCGATGAGCCATCCGTTGTTCTTCATGAGATAGTAGTCACGACTCAGAACGGTTATCAGGTCGGGCATCATGTCGAGCGTGAGTCCGTGCTGAGTCTGATACTCAAAGAGTTTGTTACGGAGCGTGTTCACAGTTGGGCCGTCGAATGCGAAGATGATGTAGGGTATGCGGTCGACGCCGATACCCTGGCCTGCTGTATTCACTGCCGGTGACTTCGAGGAAAGCGTCATTTGCTTGACTCGCGCGCAGGCGTCGAGAGCGCTTTTCAGATGGGACGGCTGCCCTTGGGCAGCCGTCGTCAGATCGGACTTCACCTCGATGGCAGCTAAAACCCAATCGGCGAAAACCATGTTGACGGTCCCGAAGAGATTCAGACGCGGAGCGCCGTGCGGATGAAGAAGAAGGTCGATTTGGCCACTCCTTGCGTCGCGCTGGTCGAAAACCTCGCCTGTAAGGTAGCTAACGCTATCGGACATATGACCGCGAAGGAAGTGCGTCGCAAGAGCCTCGCGTGCCAAACCAATGTTGCCTCCGTGAGCAGCAATTCCACACTGCTTGGCGTATTCGCGCAGGGTGTTGGCTGCGTATACTAGGTGTTGAACGAGAAGACGCATCGCTATCGGCCTAACGACAGAGGTCAGCGACGTGCGCCGACAGAAACGGTGGAGCGCAAAGCAGCCGCCCAAACAATCCAACGACGTTGAGCGGGCTGGCGGGGCGCACGTTCGCTGCACCGATTTTGTTAGGCATTCTGGTCATTGTTCCAACCCCTCTCCCGTTTCAAGGTCTGCTCAAGTGCGGAGAGTGTAGTCCCGGCAGCATTCGCCGCAGCCCGCAGGTGATGAGGACCATTGATGCCGGTGGCCTCCCACCTCTCAGACTCGTGAATAACTCCCAGCAGAATGTGCTCTGGCTCGACCAATTCTGAACGGGTGCGGGTGGCCTCCACACTCGCAAGACAAACAATCATCCGTGCGCGGGGAGTAAGAGGTATCGTTCCCGTCGGGCTTGGTCCTGGCTCGTCGTGCAACTGTAAACCAAAGAGCTCCCGCGTAACTCCGAGTGACACCAAGGCGCGTCGAGTTGGTGTCTGCTGGAACGTATAAATGGCGAGGACAATATGCTCTGTGCCGACATGGTCATTGTCCCGCGCTCGTGCTTGAGACTCGGCTTCGGCAAGCAAACGGCGTGATATCGAAGACAAACGCCGGAACGCGGGACGTTCCAGCTCTTTGGCATCCTTGCCGTATTGGCGTTCGGCGGCGGTCTTCATGCGCAATATGGCCTAACGTAGAGTGGTGGCACCGGCGAGATCAAGCTCCGATTCAACCCGAGACGTTATCGCCGGTTGCCACCCACGGCTTGTTCTGCATTGGGATTTTTGACGGTTGGTCCACGCATCCACCCTCCGGGAACCCGGCGCATCGTCGTCTCGAATGGAGAACTGTCAACCCCTCCCGGATAGACGAAAATCCGCAAGGCATGGGAGGAACGATCCAACGTGAAATCCTTGGCTGGCCAACTTCCGTCGCCACTTACGAAGAGGGAATCTCGGTCCCGGCCTCTATTCCTGGCATCATCGGATCGTGCACCCCTCACTCGCTCCCTGAATTGCTCGACGGTCTCTTCATGAAATTCGAACTGAGGCAGCGCCAAAATGTAATCCTCGATCGCTGCCGTTTTGATGGTCTGATCAATTGCGCTTGGTGCTTCGACAAAAGCCTCCTCGGTCACCTTGGGTGAAACAGCGCATCCAACACATAGCACGAAGAGCAGAACGCCGCCTCGAGTCGATTTCATTTTCAGCAGAACGTAGAGGCCACCGAACCGCCCACCGAGAACGGGGGTCGCCTCGCGGAAAACGGTATCGATTTACGACGGCGTGTCAAACTCGCAACGGGTGGGCTGTTCGGTGCGCCGGCTTGTTCTGTGTTGGTAACCATCGCATTCTGGAAACCCTATCGTGCCACAACCGGGCTGCCTGCACAATCGGGATCCCTTAGGGTTGCGTGGATTTGCGGTCTATCCGGGCCTTGGGTGAAGAAGACGCGGGTCGCACCGTGGCGGGAATGCGATGTGGCCGTATGTTCCGGCCGCAAACCATCCGGCCTCAGGACCGGCCCGGTGCAGTCCGCGGGAAAATCGGTGGGTCGATCAAACGTTCCTCAGACGGTCATCAACAGCTCGGCGATCAATCGACTCTATCTTTTTGTCACAGAACGTCAAAGGTCTGGCACCGGCTACCGGCAACGCGCCTTCGACTGCGGGTTAAAGGTTGTAGCTAAGGAAATCACTTCGACTCGGTGCGGGTAGCCGGTTGCCCAGCGCCGCCTTGTGTGTGCCCAGCATGGGCGCAGTCCTAAAGGGGTTCAAGTCCCCTGTGTGAGAACCATGAATAAGAAAACACCAGCTGAAGCCAACTGCGGGAGGGTGACCGACCGTGGGGAGGAAGGCTAGGCGAAATCCGCAAGCCGATGAACAAGAACCACATACGAGGCCGATGCGGCGGGGCGAGCTGGCACAACACAGCGAAGCCCTGTGGTTCAGCCGTAGAGGTAAATGGGGCGGTTGTGCGGAGGAGGACTGCGTTCTTACCTGGGGAGATCTCGGCCGCACGCGGCCGCGTGAGCGGCAGCGCCGGGTGCAGCAATGCACTGGGTGATGGCCGAGAAGTCAGCAGAGGTCATAGTGGCGCCCTGCGAGCCGGGGGCTGGGAACAGCCCGATTTAAACGAAGATACCGGAAGACTCGAAGGCGTGAAGGACCGAACCGGTAGGACGGCCCGACCCAGCCACCCTCCCACGGCGATGAACCCGACCTTTATGGAGGGGGAGCCAGACATGGGAATGGGAGCCGGGCAGAGAAAGAGAGGCTGTGCGACTTGCCGCTGTTCCGCAAGGAGAGGCGGCACGCGTTCGCTACTCCGCAAGGAGTAGCTTGGCGACCGGAACCGCCGTGCTACGGACCCGTATGGCCGGTGGTGTGGGGGGCGGGGGTTAAATCCCCCCGCGTACCCGATTAGGCGGCGTCGTTGTCATGACTCCTCTGTAGCGGGATACTCCGATAAGAAAAGTGAAATCCCGAGGTCTGCCATTGTCCGCATCATCCCCGGAGAGATCGCCGCTCCTCCGCCCGAAGCATCTTCACGGGGCGAAAAGCCGATGTCCGCGATGTAGTCGTCGG
>JBGTBW010000292.1:0-20888 GCA_041749135.1 Verrucomicrobiales bacterium
TGGATGAGCTGGAAGGGTATGTGGCGCGGGCACTCCTGCCCGCGAACTCTTCAGGTTCCATCGGCGGACAGGAGTGTCCGCCCCACAAGTAGGGCGTCATCTGCCGAGAGGCGGTCTCGCTGCGGCTCAGCGATTTTCGGGCTTGTGCTCCGGTAGTTTGAGAACCTAAAGTATTTCCGGATCATGAAATACCGCGGCTCAGCGCTGGCTGAGCCGCGGACAACCTCTTGTAAGTTATGCTGACGATCTGTGGTGACCGGGAGGAGCGCTTTTGCGATGGGATATCGCGCAGGGGATTTCTCCGGATTGGAGCTCTTGGAATGGGGGGAGCGGCCTTGCCGCAACTGCTTGAAGCTGAGGCAAAGGGGGGCGGTGGCCGGACCCAGAAATCAGTGATCATGATCTTCCTGGCCGGCGGTCCGCCGCACCAGGACATGTTCGACTTGAAAATGGACGCGCCCTCGGAGATTCGGGGCGAGTTCACGCCGGTCTCGACGAATGTTCCGGGTATCCAGATATGCGAGCTGTTTCCGCGCTTGGCGCGGATCATGGATAAGCTGGTGATCATCCGGTCGATCGTGGGGGCGCATGGCGGGCACGACGCGCTGCAGTGTTTTACCGGGCGTTCGCCGCGGAATGCACCGCCGGGCGGGTGGCCCTCGATCGGGTCGGTGATGACGCGGTTGCAAGGTCCGGCGAGCGCGGGGGCGCCGCCGTTTGTTGGTTTGTCGCCGAAGACGGCGCACCGGCCTTGGGGAGATCCGGGACAACCGGGGTTCTTGGGCCCTGGCTGCGCGCCGTTTCAGCCCAACGGTGGGGGCAGCGGGGATATGGTCTTGAACGGCATCACGCTGGAGCGGCTGCGGGATCGCGAGGCTTTGTTAGGGAGTTTCGACCGGTTTCGCCGGGAGGCGGAACTCTCGCCGGGCATGGAAGGGCTGGACGCTTTCACCCAGCAGGCTTTTGGAGTCCTGACTTCGAGCCGGCTGGCCGAGGCCATGAATCTGGATAAGGAAGACCAGGGGCTGCGGGACCGGTATGGCCGGGGCACGGACAAGCTGCAGGCCGATGGGGCCTGGAAGCTGCTGGACCAGTTTCTCATGGCCCGCCGGCTGGTGGAGGCCGGGGTGCGCTGCGTGACCCTGGCCTTCAGCCGGTGGGACTGGCATGGCAACAATTTCGGCCGGGCCCGGGAAGACTTTCCCATGCTCGACCAGGGCGTAAGCGCGTTGGTGGAGGATCTTCATGCGCGGGGACTGGATCAGGATGTGTCCGTGGTGGTGTGGGGCGAATTCGGAAGAACCCCAACGATCAATAAGGATGGTGGGCGAGATCACTGGCCGCAGGTATCTTGCGCATTGCTGGCGGGCGGAGGCATGCGGACGGGCCAAGTGATCGGCGCGACAGACCGGCTCGGAGGGGAAGCAGTCGAGAGGCCCGTAGATTTTCAGGAGGTTTTCGCGACGCTGTATCACAATGTGGGGATCGACGTGAAGAACGCGACGGTTGCCGACCTAGGGGGCCGGCCGCGGTTTCTGGTGGAGCAGGAGTTCCCGCCGATGGCGGAGCTGGTGTGAGGCGCTGCGGCGGGATGCCCGGAACGGCGAGGGAAAGATCATGATGACGATTTCAGGTTCGAACGGAGGGAAATTCTGCGACCGCGTGTCCCGGCGCGGTTTTCTACGCATCGGGGCATTGGGATTTGGCGGGTTGACGCTGCCGCAGTTGCTCCGGGCCGAGGCGGAAGGAGGGCACGGCTCCTCGAACCGGTCCATTATCATGATCTACCTGCCGGGGGGACCGCCGCACCAGGACATGTTCGATATCAAGACGGATGCGCCATCCGAAGTGCGGGGGGAGTTTTCGGACATGGCCACCAAGGTTCCGGGAATTCGCATTTGCGAGCACTTGCCTCAGTTAGCCGGAATGATGGACCGGCTGGCGGTGATACGGTCGTTGGTGGGGGCCAAGGACCGGCACGAATCCTATCAGTGCATGACAGGGAGACACCGCGACAACGAGCCTGCGGGAGGTTGGCCGGAGATCGGGTCGGTGGTGTCCCGGCTCCAGGGAGGAAAGAGCGCGTCGGATCCTGCCTACGTGAATCTGTCGCCGCCGATGCAGCACCGTCCTTACAATTTCGGTAGTCCCAGCTTTCTCGGTGTGGCGCATACGCCTTTCAATCCCCTGGGAGAGGTGCGCAGCGATATTGCTCTCAACGGGATCAGTTTGGACCGGCTGGGAGATCGCCGGCGATTGTTGTCGAGTTTCGACCGGTTGCGCCGGGAGATGGATTTGGGAGGAGCGCTTGAGGGGGTGGATGCTTTTCAGGCACAGGCATTCGACATGATGACGTCGAGCCGCTTGTTGCAGGCGCTGGATTTGGAGCGGGAGGACCCCCGGGTCCGGGAGCGTTACGGAAAGGGAACGGAACGGCATCAGGGCGACGCGGCTCCCCGTCTCACAGAACAGTTTCTTGTAGCGCGAAGGCTGGTCGAAGCAGGAGTTCGCGTTGTGACGGTCAGCTTCAGCTTTTGGGATTGGCACGGCGAGGCGTTTCGTTCCGCCAGGAATAATTTTCCCGATTTCGACCGGGGGGTGAGCGCTTTGGTGGAAGACCTTCATCAGCGGGGCTTGGACCGGGAAGTCGCCGTCGTTGTGTGGGGCGAGTTCGGGCGCACGCCGGTGATCAACAAAGACGGCGGGCGAGATCATTGGCCGCGGGTGGCCTGCGCCTTGCTGGCGGGAGGGGGCTTCCGGACGGGGCAGGTCATCGGCGCCACAGACCGGCTCGGTGGAGAAGCCAATGAACGGCCCGTGCACTTTCAGGAAGTCTTCGCCACTTTGTATCGCCATCTGGGGATCGACGCTGCCCACACCACGGTCGATGACCTCAGTGGGCGACCCCGTTTCTTGGTCGATGAGGGTTTTAGCCCGATGCCGGAGTTGATATGAGTCGAGAGTGGATAAGAGGGAGGGAAGGGTGTCGCAGCCGAAGCGCGGCGAGAGGTTCGGCCTTGAGCTACGCAGGCGCGGTCGAGGCGAACCGCCTGTGTCGTGAGAGCGGAGAATCAGATATGCTCAGGAGCGGTGAGCGGACTTCACGCGGCCATTCGGAGTCTTCGGACTACGGTTGCCTGACTGCGACTTGACTTTTTCATGGAAGTTTTGAAAGGTGAGCAAATCGAAATGTCAATGAAGCGAATAGAACAAGGATTGGCCGTCCTGCCGGCGTTGGTTTTGGGGTTTGGAAGTCTTTGGCTGGCGGCCTGCAGCACTTCGGATTACAGCATGGGTCAGACGGAGTATCTCGATGGGCTGGCCCGGCCTTCTCACCATCCGGCCCCCAATCCGGCGCTGCTGGACACGGTTTCCTATTGGGAGGGGGATGGTGTGCCGGGATCCCCGAAGATCCGGATCAATCTCGGAGAGCAGAAGGCCTACTTCTACCGCGACGATACTGTGGTGGGGGTGGCCCGGGTATCGACGGGGCGGGAAGGCTATGGGACGCCGCCGGGAACCTTCAGCGTGACTCAGAAGGTTGTAAATCACCGGTCCAGCGCTTACGGAAACTTTGTGGATGAGTCAGGGAATGTGGTCGTGGCGGATGTGGACAGCCGCGTGGACAAGCCGCCGCCCGGGACCAAGTTTTTGGGAGCATCCATGCCCCATTTCCTACGCTTCAATCTCGGGGTGGGGATGCATGCCGGCTTTCTGCCCGGTTATCCCGATTCGCATGGGTGCGTGCGGCTGCCCGACTGGATGGCGCGAAAGTTCTACGAGAACTCGACGCATGGCACGCCGGTGATTGTGGAATATTGACAAGCGCCCGCGCCGCGGAGTTAGACAATGGGAAGGCGCAGCCAGACGTCGGTGGACTGACCGGTGTTGCGAACCCCAAGAGGAATGCGCATTTGCGTGGCGAGCGCCAGAGCGAGCGTCAGCCCTGTTCCCGAGTGATTGCCTCCTTTGCTGGTGTGAAAGGGCAGGAAGAGGGCGAGGATTTCTTGCTCGGAAAGCGCCTGGGAAGGATTGCGCACGAAAGCATCGACGTGGGTGGCCTGATCCGGTTCCCACATGCCGGGGGCCAGGATTTCGACGGAGACGATGGAACCACTGGCGCTGGCTTCGATGGCGTTGGCGACCAGCTCGAAGAGGATGTCCCGGAGAAAACCTGGATCGGCCCAAACCTGCGGGAGCCCTGGTGCGGCGTGCGTCTGCAATGAAATCCCCGCCGCCGCGGCGGCTCGCTTTAAAGCGTTCGGCAAAGGAAGGAGAACGGAATCGGGGGCGACAGGTTTGATGTCGGGTTTGCTGCAGCCCGCGCAGGCCCGCATCCTGTCGCCGAGAGCGGCCATGAGGTCGCAGGCCCGTTTGCTTTCTTCAATATGATCGCGGGCGCCTGGATCGAGGTCATCGTGCATTTGCAACAAGCCCATGTTGCCCTTGACGACGGAGAGGAGGTTGTTGAGTTTGTGGGTGAGACCACGCAGCAAGAGCTGATTGTGGAGGGCGGCGGGAGAAGGTTCCAGACCGGGCAGGGGCGGGAAAAGGAAACCCGTTTCCGTTGGCGTATCGACGGTGTTCATGATCCAGTGGCGCAGGGACTGCGCTTGAAGATTTAAGGTTTCCGGAATTCTCATGTCCAGAAAAAGTCAGGAAGCTTTGGAGCTTGGCTGCGGGGCGTCTTGGATGGCCGATCTGGCGAGCGCCTTGCCTCCGGGCCGGGTGACGGTGCAGGAGGAGGCGCTGCAAGCGCATGCCGGGGACAAATGGCATGCCGCCGCATTGCCGGAAGCCGTGGTCCGGGTCGAGAGCGCCGAGGAAGCGGCGGAGGTGCTGCGCTTTGCACACTGCCGGCGCATTCCGGTGACCACGCGCGGCTCCGGAGTGGGCTATGTGGGGGGCTGCGTGCCGGTGTGCGGAGGGATCGTCCTTTCGACCATGGCGATGAACCGGATCTGCGAAATCAACAAGGCGGACGGCGTGGCGGTGGTGGAGCCCGGAGTGATCACGGGAGACCTGCAGGATGAGGTTCGCCGTCAGGGGCTGTTTTATCCTCCGGATCCGGCTAGTCTCCGGGAATGCAGCATCGGTGGGAACATCGCCACCAATGCGGGCGGCCCCCGATGTCTGAAATATGGAGTAACGCGCCATTACGTGCTGGGGTTGGAAGTCGTTTTGGCGGGGGGGCGTATTTTGCGGGCTGGGGGTCGCTGTCACAAAAACAAGACTGGCTTCGATTTGTTAGGAATGTTTGTGGGATCGGAGGGGCTGTTGGGCGTGGTGACGCAGGCGACGCTGCGGCTTTTGCCGCATCCGCCGGCCCGGGCCATGGTTTCGGCGGGATGGCGCGGGATGGACGAAGCCGCGGCTGCGGTGCAGGCGATTCTGGGGGCGGGTCATTTGCCGTCGGCGTTGGAGATTGCGGACCGCTTCACCCTGGAGGCGGCGCGGGAGCATTTGGGAGCAAACTTGGCTCCGGAAGGACGGGCGCATTTGCTGGTGGAGATGGATGGCCATGCGGAAAACGTATGCCGGGAGGCCCAGTGGGTGAGTGAGATGTTGGCTGGGTTGGGAGCTTTGCAGGTGGAGGAGGCGTTGACTGAAGAAGCATGCGAACGGATTTGGGGATTGCGGCGGGAATTTTCTTACGGCTTGAAGGCGACGGGATTGGTGAAACTGAATGAAGATGTGGTGGTGCCCCGGAGCCGGCTGGTGGATTTGGCCCACTTCGCGGAGAAGTTGCAGGAAGAGAGCGGTTTTCCCGTGGCTTGTTTCGGGCACGCCGGCGACGGCAATCTGCATGTGAACATCATGGTTCCAGAGACCGAAAGTGCGGAGGCGCGCCGGAAGATTGACGCGGTTTTAGACAGATTGTTCTGTCAGGTCCTGGCTTGGGGCGGGACCTTGTCGGGAGAGCACGGGATTGGGCTGGCCAAGAAGCGGTGGTTCGCAGCGGCGCTGCCCGAAGCGGCGCGGCAAGTGCATGTGGAGCTGAAGCGGGCCTTGGATCCGCGAGGAATCCTCAATCCGGGCAAGTTTGTCAGCGTGTAGAGGAATCGAGAAAACCGCCCGGCTTCGGTTCCCGGCCGGCCGGATTCAACGGGAATGAGCGAAGAAGAAGAAGACGAGGAGCACGATGGCGATGATGGTCAGCACGAGAAAGAAGATTTTCCAGGCGCTTTTTGGGTAACGGCCGGAGATGGATCCGGTGACGCCGTTGATGACAATCTGGTTCCGTTTGCGTCCGTAGTCGTAAGCGATCAGCCAGACAGGGACGAGGATGTGCTTGAAGGTCTCACCAGTGAAGATGGGGCTGATCCGGAGGTTCCGGTGGGTGTCGCCGGGGACTTCGCGAGCGCAGAGTGCGCGCAGAGCCGCCATTTTCTGTTCGCGAGCAAGGCGGGCGGCGTCGAGGAGGACGACTTGATAGTGTTCGACATGCCAGCCGGAGACATAACCGGGGTCGTAAGGGACGAGACCCTTGGTGGGAAAAGGCTCGACAGCGCGGAGGAGAGAGAGATCGATGCCGCGGGAGCCGGGGACGAGGACATCGTCGAAAGCGTGTTGAATGGCTCCGGAGCTGGGGCTCCAGCGGACCTTGCGGACCTGACGCGTTTGCCGGCGCCCGTGGGGGTCCGTGTAGGATTCCGTCTCATAGTAGTAGTAGCCCGATTCGGCCGTCCACGGGCAGTCGACTTCGGAGTCGAAGGTCCAGTAGGGAATGTAGAGGCCATGGACGAGGTCGATGAGGCCGCGCTTGCGGAGGTTGTTGGGAGCCAGCCAGCGGCTTCCTAACCAATGGCGCACGATGGCCTGGACCTTCTCACGGTCGATCGCGAAAGGAAGGACGCTGCCTGGGCGGATAGGAGAGCGGAGTTCCTCGTAAGCGACGAGTTCGGGTGAGCCGCAAAAATCACAACGCTGGCCAACATTTTCCGGAGAGAAGACGGTGACGGCCTTGCAGCTTCGGCATTGAACGGTGCGCCGCTCGATCTTCCATCCGCGATCTTGATCGGGGATGTCGCGCAGGGCGGCGGCAAGGTCGAGTTCGCGGATGAGGCCGGAGTCCGAGGCGAGTTCCGCGGGAGATTCCGTTCCGCAGAATGGACAGACCAGGAGCTGCTTGCGGACATTCCATTCGGCCTGCGCGCCGCAGGCGGGACAGGAAAACTTCTCGAGCGCCGTGAGGTCGGCCATGAGCACAGGGAGAGACGAATGGCGGCGCGGCCGGGATGGATCAGGATTCGAGGTAGGCGTTGAGATCCGAGCGGCGAATGCGGTAGGTGGCGCCGATTTTCTTTCCTTTGAGTTCCCCGGACTCAAGGACGGCGAGGACATCGGCTTCCGTTACGCCAAGGGCTTGAGCGGCTTCGGGCACTCCGAGCAGTTCGGGAAGGGCTGTGTCTGAGAGCGCGGACCCGGCTGGTGTTCCCGCGGCCCCGCCGCCGAGGATGCCGCCCTGTTCTTTCATCATTTGCTGGGCCATGGCCATGCCCACGGCGAGTTCGGTGGCCATGCCCGCGGCTCCTCCGCCGGAAGGATGCCCCATTCCCTCGGCCATCTGGAATTTCACGTAGTCGTTCAGGTTGCCGATGGCGGCCATGCTGGAGCGTTTGTCGATCGCTGCTTCGACTTCCGGCGGCACGGACACGTTCTCCACGACAAAGGTCGCGATATCGATGCCGTATTTTTCGTTGACGTGAGGATTGATGAGGGGAAGCAGAGCTTGGCCGAGTTCGGAGTAGCGGGTGGCGACGTCAAACACCGGAATGTTCGAGACGGCGATGGCTTCGCTAAAGGAACTCACCAGCCGGGAGCGCATGGTGTCAGAGAGTTCATCCACGCGGAAGTTGTGGTCGGAACCGGCGACCTCCTTAAGGAAACGTTTGGGATCCACGACGCGAAAATCGTAGGTGCCGAAGGCGCGGGCCCGGACGATGCCCAAGTCCTGATCACGCATCATGATGGGGTTGGTCGTTCCCCATTTCAGACCTGTGAACAGCCGGGTATTGATGTAGTAGACATCGGCCTTGAACGGCGATTCAAAGCCGTATTTCCAGGATTTGAGCCGGGTGAGAATGGGGATGTTGTCCGTGGTCAGCGTATGCTTCCCAGGCCCGAAGGTGTCGCCGAACTCGCCGAGGTAGACGAATTGAACGGTCTGGGACTCACGAACGATGAGCTGGGCGCCGTTCTTGATGGCCTTGTCGTCGTCGGGGAATCGCCACGAGATTGTTTCCCGGGAGTCGTCGGTCCACTCAATGATGTCGATGAGTTCACCTTTCAAAAAATTGAGAATGCCCATGATTGCGAGTGGAGATTGGTTCTGGACGATCATGCCCGCTTCACTCGATGGTGACAAAGAGAAATTGGAGGGAAAGTAATCTGAACTGCCGCTACTGCTTTGGACCGGCCATAGCTCACGCCGGTCCCTCGATATGAAGGTGATCGTCGTCGGAGTGGGAACGATGGGGTCGGCCGCTTGCGCTCACCTTGCGCGGAAGGGGGTGGAGGTCCTGGGGTTGGATCAATTCCAACCTCCGCATGAAATGGGCTCGCATCACGGCGGCGCTCGAATGATCCGGCAATCCTATTTTGAGCATCCTGATTATGTGCCGCTGCTGATGCGGGCCTACGCATTGTGGCGAGAGCTGGAACGGGAGAGTGGGCGGCGCCTCCTTTTTGAGACGGGTGGTCTGTATATGGGGCCGCCTGGCGCACTCATTGTGGAAGGGGCCTTGCGTGCGGCCCGCGAGCACAGTTTGCCACACGAACTGTTGGATGCCGCCTCAATCCGCGAACGGTTTCCGGCCTTTCGGATCCCTGACTCCTTCGCCGGTTTCTATGAGGAGCGGGCGGGTTACCTCCTTCCCGGCGAAGCCATTCTGGCGCACCTGGATATGGCGCGGCGTTACGGCGCCATACTATCAACGGAACAGCAAGTATTGGCGTGGAAAGCGGGGCATCACGGCGTTGAGGTCACGACGGCGGAAGGGACGCATCGCGCGGATCGCCTGGTGATCACTTCCGGTTTGTGGGCAGCGCGATTGTTGGGGGAAATCGGGGTCTTTCTGCGAGTCACGCGCCAGCCTTTGGCCTGGATGGAGATCGAGGACGCCGGACCGTTTCATGGGAAGCGGTTCCCGTGCTGGTTCATCGAAACGAACCGGCCCTGGGGACACTATGGCTTTCCCGTGCGCGAGGGAGAGCCGCGACTGAAGTTCGCTCTGCATCAACCTGGCAGGACGGTGATGCCCGGCGAACCGATGGCGGAGAGTGCCGATGGGGAAGAGGCCGGCGGTTTGCATGATTTCGCGCGCACTTATTTCGGGGAGGAAGCCTGCGGGAGACTCACGACGCGACTCTGCCGCTACACGAACAGTCCGGACCAACACTTCATCATCGGCAAGCATCCAGAGGATCCCCGGGTGCTTTTGGCGGCGGGTTTCAGCGGGCACGGGTTCAAGTTCGGGACTGTGATTGGCGAGATTCTGGCTGAACTCACGATCGAAGGCGAAACACGGCAGCCCATCGCTCTCTTCAGCCCGAATCGCTTTACGAGCGGCGCACGCCATGGTTTGCCGCCGGCTTGGTGGTAAGGCGAGAGCGATGCTCCGACGGTTCCGAGGCGCACTTGCCTGAGGGCGAGGGCCTGTGCCGTTCCAAGCGGAGCCTTGCCCGCTCGTGCAAGCCAAGGAGCGGGGCGGCAGGATGAATTCTCGTCCCACCTGGGACAAGGATTCATAGGGAGGACAAGGGTCCATAGAACAGTCCATGACCTGGCGGATTATTCACGGGCTCCGCGGATCGCGAAGCGTCGTGGAGTGCGGTAGTCCTCTACCACTCTCTCTTGGCGCCGAGTGAATGCGAACGGCCGCCGGGTTGCCCCGCGTCCCAAAGCGCCAGTGGACTGGCGCAGTCCACGACCCGGGAGAAGAGCTTCGTGGCTTGACTTTGTGTTCGGAGTTTTGCATTCACAAAGGGAAACACGGGACTCTACTGATGCCGCAAGGCCAGAAGAAGGACCGGAAGGGGATGCTCAAGAGGGTGAGGCCTACCACCATTCTCATTGTCGATGACCACGCGCCAACGCGCGATTTGATGCGCAGGGTTTGTGCGGCGGAAGGACGCGCGTTCATTGATGCGTCAGACGGCGAAGCTGGGGTTGCCGCTTACACAGAGCATCAGCCGGACTGGGTTCTGATGGATTTGAGGATGCCTGGAATGGGGGGACTTGAGGCCACCCGAGCCATCCGAGAAGCCTTTCCCGGGGCGCGAATCGTCATTCTCACCAATCACGACACTCCCGGTTTTCGCGAGGAGGCCGCCCTCGCCGGGGCGATGGCTTTTGTGCCGAAAGAGGAACTTTACGCGATCCTCGACATCATTCCCGAGTCTTAGTGGAAGCGCCTTTTCATCCAATCCGGCTTCTGCTGGAGTGGCCGTGGACCAGTGTTCTCCCGGCGCTTCGGCGGCGATTGCCGGAGCGGGCTCCGTGGCAAGAAGGCAAGGCGACGCGGTAATGGCGGCGGATAGCGCCTTAATGAATCGGGGATGCAGGTTTTGCGTCGTCTTGGTGGGTTAGACCCCTGTAAGAAAGAGCTGCCGGTTCTTCCAGAGATAGGAGCCTCCGGATCCAAGCGTCGTCAGGAGCGTGGCGGCGACGAGGAGGTTTCCGGCAATGGCGGGTTGCATCCAGGATGGTGCGAAAAAGATGCTGAGAAAGGCCGTTCCCACCGGTTTTTCGGACGAGGCGAGCCAGGCCAGGAAGTAGATGATGGCGGTGATCTGGGTCACCGTTTTCCATTTCCCGAGGGAATCGGCCGCAAGGACATCGCCTTGCGAGCCGGCAATGAGACGAAGTCCGGTGACGAGAAACTCCCGGGCCAAAACGACGACGACGGCCCAGGGTGGAAAGAGAGGGTTGGCTCCGGCAGCGAGCATGATCAGAGCGGAACAGGTCAGGATTTTGTCGACGAGCGGATCCATCAATTTGCCGAAATTGGTGATGAGACCCCAGCGTCTGGCGATGAGTCCGTCGAGCCAGTCGGTCAAGGAGGCCAGGATGAAGAGGACCAGGGCGACCTGGGACCTCCAGGGGAAGGGGGAGGCGAGGACGGCGACGAAGACGAGGGTCATGAACAGCCGGGCGAGGGTGAGTTGGTTTGGCAGGTTCATGGGTGAATGAGGCCGCCGGTAAAGACGGGTTCCTTCCAAATGGGGATCCCGGTCTTGATGGCTGCGAGATAGTGGTTGGAGAGGGCGAAGGCTTCGTGGCTGTGGCGGGTCGCCACCTGAAGCAG
This sequence comes from Verrucomicrobiales bacterium, assembly GCA_041749135.1. Classification (GTDB taxonomy): domain Bacteria; phylum Verrucomicrobiota; class Verrucomicrobiia; order Verrucomicrobiales; family DEV007; genus DATKCT01. The sequence goes on from JBGTBW010000292.1 coordinate 11,310, forward strand.
GAGGGAGGGTTCCCCGGAAGGAACGAAGCCGATGCGGTGGTGGACGTAAAGGTGGTGCCGTCCGAAGTGTTTGAGGGCGTCCGCGGAGAGTTGATGGAGGCATTTCTCAGCCAGCGCAGGGTGACAGGTGTAGCGCAGACCGAGCAACGGGCGGCCTTCCTCGACAGCGCGAACGACCCCAAGAAAAGTGAGCACAGCTCCGTGTTCGGAGTCCTGATGGGCCGGAGGAGGATCGACGGGGTCGCTGGAGATGATGCAGGTAACCAAAGGAAAACGCGGTTGACTTGGCATCCCCTTGTCTCAAGGTTCAGCCCTCGCAGGTCGGCAATTAGCGCGAAGGGATTTCGATGAGCAAGAACGACTTTGGTTTGATCGGGCTGGCGGTGATGGGACAGAATTTGGCGCTCAATGTCGAGAGCCGCGGTTTCCGGGTTTCGGTCTACAACCGCACGACGGCGACGATGGAAGAGTTTCTCGCCGCGCCGGGTGAGGGGAAAGCCATCGAGGGATTCCCGGCTCCGAAAGAGTTTGTGGCGAGTTTGGAGCGTCCGCGGCGGGTCATGCTGATGGTTCAAGCCGGACCGGCGGTGGACGCGGTGATGGGGCAGTTCCTGCCCTTGTTGGAACCGGGGGACGTCTTGGTCGATGGAGGGAATTCGTTGTTTACGGATACGGAGCGGCGGGGCCGGGAGGCCGAGAGCAAGGGGATTCTGTTTCTCGGCGCGGGCGTATCCGGAGGGGAGGAGGGGGCGCTGAAAGGGCCTTCGATCATGCCCGGGGGCAGTCTCGACGCATGGAAGGTGATGGAGCCGGTCTTCACGCGCATCGCCGCCCAGGTGGACGGAGAGCCCTGCTGCCGCTACATGGGGCCCGGGGGAGCCGGGCATTATGTGAAGATGGTCCACAACGGGATCGAGTACGGCGACATGCAGTTGATCTGCGAGGCTTACGATCTGTTGCGCAACCTTCCGGGAAGTGGCCCTGAGGAACTGCATCAGATCTTTGCGAGTTGGAACGAAGGTGAACTCAACAGCTATCTCATTGAGATCACTTCGAAGATTTTCACGGTGCGGGATGAGGAAACAGGTTTGCCGGTGGTGGATCTGATCATGGACCGGGCGGGCCAGAAGGGGACCGGGAAATGGACGCTGCTTTCCGCAATCGAGATGGGAACTGTGGTTTCGACGATCAACGCGGCGGTAGAAGCCCGTATACTGTCGTCATGGAAAGAAAAGCGGGTGCTTGCGGCGACGCGTCTCCGGGGCAGCGGGCGTTTGGATCCGGGCCCGGACCGGGGAGAGTTCATTGATGCCGTGGGGGGGGCGCTTTACGCTTCCAAGATTGTCTCGTATGCGCAAGGGATGGACATGCTGGTGGAGGCGAGCCGCTTGCACGGTTGGAATCTGGACTTGGGCGACATCGCCACGATCTGGCGGGGCGGCTGCATCATCCGGGCGAAGTTTCTCAACCGGATCAAGGAAGCCTACGAGCGCGCGCCTTCGTTGACCAATCTCATGCTGGATCCTTTTTTTGAGGGAGTCTTGAACCGGAGCGAGAGCGCTTGGCGCCGGGTGGCGGCGGCGGCGATTTCGGCGGGAGTTCCCGTACCGGCTTTCTCCGCTTCCTTGGCCTACTACGACAGCTATCGGCAGGAACGGCTGCCGGCCAATTTGTTGCAGGCGCAGCGGGATTATTTTGGGGCGCACACTTACGAACGGATCGATCGTCCGGCGGGCGAGCATTTTCACACGCATTGGCCTGAGGTGATCGAGTAAGACGGATGCCTGGAGGAGGCTGGGCAGCGAGTTCAAGGGATGGACCGGGGCGGCGGCTCGCGGAAGAGGCGGGCGGTTAGGATTCCGGAAGCCAGACCGGCTCCATGGGCGATCCAGGAGACATCGCGGCGGCCGGGCAGCAGACCGGAAGGGGCCAGCCCGTAAACCACGAGGAGGCCTACGGCGATGGCGATCCAGGTGATGCGCTGTTCGACGAAGCCGCGAGCGAGGACGTATCCGAGGTAGCCGAACACGAGGGTGCTGGATCCGACGGTGGTGTCCCGCTCCGTCAGCCAGATCACGATTCCGCTGACGAGGATCACCATGAGGGTCACGCAGGCAAAGCGTCGTGTTCCGGAGAGGAGAACCAGGAAGGCGAGAACAAAGAGGGCGGGAGTGTTGGCGGCGAGATGAGCGAAGTCGCGGTGGATGAAATGAGCGAAGAAGATGCCCGGCAGACCTGCGAGGGAGCGGGGATGATTCCCCAGCAGGCTGGTTAGACTACTCCAGCGTCCGGCGATGAAGAAGCCGAGAGTGATATCCCAGGCTTCCAGAGACCACAACAGGAGGATCAGGAGGGCGGCTCCGGCGAGGGCGCGAAGGAAGGATTCGGGTGGGCGGAGGCGCAACGGCACGGTTCAACAGGAGGTGGGGAGACCACCGGCCAGTTTCACGGCGTGGTCGATGGCTCCGGCGACGAAACCGAGGCATTCCACCGCCCCCTGCGGGTTTCCGGGCAGCGCGATGACGAGGGATGAATCGACGAGGGCGGCCATGCAGCGCGAGACCAAGGCATTGGGGGTGGACGCCATGGAACGGGCGCGCATGATCTCCCCGAATCCCGGAATCTCCATGCGCATGACGTCGCGCAACGCTTCAGGAGTGACGTCGCGCTCGGCAATCCCGGTGCCTCCTGTGGTCACGATGAGAGCGCATCCACGGGCGGAGAACGCCCGGAGTGTTTCGGCGATGCGGGCTCTGTCGTCGGGGATGATGGCTTCGGCCGTCACGATCCATCCGCGAGCCTCCGCTTCGGCGCGGAGGGCTGGTCCGCCAGTGTCTTGATACTGTCCTTGAGAGGCGCGGTCGGAGATGGTGATGACGCCGGCGTGAATGGAGGGCATGAATTCGATGGAGGAAGGGGCTGGAAGCTAGTGTGGCGTTTGCGAAATATGTAGACAAAATAAAATAAAACAAAACGGATCCGGATCACTGAAGCCTGAGGCCAGCGCAACGCAGTCCTCATGGGGCGCAGCGCGCCGCAGCAGAAACAGTAGGAGAAATCCGGGCTGTGTCGTGCGTCCGACAGCATGCATACTTTCGCGGCGAGGGGTTTTGGGCGCCATGGGGTGAAGTTTGCGCGCTGAGCGATCCTCCCTGAATGTTCCCGATGCCGCATCAGATAATGAGAGCTTCCATCAGCAGGTTTTCCGATAGGGTGGAGAATTACGTGCGCTATCGGCCGTCCTATCCGCCGGAATCGATGACGTTCCTCGAAGAGGCTTGTGGACTCACGCCCGGCTCGATCGTGGCTGACCTCGGTTCCGGACCCGGCAATTTGACGCGGTTATTCCTGGACTACGGCGCCAGGGTGTTCGCTGTTGAGCCGAATCCGGGAATGCGGGCCGCCGCCGAACGTGCCTTTGTTGGGAATCCCTTGTTCGTGAGCATCGATGCGACGGCTGAAGAGTCCCAGTTGCCGGGGGAGTCCGTGGACTTCATTGTCGCGGGACAAGCTTTCCACTGGTTCGACCGCGAGCGTGCGAAGGGCGAGTTTCGGAGAATCCTTCGTCCGGGCGGATGGATCGCCTTGTTCTGGAACGAAAGGGAGTTGGAATCGACGCCATTTCTTCGCGCCTATGAGGCGTTTCTCCACGAGCACGGGAGGGATTACGCGGCGGTGAACCACAGGAACACGGACGAAAACATACTTCGTGAGTTTTTCGCTCCAGGCGAATTCAGGCTGCGCGACTTTCGCAACCGTCAGGCATTTGATTTCGCGGGACTGAAGGGACGATGTTTGTCATCTTCTTACATGCCGGGCGAAGCGGATCGCGGGTGCGAGGCGATGCTGGCGGAATTGAGGACGATCTTCGACCGCCACCAGAGCGGGGGTAAGGTGGAATTCCTGTATCGCACCCTGGTGTATTACGGACAACCCGGGGTTTGAGGCAAAGTCAGGGTCAGGGCGCGTTTGGCTGCCGAACTTGATCGTGTTAGGAGCCTGCGCCGTCCAACCGATCCAATGTCCTTGCGATGGAGAATCTTAGGCGTGTTCCTCGCTCTCTGCGGGCAGAATGAAGGTGCACCACTCGATGAAGGCCATGGGGGCCGAATCGGAGGGACGCGGTCCGAGTTTGATGATCCGGGTATAGCCGCCCGGCTGCTCGGCGAAGGCGGGAGCCACGGTGCTGAAGAGGCGGGAAACGGCTAGCTTTTGACGGTTTGGTTCGGCCTTGCCGCGCACCATAGTGGAGCGGGTCTGGCAAGGTTTCAGAATGGAAGCTGCGCGCCGCCGGGTGTGCTGGGTATCAACCCGCGCTAGGGTGATCAGTTTCTCGACAAACGGCCGGAGGGCTTTGGCCTTGGCCACAGTCGTGCGGATCCGCCCGTGCTCGATGAGGCTCAAGGCGAGATTGGAAAGCAGGGCGTCGCGGTGGGCCGCGGTCCGTTGCAGTTTGGGCTTGTTCCTGCGGTGTCTCATGCGGTGCTGCGGGAGGGAAATCAGTCGTCGTCTCCGAGATTCTGGTTGATGAGATCGGCCAATCCCAAGTCGTCCCGGTCCAACCGGGCCGCGGCGGGCATGACCGAGCCGGATGAGGAGGCAAAGGGAGCTTCCAGGAGCATTGGATCGATCTGCATACCCAGAGCAAGGCCGAGTTCTTGAAGTTTGTCTTTGATTTCGTTGAGCGATTTTTTGCCGAAGTTCCGGTATTTCAACATTTCGGCCTCGGTCTTCATCGCCAATTGACCGACGCTGGTGATATTGGCGTTGTTGAGACAGTTGGCGGCGCGGACGGACAACTCGATCTCATTGACCGACATGTTGAGAAGTTTCTTGAGTTCGGCGCTCTCTTCGCTGGGAGCGTCGGGCCGTTCGTCGAACTCCACGAGGCTATCGTCGTAATTGACGAAAACGTCGAGGTGATGCCGGAGGATCGCTGAGGCCTGAGTCAGGGATTCGTGCGGGCTGATGCGTCCATCCGTCCAGATGTCGATGATGAGTTTGTCGTAATCGGTTTTTTGCCCGAGGCGGGTGTTCTCCACCGAATAGCGCACGCGGCGCACGGGAGAGAAAATGGAGTCGATGGGGATCACGCCGATGGCCATGTCTCCGCGCTTATTTTCTTCGCCGGTGGAGAAGCCGCGGCCGACCCGGACTTCGAATTCGGCGTTGAACTTGGCCTTGCGATCGAGCGTGCAAATGAGCTGATCCTTATTGAGGACCTCGTAGCCGGTGTCTTCGTTGATGTCGCCGGCGAGCACTTCGCCCTGTTTGTTGACTGAAATGGAAAGCAGGCGCGGCTCCTTGGTGTGATGCTTGAAGAGGACCTTCTTAAAATTGAGGACGATGTCGGTGACATCCTCGACGATGCCGGGAAGGGTGGAGAACTCGTGGGGAGCGCCGTCGATCCGGACGGAAGTGATGGCGGCTCCTTCGAGGGAGGAGAGGAGGACTCTCCGGAGGGAGTTTCCCAGGGTATGGCCGTAGCCGCCTTCGAAGGGTTCCGCGGAGAAACGGGCAAAATTTTCGTTGGCGGACGACTCCTCTTTGGAGAGTCGATTCGGCTTTTCGAAGCGGGCTAGCTGTACGGACATAGGGTATGGGGCGGGCCGGGTTCCCTCTGGCGAGCTTAGCGGACCGGTCTATCGACCGGCGCCCAGAGACCGACGGCTCGTTGAATGGCTCGCGGAGCGGGGACTTTGCACGCAAAGTCCCGCACCGCAAACACTTTTTCGCGGGAAAATCGCTGCGAGAAACGCCGGGCGGGCTTAGGCGCCGGCTTCCGGACGCTGAGCTTCCCAGAAGGTTTCCCAGGCTCCGGCCTCCGGCGCATCGCCGTCGCTCCCGACCTGATAGGTTCCGTGGATCCGGTTGTCGCGGACGCGGCCCTTGTAGTGTTGGGTGACGCTGCGATCGCCGAAGCTGCGTTCTACAGTGAACTGAATCTCTCCGTTTTCCACTTTCCCATTGGCGATGGGCGTTTCTCCGCCCCTGCCCGAGATGGTTCCTGTGAGCTGGGCTCCTTCGACATTGAGGCGGAGCGATGGGCCCTCTTGGGCTCCTCCGTCATCGTCTCCACCGCGGCGGCGGCCAAAGCCTCCAGAGGTGATCACCCATTCCCCGGCGGGATTCCCGGCGGGAACCACGCGAGCGGCTTCCCAGAGCACTCGGAAGGGACGGTCTTCCCGGCCGGCCTTCATCATGCCGCGGATGGCATCGCCATCGATGCGTCCCTCGAATTGGGAGGTGAAGGAACCGTTGCCGGTTTCCCGGTCGACCTTAGCCGTCAAGACATCGCCAGTGAGGGAGACGTCACTGGCTTCTGACTCGCCGAAGGGTCCGTCCAACGTAGCGGTGAGGGTTCCGTCGGCCCGGGAAATGACTTCGAGGGTGCTGCGCCTGACCTCTCCGTCGCGTCCCGGCGCTTCCCACGACCAGACTCCGAGGGGATCGACTTCCGTAATCCGGGTGGCTTTCCAATCCTCGGTCACGTCGCCATCGCGGGTGGGCCGGGTCATCGTACCGGTGATGGCGCCGGCGGAAACGGTTCCGTTGTAGGAAGCCATGCGATTCTGGTTTCCCTGATTGCCAAAGCCCCGGCCGCCGCCTCCAGCGGCGACGCGGAAGGAGAGTTCACTTCCTTTCAGGGAGACATCGGACAGGGCGGTTTGGCCGCGTTCGGTGATCCACATCCCCTTGACGGCTCCTTCTTCGAGACGGAGTTTGAGTTGAGTGGTGCGAACGGTTGTTCCATCACGCCCGCCGGTGGTGGTCCAGGTCCAAGAGCCGCTGGGATCCACGGTGGGTTTCCGCCAAGCCTTCCAATCGAGCGTCTGTGGTCCGTCGAAGGTTTCGGTTTCGATCGAACCGCTGATCTGATCACCAGAGAGGCGGCCGCTGTAGGCGGTCGTCACGCTGCGGTCCCCGAAGGTGCGGGTGACTTTGAAGGAGAGCGTATCTCCTTCCAAACTGGCGTCTTCGATGGAGGCATCGGGGCCGAAGCCCCCGGAATAGGTTCCGGTGAGGGCTCCGTCTTTGCTCTCGAGGGTGAGTGTGGCGGGGCTCCGTAAGCCGCCCCGCATTCCTGAACCGACCCATTCCCAGACGCCGGACACGGGGGCAAGCGCTGAAGGTTCGGAAGCGGGAGCGGGGGTTGCGGATTCGCTCTCCTGACCGGAAACCACACAAGGAAACCAGGCCAGACTGAGGCCGATGGTGGAGAGAAGGAATGTTTTCATGGCGATGGGCAGGTTAACAGTTATTGGGCGGCGATGCAGTAGATATGTTTGGCTCCCCGGAGATAAAGCTCATCGCCGGCGATGGCGGGGCTGGCGTCGAAAGCGTCATCCAGAGAATTTGTAGCGATGATCTTGAGATCGTCGCCGGCTTGCAGGACTGCGCAGTGGCCCTCCCGGTCCATGAGGTAGACTCGGCCGGCCGCGGCGACAGGCGAGGCGTAGACGTTGCCGAGCCCCTCGATCCGCTCCCGGAAATGCTGCTTTCCTGTGGCGGCATCGACGCAGGAGAGCCTGCTCTCGTTGCTCTGGGAGAAGTAGAGCCGCCCCTGGTATAAGAGAGGCGACGGAACGTAGGGAGTGGCTTCGTCAAGGGACCAAGCGATCGCTTCGGTACCGGCGAGGTTGCCGGTTTTCCCAAGACGAATGGCATCCAGCTTGCTGCCCCGGTGGCCGCTCATCGCGAAAACCATCCCGTCCGCGCTTACGGGGGAGGAAATGACGTTGGAGGTCAGACTGCCGGCTTCCCAGACCACGTCGCCACTGGCGAGATCGTAGGCCTGGACTTTGCCGGAAGCGGAAGTGATGACGACGGGCTTGCCGTCCTGTTCGACCACGAGCGGGGTGGACCAGGAGGTCCTTTCGTCGCGGTCCTTTTTCCAGCGGATTTGTCCGTTCTCGGTGTCGAGGACAGCGAGGAAGGAGTCGCCCTCGTGATCCCATTTGACGATGAGGTTGTCTTGATAAACGGCCGGGGAACAGCCCTCGCCAAAGCGGTTGGTGATGTTCATATCGCCGAGATCGACGTCCCATTTGAGATTGCCGTCGAGGTCGTAGCAGTAGATGCCCTGCGAGCCGAAGGAGACGAAAAGATGTTTTCCGTCGGAAACCGGTGATGCGGAAGCAAAGCTGCCCGTTTGATGATGACCTTCGTGAGGCAACTGTTCACGCGCGACCTTGGACCAGAGGGTCTTGCCCGTGTTGCGATCCAGGCAAACGACCGTGAATTTCTGGACGACAATGGGGGGACCGCCGCCAAAGCCACCTCGGCCTCCTCTGCCGCCCCTGCCGGCGCGGCCTTCTCCGGCTCCTGGTCCGCGGCGTCCACGGCCTTCAGCCCTCGCTGCGGCGGCTGCGGCGCGTTCCTCTTCATTGAGTGTGCCATCGTTGTCTCTGTCGAAGGGTCTGAGGAATTCGGGAAGCCCTCCGTCTCCGGGGGCTCCTTCGGGGAGACCGGGCCGGCGTGGGGGCCGATCGTCATTGCCCTCCTGAGCAATGGCGGGAGCATCTGCAGGCGGAGCAGCGGGAGCTGCTGCGGCGGGCGGTGCTGGGGGGGTATCGGCGGCTGGGCTGGCTCCTTCGACGGGAACGGCGGTGAGGAGGAAGATCTTGTCGCCCACGATGATCGGGGTGGCCGAGCCGCGGCCGTCGATCGGAATCTTCCATTTGACGTTCTTGTCTTCGCTCCATTCTGTCGGGGGATTGCCTGACGGTGCTTCGCCCGTGGCGTTGGGCCCTCGCCATTGGAGCCAATCGCCGGCGGGCGACGAACCGGCGAAAGCGGCGAGGAGGACGGCGGGAATGGCAATTTGGCGACGGAGAGACATCATTGGACGGAAGGCGTTCATGGAAGTGTAGGGTTGACGGCGATGAAACACCGGCTGGTGCGCAGAGTCGCGTGTGATGCGGAAGAGAAGGGGCGCGAAGGTTCGCTCACGGATGGATGTGATAATAGAGACAGTCTGGGAGCAGAGAGAACGATTCCGCCGAGGAGAGATCTTTTCGGGGGTAACCGTTGGCATCGAGAGCGGTGACGGTGAAGCCGGCGGCTCCGGGCCGGGTGAGGCGGACCGCTCCGGCGAGCCAGCGGGCCTGCCAGGGATTGACGCCGATGGACTCGATTTGTTGGCGTCCGTTCGAGGCGGGCTTGGTGCGGAACCCCGTGGTTTGTTCCTCGGACATCACTTGCAAAAGCATGCTCCGGGAGGACTCCAGCGGTTCGTTGTCGAGGGAGACCAGGACGATGTGCCCGAGGTCGAGGGGACTTTCCACGTGGAGCGAACGCGTGGCCAAGGGGCCGGCCGCGGCCAGGTTGCCTGAGAAGCCTTGAGCGCGGGGCGCGTCGATGCGGAGGATGCCGCGTTCGTAGTCGAGCTGGATCTCGCCGGTGGAGCTGCGCACCAGGCGGCGCTTGCGATCGACAAGCCCTTCGAGGGAAAGCGTGGAGACGCGAGTGGGGCCATCGTGAAAGCGAACTTCGGAGCGGCCGGCGAAATGGAGGAGGGGATCCAGGCGAGCGGAACCCGCCGCGGCCGCGGCGGGGGGCAGGTCCGCGGCGCGCAGC
>JBGTBW010000293.1:0-38728 GCA_041749135.1 Verrucomicrobiales bacterium
CCATCGCGAGATCAATAGCCGGCCGGTTTCTGGCGCCCCTGCCGGGGTGCGGATCGAATTACGACTCACACCGGTGGTGTCGCTGCGCTTTACCACCGGCTACAAGCTGCGAAGCCTCCGGCTTCTCTCGCGGCTTTGCAACCTCGTTCCACTGAAGTATGGGGCAACGTCCAGCCAGAAATGTAAAAACTCCAGGCCCGGGGCGACGCCCCGGGTACATGTGAATCCCTGATTTTGAGCACTGGAGGTGCGAGACAACCAACCGCCCGACGAGTGCCCAGACCGCTAATCAATTACCTCCATGGCCTTCAACCCGCGTGAACGCGGAACCCCGGACTGCTGGAGAATGGATCCCCGCGGGGGATCTTAGCGGGAAGGATGGCGGGGCAGGGCGCGAACCGAATGTAATGGGACGCTTTTTCCTTGCAATGCCCGGCCTGGGTTTTAGGGTCTCGGCTGCCTCGGGCGGGTGTAGCTCAGGGGTAGAGCGCAACCTTGCCAAGGTTGATGTCGTGAGTTCGAATCTCATCACCCGCTCCATTTTCATGTACTGAAGTCTTCGAGCGAACCGGGCTGTGTTTGTGTGGTCGAGGTTGTCCGCCGCGAGGTGGGAAGATGCGTGGCAGGAGCGTCTGCGGGGATTCGGAAACGGGTCGGTGGTGGTGACGGCTTTCGCGGGACGGAAGTCGATTCGGGTCGATTACTACACGGCGCGGCGGGCTGAAGCGGAGCGGATCCGGAGGAGCTTCGGTGGAACGGTCCGGACGGTGAAGGCAGCGGATCGGCTCCTCATGGAAGCGCAGAAACCGGTGTTGGTGAAGATCCGGGACCGTCTGGTGGTGACGTCGGAGCGGGGGCAGGCGGCGCGAACCCGGTTGGGAAAGGAGTACCCGGGGCGAATCGTGTTGTCGATTCCGGCGGAGATGGCCTTTGGCACGGGGGACCACGCGACCACGGCGAACTGTCTTCGGTTTTTGGTGGACTGGGCGGCGGAGCGGCGAGGGGAAGGCTTGGACGAGCAGCAGCAGCTCGACCTGGGGACTGGCACGGGCATTCTGGCCTTGGCCGGGCGGTTTTTGGGAATCGGGCGGGTAGTGGCCTGGGATTACGATCCGGCGGCCGTTGCAGCGGCGCGGCGAAACGTCCGGGCGCATGGTTTTCGGGACGAGTCCATCGAAGTGGTGGAGGGCGACGTGCGGAGTTGGATTCCGGGAAGGGAGAAGTTCGAGCTGGTTACGGCGAATCTGTTTGCCGGGGTCTTGGAGGAGGTTTTTCCGAAGATCCACCGCGTGTTGAAGCGGGGCGGAGTTTGCATCGTGTCGGGGATACTGCGGGCGCAGGAGGAGGCTTGCCTCGGCCAGGCGGCGCAGGCAGGGCTTCGAATCCAAAAGGTGCGGAGGCAGGGGAAATGGACGGCGTTCCGGGCGGACCGCGATTGAGCCGCCGGGCAGACGAGGTTTCGTCGCGAGCAGGGCGGATTGCGTTCAGGACCGGATGATTTCTTCGGCCCCGAGGTCGCCTTCCGCGAGTTCGAGGGCGCAGTCGATGAGGGCGAGGTGGGAGTAAGCCTGCGGGAAATTGCCCAGGTGACGCTGGGTATTGAAGTCCAGGTCTTCACCGTAGAGCCCTTTGGGATTGGCGGCAGCGAGCAACCTCTCGAAGAGCGTGAGCGCCTCACGGCGGCGGCCGATGCGGGCCAGGGCTTTTGCTAACCAAAAGGAACACACGGTGAAGGCGCTGGAGGGTTCCCCGAAGTCGTCGTGATTCCGGTAGCGATACATCAGGCCATTGCGGCACAAGCGTTTTTGGCTCTGTTCGACGGTGGAAACGTAGCGCGCGTCGTGCGGGCCGATGAAGCCGTATTCGGCCATGAGCAGGTTGGCGGAATCGAGATCGGTGGATCCGTAGGACTGGGTGAAAGCTCCGATGTCGCTGTTCCAGCCTCGTTCGCAGATATCCTCGTGGATTTCCTGGAGGAGGGCGCACTGGTTCTCGGCGTAATCTTCCTTTCCCAGCATGCGGGCAATGCGGATGGCCCGGTCGATGGCGACCCAGCAGAGGACTTTGGAGAAAACGAAGTGACGGGTTTCCCCCCGGATTTCCCAGATTCCGCGGTCGGGTTCGCGCCAGCGCAGGCCGACGGTGCGGGCGACGGTGCGGACGCGGGTGAAGATGCGGTCGAGGGATTCCGGGGTGCGGCCTCGTTCACCGAGGTCCTGGTAGATGACATCGAGCAGGACGCCGTAGATGTCGTGCTGTTCCTGATGGTAGGCATCGTTTCCGATGCGAACGGGGGTTGAGCCGTGGTAACCGGAGAGATGATCGAGGGTCTCTTCGGTAAGAATTTTTTCACCGCGGAGTCCGTACATGATCTGGAGGGCGTCGTCTTTGGTGGGAACGGTGTTGAGAACCCAATCGACGAAGTGTGCGGCCATGGCGGGATGGCCGATGCGGTGGAGCACGGCCACCGTCATGGAGGCGTCGCGCACCCAGCAGAAACGGTAGTCCCAGTTGCGTCCCTCGCCGATGGTCTCTGGGAGCGAAGTGGTGCCGGCGGCGGCGACGGCTCCGGTCGGTCCGAACTGCAGCATTTTCAGGGTGAGAGCGCTGCGGAGGATCTCGTTGGCATAGCGGCCGGGGCAATGGGTGCGCGCGGACCACAACAGCCAGTAGGCGCGGGTGCGCTGGAGCATGAGTTCGACCAGGCCGGCGGAGGGTTCCTGGACTTTGTCGTGGTAGGTGAGAAAGAGAAAGCGCGGGGCATCGAGCAGCACTGGTTCCGAGGAGAGCAGGGCTTGGAGGGGAAGGTCGGAGTGGAGGTAGAGCGATTCGTAGATGTGCTTGCCGTCGGGATGGATGCCGGTGGTGGTGCTCTTGATGCGTTTGTGGACGATGAACGTCTCCGTGGGGAACCGGGCGTAATCGAGCTTGGGGTCGTAGTGGACGCGGATCCGCGGTTTTCCAGCGAGTGGGCGGAGGCTGCGCACGATGTCTGGGGCGGTGTCGTTGCCGGCCCCGGCTTTGCCGTCCCAAGTGTAGCGCGGCATGAAATCGATCAGTTCAAAGGCGCCTTCCGGGCTTTCGTAGCGGGTGACCAGCAGGTTGGTCTTGCCTTCATAACATTGGCTCACGGCGTGGCCGCCGGCGATGGAGATGCCGAAGGAGCCCCCCTTTTCCTCATCGAGAAGCGAGGCGAAGACGGTGCCGGAATCGAAGTTGGGGAGGCAGCAGAACACGATGGATCCGTCGGTTTCGACGAGGGCGCAGGTCCGGCCGTTGCCGATGACTCCGTAATTGTAGTTGCTGTTGTGCGGGGAATTCACGAGGCGAGGAGGGAGACGAGCCGTTCGAGGAAGCGGCGAAGGCCGGCGATGTCGGTGCGGCGGGCGGCGCGAGTGGAGCGGCCTCCGACTTTGATTGTATGATAGTCGAGACCTTCCGGTTCGAGGGAGAACATGGTTTCGTCGGTTTGATCGTCGCCGGCGGCGACTGCGACATCGGGGCTCCAGCGTTTGAGGAGGAGGTTGACGGCGACGCCTTTGTTCACCAACTGGCTGGCGACTTCGACGATTTTGTTTCCGTGGTGGACGGAGACGGGGAGATTGGCGCTCAGCGAGGTGAGTTCGTCGAGGAGGCCATGAGCGCGCCAGAGGCCGAATTCGGGGTCGGCGCGGCGGTAGTGCCAGACCAGGGCAGAGAGCTTTTCTTCGATGCTTGAGCCGGGGGTGAGGTCCGCGGCCTGCTGGAGATGCGGACGGACGACTTCTTTCCAGGCGGTATCGACGCGGGGATCGACGATTTCCCAGGCGGCTTCCTCTGGGAAGAACCAGCGGTAGCCGTGCTCGGCGATGAGGGAGACTCCGAGGCCGGCGAAGTGTTTTTCAAGGAAAATGCTAGAGCGGCCGCTGATAACAGCGACTTTGAGGCTGGGATGTTTTGCGAGGCGGGCCAGGAGGGCTCCGAGGTCCGGGTCGGGCACGGCGTCTTCCGGACGGTCGGTGAAATCGCGCAGGGTCCCGTCGTAATCGAGGAAGAGGGCCAGGGACTTGTGGGAAGCGACGGAATGGGCCAGGTGATCGGCCAGGGTTTCTACGCCGTCGCCGGCCAGCGAAGGAGGTTGGCGAGCGGTGCAGGAGTCGAGGTCGGATAGAAAGCGTGCGGCCCAATGGCGGGCGTCGTGGCGGTCGAGACGGGCGCGCATGGCTTCGGTGCGCTGAAGTTTTTCGGAGCTGGGCAGGGCGATGGCTTCGGCAATGGTTTCGGCCACTCCGCAGACGTCGTAGGGGTTCACCAGCAGAGCGTGAGACATTTCTTCGGCTGCACCGGCGAACTCACTGAGGACGATGGCTCCGGGGCGCGTGCCTGGATGGTCTTTTTTGCAGGCGACGAACTCTTTGGCCACGAGGTTCATCCCGTCGATGAGCGGGGTGACGAGGCAGACGTCGGCCCGGGCGTAGAGGGCGGCCAATTCCGCGGGGGGAAGGCTGCGGTGGAGGAATTGGAGGGGAGCGTGACCGACGCCGCCGAAATCCCCATTGATGGCCCCGACTTCCCGTTGCACTTCTTCGGTGAGCTGGTCGTATTCTTGGACGCCCAAGCGCGAGGGGACGGCGATGAGGAGGAAAACGACCTGGTAGCGCGTCTCGGGGTGATCGGCCAGGTAGCGGCGGATGGCTTCGAGCTTTTGGGGAACGCCCTTAGTGTAATCGAGGCGTTCGACTGACAGGACCAAGGTGCGGTCGCCGAGCCGGGATTGGTGGCGCTGCATGGCTTCCCGGAATTCGGGCGTCGCCATAGCCGCTTCGAAGCCGGCCCGGTTGTGACCGATCGGGTAGACGCCGAGGCGGACTTGCCGGTTTTGGCGCCAGAGGTTGTCCACCTCGGACTCGACGCCGAGGGTGCGCAGGACCGTCGAGCGGAAGTGACGGAGATAGTTGAAGGTGTGGAATCCGATGAGATCGGCTCCGAGCAAGCCCCGGAGGATGGATCCGCGTTCCGGGAGAGAGCGGAACAGCTCGCTGCTCGGAAATGGCGTGTGCAGAAAGAAGCCGGTTTTCAGACTGCGACCGGATTCCCGCAGCAGGGAAGGGAGGAGAAAAAGGTGGTAATCGTGGACCCAGACGGTGTCTCCGTCGCAGGCCACTGCGAGGACGGATTCGGCGAACTTTGCGTTGACGGCGGCGTAGGCTTTGGCCCAGTCCCGGTCGAAGCGGGCGCGCTGAACCATGTAGTGGAGCACGGGCCAGAGCGTGGCGTTGGAGTAACCTTCGTAGAAGCCGTCGATTTCCGCTGCGGTCAGGGCAACGGGTTCGACTCCCATGGCGCGAAGGGAATCTCGATGGGCTGCGGAATCGCCAGTTTCGCCGGCGGCAATCCCGGACCAGCCTACCCAAATCGCCGTGTTGGAGAAAGCGGCTCCTTCGAGGGCGGAGGCCAAACCTCCGGTGGTTCGCTCGGGTTGACCATTGGACCCGATGCGAATGGGGAGGCGGTTGGAGACGAGGATAAGTTTACCCATGTTAGGAAGGGCTGCTGTTGGAGGGGCTGTCCGGCATGGGTTGGATGCAGCGTTTCCAGATCCAGATCCATCCGGCGAAGGCGACCAGCGCGAGCAGGATTCCTGGGACCCAGCGGAGAAAGACAAAGCAGCCGATCGAGAAAGTGCAGCCATAGATGAAGGCGAGGCCAGCGAGGTAATTGCCCAGGATTCCACGGGAAACGGGTTCAAGGGTGCTGCGGGACCGGTCGATGCTTCCCCACCAACCGCCGGGTTGGACCCGGTCATAAAACATTTGGAGCCGGGCGTGGCTTACCGGAGCCGTTGACCAAGTCACGAGAAGCCAGGAGACCGCTGACACGGGGATGATGACGAGCAATTGGAGGTGGAAGGGCAGAAGGAGACCGAAGAGGACGGGTTCGCTTTCGAAGAGCACATAGCTGCCTCCTCCTTCAACGGTCTGTCGCCAGGCTAGAACCTGGAGGAAGAGGGTGGTGAGGAAAGAGACGGCGAGGGCGACGATTTCGGACCAGGCATTGATGCGCCACCAGAACCAGCGGAGGATGAGGACGAGGCCAACCCCGGCGCTCATGCCCCAGACGAAGTTCCAGGCCTTGGAGATGCTGTTCATCTGGGTGGAGAGGAAGGCAGCGGCGACCATGAGCAGGACGGTGGCGATGCGGCCCACGAGGACGTAGTGCCGTTCCGCAGAATCCCTGCTCGGGAAAGATCCATCCTTGCGCAGGAAACGGCGATAGAAGTCGTTGACAAGGTAGGACGAACCCCAGTTGAGGTGGGTGTCGATGGTGGACATGAATGCGGCCAGGAAGCTGACCACGAGCAAGCCGATGAGACCGGGGCCGAGCACCTGTTTCATCACCAGCGGGTAACCGGCCTTGTCCCCGACGCTGTTGTCAGCGACGTCTTTGAAGTCCGCGAGATCCGGATAGAGGACGAGCGAGACCATGGCGACGATGACCCAGGGCCAAACGCGGAGGGCGTATTGGGCGAGGCTGTACCAGAGCGTGCCCATGAGGGCGTGTTTTTCGTTCTTTGCCGAAGACATGCGCTGGATGATGTAGCCGCCGCCGCCGTCGGACTGGTGAGAGTTCCAGGGCATGAAAAGAAGGAGGATGATGCAGTAGGCGAAGGGGGAGAGGAGGAACTCGCTCCAGGAAACGTCTCCCTGGGGCGGGCGAGGCAGGAAGGACAGCGTGACGTCGGTGACGGGTGGGATTTCCCGAAGGCGGGCTTCGAGAGCGGCAACGGAAGCGGCGGGGTCCGGGCCGGGGAGGCGGAGCGCCTCTTCGATTTGTTCGACCACTACGGCCCGTTCGGTTTTCGCCTGATCGAGGCGTTCGAGGAGAGCCGCCATACCGCCGGTGTGATGGACAGCCAGGATGGCCAGGATGATGGCTCCGGCCATGGCGATGACGAACTGCACGAGGTCGGTGACGACGACGCCCCAGTAGCCGGAGAGAAGACAGTAGACGAGCGCGATGGCGGCGAGGGCGATCAGGGCGTGGTCTTTCTTGACCTCGAGGGTGACGGCGAGCACGGATGACATGCTTTCCATGACCCATCCCATGACGATGAGATTGAAGACGACGCCGAAGTGAATGGCTTTGTAGCCGCGGAGAAAGGCGGCGGGTTTCCCGGAGTAGCGCAGTTCCAGGAGTTCGTTGTCGGTGAGCACGCGAGCGCGGCGCCAGAGCCGGGAGAAGAGAAAGACGCCGAGCAGTCCGCTGAGAAGCCAGCTCCACCAGAACCAGTTCTTCCAGATCCCGTCTTCGCGGAGGTACTCGGTAATGGCCAGGGGGGTATCCGCGGCAAAAGTCGTGGCGACCATGGACGTGCCGAGGATCCACCAGGGGAGCGAGCGGCCCGCCAGATAGTATTCTTCCGAGCTTCGGCTGGCGCGCCGGGCATAGAAGATGCCGACCGCGAGGGAGAAGGCGATGTAAGCGGCGATGATGAGCCAGTCCCAGAAGCTCAAATGCATGGGGCGGAGGGTAGGGGCGGGTGGATGCGGGTGACAATCCCGGAATTGAGAAGCGCGTGCCGGCGGTTGAGGTTTGGCCGGAGATCGGCTACCGGGTTGGGATGAGGCAGTATCTGTGCCGTGGAAGCCTGGGTTCCGTCCCTGTGGCGGTGGTTTTGGGGATGGGCTTGTTGCTGCCAGCGGCGGCGGGTCAGGGAAGCGGTGAGAACTGGCCTGAATTCAGGGGACCCGCGGGACAAGGACATTCCGCCGTTGCGGAAGCGCCCTTGCACTGGTCGAAGCCGGACGGCGTGGTCTGGCGGGTGGAGATCCCGGGGGAGGGTTGGTCTTCCCCGGTGCATGCCGGCGGGAAAGTGTTTTTGACGGCGGCCGCTCCGGCGGAGGGGGGGGAAGGGCTCGATTTGGTGGCGGTCTGTGTCGATGCCGGGAGCGGAGAGATCCTCTGGCGCAGCGTGGTCTTCCATCAGGGCAGCGGCGCTCCGGGGATTCATCGGAAGAACAGTCACGCCAGTCCCACGCCGCTTGTCGCCGCCGGCAGGATTTACGTTCATTTTGGCCATCAGGGGACAGCCTGTCTGGATTTCTCAGGCCAGGTGCTTTGGAAGAACAACAGCCTCAGCTACCCTCCTGTCCACGGGAACGGAGGATCGCCGGTGCTGGAGCAGGATTTGCTGATTTTTCACGCGGACGGAGGCGAGAATCCCTTTTTGGCGGCGCTGCGGAGCGACTCGGGCAAGTTGGTGTGGAAACGGGAGCGGAGATCGGAAGCGAAGAAAGCGTTTTCCTTCTGTACGCCGTTGGTCATCGAGGCGGGGGGCCGGCGGCAACTGATCAGCCCGTACAGCGACGCGGTGAGCGGTTGCGATCCCAAGACGGGGCAGGAGATCTGGCGAGTGAGTTACGAGGGGTATTCGGTGGTGCCGCGCCCGGTGTATGCGCAGGGATTGGTTTTCGTATGCACGGGGTATGACCAGGCCAGCCTGCTGGCGATCGATCCCTCGGGGCGCGGAGACGTGACCGGGACACACGTGCGATGGCGACGGGACAAGCGGGTGCCGCTGACTCCCTCCTTGCTCGCGGTGGACGAGGAACTCTATCTGGTCGATGACAACGGCATCGTCTCCTGTTTGGAAGCGCGGACGGGCAAGGAACATTGGGTGGAGCGATTGGCGGGTAACTATTCCGCTTCACCGGTGTTCGCTGCGGGCAGGATTTACATTGTTTCCGAAGAGGGCCTGGTGTCGGTGTTGGAACCGGGCCGGACTTTCCGGCGATTGGCGGAAAGCGACTTGGAGGAGCGGGTGCTGGCCAGCCCGGCTCCGCTTTCCGGGGGATTTCTGGTGCGGACGGCGGGGAGCCTTTACCGGTTCGGCGCTCCGGCTTCCGGCGCTGCGGCGGGAGGTTGAACGGGCGAGGGCGTTGCCGGCGGGCGGGATCCTCGGGCAGGAGCGGGGAGGCGGGCGCTCCGGCCGGAACCTTTGGTCAGGCGCCGGTGGCGGAGCCAGCGGTTTCGGCCAGACGAGGTGTCCTTGCTCATGGCCACGGAGAGCCAGCGAAACTCTTCGGTGGTGTCGAGCATGACCTTGATCATCATGGTTAGGGGAACGGCGAGGAACATGCCGACTGGACCCCAGAGCCAGCCCCAGAAAACGACGGAGAGGATGACCACGAGGGTGGAGATGCCGAAGCGGTGTCCCAGGAGCATGGGCTCGACAAAATTGCCGAGCAGCATGTTGATCACGAGGTAGCCGGCGAGGACGAAGCTCATTTGCCACCATCCGAACTGGATCAAGGCGAAGAGTGCGGGCGGGATGGAAGCGATGATCGAGCCGATGGCGGGGATGAAGTTAAGCAGGAAGGCGAGCAGTCCCCAGAGCATGGGAAACTGGAGGCCTAAGAGCCAGGTGAAGAGGAAGGCGAGAATGCCGGTGGCGAGACTTACTGCAGATTTGATGCCGAGATAACGCTGAATATCGAGTGAGGCGCGGGCCAGGTGCCGGAGATTGGGACCGTTGGCGCGGTCGATCCGCGCCAGGCGGCGGCCGAGATCGGGCGCTTCCATGAGGATGAAGACCATCACGATGAAGATGAAAAAAGTGCGGGAAAGGAGGCTGGCCGTGTATTGGACGACGCGGGAATCGTTGATGAAGGTAAGGATCTCACGAGCCTGGAGATCGAGGATCTCCAGGAGCGTCTTTCGTGTTTCCTCGGCTTCCGGAAGGGCGACAGCGGGCCGGACCAGCTCTTCACCGGCCTCGTCCGCATCGAAGTCTCCGGGTTCAGGGCGCGGAAGCACGGTGTTCCCGGCGGGATCGTCGGGGTTTCGGCCGGACTCCTGGATCTGCTCGTATTTTTCGAACATGTCGCCGATCCAGAGTTCGACTTTGTTCTCGAGCTTGGCGACGTATTCGGCGGAGCGGGACTGGAAGCTGTCGATGACGCTGACGAAGAGAACGGCGGCCAGGGAAAGGACCAGGAGGTTCATCAGGACGGTGATGATGACCGCCATGAGGTGGGGAATCCGGCGCGCTGTGAGGAAGCGGGTGATGGGCAGGTTGAGGACGGCGAGAAAGTAGGCCAGCGCCACGGGGATGAGCAGTTCGTGGGCGAGCTTGAGGCCTCCGATGAGAAGAACGGTGCAGGCCGCCACGAGCAAGATGCGCAGGCCTGGCGTGAGGATTCTCATGGTGTACGGAAGCAAACAGGCCGGTGTGGGCCTCAAAGAGAAGACACTCTAGTTTCCGGGTGTGTTCAGTGCAAATTTTCGAGTGGAAAACCGCAAAACGGGCATCAACCGGCATTTCTCATACTCTTTCTGCTGCGGCGCGCTACGCTCCATGGGGACTGCGTTGCGCTTACCTCAGGCTTGAACAGGGTGTGCTCACCCAGCCCTGAGCCTTTGGCTGCGCGCGCCTGGTCCGCACGGGGCTCGCCGGCCCCTCTCGACGAAACAGTATGAGCAATGCGGGTTCAACACCCGGGCCTTTCGCCTTGTCAGGAGCGTGAGCGCCAGGAAAGTGCCTCATGTATGCTATCCCTCCGTACCTCGATGTTCCGGGGCTTGGGTCCCTGCTGTTGGGTGCGATGGGAATCGTATTCGGTCTGCTGGTGTTTGTCGGCGGCAAGATTCCGGCGGCCATTCACGCCTTCAAGGGGAACGACATCCTTTGGGGAATCCTGCTGGTGACGGTGGCTCCTTGGTTTCCTCCCCTGGGCGTGGTTTACTGTCTGGTGCGCTGGCCTGAGGGGAGGCTGCCCTGCCTGGTGATGCTGTTGGGGACGGTGCTCATCGGGATCAGCCTTTACTTTTTTCTAAAGGGCTTCGTTCTGATGGACCTGAGATTGAGGTGGTGATCCGGTGAGCGAAGGGATCATGGGCCGGCCTCTGGAGAGGGGGAAGGGTCTGCCGCCGAGCCGGCTGGAGCTTCGCAGGAGGCGGATGTCTGGGCGGCGAGCTTGCGCAATTCTTCCTCGAATCCGCCGGAGAGAATGGGAAAGCGGCACCAGGTGCGCGGGTCGAGGTTTTCGTCGTCCACGTGAAAGCTGGGGGCATAGCGCTCGCGTTTCCATTGGTTGCGGCAGAACAAGCGGAAGAAACGGTCTACCCAGAGGAGGAGTTGATCTGGCGGGTATTCCGGGAACTTGGCCTTCATCTCGCAGAAAGCTTCTGCGGGCTCGCGTTTATCCCGGATGGCCGAGCGCTCGATGGCGTCGAGGACGGGATAGGGCATGAGGTCGGCTTCGTCGGTTTGGCTTTGGTCAGGGGGGCGGAGTTCGGCGGTGGGCGTTTGCGCATTGATGGCGGCCAGGGCGGGGATGGGGGGGAAGGCTGGGGAGCCGGTGGTTTCCATCCAGCGCAGCCACTGGCGGAGGAAGGCCTTGTCGATGCCGGCGATGGGACTGAGGCCGCCGCAGGTGTCGCCGTCCATGGTGGCGTAGCCGACGGCGGCTTCGGAACGGTTGCTGGTGGAAAGGAGCAGGGCTCCCAGCGCGTTGGCGAGCATCCAGACGCCGGGGGCGCGGGCGCGGGCCTGGATATTCTGGAGGGTGATGTCGTCGCTGTTCCAATCGAGAGTGCGGCCGAGGCTGGATTCCACGAGACGCCGGTAATCCTGGACGAAGCCTTCCACGTCCCAGAGGTGAAACCGGGCTCCCAATGCTTCGGCGAGAGAGGACGCGGCGTCGCGAGTGACGGTGGAGCTGTTGATGGTGGATTGGTAGACGCAGTTGAGGAGGCTCCGCTTGATCTCGACGAGGGGGAGCCCCGGGGGGATGCCGGCGGCGGCCCAGGCTTGAGGGCCTAGGGCCCGGCAAGCATTTTCAATAGTTAGACTCGCCAAGGCGGCCACGGCTCCGGAATCGGCTCCGCCGCTCAGAGAGATCACCACTCCGTGGGAACGGCTCTTGGTGATGTAGTCGTAGAGTCCGAGGGTGAGGGCGTGAGTGAACTCCTCTTCTTTCCCCATGCCGTCGGAAGGAGGTTCCTGGCAAGGTTCCGGTGGGGCGAGTGGGGGCGCGAAGTCGACTGGAACCACGGCGTCGTCGCGATGAGCGAGGGCCGCCTGAGCGGAGAAAGACATGGTCCTGGCGACGCGGGTGAGATCGACGTCGGAGGTGGCGGTGAGGACGCGGACCTTTTCAAATCCGAAGCGGGATCCGGCGGCGAGAAGGCGTCCACCGGCGGCGATGAGCGTGCCCCCGTCGTAGAGGGCGCGGCCGGCTTCGTTGCCCAACAGATTGGCGTAGATGTAAGTGGCGTGAAAGGCGCGGGACCCTTCGAGGACGAAGCGTTCCCGGATGCGTTGTTTGCCGAAGGCGAAATGGCTGGCGCTGGGGTTGAGAATGAGGTCGACCGCACGGCGAGCCAACCGGGTTCCCGGCCGTTGAGAGACCCAAGCATCCTCGCAGATTTCGAAGCCGACGCGGAGTCCGCCGCAGTCGAAAAGGAGGTCGCCGATGGGGACGGAGCGGCCCAGGATGGGGATGTGGCGGACAACTCCGGCGGGCCAGGGTTTGAACCAGCGCGGTTCGTAGTGGATGCCGTCGCCGGCGAGAGCCTGTTTGACGACCAGGCCGGTGAGGACGCCGTCGGCGAGGAGAGCGGCGGCATTGTAAAGTGAGCCTTGGCAAAGGATGGGCAGTCCGACAGCTACGAGGAGACCCTCGGTCCGGGTTCGCAGCGCATCGAGGATTTCCAGCGCGGTCCGCGCCACTCCGGGCATGAAGAAGGCGTCCTCGCAGCCGTAACCGGTGATGGAGAGTTCCGGCAAGCAGAGGATTGCGGCTCCGGCCGCGCGAGCCCGTTCAACGGCGTCGTTGAGACGGGCGAGGTTGCCCTCCCAGTCGAGCGGGGTCTGATTGACCGCGGCGGCGGCGACGCGGACCGGGTGCATGGCCTCTCCCTATCTGTGGGGCGGCGGGGGGTCAAAGGATAATGAGGATTTCAGATTTCGGATTTGAGGTTTGAAATCTGAGATTTGATAGAAGAATTGTGTAATGTGCTGAAAACAAGCTTATTATAAAAGATGAGTTACGTTAGATTCAATCAATATGCTAATCCGTCCAGCGCCGGTCCCAGGCTATTTCTGCTCCAAATAGGCCTTCAGACTCGGCCAGTTTATCAGCCGGACGCCCTGTTTCCTGCCCGGCAGCCTCTTGTGCAGACTCTGCACCGGCGGCCGAAAACCGTTCTTTTTCGAGGCAAGAATCAGCTCGTTGAGCGTCGATTTTCCCAGCCCGCTCCACGGGCATTTCGTGCCCGGCTTCGGTAAACGGATGTAGCCGTCCTCGGGTCCCGCCGCTGGCGCAGGCTCAAGTGTCGGGCTTGGCGCCTGTCGGGTTTGTGCTGCCTCTTTCACGGAAGGATTGAACCTGTAGTGAAAGTGAAGGGAGCCGTCCCCGACGACCACCTTGTCGATCATCTGTCGGGCCAGACGGCCTTTGTCTCGCTGCGATAGCGAATTCCATGCTTCCGCGGCGCGGATAGGATCAGGCCGTCTGGCCCCTGAGTCGCTCGACTCCCGGCTCTTTTCCAAGCGCTTGACCTCCGCCTTCAGGGTTTCCGATTCCGCTTGAAACTGCCGGAGCTTCTCCTGCAGAGCTTGATCCCGGGACGTAAACCGTTCCAACGGTATCGTTTTGCGAAGATCCAGCTCGTCGAGCCGTTCCAACTCGCTCTCGATTTCCCGGATAGAACCGAGGACTTCCGCCAGTCTCTTACGCCCCTCCACCAGTTCCTGAGGGGCCTCGATCACAGAGTCGAACCCGCCCTGCTCAAGCACGCTGGACAGTTCGTCTCGAAACACTGCTAGGAATTCGCTTTTTAAAGGGGGGATCCTCAAGAATGGTGCGTGCCTAACGCCCGAGTTTGGCGGGTTCGCACAAGGTCCAGAGCAGGGCGTGCGTGTCTAGCAACCAGCTCATCGCTCAGCGGGAGGCGAGGAAATCCTCTTCACTCATGCTCCAGTTCTTGAACACCGGCTTGCCTCGCCGCGCGAGTAGCCCGAGTTGGCGCGGAGTTTTCCGGACGCTCGCGTAAGGCACGAGTATTGCGACATTTTCGCGGTTACGGCCTTTCTGGACCACTATGCTCGCGCCCTTGGCCACCTCGCCGAGCAGCGCGGGCAGGTTGCGTTTGAAGTCTGCGATGGTCACGGATTTTATGCGTCCCAAGCTATGCGAACGAGTCAAGTTGTCAAGTTCAAGGTGAAAGTGCCGGCTGTCGAGGAGTCGGGGGGAGGGAAAGTAGGGAACGGGGACAGTCGATCATACTTGAGACGCCAAAACCTGCTGCCCGCAGCCACGGCCGTTGCTCGTGCTACTGCATTGCGGCCGCTTTCTGCAAGGCGGATTCGGCCATCTGCCGCACGCGAGCATCCGCATCATCATTAACTAGCCTTTGCAGAGCCGCCGCCCCTTGAGCGTTCTGCGGATCGATCTGTCCGAGCGCATAGGCGGCATTGAGGCGCACGTTGGGCTCTTCGTGCGCGAGAGCAGCCGTGAGGCCGGGAATCGCCGGCGCAGCGCCGGGACCGATCGCACCCAAAGCCATGGCAGCGTTCGCCGTCACATGCCATTCCTCGTCGGCGAGCGCATTGACGAGTGCGGGCACCGGAGTGGCGTCTGTCGGCGGGATGACCGCCAGCGCCATGGCTGCGGCATTGCGCACTTGCCATTCCTCGTCGGCGAGCGAGCGCGTCAAGGCCGGGATCGCCGCTCCCGCCGGTTCCCCGATGGCCTCGAGAGCGTTCGCCGCCGGCATACGGACGTGCCACTCTTCGTCTGAAAGCGCCCCTACGAGCGCGGGCACGGCATCGGCTGCGTCGGCCCCGTAGTAGGCCAGGGCCTCCGCCACGGACTTGCGCACCAACCATTCCTCATCGGCGAGCGCTTCTATCAAGGCGGGAACGGCTATCTCGGCACTCACCGTGCTTCCCCGCAACACCGCCGCTGCACCGCGACGGACTTTCCACTCTGGATCCTTGAGATCGCGAATCAAGGCATTCGCCAAGCGCTCGCTCCAATCCTGAGCCGATCGTGGCGCCTGCACGGGCGCAGGTGTGGATTTCGCTTTCGGGCGTGACGAGAGCGACACGTCCTCGATATCCGAGCGCGGGGCTTGCCCCTGCATCGGGAGGCGGTTGGCTTCCGCCAGACGTCGCCACGAGTCCACTTCCTTCCGGAGCTGAACGATTTCCGCTCGTTGCCGAGACGGGAAAATGCCGGCAACGCTCGCCGCGAGAATCACACAGGCCGCCGCGAGACCGATTTTGGCGTGAAGGGATTTCATGAGGATTGCTTCCTGAATAACGCTTTATCAGAGGCTACGAAGGGGTCAGGATTTAATTCTTGATCTTCTGGCTCCGATCCACCACCATGGTTTGTAACCGTACCATGCCTCGCCAGGTCCGCATTGAGTTTCCGGGGGCTTTTTACCACGTGATGGCCCGCGGGGACCGGCGGGAAAACTTCTATTTGGACGACCAGGACCGCGAGATCTACCTGACCACGCTGGCTACGGCTTGCAAGAGCGATCGCCTGAGGTGGGCGCGCGAGCCGGTGTGAGCCGGCACACGAGTTGGATCGCGCAGCAGGCCAAGACCTATCCCAAGTTAGCAAAACAACTGCGTGCGCTACGGAAAGAAGCGAATCTCTGACCGGTCCGCTGCCCGGGATATCATTTATTAAATCCTTACCCCTTCCCCTTCGCAATGTCAACGTTGACACGGGATACTGGCTGAACGGTCCGGAGCTCCCGCTGACGACCGAGAGTTTAACCCATCATCAGTTGGGTTTGACCGGGCGTGCGGGTCCGAGGAAGCGAACTTTGATGATCATTCGGCCCGCCCCTTCTTCGTTGCCTTCGATCGGCATGGACGCCTCCCGTTGTTAGTCGTCAAATTGAACTGTGCCTCCAGCGAAGCAAATCGAGTGAACGTATCGCCAGAGTCATCGGGAGGCGGAATCGAACGCCGCAGGAGACTCTTCCCTGTAAGGGTGACCTCGCCGTCATCCCATGTCGCGTCGAGATCAACCATGAGCCCGCACTCGATCCCCTTGTCTGGGCCTAGGCGTTCAACAACTGCTAGGAATTCGCTTTTCAAAGGCTGCCGGTCCCGCCTGGTCAGAGGGGCGGGTTGGAGGGGGTTGAACTCAACCAGGTTTCGCGCCAAGAACGCAATGGGGATTCAGAGAGGTGTGACCGCTCGGCCAATCCTCACCCCTCCTGCCGGGCTCGTGCGGTTCCTCTCCCTGCCAAAACCCTTTGCGAGCTCCGCGGTCTTTGCGAGAGACTTCTTCAACTCAATCAATCGCACCCGAACGGAATATAAATGGGGACGGGGTGAGTTTCTATTCCATCGTTGGCAGGAGAATAGGCTTTCCAGCCGGCGGGCCGCGAGGACGAGGCTGCCAGAAGCGTGACCGCTTTCGCTACGTAGCGGAACTCGTGAGAATTCCGAATTGAGGCGCAAGGGCCCCGGCTTCTGAAGCGTGAACGCTTCCGCTACGGAGACGCGTATCCCCCTGGGAGGTGGTGGCCTGACCGGATGGCGCTGGCAGCGCAAAGCCCAATCCTTCCAGCGCCTCCGCGCCGGAGAAACGAACTGCCCGCGTTACTTCTGCAGGCCGGAGCTGTAGGAACCCAGTAAATCACCATTCGCCATGAACGCCGACAGCCCAACTCATGAACCCGGGCAGGAACCTGCGCCGGAGAACAAGGACGAAAGCTGGGATCAGACCCAGATCCTGGCTATCCTCCACGAAGCCTATCGTCGCGGCCAAGATCCGGGAGCCGCTTTCCCGGTCTCCGCCCCGCCGGGCGCCCCCTCAATCACCGCCGAACCGGCGCTTGCTTCGCGCCCTGCATCCTCGTCGGCCCCCTCGTCCTCGTTCTGGCCTTCTTTCTGGTCCTCGTTCTCATCTCCATCCTCCTATTAGCGCCGATCCAGCTCGCTTTGCAGCGGGTTCCCAGATGTCCCCGGTTCCCTGCGTGCCAACCGTGCACTCTGTGTCATCCGTGGTCCTTCAACCGGGTCATGCGGCAGACGGCAGCGGCGGCCTCGTAGCCCAAGGGAGGAGCCATGGCAGAACGGCAAGGCAACGGCAGAGATCGCCGTGAACCTTCGTTTACGCGGACTGACCCGGGCAGCACGCCGGCAGACCCCGCCATCAAGCGAGCAAGGAGCAAGGGCGAGCAGCCATTCCAGACTCGACGTCGTGGGGTTCGAACCGTATGGTTGAGTCGCGATGCCAACGATCCTGTATATGCAAATGGGGACGGGGTAATTTTCATTCGATGAAAACGAACCCATCCGCCACTCTCGGCGCCTTTTGGCTCGGCCTGCTCCTCCTTTCCTGCTCCCTCCCGCTCCGGGCCGAGCAGTCCGGGTTGTTCACTTACGAGGTGGTCAACGGCAGCACCGTCACGGTCACGGCCTACCCAAGCAATGCCACCGGCCCGGTCGAGATCCCCGCCGAGATCGCCGGCAAGCCCGTCACCATCATCGGCCATTCGGCGTTCTCCGGCTGCACCGGGCTGACCAGGGTCACCATCCCCTCCAGCGTCACCAGCATCGGCGAATCGGCGTTCTACGGCTGCACCGCGCTGACCAGCGTCACCATCCCCTCCAGCGTCACCAGCATCGGCGAATCGGCGTTCGAAGGCTGCCCCGGGCTGACCAGCATCCATGTCGAGGCAGGAAACCCGGCTTACGCCAGTGATGGGGGAGTGCTTCTCGATGCCGCACGCACCTTGCTCATCCGTTGCCCTCAAGGAAAGGCGGGAAGCTATAGCATCCCCTCCAGCGTCACCAGCATCCAACAGGGTGTGTTTTACCGCTGCACCAGGCTGACCAGCGTCACCATCCCCTCCAGCGTGACCAGCATCGGCGGATCGGCGTTCTACGGCTGCACCGGGCTGACCAGCGTAAACAACATCGCCTCCAGCGTCACCAGCATCGGCGACTCGACTTTCGCCAGTTGCACCGGACTGACCAGCGTCACCATCCCCTCCAGCGTCACCAGCATCGGCGAATCGGCGTTCCGAGGCTGCACCGGGCTGACTAGCGTCGCCATCCCCTCCGGCGTCACCATCATCGGCCGCGCGGCATTTCGAGGCTGTACCGGGCTGACCAGCGTCACCGTCCCCTCCAGCGTCACGAGCATCGGCGAATCGGCGTTCTCCGGCTGCTCCGGGCTGACCAACGTCACCATCCCCTCCAGCGTCACCGGCATCGGCGGCGCGGCGTTCTACGGCTGCACCGGGCTGACCAGCGTCAACGTGGTGGCAGGAAACCCGGCCTACGCCAGTGATGGGGGAGTGCTTCTCGATGCCGCACGCACCTTGCTCATTCGTTGCCCTCAAGGAAAGACCGAAAGCTATAGCATCCCCTCCAACGTCACCAGCATCGGCGAATCGGCGTTCGAAGGCTGCTCCGGGCTGACCAACGTCACCATCCCCTCCAGCGTCACCGGCATCGGCGGCGCGGCGTTCTACGGCTGCACCGGGCTGACCAGCGTCATCATCCCCTCCAGCGTCACTTGGATCGGCCAATCGGCGTTCTCCGGCTGCACCGGGCTGACCAGCATCAATGTCGAGGCAGGAAACCCGGCCTACGCCAGTGATGGGGGAGTGCTTCTCGATGCCGCACGCACCTTGCTCATCCGTTGCCCTCAAGGAAAGGCCGGAAGCTATAGCATCCCCTCCAGCGTCACC
This sequence comes from Verrucomicrobiales bacterium, assembly GCA_041749135.1. Lineage (GTDB taxonomy): Bacteria > Verrucomicrobiota > Verrucomicrobiia > Verrucomicrobiales > DEV007 > DATKCT01. The sequence continues at coordinate 18,715 of JBGTBW010000293.1, forward strand.
GGCATGGAACCGGGTGCGTTTGCCAGTTGCACCAGGCTGACCAGCATCCATGTCGAGGCAGGAAACCCGGCTTACGCCAGTGATGGGGGAGTGCTTCTCGATGCCGCACGCACCTTGCTCATCCGTTGCCCTCAAGGAAAGGCCGGAAGCTACAGCATCCCCTCCAGCGTCACCAGCATCGGCCAATCGGCGTTCGAAGGCTGCCCCGGGCTGACCAGCGTCGCCATCCCCTCCAGCGTCACCTTCATCGGCGGTGCGGCGTTCTACGGCTGCACCGGGCTGACCAGCGTAAACATCGCCACCAGCGTCACCAGCATCGGCGACTTGGCTTTCGCCAGTTGCAGCGGGCTGACCAGCGTCACCATCCCCTTCAGAGTCACCGGCATCGGCCGCGGGGCATTTCGAGGCTGCACCGGGCTGACCAGCGTCACCGTCCCCTCCAGCGTTACCAGCATCGGCGAATCGGCGTTCGAAGGCTGCACCGGGCTGACCGGAATCAACGTGGAGGCAGGAAACCCGGCCTACGCCAGTGATGGGGGAGTGCTTCTCAATGCCGCGCGCACCTTGCTCATCCGTTGCCCTCAAGGAAAGGCCGGAAGCTACAGCATCCCCTCCAGCGTCGCGGGCATGGAACCGGGTGCGTTCTCCGGCTGCACCGGGCTGACCAGCGTCGCCATCCCCTCCAGCGTCACCAGCATCGGCCAATCGGCGTTCTCCGGCTGCACCGGTCTGACCAGCGTCACAATCCCCTCCAGCGTCACTAGGATCGGAGAATGCATAAGTGATGAAGGCTATAGTTTATGCGTTCCCGCTTTTGACGGTTGCACCGCGATGACGAGAATGGTGTTTCTCGGTCACGCGCCGGCAACGGTGTCAGGCGATTTTGAGGGAGCCGCCCCCGGATTCACCATCTACTACCTCAGCAGCCGCAGCGGCTTCACCTCGCCGGCATGGCGGGGCCACCCCGCCACCATGATCAACGAAACCACCTACCCCGCCGCCGCATGGTTGCTGGAGCACGGACTGTGGCATGACACCGGTCTCCACACCGACTCCGACGGCGACGGCGTGGACCTCCTCATGGCCTATGCGCTGAACCTCAATCCACACCAGAATTTGCAAGCCAGCCTGCCCGTGCCGGTGCTCAGTGAAAGCACCCTCAGCCTGAACTTCCACGCCACCGCCCCCGGCGTTATCTACCGCGCCGAAACCAGCACCGACCTGACGAACTGGACCACCGCGGGCATAACCCAATCCGCGCCCGGCCCGGACGGACGCAGCACCGCCGCCATCACCTTCGACGCCCCCCGCCGCTTCCTGCGCCTCACCGTCGAAGACTGAACATTCGAGTTTGATAAACCCTGGTATTAACTGCTAGGAATTCGCTTTTCAAAGGCTGCCGGTCCCGCCTGGTCAGAGGGGCGGGTTGGAGGGGGTTGAAGCTGACCGGACTGAAGGCGCCAAAGAAAACCCAGGGTCAGAGCCTCGTCCCAATCCTCAAAGATCCCGATGCCAACGTGAAGCCCGGTGCGATCTCGTTTGCCAAAGGCACGTCGTGGCGCACGAAAAACTGGACCTACATCCGCTACAGCAACGGCGAGGAAGAGCTCTCCGACGTGCAGAACGACCCTGACCAGATAACAAACCTCACCAAGAGTGAGAAGCACAAGCCGGTCATCGAAAGAATTTCCAAGGGACTCCGCGAACGAACGAGCCGGAAATAGATCGTCTCAAGGGGGCGTTCCTCGCCTTTAGTATTTCATCACCATCAGCCTGACGCGGACTTCTTTGTCGGTCGGCTTGGCGAATTCGCGCCTTACTGCTGCGCGTGTCTCGTCACGGTGTTGCTTCCAAAACTTCAGATCAGAAATGTGGTCGCCAGGCCCCACGCTGTGCGCAGTGCGGAAGCGGTACTGCTCAGCTTGGGACTCGGGATTTGGGAAAAGATCGGCGAGGAGATGGATGCCGGCGCCGTCTGCGTGACGGATCGCGGACACGGCGAGAGTCTTGCTGACCATGCTCTCATCGCCCGCAAAGCCGTCATAGAGAACGCGGCAGAAGAGTTCGATGTTGAGTTCCTGGCCCTTTCGTTCGAGTAGAGGTTTGAGCCATGCGGGTGGCTCCTGATCAATCAATGCACCGCGAAGTTCGATCGAGCTGATCACGTTTGGCGTCGTTGCACGCTTCGTTCTAAGAACATCCAATCGCGGCGTGGGAGCCTGCCCTGCGCGCTTCTCGAGGTGATTGAGAGCCTCGAGCCGATCCTCCTCCCTGCCCTTGAACGTCTCGGGGCGCGAGTCAGTGGGGTCTCCAGATTTCCAATTGCGGATGGCGACCACCGCTGGATCACAGACGCGGCCATCCGGGCTCGACATGCTTGGCAATCCCCAGCGCACATCGTCGTCGCAAACTGCTGCTTGCAAGAGCGAATCGATCGCCGCGTGGAATTCCTTCGAGTACCCGCGGGATTCCGCTCTCACCATCGTCGCCCCCATCGGTCCCCGGCACAGGACCAACGCGTTGATGATGGCGTAGCGCAAGTTGACGTGCAGTGAGGCGAAATCGCGCTCGATCTGGCGGATCGCCTCGGGCTCGTCACAACTCAGTAGCATCTCCAACAGGTTCGGAAACTCGTTCGAGTCACGGGGTTGGCCGTGGTCATCGAGCCAGCGCCCGCGCTGCTGCCACGCACGCATCATCGCCTCCACCGCGGCGGCCCGATCTTTGTAGAACAGGCGCCGCGCACAGAAGTTGCGACAGATCAGATGCTCACCCTCACTCGCCTCCCGCAGCAAAACCGCATCGACCTCCCGACCGCTGAGCGCGGATAGACTCTCGAGCAGGGCGAGCCGGGCGCGGGCGTTCCGGGTGGTCTTCTCTAGCCCAGCGACAATCGACTGGCGGGCGCGGTCGGGATAGCGTTTCGCTAGCAGGTCGACCTTGTCCGCCGCGACCTCACCGCCTCCCGCCACCGCATCAGCGAGCAGTTTCTGCTCACCCGAGACCTGAAACTCCCTCCACCATGCCTGCGCCTTCGCCTTGGCCTCCGCCCGGGCAGCGACCTCCCTCGGCGTATCCCCCATCCGGGGCACGCCGTGGCGTCCAAAGAAGTGCTCCCGCGTGATCGCGCTGAGCGCCGCTGACGCAACATCGCCGACGCGGACGATCCGACCTCCAGAGTGTGCGTCGCCGTAGCTCATCACCTCCGATCTCACCCCGCGGGTGAAGCGATCATCGTCAAGCGCCTCGATCAGGCGTGGCACCGCAGGATAACCAAGTTCGACAAGCGGATCGCTCCGAACGTAACAGTCGCCGTCGGAGGACTGGTCGCCCTTCTCATCGCGCAGCCGATAGAGCCACTCCTCGACCTGCTTCTCGACCGGCAGGGCACTCAAGGCTGCGTCGGTCAGCTCGACGTGCCCCTCATCCTCCTCGATCATCTGCGCCAGGATCAACACCGCGCACCTGAGGAACGGCGCCTCGCTCGATTGAGGAAAACTGCGCGCGAGTTTTTCGATCGCGACCAGTAGCTCCTTGCGAGAGTCACCAAGCTCGTTCGAAAATGGCGGCCCGAAGCGTTCGATCACCCGCGACACCAAGGTGCGACTGATCTCCTGTTCGATGCTTTGGCGAAATGTTAGATTTTCGGCCTCCCCCTTCCCAGCTGGCGCAAAGCCGGCGCGATCTTGCAGCGGTTGTTTCTGCGCTGCGGCGTAGAGGCGCGCTGCGGCATCCGCCTCTCCGTGGCGCTGCGCCAACCAGGCAGCAATGCAGAAGTGCGAGCGGCCGGGGAAACTCGGGCTTGGAGTAAATGACCGCCCGCCGAGATGTCGCCTCTTTACCTCATCCTCCTCGAGCAGCATCTCGGCGTATTTTTCGAAACTGGAATCTACGAGCGGTTGGAGGCTCGCTTTCTCGAGGGTGAACTGGCTCAGATCAAGCGATAGAAGTCGGTAGCCCATTCCGTCCTCGGTCTCGCCGAGGAGAAAGCCGTAGCGGTAGGCGGGGTGGCGCTCAGTCTCGATCAGCTCGCCCCGCCGAACGCCGACGCCACGAACCTTCTCCTTCGTCTCGGTCTTCACCAGACGGAGGCCTTTGGTATCAGGCAGATCGAGCGACTCGAGCCAGGCGAAATCGTCCTCCATCGACTGCGCAAACATCGGAAGCGCTGAGGCGGCGAGCAGAAAGAAGTTAAGCCAGCACGTTGATCTCATCAGCGTCAAGCTAGCAGACCGGGCGCAGGATTCACGCTGACTGAGAAACCCGAGGGAGCGATACATAAAGCAACACCCTACCCTGGTCGAGCAGCACCGGCGGAGCAGCCCTGCCGGGGCTCCGAAAAGATCGAATACTTCAAAAACCGAAGTTCCAAGGGTGCGCTCATCACCGGGAGCCTCCTTTCGGCGCGCAGGCCGACGCATTTCGTCAAGGGACCGTGCGGCAAAACCATCGCCAGCCTCGCGCCTGCACAATGGGACCGCACACGTCTGGCGAATGCCTCCACCAGATCGACCGCCCCTTCCAATCTGTCCAGCCGCTCTCCGTACGGAGGATTGCAAGCGATGTCGTGTCCGGGGGCGATGATCTCTCGCGCGTCAGCGATGCCGAAGTGAATCCCGGATTCAACGCCTGCGCGCCGGGCATTGCTTCGGGCGATCTCGATGTTGCTCCCGTCTAGATCGAATCCTAAAACCGCTTGCGCCGGCTGCGTACGCGGTTGGCTCTCTTGCGAGGCCCACAGCGCGCGGATCGCTGTCCGGCCGCGATCCGAGAAGCGCGACGCAGGAAATCGATCGCGTCGACGAAGCAATCCGGGAGGACAGTTCGACGCGATCAGGGCCGCTTCGATCGCCAACGTGCCGCTGCCGCAGAACGGGTCGATGAAAGGGCGGCTGCCGTCGTAGCCGAGAAAACGAAGCAATGCTGCGGCACGATGCTCCTTGATGGGTGCGACGCTTCCTTCTTCCCGGTAACCCCGCCGATGCATGGGCTGACCCGCCAGATCCAGGGACAGTTGGCATCGGCCATCGCGAAAGAATGCCACAATCGGGACGTCTGGATCCTCTCGATCAACGGAGGGGCGGCCGCCCGTGCGTTTGCGAAACTCGTCGCAGACGGCGTCTTTGATCTTCAAGGGCGCAAATGAGCGCGCCATGCGAGTCTTGCCGAAGTCGCCTTTCACTCGAACCGAGAACGTCCGGCCCCCGGAGAACCATTTCGGCCAGTCGATGCGGCGGACTTGACTGTAAAGCACCGCTTCGTTGGGCGCGGGAAGCTCCGCTGCTTGCAAAAGCAGGCGCGACCCTAACCGGCACCAAAGGAGTATCCGCGCAGCCGTCTCCCAAGACCCGGTCAAAGAAACCGCTCCAAAGCCGGTTTCCAGGGAGGGTATGCCGAGTTCGGCGAGTTCCTCTTCCAACAATCCCTCCAGCCCAGGACTCGTGGTGACCGTCAGCCTGAGTTCGGCCTGATGTGGATCAGCGATCATACGGGCGAGACCATCACTTCCACACTACGGCATACACCGGTTTGCGACGCAAGCGCCGCAAGTTGGAGCCCCGGTCGAACGATTTCGCGGATCATTTCGAAGCCGAAACATAGTAACGGAGAGAGAAGGGTCAGTCACGCAATCAATTCTTCGATCACCCGGCCCGCAGTGCCTATGCACGAACGGGGCGTGGAGCCGCCCCCCAGTTGGGAACTACTGGGGCGCGGACACTCTTGTCCGCGATTTGATAAGGCATTCAGAGTAAACGCCCCACTTCGGTCGCCGGGCTACCCATCATGAATTTTCCCGGCGGGCGCCAGCAGAGGGTCAACTCCACGCCGTTTTCCAAGTCGAACACTCGTTCTTCAATCACCCCGTTCCCGCCCAACCATCCCAGCTTCCAAGCCCCGCCGGCCAGCAGCGCCGCAGCCACGGCAGCCGCCGCGGCCACAGCGATGCGAGGTCTGCGTCTAGGGTTCATTTCTCATCTTCCCTCGTTGCGCGTGTATGGCAACAGCTACGCTGCCGTTGCATACCGCGTGAACGCGGAACTTCGACCAAGCTCTGGAGCCGTCCGGGGTTCCGCCTTACTGCTAGGAATTCGCTTTTCAGAGGCTGCCGGTCCCGCCTGGTCAGAGGGGCGGGTTGGAGGGGGTTGGAGCCCGGCCTTCTCTTCAACGGTGTAGCGTGTCCGTGCCATGTGCCGAGCCTGGCGGCTCCGGCCGCCGGACCCAACCGATTCCGACGGTGGATGCTCGGACGCTTACGCCCAACCCACGGTAGTCATCCTTACACCTAAAACAACGATTTCTCAGCAGAATTTAGCGGGATTCCTGACGGGGGGCCGTGAAAGATTAAGAAGCAATGAGTCTTCTCATCGGGCCGGTCAGGCTGCCCGCCTGCACGAAAGCCGGAGATGGGGTGGCCAGAACGCCAGAAGTTCTGAAACGGGGATCTGTCCCCTCACCGTCCTCGCAGCAGCGTCATTTTTTCGGACCCTTCCCCCACCCACTGTATCAACTGCTGGATCTCCTCAAGCGCTGCCTTGTCCGTAGCGTTCATCTTAGGGAATCGTAGCTTCCTTACGAGTCGCTCCGGAATAAACTTAGGCAAAGCTCTAAAAAGTCCGCCGTCACCACTTGGACATAGATAGAGAAGTGCTGCATGCTCATACTCCCTATTACATGTATACTCACGCGCCATCGCTATCTCGATCCGCGTCACCTCTGGACCTGACCAAAAGCAGTCCGCCGGAATATCGAACTTCTCCTTGATCTCCAACACCTTGGTTAAATCCACAATGAGCGAGTTGTACATTGAAAGCCCTGCGGCGATTCCACCAACTCCATCAACCGATTGGAACGTTACTTCGCAGTGCAGAATTCGCCGCCGAAATGAAACTATAATATCTCCCCATTCTGCCTCCGCTGGCGACTCGATCCACGCCTCAAGACGTCCTACTTCCAGCCGCTCCAGTTTAGCCACATAATCGCTCAACGGCTCCGCCCCCTCGAGGTCAAATTCGACTGAGGGGCCGACGTTTGAAGCATTCGTGAATTGCTGCACTGTGCTGTAGAACTTCTCCAGGCTTCCGTTCACCGGGACAGTCGATTCAGCTCCCGGCAATACCGCCTCAATTCTTCCATTAGATACGGGCTTCTCCAAAGTAATAACACGTGTAACCTCATCAGCGAGTCTATGGACCCGGCGACTGCACCCATCCCCACACCTTAGAATCACCAAAGCAATGCCAATAACAAAAATGACAAACAGGGTGCTCCCGACAGAAACAGACAAGCGCCACCGTATTATCATCTACAAGACCTCAATAAGCGCACGAGCAAACATGCTTTAGTTATCACACTAGAAATCACTAAGAAACCCACTTTCTCGAAATTCTCGCCTAAAAGAACCTAAGGAGAACAGGCGCCTCGAGTCAAGCAAAAGGCCCTTTCATGCGACCTGAATCGGGAAGCGCGCTCCTCTCCGAGCCCGACAGAAGTTCGAGTTTGCGGCTTCAAGGCGCGCAACCTAGCCCCGGCGACCCAATGGTCCCAATTACCCCGGGCCAGCTCTGTCCACGTCCTCCACCTCGCAGCCCCTTTGGAATGTCCGACCGCTTGCGAAATCTCTTGCTCGGTCAGCAGAATACCACAAGTAATTGATTAGCGGTCCATGACATGCAAGAAATATTATATATTTTACCCTTCCATGGAAGTGCTAAACGCTCCGACGTCGAATTGGTCAAGCTCCCGCCAAGGGAGCTGGTGGCGATTATTCGTCTTTTGGAGGGTATCATGGAAGAGCAGGGACGGGATCATAGGCGGGCTGGAGAAACGGCTCGTTGCACTCGAAGCCAAGCTGCGAGAGAGCAAGAGTTCGAAGGCTCACCCTTCAGCAAGGGAAGCGGAAAAGGAACCCGAAGCCGCCCGGAGGCCGCCCCGGGCAAGACCACTTGCAGGAGCCTCGAAGCTCTTCCCCTGCATTCGCACATGGCATGGACTAACCTCAATAGCCCCAATTCTCAACTGCTTGCTCATACCATCTCCCTTTCCTCCTGGCTTGAGGAATCCTACCGGTTAATGGCAAGTGCAAAAGCGAATGCCAACCTAAAATCTAATCCCATAGTCAGCAAAAGCCTGCTTCCACTGCACAGCGAGACCCTTTTTCTCTGCTGCTTTAAAGGTAGCCTTGTCATCAGTTGTTTCCCTCCATTGCAATGTTTTACAATCCAAGAACACCCTGATTATTGCCACAATTCCAGCCTCTCGATCCGTTTTAATGATATGCACGCCTACTTCCGGGCATTCACAATGAGAAAGCACAGATCATACGCATCCTTGATAATCCCCCCTACCGTCTTAGGATTCCCTCCTCCCAAGATCCTCGAGCGATCGTGAAGCATATTGGCGGCGCGAAGATCCACGTATTGGCAACCATCCGTGGCGGTGAAGTTCACCCAGTCCGTCCCAAAACCTTCCATCGTGTCCTGGTTCAAGATTCTAGGTAGGGGGGTTAGTTGCAGATTACTGGGGAGCCGATCGTTAATTGTTGGAGCATGGCAGCCCAAGAAGCCCGCCCTCGCACATCCTCCAGTTAGTGGTGAATCAAACGTGAAGGGCTGCATATTACTTCCGTGTCCATCCACAAACAAGATCTCGCAATCGTTCAATGTGAACCTCGTACGGTGCAGCTTATCCTGAGTCCATAAGCCGAGATCGTCCCACCTGTTTACCCCATCATTTCCCGCAAGCCTGTAAAGATTAAGTCCTCCCTCCTCGCCAATGGGATCCCTATTCAACCACCTTCCCCTCACCGGATCGTAGTAGCGGTAGCCATAATACGACAAGCCGCTCTCCCGGTCCGTCCACTTGGTGCTGAATCGCCATGCATTACTGCTAGGAATTCGCTTTTCAAAGGCTGCCGGTCCCGCCTGGTCAGAGGGGCGGGTTGGAGGGGGTTGAACGCGCGAACTCGCTCTCCGTTGGGCCGCACAGCCCCCGAATGCGGATCGCCTCTATTACGCCCGTCGCTTGGAACTTCTCCGGTTTGTTGGCTTGCACTGGCCTTCGCATTTCCGAAGCGCTCGCCATCGAACTGCGCGATCGAGTCCCCGCTGGGGCGACGGGCCGGCGGCAAGAAAGGGCGCGCGCCCGGCTTCCGGCAGGTCAGCGGCCCGCTCTAACAGGCGGTCCATCTCCTCGTCGAGCCGGAGGATCACGGGGGCCTCGGCGGGGGTCGCGGCGGAGGTGAAACGCTCACCCCTGCGTATCCAGCGACTCGCAGAACTCGCGAAAGGCCTTTTCCTCCTCGCCCGTGGAAACGCCCGCCACGATGTGGCCCGCGAGGCTGCGGAGGATGAATGCTTTTTCCGGCGGCAGGTTCAGATTGTGAACGACATCGCGGATGATGCCCGCGAATGTGTTTCCGTTGTAAAAACAAAACGGCGCCATCTGGTGGGATCGGCGGCAGAATTCCACCGCATCATCGAGCCGCATCGGCTGTGGATGCTGTTCCTCCCAGAGCCGCTTCGTCGCGTCGTGCCCCTCGGAGGCCGGCTTGTGCACCGCGTTCTTGGCGTGACAGAGCAGGGCTTTTTGCGCGGTGACGAACTCCCACGAGTAGGCCGCCAGCCATTTCCCGGTGCGCGGCATCACTCAGTCCGGCTTGGGTTTCCGGGCTTTCTTGATCTCTTGAAGCGGCTTCACGCCCTCGCTTTTGAGCGATCCCTTGCCGGTCCTGGCGTAAACCGGCTCCGCCGAGAAGCGGTCTTGAATCGCAAGCGAATCCGCCAGCACCCGTTTGAACACGGGGTCATCAAGCAGCTTCGGATCAATCTCGGGCTTCATCGCGGACAAGGTAACTCGCCATCCGCATGCTCGCAATTCCTCAATCCTCAGACCCATGCCACCATCACTCCATCGCCGACCCGGCGATTCGAAAACCAAGAATGAGAAGCGTCTGACTGTTCCCTGACCCCAGACCCGCCTACTCGGAAGACTCAGCACCTGCATGATAGGTGAGACTGGCTTCCAACGCCTCGGCTCCGGAGCCCACGACGACCTGACCGAAACCTGAGCGGGAGAGGAACTCGCGAAAGACGCGTTGCAGTCCGGGATCGTCGTCGACAGCGAGAACGAGGGGCGGCGGGGCGTCCTGGGAGTTACTGACTGCTAACTGCTAGGAATTCGCTTTTCAAAGGCTGCCGGTCCCGCCTGGTCAGAGGGGCGGGTTGGAGGGGGTTGAGTAAGATTCCCATCACCGTCGTGCACGGGACTCGTCGAACCGACCGTTGTGTAGTGGTTCGCGTTCGCAGCTACGTAGTTGGTGTTATTGCCGTCTTTTGTCACGTCATCACGATTGCCGATAGCATCGTAATCGTAGTCCAGATCGTTTGTGGTCCCGCTGTTGTGATCTGCGGTATTTAGCTCTCCACGGTCGGTGTAAGTGTAAGTCCAGGTTCCGTCTGTGGTCAATTCCCACGCGCCTTACTCGGTGCTGCGAGGCGCTTCCGAATCTTTCCGTTCACCTTCCGCACCAACAGCTTTCCCTACATAAACAGTATAGGCTACCAATTGCCGGTCCTCCGGATTAACATCTTTCTCAACCGGAAACCAGCCGTTTATCCAAACCGGGAACTCATTCCCATCCGAGTCGTGCGACCAAAGTCTCCATTCTACTTGGAGAAGTGGTCCCAGTTTGCCAAAGCCAACCACACCTATCTCTTCTCGTATTTTAGCAAGCGTTGGAACCTCCTTCATCAACTGAAGTATTTGGGATAGCGCTGTGTCCGTAGCAGCAAAAGCATTGTCAAGTTCCCCGACATTTCCAGTTCCCAACCCTACGGATCTCCGCTTCCCATCAACATGTAGTTCGGTGTCAAACCGCTTATTGCGATACCGACTCTCCTTTCTCTCCGTCAATGAGCGAAGTGATGCTGTTAACGAGTCCTTCAGATGCTCGGAGGCATGAACTCCCGACGCCTCATACTGAAACGTATACTCACCGCTGGCCGCCAATCTCTGATTCTCGATTCTGTCCTGTTGTTCCTGTGCCTCCGAAGCCAAAATAAGAACCCCAGCGACAATCGTAGCCATCATTGGTGTGCGACTGCATATCCTGCCATTCATTCCAAGAAAACTTTCAATAGTCTTCACAGTTCACATCCCACGTCACATTGGACGGCGCATCCCATGTGTAGGGGTCACCCTCGACACCAAAATTAACATTAACTTGCCTGGTAACTGTGCGGCCATCGACCTCGAAGGTCCAACTGCGTTGCCTCCAATCACCTTCCTCTGCATTGATGCCACCTTGATGTTGATCTACGAACTGATTATATTTTGCTACTGCCTCAGCTTGCACAGCATCGATGTAGTCCAACGCAGCCTTTTCAGCCTCTTCCTTTTTACTGCTAGGAATTCGCTTTTCAAAGGCTGCCGGTCCCGCCTGGTCAGAGGGGCGGGTTGGAGGGGGTTGAGGGGGAGGAAGGGGTCCGGATTGGTCATCCTGGCTAATTTCCGGCAGCTTCAGGAGGAACCGGCGCTTCGGTCAAGGGAGATCTCGAGCCGTTTTGCGCATTTTTGGGCGCTCTTTTCCGGCCCCGGGACACGGCTCCGCCGGCGCATGGCGCGATCAATCTGCAGCGCGGTGCTCAGGGGGTTCGGCCTGGCCGCTCCACCGGCCTGGTAGACTGGCAGTCCGTCGTCCGGAAGCGGCTCGGGATCGAGGATGAGGACCCGGCCGTCGTTCAGCGGGAGTTGGGGCGCTTCCCAGGCTTGCTGGCCCGCCTCCTCGAACGGCTCGAGGGTTTGATTCGCCCGCCCCGCCCGGCGGGCTCTCCCTGCGGGCTCCGGCTTCGCCTGCGTCCAAAACGCCTCCGGTCCCTCGGCGTTTTTCGATGGCGAACGGCGGGCGCGGAGGCGGCGGCAGCGAGATGATCCCTTCCCAAAGTCCATGCAGGCGCAGGAAGGATTCGATTGCCTCTGGCCTGAGGAAGGAGCCGGCACGCTTCATGAGCCCCTGGCAGGCGGGGCACAGCAGCGGATCATCGTTCCAAGGGCGAAAGATGAGGTCCCGCCACAAGCGCTTGAGCGCCCGGGACTATGCCGAAACGCTCCTCCCTCAGGGCCCGGGCACCGCCGGAGTTCTGGCAATGGTCGAGCCCTGCTAATCAATTAGCTAATGTCAAAATCGTCCGTAATCGTCCACGGTCGTCCATTTTCCTTCGTAAAACCAACAGATGACGGCCAAAAAGAGCCCTCAGATTCGAATCTGAGATTTGAGGAGGCTGGTGTTGCGGGTCTCGCTGGTTGAGTTAGTTTAGTGGGATGAAGCGCTTGTATGCTTTAGGCCTTGTGGGGATTGCGGTGTGGTGCGCGGCGGCGGAGCCGGCAGAAAGGATCGAGGAGAAAGGCAAACCGGAAGAGTCCGCGCTCCGGGTCGAGAAGAGCGACGCGGAATGGAAAGAGAAACTGACTCCGGTGCAGTATTACGTGACGCGGTTGAAGGGAACGGAGCGGGCTTTTACCGGGGACTTGCACGATGAGAAGAAGGCTGGGGATTACCACTGTGTGTGTTGTGGATATCTGCTGTTCCGGTCCCGGGAAAAATTCGATTCCCGGACGGGATGGCCGAGTTTTTGGGATATTGGCAAGAAGGAGCACGTGAGCACCAAGCCGGACCGCAGTTTCGGCTGGGACCGGACGGAGGTTTTGTGCGCGGTCTGCGACGCACATCTCGGGCATGTCTTTGACGACGGGCCGAAGCCGACGGGCTTGCGTTACTGCATCAACTCCGCGGCATTGGAATTCCGGCCGGCGAAGCAGGAGAACGAGGTCAAGGCGGGAGAGACTGAGAAGGAGAAGGATCCCGGCGGCGCAGCAGAACAAAGGGAAGATTGAGGAGGGCGAAGGCGGCGAGGGCCAGGAGTTCGAGCGCGAGCAGATACCAAGGCCAAGGGCCCATGAGGTCCATGAGAGAACCGCGGGCGGGTTTTTCCCGCAGGAATCCGTAGTTGCTGGAGGCCAGGAGATCGATGGCCAAGGCCACGGCTCCGTAGAGCTGGAGCCAGAGCCAGGCGCGCAGGGCGGCTCCGGGGCGCGGGTAAAGTCTCAGGCCGGCGACGAGGTAGAGGGCGGCGACGACGACTCCGCCATGGAGCGAGAAGAAGGTGAAATAGAAGGGGTGGGGAAAGCCGAAGAAGAGGTTGGGAGTGACCAGGGCTTGGAACGTGCCCGCGAGCCCCCAGAAATAGACGAGTTCGACGATGAGCGGACGGCGGAGGAGGAGGGCGAATGGGGTAAGGAAGCCGGCCCAGTTGCAGAGATGCATGGGGAGTTGGTCAGCAGTCCTGCCCAGGTCACCGGAGATCCACAAGGCCAGGAGGTGAACGGGATAGGACAGGAAGGTGGCCCAGCCGAGGGCGGCTCCTTGGAGGCGAACGGCGGGGTGATCGGGGCTGAGACGCCGGACTTGAACAAGCAGGAAGGTGAGCAGCGCTCCCAAAAACACGAGCGCGGCGAGGTGATCCGCGCCGAGGGGATGGAACGTGGGTTCCGGGAAGCGCATGAGGGATTGTTGGCCGGACGGGGGGCTTGCGCCATGGCAAAAGAAAATGCGTTGTCATCGGAGGAGCGGGCCTTATCGTCGCGCTTATGCGCGTGACTTGTTTGGCGGCGTTGGGAGCTGGGATCGTGTTGATCGGACCTGGCTGCGAGAGTTCCAAGGACCTGGAAGTTAAGAGCAGCCCGATCTACTATTCGACGGAAACATCGGATGCAGAGACAGGGTCGGCCCGTCACTGGGCGAACCGGGCACGCATTGCCGACACCTGGATGCTCACGGGGGGAGTGTTGGATGCGGAATTGGACCGCAGCCGCAGCAGGGTGATCCGGGCTGCCGCACAGGAAGGAGCGACTTTGGCCTCGATTCGCCCGCCCCAGCACACTCGGGTCATGACGACGGCGACGGCCAAGGCCATTTATTACAACGCCTACATGAGGCGTTTTGAACTGGAGGGGCCGATTGAGCTGTATCAGGGCCGAGTCTTCAACCGCTATCCCGAAGGCCAAAAGGTGTTCATCCTCGAGGACGGCTACGTGCGCTTCCCCGCGGTGCGCGCGCAATGGAAGGTGGAAGAGACAGGCGGCATCGGACTCGTGGAAGAGGTGGAAGTTGGAGAAACCAGCAATTGAATAAGAGGGGGAAGCGCGGGACGGAAAGCCCCCGGGTGTGAAGCGATGGGACGAAACCCGCGTTCCCAAGGGCGGCGAGCCCACCGCCACTGGAGTCCGGAATCCCGGGTTGTCAGTCTGAGTGAAGCGGACTTGCGCGCCCTGGTGATGCGGGTGAAAGATCCCTTCCTGTTGATTCTGGACGGCGTGCAGGATCCACACAATCTTGGGGCCTGTTTGCGCACGGCGGATGCAGCGGGAGTGGATGCCGTGGTGGCTCCGCGGGACCGGGCGGCGGGGTTGAACGAGACGGTCTGCCGGGTGGCCTGTGGGGCGGCGGAACATATCCCCGTGGCGACGGTGACCAATCTGGCGCGGTGCATGGAGCAATTGCGCGAAGCGGGTGTTTGGCTGGTAGGGACGGCGGACAACGCGGAGCGATCGCTTTACGAAACCGACCTCCGAGGGCCGTTGGGAATTGTGCTGGGTGCGGAAGGGTCGGGTTTACGGAGGTTGACGCAGGAACGTTGCGATTTTCTCGTCCGGATTCCGATGGATGCCGGCGCCCAGGTTTCCTGCCTCAATGTGTCGGTGGCGGCCGGCGTCGTGCTTTTCGAAGCACAGCGGCAGAGGGGCGGCTGGGAGCCCGCGAAGAGCGGCGGGCCTGTTTCTCCAAAAGCGGGGGCGACCGGGGAAGGGGCGCGATGAGTTCCGCCGCTCCTTGCGGGATCGGGCCGCGCTCGTAGTTGGACTTGGCGAGCCCGGGGCTTTGGCCTAACCGCATTTCTCACAACCTTTCTGCTGTGGTGCGCTGCACCCCATCCTGCCTTCGTTCCGCTTGCCTCAGGCTTGAACAGGGTGTACCCACCCAGCTCTGCGCCTTCGGTTGCTCGCGCCTTGTCCGCATGGGGCTCGCGAGCCCCTCGCGACGAAACAGTGCGAGAAATGCGGGCTCGAGGATGACATGCCGCCAGCGCGAAAAAAGGCCGCCCGGAAGGCGGGGATTTCGAAGAATCCCGGCGGCGGGAGAATCTACGCTTACACGGGGACCGACGAGGGTCAGGTCCGCGACGCGGCCCGGGCCAAGGTCAAAAGTTTGTCCGGCGGGACCATCGATGGATTGGACACGGAAACGATCGATGGAATCGCCGAGAACACGGAAGGCGCGGTGCAGATTGTCGGGCGGACCATTGAGGCTTTGTTGACCCTGCCCTTCTTTGGGGGGGACAAAGTGGTGTGGTTGAAGAACGCGAACTTCTTCAACGACACGGTGACTGGCCGGTCGGAGCGGACGCTCGATGCGGGCGAGCGGCTGCTGGCGGTGTTGGCGGCCGGTCTCCCACCTGGGGTGTCGTTCGTCTTGAGCGCGGGTCCGATGGATAGGAAGCGCCGGTTTTACCTAAATCTCAAGAAGCTCGCGGTGTTGGAGGAATCGGACCGGGCGGACATGTCCCGGGCGGGGTGGGAGCGAAAGGTCATGGAGTATGCTGGGATGAAAGCGCGCGCGATGGGGTTGCGCTTTGCGGGCGATAGTCTGCTGCAGTTTGTCATGCGGGTGGGGGACAGTTCGATGCAGATCGCCGGGGAGTTGGAAAAGCTGGACTTGTATTTGGGTGATCGGCGTGAGGTCCAGCCGGCCGATGTCGAGGCGACGGCTTCGCCTACGCGTGGAGGCGTGGTTTTCGAGATCGGGAATGCGATCGGAAAGCGGGACTTGAGCACGGCGCTGGACCGGATCGACCTCATGCTGCAGAGCGGAGAAACACCGGTCGGGATCCTTTTGGCTGCAGTGGTTCCCAAGGTCCGGTCCATGGTGGCGGCCCGGGAGTTGATGGACCGCTTCGGACTTCGGGTTGGCGCGGCCGGGGGAGGCTGGGGTATTCCTCCGGAATTCAAGGCTCAGTTAGGAGCGCTGCCCCCCGAGGCCGTGGATGTGGCCCCGCGAAAGAAGGAAGGTGAGGTGAGTGAGTGGAGTCTTTATTTCGCCTGCCTCGCAGCGGACCGGTTCACCATGCCGGAGCTGCGCCGGGCGCTGGAGAGTTGTTTGCAGGCGAATTTGCGGCTGGTGCTCACCACGATCGAACCGCGGCTGGTTCTACACGAGATGGTGATCGAGATTTTGGCGGGGGAGAAGATCCGAAAAGGGGTTCCGGTGAAGGCTCCGGCGAGCCTGGGTAGGCAGTCCGGGCGCCGGCCGGGGATTGGGGTGAGGTCTCTCTGAGGAGAAGCAAGCTTTCCCGGAGATGGAGTCGATGGGGAACCGCGTGGGCTAGGGAGGCGGGATTGCGGCGTGCCGGCAGGATGGGTGTCCCGGCTTGACGGTCCTCTGCGCGGAGATAGGCTGATCCAAATGTTTGGCGCCGTTTTCAGCGGCTTTCCGTGGGCTGCCATTTCCATCGGGCCAGTGGAATTGATGGTGGTGTTGATGGCGCTGGTGTTGGGCGCAGGCGCTCTGGCAACGCTGGTGGTGGTGGTCCTCTTCCTCACAAACCGGCGGCGTCCGGGACGGCCACCCCTCGAAAAACGAGACGATTGAGGCGCTCTGGGAGCGCAGGGTGTGTGGCGCCGCCCGAAACGCCGGGGGAAATGCGGGTCAACCGGGATCTCTGGCTGGATCGTCTTCCGCGCTCCCGGGCTTCCCGGTCGAGGGTTCTTGGGAGGGAGGATCCTCGTGTTCCTGGACTGGCGGAGGCGGCTCATCGGGCCCGTCTGATGGCGGGCCGGTTGGGGCTTCGGGCCCGGAGCCCGTTGAAGCCTCCTGCTGGGCGAGGAAGAACAATGCCGCTTTGAGGGCATCGGCCGCCCGGTCGAGTTGCCGGTCGCGGAATCCCGGAAGCTCGGCTTCCTCTCCGGGCGAAAGATTTTCGCGGTTCCAGGAGAGACGGAGGAGGCGCTCTTCGGCGGGTGTGAGCGCGGCGACGATGTCGGGAACGACGCCGTTCTCGTGAATGGTGCGATGACCCGGAGTGTAATACTTTGCGGTTGTGAGCCGGAGAGCCGCTCCGTCGAGCGGGAGGATGGTTTGCACCGATCCCTTTCCGAAGGAGGTTTCGCCCGTGATGATGGCCCGGCGCAGGTCTTGAAGGGCTCCGGCGACCAGTTCGGCTCCGCTGGCGCTGTTCGCGTTGATGAGCACGGCCAGAGGGTAGCTGCGGGGCCGGAGTTGGCGCTCGGGGGTGACGAAGGGCGGCGGATTGCGGGCGGGATCGCGGCCTTCCATGGTGAGAACCGGCGTGGAGGGCGGAAGAAACAGACCACACACTTCGACGGCGCTTTGGACCAATCCTCCGGGGTTGTCGCGAAGATCGAGCACGAGGGCCTGCATGCCTTCCTTCTCCAACGCGTCGAGAGCCAGTTCGAGATCGCGGGAGGTAGGACCATTGAATTGGACGACCCGGACATAACCGATGCGGCGTTCCCCGGCCAAATCCGGCGGGAGCAGTTGCGGGCCCTGGACGGTGGCTTCCCGCACGACTTCCCGGAGCAACTCCACTTCGAGCAGTTCCTGGGTAGACGGACGCCGCAGCGTCAGGCGCAAGGTCTCGCCTGGTTCGCCTTGGAGAAGGAGCTGCGCTTCGGTGAGTCCGGATCGCTCAGTGGAAATATCATTGATGCGCAGGATTTGATCGCCGGCGATGACTCCCGACCGGGCCGCCGGCCCTTCCTTCTGCACGGCGATGATGGTGAGGAGGTTGCCCTCAAGACTCACGGTGATGCCGACGCCGGCCGCCATGCTTTCCTCCGTCTGCTCCCGCATCTCTTCGAACACCTTGGGAAAGAGGAACTGAGAATGGGGATCCAGTCCCGCCAGCATGCCCTCCAAGGCGTGGTCGATGAGCTGCCTGTAGGTGACCTTTTGCTCGTCCACGTAGTTTTCCCGGACGATCTCCATGATCCGGACCAGTCGCTCGATCTCGGTGTAGGCATCGTTTGGCGCTTCCTGGCCAGCTTCGAGATCCCGGATGGTCACTTCCCCGCCGGGGTCTTGACTCCGGGCGGGGAGAGCCGCGACAGTTGCGAGACAAAGCGTAAACAGGCCGGAACGAATCGGCGTCGGGAACAGTGGTTTCATGAGGGTGGAGTGGGACTATCCTGCGGGGCCAGGACGAAAACAAGGGGCAAGGCCTGAACCCGGCGCCGCGGCGGCGGAAGCTGCCAACGGTTGCTTTTTCAGCTTGCCGCGCCTTGAGCGTACTGTGAGGGTGAGCGGATGGAACGGATGACTGTGCGGGAACTCGAGCGCCGGGCCGCGGCCGGGCCCGTCGAGGCGATTCTCCGGGTGCAACTGGAAGCGGTCCGCTCGCGGCTGACCAAGCAGGACAAGGAATACCTCGAGTTGGAGTTCACCGACGGCGAAGGGCGATTGCCCCTGAGGGTCTGGGCCGACCATCCGCTTCACACGCAGGCGGCTCAACTGCGAGAACGCGATTTTCTGGAACTCGGGGGGCGTTGGACCTTTCGGGATCCCTATGGGCTGGAGCCGGGCCGGTTGTCTCTGCGAGCTCTCGGCGAGGAGGAGAAGGAGGCGTTGTTGCATGGGTCCGCTGGACGCCGCGAACGCCAGGATGCGGACTACCGGTGCATCGAGGAGTATGTCTCGGGAATGCGTGATCCCCGCTTGGGGGGCTTGGCCTCGCGCTTCTTGACGGAGTACGGTGAGCGCTTCCGGCGCACGGCGGCGGCGCGGGAGTTTCACCATGCGCGGCGCGGCGGCTTGGTGGAACATGTAGCCCAGATGCTGCGTAGCGCGGATGCGCTCTGTGGAGTCTACACGGAAATCCACCGGGACCTTCTGCTGGCCGGCGTGCTGTTCCACGACTGCGGCAAGCTTTGGGAGAATAGCTGCGACAAAGACGGATTCGCCATGCCTTACCAGGAGGTCGGCGAACTCATCGGGCATATCGCCTGCGGAATGGAACTGGTGAACCGGCTCTGGCGCGATTTGGAGGAGGCAGGGGAGCTCGAACGCTGGAGCGCCTGGGTCCCCGGCAACGACGATGTCCGTCTCCATCTCCTCCATCTCATCGCTGCGCACCACGGAACTCAGGAATTCGGATCTCCCGTGGTTCCGCGTACGCCGGAGGCCATGTTGCTGCACTTCGTCGACAATATTGACGCCAAAATGGAAATGATGGCGGAAGGATATCTGCGGGGCCGAAAATTGGCTCCCCGGATCTTCCAGCGGGTCAGGCCGCTTCCCGGCAATTTGGTCGTTTCTTTAGGGGCCTCTGTCCCTCCGGACGGTCAAATTAGAAGGGGCGGAACAGAAGAAACAGAGCCAGCAGAAGGATGATGGCGGCGAGTTTCCAGAGCAAGGGGAGGCCCGTGGACGCTGAACGGCGGGACGGATGAGCCGGATCGGAATCCTCCCAAGCCCCGTCGGGAAGGTCCAACCCGTCATAGGCGAGGTTTTCTTCGTTCCAGCCGGATCGCTCGTCGGCTCCACAAGAGGGGCAGGCTTTGGCGCGGAGCGGCACTTCTTCGTAGCAGACGGGGCAGACTTCCGGGGGTTTCATGGAGGTGAAGGCGATAGAATGAGGGAAGAACACTGATGCGGGGCCGCTGGAGATGCAACCCGCTCCGGAGGGCCGGGCGGAACGGGCATGAGCTTTAGGAAGCCCGGGAACGGTCGAATTGAGGGGTCGAAGAGGATTGTGGGGAGGGTTGTGGGAAGAAATGGGCGATTTCTGAAAATACTTTGTCTTTTTCCGTTGACCCTGCGGGCTGATGATTTAGGTTAAACATCCCGGCTGGAAAAGCTGGGGAGGCAGGAAGAAGCAGAGGGGGGTCCGTCTTAAGAGAATTGGGGCGGGCCCTTTGGCATCGGAAGGCCTGGAAGGATCTTTGGCAG
>JBGTBW010000294.1:0-12351 GCA_041749135.1 Verrucomicrobiales bacterium
CTGCCAAAGATCCTTCCAGGCCTTCCGATGCCAAAGGGCCCGCCCCAATTCTCTTAAGACGGACCCCCCTCTGCTTCTTCCTGCCTCCCCAGCTTTTCCAGCCGGGATGTTTAACCTAAATCATCAGCCCGCAGGGTCAACCGATTTTTCCATGAAATCGCCGCGCAGTCACGTGCGCCGCCCAAAACGCCGCTCCAATTCGTCGAAAGAGATTTGCACCAGCGTAGGCCGGCCATGCGGACAACAAAACGGCATCTCGCAGGCGAGAAGATCGGCGAGAAGTTGCTCCAGTTCGTGAGGGCGCAGGAGATCCCGCGCCTTCACCGCCTGCCGGCACACCGTTGTCGCCACCAAATCTTCACCCAACCGGATCGTGGACATGCGGCGGCTCTCCTTCTTGAGTTCTTCAAGGAGCCGGTTGATAAAAACCTGCGGATCTTCGCCCCGAAACAACGCAGGCAACGAGTCGATCTTCACTGCATTGCCGCCGAAGGGTTCCGCTCCAATTCCCAACCGGGCCAGAGCCTCGATATTCTGCTGGACCAAGTCCAGATCACGGGGCGCCAATTCCAACATGAGCGGAACCAAAAGGCGTTGCGTAGCCACCCCCCGTTCCTCCATCCGCCGGCGCATCTCTTCAAAAAGAACGCGTTCATGAGCGGCGTGCTGGTCCATGAGCACGAGTCCTTCGGCGCCCTCCAGAAGCACATACAGCCTCCCCAAAACTCCCACGATCCGGAAATCCGCGGCCGCCAGCGCGGCTTCCTCGTTGCCCTCCATCGAGCCGGCCCCTTCCCCTTCCGTACCTCCCTGCACCGGCTTCAAGGCATCGGCGGGTGAATCAGCAGAACCCGGATCTCTCCCAAGCTCATCCGGAGCCCCCCTCCCCATGCCGCCGGCCAGCCCCGCGTCCATCCAGTCGCGCCGCAAGGCGATCTGCTCTCGTTGGGCGATCAGATCTTCCTGACGGTCCGCCTCGATTCCACCCGCATGGACAGGAGCGATCGTCTCGCCGGACTCAGCATCCGATGCGCCGCCCGCCCCATGCTGCGCCGGAATGGCCCGAAAACGGCTGTGGCGGGCCCCCTCCAAAGCGTCGGCCACCGCGGCCACGATCGCGCTCCGGACCGTCGAGGCATCCCGAAACCGCACTTCCTTCTTCGATGGATGCACGTTCACGTCGAAGGCGCCGGGGTCCATTTCGACAAAGAGAAAGGTGACCGGATACTGCCCCTTCATGAGCGCTGTGTGGTAACCCTCCCGAAGCGCATAATGAAGGACGGGACTGTCCACCGGCCGCCGATTCAAAAACACGAACTGCATGGCCCTCGTAGACCTGCCCAGGCCGGGTTCACCCACCAGCCCCCAGACCCGAACGCCGCCCTCTTCCACACCGGGCACAGGCAACAAGCGCTTGGCCAAATCGCGGCCCACCAATCCGGCAACCCTTTCCTCGAGAGCGTCGGCGGCGGGCAGGCGAAAAACCGTCCGCTCCCCATGCAGCAGCGAAAAGGCGATATCGGGGTGAGCTACAGCTTGAACCCGCACCTGCTGTTCGACGTGGCTAAACTCTGTCGCCTCCGTCCGCAAAAACTTCCGCCGTGCCGGCACGTTGTAGAAGAGGGAACGCACTTCAATGCGGGTGCCGGGAGCCTCGCCGGAATCCCGCACTTCCTGGAGCCGGCCGCCATCGAGGCGGACCTCCGTCCCCGCGAGCGCGCCATGCGGACGGGTCGCGAGCCGGAACCGGGAGACGCTGGCGATGCTGGGCAGCGCTTCGCCGCGAAATCCGAGCGTCGTGATGCGCTCCAGATCCTCCTTGCACCGGATCTTGCTGGTGGCGTGCCGCTCGACAGCCAGCATGGCATCGCTGCGGTCCATGCCCCGACCGTCGTCCACCACGCAGATACGCGCGAGCCCTCCCCTTTGCACCGCCACCTCGATGCGCCGCGCGCCGGCGTCGATACTGTTCTCCACCAATTCCTTCACCACCGAGGCCGGACGCTCCACGACCTCGCCCGCGGCGACCTGACTGGCGAGCGCGTCGGAAAGCAGTCTTACCCGGTGCATAAGGTGGTCGGCATGGACCGGAAACCGTCCATCCAATCCTGCCCCGCCGGGACTTCTGCCCTCGCGCGCGGTTTGACCGGACTCCAGCCCGGGTTACTGTAGCATGACCATGATTTACGTCACGGACGAGGCCGTTCACGAATTGAGACTCTTGTTGGAAGGCGAACCCGCAGGAAGCGGACTGCGTCTCCGTGTTCAGAAAGGCGGCTGTGCCGGCCTTCAATATGAATTCCGCCTTGATTCCCGGCAAGCCGAAGACGCCGTGGTCGAGACGCCGGGCGGCCCACTCCTCCTGGATCCCAACAGCGCCGCCTTTCTCCAGGGATCGACCATTACCCACAGCAGCGGGTTGACCGACAGTGGATTCAAAATCATCAACCCCAACGCTGCCCGGAGCTGCGGTTGCGGCTCCTCCTTCGAGCCCGCCGGCGTTCCGGCCGGATCTGAAGCCTCGCCCGGCCCGTTGAATGCTGGGAGCGAGTGAGGCCTGAAGACTTCAGGATCCGAGATCGAGCCGCCTCAGCGCTCTTTCCCGCACGACGCACAAAGAACCATGGGCAGCCGGAGACAAAGCAGATACGGCTACCTCAGCGGGCCGGCCCTGAATCCTACCTTCATGGATCGCAGCCGGGACAACCGGCGCTTCCAACGCCAGGATGGCGGATCCCTCATCGGATGGACCCTCATCTTTCTCGCCCTGGGAGCCTGGACGCTCATTTCTTGGACTCTTCCCTTCGACGTCGATGCCCATCCCGAGCGTCCTCTCTACTTTGATCTCCTCCAGAAACTGGGAAAAATCGAAGCCCTCCGCAGTTACGGCCCCGACAGCCGGCCCGAAGGCGTTTGCGACTTTCTCGACGCCGGCAGTTTGGCCGCGCAGGTCCATGATCACTCCGAGAAAGACACTCTGGCCGATTGGAACGGTTTGCTGATGCGCAACTACGTCTTCCATTACCCGGCCGCCAGCCACAGTCCCTTTTTCCAAGGGGAAATCGAGATCGACTCGGTCGAGCCGTTGCCGGCCCACGGGTTCTTTCCTTCAGGTTTTCTGGCTCGCGGTCACGTTCCGGAAACGCCCGCGCTTCGATTCGAGATTCTCTACTCCACTAAGGCTACAAATGAAAAACCGGCCCTTGGACCCATCATCCGCTTTGAGCGAACCGCGAGTTATGCCGCCGTGCTCCGCGTAGAGCGAAGCTCCACTTTCCAGGGTTGGATCGTCACCCTGGCGCCCCTCGCCTACCCGGACCTGCCTCTCCAGGGAGGAGGTTCCGTTCCAGGCGGCCCACCCGCCGCGCTGAACATGCGCTCCTCCTGGCCACAATCGGGCCTTTCCAAAGCCTCTTGACAGCCCCTTGACCGCCGCCTAGCTGTCCCCTCCCTTCAATCCGGGCGAAATCCATGGCCACCGTACAAGTCATTCTCCAAGAGAAAATCGTAGATCTCGGCGTCGAAGCGGAAGTCGTTTCCGTGCGCCGCGGATACGCGCGGAACTACCTCGTTCCCAAGGGTCTCGCCCTGGAAGCCACGCGGGCCAACCTGCGGCTGCGCAACTCGCTGGAGAAAAAGCGCGCTCAGCGGGAAGCCCGGGAACTCGACGATGCCCAGCAAATCGCTTCCCGGCTGCGCAAACTCAAGCTCGTTCTCGTGCTCTCCACTGGACAGGGCGGCAAGGCTTTCGGGTCGATCACAACCCAAGACCTGGCCCGCGCTATCGCGGAGGAAGCCAACGGGCTTGAGATCGACCGCCACCGCATCGAACTGGAGAAACCCATCAAACAGCACGGAAAGTTCAACGTGCCCGTGCAGGTACATCCCGAGGTCACCGCCAATCTCAAGGTAGAAGTGATCCCGCCTCCGTCTCAAGCGCCGGTCGAACAGGCCTGATTTTTTTGGTTAGACCGGCAGCTTTTTCTTGAAGCTGCTTGCCCAATTTCCCACTCTCGCTTTTGGGCGGCGAGCACCGGATTTCGCAGGGATGCACGGACCTCCCGCCGCGCCCGTTCCCTTCCGGTCCGTCCCCTCGCCCTTCCTTCACCGCCGTTCATGTCCAGCGACCCTTCCTCATCCGATTCGCAAGGCTCCAGCCCGCCGCCCCGAAAGCCCAAATCGTCCAAACGCCGCGAAGACGCCGCCCGTCCCAAATACTCCGGGCAGCCTGATGACGACGCGCCCCCCGAACTGTTGCGGCCCGCGGCGCGAGCCGCTGGGCGGGATCAGGTCCTCCGGGCCCTCCCCAGCAGCATCGATGCAGAGAAGGCCGTTCTGGGTTGCCTGCTCCGGTCCCCTAACGATCCCGAGGTAATTTCCTCCGTGGTGGAAGGACTCGCCGGGGCCGACTCCTTTCACGTCCCAGCGCACCGCTTACTCTATGAGACGCTCCTCGAATTGTCGGGCCGCCCCGATCCCTTTGATCTCGTTGCCCTGACCCAGACCCTCGTCGATCGCAAACGCCTCGAGGAAGCCGGAGGCCACGGGTATCTCGCCTCCCTCATCACCCACGGCACCGTCCCTTCCCTGCTCGGCTCCTACCTGGAACTCGTCTCCAAAAAGTCCACGCTACGTTCCATCATCGGCGCATGCAGCGAGTCCGTTCAGGAAGCCTACGAGAATCAGGAGGAGGTCGATGCCGTCCTCGACCGAACCGAAGAACGGATTCTCGCCATTCGGGACCGCCGCGGCGGCCGCGATATCCCGGCCATGTTCGAACAGGTTCGCCGCGCCGTCGATTACATCGAGGTCATGCTCCACAACCGGGGCCGCATCACAGGCTTGTCCTCCGGTTTCACCGGTCTCGACGAACTCACCAGCGGCTTCCAGGGCGGACAAATGATTGTCATCGCCGCCCGCCCCTCCATGGGAAAAACTTCCTTGGCCCTCAATATCGTGGAGCACGTCGCCCTCCACGAGCGGCGCCCGGTCGCCGTTTTCAGCCTGGAAATGCCCAGCATCCAACTCGTTCTTCGCCTGCTCTGTTCTCAGGCCAACCTCAGCCTTTCCGAGTTGCAGAGGGGCTTCCTCCGGGAAGGCGATTTCCCCGCGATCATGCACGCGGCGGGAACTCTCAGCGAAGCCGGTCTTTTCATCGACGACTCCGCGGCCCTTAGCATCACCGAAGTGCGCTCCAAAGCCCGGCGCCTGAAAAAGAGGCACGACATCCAATTGGTCGTGATCGACTACTTGCAATTGATGCGCTCAACCAGCCGGCGGGCACAAGAAAGCCGCCAGATCGAAATGTCGGAGATCTCCGCCTCCGTCAAAGCGCTGGCCAAGGAACTCGATCTGCCCGTCGTCGTCCTGGCTCAACTGAATCGCGGCCCGGAAAACCGCGGAGGAAAACCGAAACTGAGCGACCTGCGTGAATCGGGAGCGATCGAGCAAGACGCCGACGTCGTGGGCCTGCTTTTCCGGGAAAAGTACTACGCCGAAGATGAGACGCAAGAAGAGCAAGCCGCGGGACGGGCCTTGCTCGATGTAGCCAAAAACCGCAACGGACCCACCGGCAAAGTCAAGCTGACCTTCCTCGATCAACACATGCGCTTCGTCGACCGAATCGACGACGACGAAGAAGATTCCTGAAGTTATGAGAAATGCGGATTAGCCCGCAGACCGCTCCTTGCCATTGCGCCCTCGCGGTCTCTTGCCGGTCCCCGTTCCGCCAGGCCGTCCTCCGCCACCCGTCGCGGCCTTCCCGCCGCCGCCTATCCAGGCGTAGGCGACAAAGGCCAAGCCCACCGGAATCATCACCACGGAATAGAATTCTCCCCGGGTTAATCCGTAAATGAGCGCCGCGTCCGGCTCGCGAAACCGTTCTCCGGCGATCCGCAAGGCGGCGTAACCCAAAAAGAAGAAACCTGTCAGCAATCCGGCCGGAAGCTGCTTCCAGCGCAACCTGACCGCCATCAGAACCACAAAAAGAAGCAACCCCTCCAGCAAGGCCTGGTAGATCTGCGAGGGGTGCCGCGGCGTCAGCGTCTCCCGCAGGACCTCCTCAAGCTGCGGATTCTCCCCAGCCCGGCGCACCGTATCCATCACCGCCGGAGGCCCCGCCTGCAGGCCCGGAACCTCCGGATCGGCCCGCAAGGCCGCCCTCTCGAAGGCGATCCGCCTTTCCAAGGGCAACTTTGTCAACTCCTCCGGAAACAACACCGCCCAAGCCACCTTCGTGGCCCGGCCGTAAAGTTCTCCATTGATGAAGTTCGCCAGGCGCACAAAAAAAATGCCCAATGGCGCCACGATGACCAAATCGTCGCCGAGTCCCGGCCAGGACAAGCGATGACGCCAGGCATACCAAAGTGTGAAAAGCGCTAATCCCGCAATGCCTCCGTGACTAGCCATCCCGCCCTGGCCAAACTCTGTGAAGAAAATCCACGGCCGCAGCCTGAACTCGTCAAACTGATAGAGCAGCATCGACCCCAAGCGCCCCCCCAACAACACCCCGAAGATGGCCGCCAGCACGATGAAATCCCCCACCTGTGGGGGCGAGAGTCGCGTGTATCCCTTTCGCGCCAGCCGCAGCAAAATCCAATACCCGGCAATGAAGGCCGCCACGTAGGACAACCCATACCAGCGCGGGCCAAATCGTTCCCCGATCCGGAAGATATACGGGTCCCAATCATGGAGATAATAGGCCAAAAGCGATTCCATAAAGCCGCCAGCCCCTAGCCCGCATTTCTCACACGGTTTCGTCGCGAGGGGCCGGCGAGCCCCGTTCGGACCAGGCGCGCGAAGCCGAAGGCGCAGGGCCGGGTGATTACACCCTGTTCAAGCCTCAGGCAAGCGCAACGCGGTCCCCAAGGGGCGTAACGCGCCGCAGCAGAAAGAGGGTGAAAAATCCGGGCTAGCGCCGGTCCGGCAGGGCGTAAAGCTCGATTCCAGGGTGCAAGACCTTCGGAAAAGCCGGCGGACTGCTCCACAACAGCCTCCCCTCTCCGCGAAGGACCGCGTAAAATTCCCGCGCCCGGTCCCACTCCTCCTCCCGCTCTCCGGACGCTGCCGTTCCCCATCCGACAAAACGATGAAAGGAATCGTAGGTCACCACCGCATGCGTCACGCCGCTTTCGCGCAACTCGGCTATGGTTCCGAGATCGGAAGCATACACTGCGCTGCGGATAGGCCGTGCCCGCAGCCCAGCCCGCTCCAAAGCCACGTCCAGCATCACATCCCCGTCCGCCGCCAGAATAGCCGCGCCCGGAACCTTCTCCTCGAGAAAGGCGCCCAGCTTCGCCCGGCTATCTTCCCGGAACAGCCGGTCCGTCTGCACCAACATATACACCGGGTGAAAGAGCAAGTAGACGGCAAAGCCAGCAGCTCCAGCGACCGCGGCCTTGCCGCGCCATCCCCGGCGGCGCGGCCGCCTCTTCCAAAGTTCCATACCTGCCGCCGCCCCATACAAAAACAGCACCAAGTAAACCGGAAGCAGATAGCGCTCCGAGTACTTCGCGGTGCACGAAATCGCGGCCAAGTAGACAGCGTGACTGCCCAGCAGCACGGCGTCCGTCCGTCCCAGCAGGGCCCGCAACGGCCAAAGACTCACCAGAAGCAGTAAAAGCGGCAACCGGTGATCCATATAAATCTGCCACAAATAGAGCGGGTGCGGAACCCGTTGACCAACGCCCTCGTGCCCGCGCAGCATCCAATCAGTCTCGCGCAGAAATGAACCTCGCATGCGACCCCATACCTCCGGATCCACCAGCACCCGGAAGTGGAGCGCCCCAAATACCAACGCCATCGCAACGGCATAGACGCCCAACATCCTTCCCTTTCCTCCGGCGCCCCGGCCCGCAGTGACCCACAACAGGACGACCCCGGTCAAACCGTGGATAAGCCCTGAATACTTTGCCGAAAGGGCTATACCGGCCGCCAACCCCAGGAAGATCGCGCTGCCCTCGCTCGCCCGCTCCCTCCAGCGCATCGCCGCGGCAAGAAACAGGGCACACCCCGTCAGGTAGGGCGTGTCCTCTTTGAAATAGTGCGCCACATCGTAAAAGCGAAAATGCACCCCGCCCAGAATCCCGGCCCAAATGCCCGCGGCCAGGGAATAACGCCATCCCGCCGCCAACACCAGCGCCGCCACCGCCCCGGCCATGAACAGCGCCGACACCGTCCGCCCCAGCCTGGCCACTGCCTCCGCATCCTGCCGGTCCACCCTCAAACTCCGGCGGACCAGCTCCACTGTCTCCAACAACAGGACCGGATGATACAAATTCCGCGATCCCTCCTGCACCTGCTCCACCTTGCTCGGTTCATCGCGATGATAGGCCGCCGGAAAAGACTGATGACGTGAATACCCCAGGAATGCCGCCATTC
The DNA here is from genome assembly GCA_041749135.1 of Verrucomicrobiales bacterium. Classification (GTDB taxonomy): domain Bacteria; phylum Verrucomicrobiota; class Verrucomicrobiia; order Verrucomicrobiales; family DEV007; genus DATKCT01. Next base: position 8,380 of record JBGTBW010000294.1, read on the forward strand.
CAATGCCGATCGCGGCCACACCCAACTTCCAGGAACTTGGACGGCCCCGCCGCTCCTCCTGGCCTCCCCTGCTCCTACGTTCCTCCGTCGGCTCCATTCTCCCTGCACAAGGGTTCCCAATCCACAATCCTCGACCTCAAGCCAGAATCATTCTCCGAGGCTCCCATACACCCCGCCGGATTCCTTCGCCCCCAGCCGGGCCTCTACTTCCACCCGCGGAAACGTTGTTCGACGACGGTTCCTCGCCACCGTCCGCGCTTGCCGGGAAGCGAGAAAAGCCGCCATACCCGCCACCGTCCCGCCACCAATCACCAGCGGCGCAAGCAGCCACCCAAAACCAGGTCCCCACCTCCGAGGCCGGGGATCCACGGTCGCCGCTGAGAGAATCAAATCCCCAGCCAGCAACTCCGCAGCGGCCACCAGGAGATCTCCCGCCTTCGCCAAATCATCCGCATCTTCTGCTCCCGCCACAGAACGGCGAATCGTCCGGAGAAACGCCGCATGCAAATCCGTCGCAGTCCAAATCTGTTGGGTTCCGGCGCTCGCCGCAAAGGTGATCGCGTGCTGAAGCCGGTCATAAATCAATACGATGACCTTGTCATTCTCCTTCGCCCAATGATCCTTGATGCTTGCGGCAAAATCTTCCATCGAGATTCCCGGCGTCACCCTGTAGGTCACCACATACAAATCGACCCCGTCGCGCTCCTTAGCTTCCACAATCTGCCGGCGAAGCCGTTCCCATTGTCCTTCGCTCAGAAGCCCGGCGGCATCCAGGATCCCGTCTTCAGGAGCCGCCGGCAGTCCCTCACCCTCCCAACCGGGAACGGTACCAGTAAGCAAATCGGCCGCACCCAAGCATGTCCATACCATCGAACTCAGACCAAGGCCAGAGATCCACGCGACCAGCCACGGCAAACGCCTCACTAGCCGCTCCTTATACCCAGAATTCTTCAAGGAGCTACCCCGCATTTCTCATACTCTTTCTGCTGCGGCGCGCTGCGCCCCATCGGGACAGCGTTGCGCTTACCTCAGGCTTGAACAGGGTGTACTCACCCATCCCTGCGCCGTCGGCTGCGTGCGCCTGGTCCTCACGGGGCTCGCCGGCCCCTCGCGACGAAAGAGTATGAGATATGCGGGCTACCACAATCCCTTCGGTCGCAGGACGCAAGATATTCTTGTAATTCCACCACCTCTAGTGAATTGAATTGCTCGGGGAATCCTCCAGTCCCTATCCTCTCCCAGGCCGGCCGCTCACCACGCTCCGTCCTGCTCCTCTCCCGCCCATGCCTGAGCCCATCCCTGAGCCCTCGCCCGAACTTTCGCCCGAGCCCTTGCCCGATTTGCTTACCGTCAAAGAAACGGCCGCCTATCTCCGCATTCCGCAACCCACGGTCTATTACCTCTTGCAGCGCGGCGAACTTCCGGCCGTCCAGATCGGAAAACGCTGGCGGATCAAACGCAGGCTGCTCGATCGCGACATTCTGAGAACCGACAAGGACTCGCCCGCTCCCCTCGTTCTCGCCGTCGATGACGATCCCGGCTTGCAGCGCGTCTTTCGGGAGTTCCTCAGCCGGTCTGGATTTGGACAAGTCGTCGTCGGCTCCGGCGCGGAAGCCATCGAGGAGAACCGGCGTCAGAATTTCGACCTGGTGTTCCTCGATCTCCACCTTCCGGATATGGGAGGCGATCAAGTCTACGCCGCTCTCCGAGAGCAGAGTCCGGAACTCCCCATCGTGATCATCACCGGATACCCTGACAGCGAGCCCCTCAACCGTATCCTCGAACTCGGCCCGGTGTTGGTCCTGCGCAAGCCGCTGGAGATCGAACAACTCCTCCGGACAGTGCATCTGCTGGGTCACCGCAGCAAACCCTGAGGCGAGCGCAACGCAGTCCTCCGATTCTTCTTGATCGACAGTTTATTCGGTGGAATTCCATATTTAACGTAATATGCAGAGTGGCACTAGCTCCTGACACCTGACACCCATGAGTCAGGCTTGCTTCACGGCTTTCGTTCCTGAGCAATGCTCAGAAGTTCCGATGTCCGAGGAAAGAGTCGTCTGAATTCCCTTCGCTCCCGCTCCACACCCGGGTAATCAGCCTCATCCAGAATACCAAACTCGCTGGTTAGCGACAGTCGGACGCTGGAGCGAGTTTCCGGCAACTCCTCTTTCAGCGCCTCTGCAAAGCGCATATCGCCTGCCTCTCTCAGCAAGTAGGCCACGATTACATCTTGTCCGACCCGGGTTTCGCCGTCAAACCCGGCATTCTTCGTCAACCAGAACAGCAAAGATAGCGCAATTCTTGAAGTGTGGACGTCATCACTATCCAAACAGCGCTTTATTAATACGCCCTTCAACGGATAAACTCCGCACAAGGCCCTGTGCGAAGTTGCGCGAAGCCCCCTTCCAAACCCGCGAAGTTCTCTTCATAGCCTCAGAACTCCTGATCTCGAGGAATTTGGATGAGCTGAAAGGGTATGTGGCGCGGGCACTCCTGCCCGCGAACTCTTGAGGTTCCAGCTTGACAGAGAGTCTTCGAAGCGAGGGTGGCGAAGATCAACGATCCGGGAACCCGTAGCGCCGCGATGACTCTCGCCCAGCTTTACCGCCAGGAAGGCCGTCAATCTGAGCAGAGTTCCTTCAGGACCGGCCACACAAGTCCCAATTCGGGTTGAGTGCTTAGATAGGGGACACCCACAGAATGCGCGCAATGCAGCGGTGTGTTGGCGGTGACGGCTTTGAGGCGGAATGCCTGACGGAGAATCTGGAATCACATCTCGACATATGACAATTGTGTCCGGTGTCTGCTCTCAGCCGCTTCCCCAATCGGCTTACCGCCGTGCCCGCCGCCGTGTAGTCCAGTCCCCCGGCCAACTCCGCCCAACTCCGCCAAAGTCAGCCTCCCTTCCCGTAGCCAAAGGCATAAGGCCACATGCCGCCCCCAATCCTCGCGCCGGTTCCGAAAACTCTCCCACTCTTCGCCCTTGATCGATTCGACCGCCCGCACGATCGCCTCCCAGCCCACATCCCGGCCCAAACGGCGCAACCCGGGTTGTTACCACGCATTCCTTCTGGTTCAACCACTGAGCGGCCCGGCTGAGGTTCGCCTCCAGGGTCTCCAGGAGGAGATTAAAATGGCAGCGCATCAGGACATGAGAGGGATGAGGTCTCCGGATGGATGGATGCCAGAGGTGTCCGATCAAGTTCTACTTCTTCCATTTCTCTGAATCTTCGCGAGCTTGGCGCGCTTGGCGAGAGACCTTTTGGGTCTGAGTGTAAGGACCACGCCGAGGGCAACCCGGCGATTCCGGATGAGAGCCGGTAGAGTAGGAAGATACGCGTCTCGCGTGCCATCCGGGACGCGGGTGGACTCGCCCCCAGGGGGGTAGTGAACCTTAGGCTGAAAACCGTAGCGGGCCCGCTGAGGCCCGTTTAGCCGGAAGTTTTAACCACGGATGAACACGGATGGGGAAGAAGGAACCACGAATAAACGCAAATGGGGGGAAGGAATTGAACAGAAGGCACCGAAGATGATCCCAGAGAACTCAACAACTCTTGTTCATGAAATCCGTGGCTAGCACCAAAAGCCGCAGCCGGACGGTGAACTCAGTAGAGCCAAGAAACCCTTTTGTGACCTCCGTGAACTCCTGTAAATAGCCGCTGGGGCATGGGAGGTTTACACGGGAGGACGCAGGGGAAACAGAGGAGAAAAGAGTCTCTCGCAAAGCACGCAGGGCTCGCTAAGGAACGACAGCGAAGAGGTCTCGGGATGAATAGGTGCAGGAGGTGTTCGATCAAGTGTCACTTCTTCCATTTCTCTGAATCTCTGCGCGCTTGGCGAGAGACCTTTTGGGTCTGAGTGTAAGGACACGCCGAGTGCAACCCGGCGATCCCGGATGAGAGCCGCGCAATGGACGCGCCACGTCCGCGACTAGACCACAAAGCGAGGCCTTTGTCAATTGTCGAGATTTGA
>JBGTBW010000295.1:0-13860 GCA_041749135.1 Verrucomicrobiales bacterium
AAAACCTAGCCAGTAATCACTACCGAGTCTTGCGTTGAAGTCAGCTAAGTCATTAAAGATCGCGGAGGGTCACCGCGTAAACAAGACCAGGAACACCGGAAGCCGCTTCCTTGAAGGGAGTCAGATCCGGATGGCGAAACGGCTTCGACGAAGCGTAGACAGGGAGCGCCTAGGCCACAGGAGGGCTCGCACCCCTCTGAAGGTTGATATAGCCCCGTAAGAGATAGAGGCGTGGACGGAGATCCAGTAACAGTATGGAGAATCCAGCACCAGAAGGCGCGTTAAAAGGCGCGCGCCGAAGGGTCCACCGGGGTCGACTTTAGACCGTGGCATGAGCGAAGAGAAGCGAGAAGACGACCGCCCTGAGGAGGGCGGAGCCTTGAACTCGGGAGACCCGCAGCCTGAACCTTCCGAAGCGATCTATCTTCTGGAGGCCCCTGGCTCTCAACAGAAAGAAGAGAGCGCGGGGAGGCAGCGGGAGTCAGACCCGTCAGTAGTAGTCGGAGCCGGGAGAGCCGTGCACAAGGCGAAGGGACGGGCGGAAGGACAAAGCGGACAAAGCACTCACGCCGGGGAAAGGACTACTCCCCACTCAGGCGTGTCACGCACCCTGTCCGCACTGAGAGCGAAGGCGGAGAAAGACCCGAAGCACCGCTTCCGGGCCTTGAGCCGCTTGTTGGACCGCCAGATGTTAAGAGAGGCTTTTGGCCGCTTGAAACGCCGGGCTGCCCCGGGGATCGACGGGGTGAGTTGGGCGGAGTATGCCGAGGGGCTCGAGGAACGTCTGGAAGAATTGGAACAACGCTTGAAGGCAGGGCGTTACCGCGCTCAGAGCGTCAAGCGGCGGTGGATAGCTAAGGCTGGGAGCCGGAAACGGCGGCCGCTGGCGATCGCCGTGTTGGAAGACAAGATCGTGCAACAGGCAGTGAGCATGATTTTGGGAGCGATCTGGGAGGCGGACTTCGTGGAGGAAAGTATAGGGTATCGGCCTGGAAAGGGAGGGCGCAGTTCTAGCATGGAACTGCGTTGCGCCCTCAACGAAGGCCAATACCGTTGGGTAGTGGAGGCCGACATCCGGAGCTTCTTGGAGACATCTTCATACTACACCTCTTCTGATGAACTTGAGTCAAAGAGTTCGGTTTGATTGGGTAACACTCTGATGCGTAGGCCTTTACGGCGTCCACGGCAGACGTGAACAGCCTCAAGTTCGCCACGCTTTACACGCTGCAAGACGGTTTGTCGCGTGACGCCGAGGATCTTGGTGGCTTCGATCATGGGAAGGTATCCTTCCGGCGTGCTCTCGACAAAGCGCGATTTGATGGCGTCGTTCATGCGGATGCGCCAGGGCGCGCCCGCAGTGATTTGCTCGGCGGCGATAAATCCGTCGTTAATCCAACGGTGCACGGTGGAAGCAGCGACACCGAGCAGTTGCGCGGCCTTTTCAACAGTGACGGTTTCGCCCTCGGGAGGGCTGCTTGATGCTCGAAAGCAGGCGATGTTCCAGTGCTGGCGGAGGCTACTGACGCGATTGGCCGTGAAGGGAAGTCCTCGCGCTGTCTTGCGGCTCTGTCGATTGAGGATGCCCGCGATGGCGCCATCCTGATAATGGACGGCCAGGCGCCGAATGAGATCGATGGTGTCCTCTTCAGTGCGCACAACCAAGTCTCTGGGGTGCCAAAGCTCCACATCGATTTCGGTGAACATGCCACCTCGCCAGCGCAGGGTGAGGTGCGCTTGGGCTTGATCGCGGTTAACGGCGATCATGACTTCTTCAAGCAAGGTGCGAAGCACTTCCTTACGATCGCGGCCGGTAGTGCTCGGTGCATCCCAGACATGCTGGAGGTCCGCACCGAGTCGATGGATGCCGGCTCGTTGTTCGGCAGTAAGCTGCGGCGCTCGTTGCTGTTCGCGGCGTGTCAGTTCGCTTTCGGCAGAGGCCAATTCCTTGAGCCGCTTCTCCCACTCGGCTTCCAGAGTGCGAGCGACAAGGCGGTTCTCAGGTTCGACCGTTTGGTAGCGGCGCTCTGCCTTTTGGGCTTGATAGCGTGCCTGCTCGACTTGGAGACGCCACTGGGCCAGTGCACTGTCGTGTTCGGCTTCGATCATCTCCTGAGCCTGGAGAGCGGCCTGTATGCCGGCCGGGGCGACTGTTTCGAGGAAGGCAACGCTAACAGCCTTATCGATGCGTGCGCCGCCCACGCGCATGCACCACTCTGCGCGGCCGTTGGCGAGGTTGCTGCTCGGACAGTAATAGCCGGGTGTTGCGTTGCGGCCCTGATAATAGACGTTGAGATGCCGCCCGCAGCGAGCGCAAGTGGCGATGCCTTGCAAGAGGGCGGCTCCCTCGCGCACCGCTCCGCCGGCCTCGTGGGGCCGGGGATGGGTGTTCTGTTTGAGGCGGGTTTGGTTCATTTCATAGGTTTCCCAGTCAATGAAACCGGGATGATGGTCCTTGATCAACACCGCCCACTGCGACTGAGGCAGCCGGCGCAGACGCTTTCTCAAGTCACCGTTCTCGTCCACATAGCGTTCCTGCCGAGTCTTACCATAGGTGTAGGCGCCCGCATAGACCGGGTTGGTCAGAATGTGATGAATGGCGGTATAGGCCGGCGTTACCCACCGGATCTCCTTCAGGCCGCTGCATTGCTGGGGGAAGGAGAGTTTTTCGGATCGAAACCAGAGCCAGACTTGGCGGGCCGAGCCCATTTCGAGGAACTTTTCAAACACCGTGCGGATCGCACCGGTCACCGCCTGGTCGGGGTGGAACAACACTTGGCCCTCTTCTTCACCCCACACAAATCCGGCCGGCAAGCCGCGCCGCAACTCACCTCGCTGGGCCTTGTTGCGGATACCGCCCTCCAGGCGGGCGCGAATGACATGGAGTTCAGCCTCTGCCATGGTGCCTTTCAAACCAAGGAGCAAGCGGTCGTTGAACATTCCCGGATGATAGAGGCCGTCTTCATCGCCAATCAGAGTGTCGGTGACTCCACACAGATCGAGCAAGCGATACCAATCGGCATTGTTGCGCGCTACCCGCGAGACTTCGATCGAGAGGATCAGGCCAACCTGTCCCAATGCCACCTCCGCGGTCATCTTGGTGAATCCGTCGCGCTGGACGTGGCCGGAGCCCGAGCGAGCCAGGTCTTCGTCGACGACTTTGACCCGGTCTCTGGGCCATCCCAACTCGAGGGCCCGGTCGACAAGCTTGTATTGCCGACGGGTAGACTCGCGATTGTGTTGGACTTGCGTGGCGCTGGATTGGCGCACGTAAACGTAGGCGTTACGATCCAGATGTGCCGGTTTAATTTTTTCGTTGGTGCTCATGGTTGTCTTCCTGTTTTGTTGAATCGTTCGGTTGCGGGCGGATGGTCGCGGCGATGAGCCGTGCCAGACGCTCAATGATCTCGGCCTGATCCTCGCTGCTCAGGCTCTCCCATGGTCCCCGCTCGTAGGGCGCTTTGGTCTTGTGCGTCGCGGGCCAGAAGTCCAGCTGGTGATGGTTCATGGTGGCTCTGTTGCTGTTTTCGCAACAAAGCGTCCACGACCTTGCGCGCGTGCAGCAAGTGGCAAACCAGTCCGGTCAAGGCTGGGTGATCAGCGCAGGATTTACCTTCAGAGGTTGGTTTGGCGCCCTCCAGATCGGTCCAAGCAGCCGGGATCAGCGAGCGAGTCCCATCCGGTAACTCCAAGATCAGAAAATAACAGCCGTCGCGCTGAATATGTCCGAGAACGCGCAACACTTTCCCCTGCATCGGGTGACGTGTGCGCGAGACCGTTACCGTGGCCGGAAGGTCGCGGATGTGGGTAGTGTGTGGTGGGTTCCTTTGATCAAATAAATCACAGCTGGGTGCTGCGCATGCTGGAAGAACGCATCGCCGACCGGCGATTGCTGCGCCTTATTGCGAAATGGCTAAAAGCCGGAGTAGTGGAAGAGGATGGTCAGTGGGTGTGTCCGGCAACGGGCACTCCTCAGGGTGGAGTGATCTCGCCTGTACTGGCAAACATCTATCTGCACTTCGTGCAAGATCTGTGGATCAAGAAGGAGTTCAGCAAACGCTGCAAGGGCCGGGTGTTTTTCCGGCGCTATGCCGACGACAGTGTGGTGTGTTTCGAGAGGGAAATGGACGCGCGGGCCTACCTGAGGGCTCTACCGGAGCGGCTGGAGAAGTTTGGTCTTCAGTTGGCCGAGGAGAAGAGTTCACTGGTAAAGTTCAACAAGTGGGAGCCGGAGCAAAGCGGGAAGTTTACCTTCCTTGGTTTCGACTTCTACTGGGCGAGAACCCTGCGCAACCCCAAACACGTGGTGGTCAAGCGACGCACCAACATGGAGAAATTCCGGGGGAGCCTGCGGGCGCTCAAGGAATGGCTCCGGAAGGCGCGGAACTGGAAACTGCGGGGTCTGCTGGCAGTGCTGCGGCGCAAGCTGCAATGTTACTGGAACTACTACGGAGTGCTGGGAAACTCCATGATGACGGCGCGCTACGCCCGGGCGGTCTTCGGACTGCTCTACAAGTGGCTGAACCGTCGCAGCCAAAGGCGTTCGGTAACCTGGGCAAGCTATACGCGTCGCTGGTCCTACTGGCGGCTTCCGCCCCCCCAAATAGTCGAAACCCCACCGCCGAGAGTATTGCAACGCCGCGGAAAACCTGCATGATCGAAGAAGCTGAACCAACCCAAGAGTCCACGCCGCTCTGCGTGCGCGTCCTCCGAGGAGCCCGGTGCGGTAGTTCCGCACGCCGGGATCTGTGAGGGGGGCGCCGGGCAACCGGCGTCCCTACCTCGATCGGGCAAAACACAATAACATGGACGCAGGAACTGGACTAACCATTCTCGGATCGGCTGTCGGCGGCGCAAAGCTCGTCGAAAAACTTCTTGGTCCGACAACAGAATATCTCGGCGAGGGGTTGAAGAACTGGACTGCTCGCCGAATGGAGAATGTCTCTCGCGTCTTCTCAAATGCCTCCAGACGCTTGGGATCTAAGATCGATGAGCCGGGTGCGATTCCGCCAAAGGTTTTGAAGGAAGTTCTGGATGGCGCCTCATTCTGTGATGACGAAAACGCGGCGGAGGATTTTCCGCGGGACGAGCGCGGGAGCCTGGCGGCGGAGGCCTTGTGCTGCTTGCAGTGGCTGGAGGTGAGGCATTACTCGGCCGACACCATCGAGGGCAGGCGCGACGCCCTTGAAAGGGTTCCGATCTACACGGAGGTCTCCATCGAGCAGTTGAAAGCGGTGCACGCCCGGACCCTCCCTGCGGAAGCTGGCTGGCAGAGCGGCTCGGAAAGCTAGGAGGACCGTGGCCTTGGCGACCGGACTTGTGTCTGGCGCCGGAGCGCCGGAAGCCTCGAAGGGCTTCTTTCCTTAGCCGCCAGCCGCTGCTAGATTGGCGCCCAGCGGCAATGGGCTACAGCATCACAGAGGACTTCGAGCTCGTGGGAGAAGAGTCCGGGAAAACGTGTCCCTGGGGCTCGGGAAGAGTGCCGTCAGAAAGCATCGGAAACATGCCCTGGCCGGCCCCGGAAAGGCGTCTTGCGGAGGCCTTGACGTCGCAAGAAGGGGCGACCGGCATTCCTTTTTGGCTAAACAGGGATCCCATCGACGTGCAAGGCGGGCTGAACCTGTATGGGTTTGTGGGGAATGATGGCGTGAATGCATGGGATATTCTCGGCACCCAGGCCCCGGAGGAATTCGTGACCCCTGCAGATCAGGAAGCGGCGGATAGGGCAGCAAAGGCTGCGGAGGCTAAACTCGCTGATACCATTGCTCGTGACATCGAGTGGTGTGGAAAAGTCTGCGAGAAATGCACGATAAGAAATGGAGAGCGCCAGTATCAATACACCACTACGGTATTTGAAGGAACAAATGTGAATTGCGATCTCCTGAAGACATTTTGCAGCTCCTTCGGCGAGGGTTGGAAGATGGTCGGTTGGTGGCACACTCAGGCAGCAGGCGCGATCGAAGGGGTTCCGGTTGAGGATGAATTCAGTTCGCCTGACAAGAAATTCTCCGCCAGTTGGGGCAGTGGGTATCTTGCTAATCCTGACGGGACAGGGCGGTGGGATCCGGAGCCTGGCAATTTTTTGGATCCGGAGCGTGGAAATTGGACCGACCTCTAGAAAGGCTCAGACTCATGCTTAAAGAATGCTCTATTGTTGGATTCATTGCTTTCGTTTTTGGGCCAAACTATTGGGCGCAAGGTGATACTATGCTGTCGGAAGGTGTCCCGCCCGTTGCGACGCAACGGCTCTATGATCTAGCGTTCAAGAAGCTGGGCATAGTGGATTTGAGGACTTCGATTGGAGAGTTTCAAGGGATTCGGCTAATGTGTTTGAATGAGCGTGCAACCAGCTATACATTTTTCCTTCGCAAGACCAGAGAGGGATTTACGTTCGAATGGAGTGAGTTGAGGCCCGCTGGAGGTCATATCCGTGCACCCGTTGCCGTGAAGGAGGACACGGGAGAATCGATCCTTGCACTAGGCGGGAAAGCGGAGTTTATGGCGCTTCCGGCGGCTACTCGTCCTGTAGCGGTTGGGCGCCCTTACTATTTTGTCTTCGAGACTTTTGAATTCAATTCGTACAGAATGATTTATCGTGACGCAGTGTACAGTCTCCCTGAGGAAAGAGGCTTGAGGTCCTTTCTCCGTCTTGCCAAAGAGCTTATAGCGTTGTCTGACAGGCGAGATTTTGAATTCATTCTGGAAAGGTCGTGATAGCACATTGCGCAAGCTTTTCGCAATGCGCTGCGGACCCACCACAGCAGGCGGCGAGACCCCGCGTCGAGCTGGTAGATCCAGGTGGCGAAGTTCGAACTCTTCTTTCCTCGGCCCCAATGCAGTTCGTCGACTCCGAGAGCACTCACTCCCTCCAAAGAACGGTCAGCGAAGCCCCAGAAAACCACCCACTCCACGGAACGGGCCACTGCATCCCAACTCGCTCTGAAGAGTTCTGCGGTCTCTTTCCAGGAGAGAGCCTGCGGGCCCAACGCGCCAAGAACAGCATGTAGGCCTTGCTGTAGGTATACTTGCCCTCCTTCCAGGGCATGGGTTCGACGTGGCTCCCGCAGCTTCGACACTCCAATCTGCGCGGGGCGTAGTAGAGCACGACGGGGATGTTCCAAAGCGGGACGAATTTCCAACTGCGCCGGGGCTGCCTGTCGTAGCCCGGAGCCCGTGCTCCACAGCAGGCGCAACGGGGCTTGCGCCGGGATCGGCGGCCGAGATGACCTCGATGCAGGGGCATATCGCTGTTCCAGCCAAGCGGACAGACTCGATGGTGAAGCCCACGAACTCTTGCACGTGGCGCAGCAGTGTTTTAACGGTGAGTTGGATGGCGGTTGGTGGTTGCGGTTTATCTTGCTAGGAAAACCCACTCAAAACCGCTGGCCGCCATCCGCAAGCTTTGCCTCCAGGGGATTTGAACTCAAATCCCCCTTCCTGGCTCTCCGCCGCCCCGCAGCGCAGGTCAAGGCGCCCGGCGATATAAATCCTCAAGGCGCCTGCTCCCTACGGCTCCGCCCCGAATTTTATGCCGCCGGGGGCCTTGACCGGAGCGAGGACGCGGCTCACCCGGTCTTGACTTTTACCGGCTTTCAGCTTAAGGTCACCCAAGGATTCTGCTGAGGAACCGAAACTTTTAGCAGTATAGCTTCACTTCCATTCCACGCCCACTTGCCCCTCCTGGGTGTTCGGGGAGATCACCCTAATCAACAATTCCATCCCAATGAAAAGCGCCTCTTTCCACTTTGCAACCCTCTCCCATTCAGATTGTCCTGGCTCGATAAGCTGGATTTTGAGAAGCAGTTTCTTGGCGATGGCAGTGATAGTCGGGCTGGCGCCCACCGCATGGGGACAGACGGCTTACTGGCTGCCTTCAATGGAGACCACGCCGACCGAAAAGATTTACCGCTACGGCACTAAGCTGCCCGACGACTTCGGCCGCGCACTTGCCGAGCACGGTCAGGTTGTGACTCGCGAGGTAGAAGGCGAGCAGCGTCGTTTCGTGGAGGTCTCGCTGGATTGGGATACCGGAGGCAGCGCGAATCCGGCGGATCGGGGCAAGGTGAGCATCCACAAGGGCGACGGCTGGGGCGCGGAGTGGCTCCCTGATTATCCCACGTTGCGCGACAACCCCGCAGTGGTCAAAGCTCTCGATGCTGCAGTCTCGTCGGAACATGAAACCTGGCGCTTTGCGGATCTTTTGGTCCTCATCGTCGAGGGGGACGAGAACCCGAACCTGACGCTACGGGTCCCGATCCCTGAGGCCGGCCAGATCAAGGCGCGCATGCAGGACATCGCCGAAACAACTGTTCCCGGGAAGTTTTTTCCAAACCAAGTCCAGATCCCTGAAAATCTAGAGGAGATGCGGAAGGAGATGTTGGCCCTCGGCAACCTCGGTCGACGCGATCCAAACTTCCGGCAAAAAAGCCAATATGCGAACGACCTGACAGGAGAGACGGCAACAGGTATGGGCGGTCCGAATAAGATTTTCCGCAACAATCCGCAGCCGCCTTACTTCGACGACCTCGGGCTGCATCCCAAGCTCAACAGAGCGGCCCAATTCATGGCCGAATACTACGCCAAAACCGACGGCAACGCCCGAATGCCCGGAGACCGCAAACACGACGCGCCGGGTGAAAAATGGGAAGGCGCCAAGATGGACGCTCTCGGGGATCGACTCGATCATTTTGCCCCCGGCGTGGGCACAGCGGGCGAAGGATTGGCCGGACCTGGCGCCGCCGACATCGCCCCCGAGACCTGGATGCGCAGCGAGACGCATTATAGGCCGTGGTTCAATCTTGGCGCTGACGTGAAGTCGATGGGCCTGGGCGCCGCACGCACCGACAAGGGCTGGTATTTTTGCAAGATCGGCGGCACCGAACTGCCCGAGGGGGAGGTAGAGCTGGCGGCTCAGACCCCAGCCCCCGCCACCACGTCCGAGCCGCCGCCTGCCTCCGGAAATCCGGACAGCAGCGGGTTTCCCATCTCCGGCGGTGAGAGCCTGACCCCCGGCGACAAGATTGTCTCAAAATCCGGCAGCAAGGCTCTGGTCTTCAATCCTGACGGAAACCTGGTGGTCGTCGAGAATCCAGACGATCGATTCGTCTGGGGGCTAAACCTCCTCAACGGAGTGCCTTTCACCCAAGGTAAGCAGGTCAGGATGACTAAAGAGGGGAAGCTGGAGCTGCTCGATGCCGCCGGTAAGCCCATCTGGAGCGTTCCCGCCGCCGCCGCCGTTCCGGGCTCAGTCCTCGATCTCACTGACAATGGCATCCTTCAGATCCTCAAACCGGACGGGTCCGTCGCGTGGGCGAGCGCGGACGTCTCCAATCTTCCAATCGCCGGCGGTCGGGAGTTGAAGCAATTGGACCGGGCGATCTCGGTATCCGGGAACCACACGCTGGTCTTCAATCCGGACGGCAACGTCGTGGTGGCGAAGAACCCGAGCCTCGAATTCGTCTGGGGTCTCAATCTCTTGGAAGGTGTTCCTTTCGCCCATGGAAAGGGTCTGCAAATGACAGAATCCGGCAGCTTCACTCTATTCGACGGCGAAGGCGCGGTGGTCTGGTCGGTTCCGAAAGAGAATCCCACGCCGGGATCCACGCTCGATCTGACCGCGGACGGGGTGCTGCAGGTGGTCCGGCCGGACGGCTCGGTCGCATGGGAGAGTAACGGCGATTTCTAGAAGATCGCCTCCGCCACCTCGAGGGATTGCGAGGCCGATCAGGGTCAGTGTGCAAAAACGTATCGGTTGATGATCTCACTCGAGTTGAGCCTTGAGAAATTGGCGAAGTGCTTCGGGCAATCGCTTCAAAAGTTCGTAAGAAAGGGGTCGGTCATTCCTATGGACATATGTCAATATGATTGAGACCCCTTTCTCCCCTAAAGGAAATCCGCAAACCCATCCCCTACCGGGGCATCACCGATTCGATCGAAGAATGGTCCCCGAGAAAAAGCCGTTACGGAAAAAGTGAAAAAAGCGGAGCGGCAATTGGCTTCGCTGGAGCAGCCTACAATGTTTTCCCACCAGCGAACCTAGTAGCCTGCCTTGGGAATTGAACGACAAAACCGGCAGGAACTTCCAATAAATGACGAGAACAAGCAGATCCATGGCCTCAAAACGGATGTAATTGAACTCGGGCCCATTACCGCCTGGCTCCATAAGCAATTTAAAGAACAATTGCATCCAGCCGGCCAGAATTTCCATAATTCGAATGTTCAACCCCCTCCAACCCGCCCCTCTGACCAGGCGGGATGGCCAGGTCATGAGAAGCGAATTCCTAGCAGTAACTCCGTGAAGACCGCGCTGCCTCCAGCTTAGGGCATGCGCGGGGCGGAGTCCTGTCCGGATCCGGATAAGAGCGCCCAAAAATGCGCAAAACGGCTGGAGATCTTCCTTGACCGAAGCGCCGGTTCCGCCTGAAGCTACCGGAAATGAGCCAGGATGACCAATCCGCGCCCCTTCCTCCCCCTCAACCCCCTCCAACCCGCCCCTCTGACCAGGCGGGATGGCCAGGCCATGAAAAGCGAATTCCTAGCAGTAGCAGTTAAGACCTTCACCATGGGCTTGATGAGCTACGCCAGTTCCGGGCTCGCCGCGACGATCAAACCCGTCATGCCATGATGGCGGCCTTGCAGTTCGGTGAAGACATCGACAAAGAATCGAAGGTTGCCCTGAACTTCCTGCGTGCGCGAGCCGGGAAAAATCGCCATGCGCGGGTTGCCTCGCGGCATTCCACTCGCAATCTCGCGCAAAGCCGCTTCATCCAGCGGCCGGTTCATCGATTCGTGCCCAAGGAACCGCGCAGGGATTTTACGATCGTTGAACCACTCCTCTTCACTGGCCCCCATCCGACACCCCGGTGGCAACCCGCCGCAGCCGTCGATTATGATTCGACGCCAATGCCATAGCGCTGGAACAGCGGGTGCACGCGGTGCGTGCCGACGACTTTGGCCCACCTCGCTCACTTCAACGAGCGGCTGACTATTCGTGAGGAGTACCGATGAGCTTTCAAGAAGAGTTGCCCTCCCACCATCACCACCCTGGAGACGGCGCCCATGCCGAAGGCGGAATGGTCTCGCGAATCTTCGAGACCTACGTGCCGCGGCGGGTGTGCATGTTCGAACAGCCGGATGTCATCTGGACGCACGTCGTCTCGGATGTCCTCATCACCGCTGCGTACTTCTCGATTCCCTTCGCCCTCGTGTACTTCTACAGGAAGCGAACGGACCTCGCGTTCAACTGGGTCTTCATCCTCTTCGCAGTCTTCATCTTTGCGTGCGGCCTGACGCATGTCTTTCAGGTGATGGCTGTGTGGGAGCCGTATTACCGGCTTGAAGGGTGGGTCAAGGTCGTCACAGCAATCGCTTCGGTGGGCACCGCGTCGGTCCTCTGGCCGCTGATCCCCAAGGCGCTCGCGCTGCCAAGCCCTGCGATGCTCCGCGCGGAAATCGCCGAGCGTTTGAAGACCGAGGAAGCGCTGCGGAAGTCGCACGATCAGCTTGAGCAGCGCGTGAAGGAACGCACCGCTGAACTCGAAGAACTCAATCGCATCAAGGATGACTTTCTCGCCACGCTCTCGCATGAGCTACGAACGCCGCTGAACGCAATACTCGGCTGGGCGCAGCTCCTCTCCATGCAGCCGCATGATGAAGAAAAGCACCGAGAAGCCATGCAAGTCATCGAGCGCAACGCAAAGGCCCAGGCGCGACTGATCGCCGACCTGCTCGACATGCAGCGGATCATCTCTGGCAAGCTCTATCTCGATGTCAGGACGACCGACCTCACCGAAGTAGTCACCAGCGCGGTGCAGGTCGTGCGGCCGAGCGCAGAGGCGAGGACTGTCTCGCTGGAGACACACTTCGGTGAGGGACTGCGCCCGGTGTGGGGCGATCCCGACCGGCTTCAACAATTGGTGTGGAACCTTCTGGCCAATGCGATCAAGTTCACACCCTCCGGCGGCTGGGTGCGCGTGGAATTAATCGCAGAGCAGACGCAGATGGTTATCCGCGTGAGTGACAACGGCCAGGGCATCGCGCCGGATGCGCTGCGGCACGTGTTCGAGAAGTTCAGGCAGGCCGATCAGAGCACCACTCGAAAGTACGGCGGCCTTGGGCTCGGACTCGCCATCGTTCGCCACATCGCAGAACTTCACGGCGGCAGCGTGCATGCACAAAGTCCCGGCCCCGGCCAGGGAACAACCTTCACCGCACGTCTACCGATCATGGCCATTCGCGGCGAACCCGCCCGGACGACCGAGCAGGCGACCGACGCTGCAATTCCGCCCTCGCTGGAACAGATCGACCTCACCGGCATGCGCATCATTGTCGTCGATGACGAAAAGGACGCAGCGCATCTCGTCGAGGAGTTCCTCAAGCGGCATCACGCAGAAGTATTCGTCGCGCATTCCGTTGCGGAAGCGTTGTGCCTGGTTGACGAGCAGACGCCTCACCTCGTCATCTCAGACATCGCCATGCCCGGCGAGGACGGCTACGACCTGATTCGCAAACTGCGCGAGCGATCGGACATTCCCGCGATCGCCCTGACCGCCCTCGCGCGCGATGAAGATGTCGAGCGGGCGACCAAGGCCGGCTATCAGGTCCACCTCGCCAAGCCGGTCGACTCAATGCAACTCGCGATGACGGTGGCGTCATTTCGGGACAAGGAATCGCAGCAGTAAAACGCATCGCGCATGAACGCATTGTTCCCGCGACGTCAGCGCGAGCAATATTGCAATGCAAGATGTCTATATCGAGATCTCTCTTCTGGTGGCCAGAAAGAGGGCCACGTCACCCGGAAGGATCGGACAGGAAGGATTAGGGACGCTTAGACTTAGAGGTGGCGCACACCGCAGGCCGGCTCTATATGCGAGTGCTTGGCCCGCCTGCGACTTGTTTTGAAGCTTCACCGCCCACATCATCCGGACGCGACCACGGCTGGCGGACGACGGCGCCAAGCCAGCACGGTTCCCGGCTCCGGCGCGCCCGCAATACCCGCCGGTTCGTCCAGCAAGGGAAGGCTCTCCAGGAACTCGCGCTGTTTCAACGGATAGCGGATCCAAAAGTGCTTCTCTCTAAGAACTCAGCCATGCGGCGCGTCATACTAAGAACCATGAAACGACTTCGACACATCATCACCATCGTTTGTATTGTCGCCGGTCCCATCGCCCACGCTGCCGAGCAACCCACCGCCAACGACAAAGGCGCTGCAAAGCACCCTGGCACGGCGCTGACTCCCGCTTACGAGACCGCCGCACAAATCAAGGGGATGCCCCGATGCAAAGCCACTGTCGATGAACGGTCTCCGTGTTCGGTTCGCCTCAGCAGTCCGAACGGGAAGCGATTCTCTATTGGGAGCCCAGGGGCCACGAAGGAAGTTGCCGCTTTCCTCTCAACATTGAAGTATGGCCACACCTATACGTTTCCCGACGACTTTCTCGACTTCCAGAAGACTCACAAGTGAGCGCCCATGGCGACGAACCGCAGACGTCTAACGCAGACGGTCCATTAAACTGTCGCCCCGCGCTTAGCGCCAATTCCGCTAGGGATTGGGAGAGTAGGCGGTTCCAGGCGAAGAACCTTTCCAGGCTCCTAGAACCGCGTAAACGCGGAACCCTCCCGGCGCAGCCTTCCTCCTCCGTCCGGGGTTCCCTTTTTAAGGGCGCGTTGATCTATTCGGGAATGACGTGCGGTTTTGTGATCTTGCGCTCATTCAAGGGCGCGATGTGTAGGTGGAGGGCATAACCGGCCGGTTCTGGCGCCCCTGCCGGGGTGCGGATCGAATTACGACTCACACCGGTGGTGTCGCTGCGCTTTACCACCGGCTACAAGCTGCGAAGCCTCCGGCTTCTCTCGCGGCTTTGG
>JBGTBW010000296.1:0-10257 GCA_041749135.1 Verrucomicrobiales bacterium
CCGGGTCCTCACGCCGTGTCGATGGAGCAGGTTGCCGGGGTGCCGGAGCCTCCCGCCGCGTCGATGGAGCAGGTTGCCGGGGCGCCGGAGCCTCCCGCCGCGTCGATGGAGCAGGTTGCCGGGGCGCCGGGTCCTCTCGCCGTGTCGATGGAGCTTCCTGCTCCTCCGAGGTCCGGCCTCTAACAGTCGCCGTGTCCGGTTTGTCCGTAGCTCCTTCCCGGGTTCGCCCAGTGTCATCGCTTTCCCTCCGCCTCGGCGCCGGACTTCCTTCACGACTTCGTTCCGCGACACCCGGGCGGCCCTCAGGTTGTCTGGCACTGTCGCCATCCCGTCTGCCCGGTTCGTCGCGGTCGCGATTGCCGTCGCGGATGGCCGGCGGATCTTCTGTCCGCGAAGCTTCGTCGCCGCTCACACGCCGCCTTCCTGAAGAATCGCGATCGGCGTTCCCATCCGCAACTCCCGGCGCACCTTCCGCCCGCGGAGCCTCGTCGCCACTGCCGCGACGCCGGGGCGTGGAAGAGCGGTCGCCGCTCCCGTCCACAATGCCAGGACGCCCCTCGCGCCGAGTCCCGTCTCTATCGTCGCGTTGCCTCGCTGTCTCGCGAGCCCTCCCTTCATCCGCAATAGCCGGCCTTTCCTCCGTCCGCTCTCCTCGCGCTGGTCTCTCCGCTTCGTTCCGCGCAGAATCGCCTCGATCGCGGCTTTCCTCACCAGCACGGGCCGTCCTTGCCGGCCGGCGGTCTGCCTGGGTAATGGCCACTCTACCGCGTTCCTGGCGACCACTCCTGACTTCTTCGCCTTCCGCGGCCGCCCATCCCTTACGCTTTTCCCAACTTTGCCATTCGTTGTCCTTCTGCCGGAAGACCTGCCCATCCCTGCCAACCCGGACTTCATCCGCCCTCCGGGCCAACGCGTTCTCGCCCGAACTCCGCCGGCCACCCCGCGCGAATCCGTCGTCTTCCCTTCCGCGCCCTCGCGCGGGAGTCCGGCGGCGCTCTTCCCATTTCCCAGCTTCCACCCATCGATCCCCCCGGCTAACGGCGGTTCGTCCCCAAGTCGCATAGGGTGTGCTCGCACGCGCCCGGCCTCTCCAAGTATCCGTAAAGGGTCGATAGGCTCCCCGTGCCCAGTCGCCGCCGCGAGGGCCGTAAGCCTTGTATCCCCGCACATAGCTGCGGGAGTAAGGATTCCAAACTGCTATGCGTCCCACTCCGCCGTAGGGACCGTAATGCCGCGCCACGCGCACGTATCCGCCGTAGGAATGCCGGTAGCGCGCGCCGCAACCATAAGAATACCAATACGGACGATAACGGTAACTCCTCCAATAGCGATGGCGGTAATGGCGATGATCGTCAAACTCGCTCCCGATCCAATACCCGAGCCCAAAAAGCAGCGCTCCTCCCACCACGTAGTTTCCCACGTAGCCCGGATAGTATCCCGTCACCACCGTTGTCGGCGTCGATTCGTAGACGCGCACGTAGGTCACGTTGTACTTCGGACTCGTAGAAGGAATGGTGTAGACGCTATCGGGCACACTGTCGCACAAGACCCACGGTCCATTCGGGCTGCCCGCCTCAAACCAGACTCCCTGATGGCAAGCATAATACTGCGTCCCGGAGCCGTGGCCCACACTCAACACATCATACGGCGTGTTCGTGGCATAACCAATACTCTGGGCTCCCTCGATCGAGGCAAACTCAGGCTCGCCATCGTAGTCCACCTCCAAGGCAGCCTCGCTGCGGCTCACTTCCGCCTTCTGTGGAATGGAAGCCAGCAAGACGGCTTGCTCCGCATCCCGAGTGCCAGGAACCGCCGCCCGGACGTCCGCCCACTCATCCCCCTCCGGGAGTCTCAAAAAATCCTCCGGCAAATCAAAGGTCGCCGCCAGCCACGGACCCTGCAGCGCCGGAGCCCGGAACCAACGTCCCGCCGCCAAGAAATAGTAGTTCTGCTCCTCCCGGTGCAGGAACACCGTCGAATCGGTATTCACCACGTAGGAAAGCGCGATGTCCGGCAGTTCCTCATACTCCGGGGGGCCGGCCGTCACGATCATCTCCGCGGGCTGAGTCGATACAAACACTTCCGGAATCACCGCCAGTTTGGCGCCAGGGAGACTGGACCGGACCTCCTTCCAGTTCTCGTCGTCGGGCAAATCCGAAAACACCGCCGGCAAACTCGCCGCTTCTCTCCAGGGACCCCGCAGCAGATCCTGCGTTTCCAACCATCCGTCCTCAACAAGTACAAAATGACGCCCGGTCGCGGTTTCCCGGAACAAATCCCAGTTCGTATTCACGCAAAACTCAAGTCCCGACCCTTCTCGAACAACATCAAAGGCCGGATCACCCAGAAAATTGATAAGCATCGCCGGCCGCGAGCTGTAGAAAACCGGCGGCGGATCGAGGTTGACCTTGGGCCCGTCTTCGCCAAGCCCCGGGCTCTCAACCGACGCCAAAACCCAATCCAAATTGAAGACCAGCGGTTCCGCCAACGGCATTGCCGCAAGCACGACTTGCCTGGCCATGCCGGCCTCGGCGCCGGTCATGCCGGGAAAGAGAACTTCCTCAATCTCCCGGTCGCTAAACAGCACTTGCCGCTGTTCCGCATCGGTGTCCGTGCGGCCAGTCATCCATAAGGCCCCGTAGGTGGCTTCTGCCGCATCCTTTTCCCGGACCTCCAGCGCGGCCCGGATCCGCATCGTTTCAAAATCATTCCACTGGTCAATCTCGGGCCGGTAGAGGACCACCACGTCCTCCCCTTCCGTCACGAATTCCTGCGGCCACTCGACCGTCGTCAGCTTGACGGATTCCGAAGGGTTCTCCGCCGGAACTCCGCTCACTTCCCTCATCAACTGCTGAGCCGGGCTCGCCTCAAGCGCTCCCGTCTGCAAGCCAGCGTGCACTTCCTCTGTTGCCGGTTCTTCTTGGGCCTCGGAACGGACCGGCAAACCCTTCTTGGAACAGCCGGCAAGCAGCACAGCTCCCGCAAAAATGGCACAGGCGAAAGGCGCTGCCGATGCCCCGTTCAGGTGGAAATGGGCGGTCGATTTCATCACGAGCGAATTTGAAGGTTCACACCGCAAAACCCCGAAGGACACCGGTTTCAAAAACCGGGTTTTCCCGGGCTAACGGCAATAACTTATTCTAGCACCGAAAGCCTTCGTCTGCAACGTCGCGGTTTCGCTCTTCGTCCTATCTTTCATGGGATCCCGCTCAACGGTGGCCACTCGCGCTCCCCGCTTTCCCAGTCCATGATTCCCCGTGCCCTCCCACCCGGACACCGTCTCTCCCCACCCCGCTCACACCCCCGCTCTGACCATTTGGGCGGTCGAGTTCTTCTCCGGAATCGGGTCCTTCG
This sequence comes from Verrucomicrobiales bacterium, assembly GCA_041749135.1. GTDB lineage: Bacteria > Verrucomicrobiota > Verrucomicrobiia > Verrucomicrobiales > DEV007 > DATKCT01. Next base: position 3,355 of record JBGTBW010000296.1, read on the forward strand.
CCGAAGCCCTCCGGCAGACTCAGGCCCCCGTCAGAACCGTCGCCGCCTTCGACCAGGACCGCGAAGCCGGGCGAGTCTATCGCCAGAACTTTGGGCTCGTTTGCTCCACCCGCACCCTGGATAGCGTTCCCCTGGACCATATTCCTCCTGCCCAACTCTGGTGGCTCAGTCCTCCCTGCCAACCCTTCACGCGTCGCGGCCGCCAGCGCGACATGGACGATCCCCGCGCCGCCTCGCTCCTGCGCCTAACCGATTTCATCGCCCTGGTTCGGCCCCAATGGATCCTCATCGAGAACGTCCTTGGTTTTGCCCGGTCCCGCGCCCGCCTAATGCTCCTCAACCGGCTGGAAGAATGCTCCTATCAAACCCGCGAACTCACGCTCTGCTCCACCCAGTTCGGAACCCCCATGCAGCGGCCCCGTTGGTTTCTTGTCGCCGGGCGCGATCAGTTACCCCAGATCCCGGACCCGCCGCCGCTCCGGGGACGCCATCCGCTGGCGCCGTTTCTCGACGATCCCTCCGCTCTGCCGTCCGGCCTCACACTTGCACCGGATCTCATTCGACGCCACGCAAGGGTCTTCAACGTCATCGACCCAGCCGATCCAACCGCCGCCGCAATCTGTTTCACCGCCCAATACGGCAAATGCCTGAAGGCCAGCGGTTCGCTCCTGCTCAACCGCGACGGTTCTCTGCGCCGTTTCTCGCCCGCGGAGATCCTCAGGCTTCTCGGATTCGCTTCGCCCTTTCATCTCCCCTCCGGACTTAAGCTCGACAAGGCCTGGAAATTGGTCGCCAATTCCGTCGATGTCCGCTGCATCAATCATCTTCTCCAGCATCTCTTCCCCGAGGAGCCCGCCTGATGGGCGTGTTGATTCATTCCGCCCTTTTCGCCCATGCACTTCATGAAGTTTAGCCGCTCCCTGAAAAATAGGGTTCCCGCTGCCCTTGTTGCGCTCACTCTCACCGGCCTGGCCCGTGAAGTTTCTGCGGATGAACTCCCAGTTCGCGATCATTTGATTCTCTGGATCGACGCGTCGGGCCAGCCCGCGGTTCGCCGCAGCTCATCCCTGCCTCCCATCCAGCCGCAGCGCGGTCTGGCTACCCTGCTCGATCAGTCAGGGAACGGGCGTGAGTTTCTCCAACCATTGCCGGAACGGCGTCCTTTGGCGATTACGGATGGCGAAACCGCGTTCCTGCGTTTCGATGGAAAGGATGATTTCCTCTTCTCCGGCGGCAATCCTGCACTCGCAGCGGAGTTGACGATTTTCATCTTGGCGGCGCCCCATGCGAATCCGGGAGGCTTTTCCGGATTGTTTTCCACCTCAACGGCGGCGGGCAATGACTACACCCACGGACTCAATATCGATCTTGGAGCCGAGCCCACCGAACGGTTGAGCTGCGTCAACATTGAGTCTGCGGGAGCCAGCGGGCTGAAAGACCTGCTCGTGCCCGGCATCTTCGGCGCGGCGGATCGACCCTTCGATGGGTTTCACCTGTTTACGGCGCGATCGCGCGTCGGCGAGACGGGAATCGAGTTCTTTCTCGACGGTTTCCTCGGCGGTTCCCGCCATCGGCTGGAGTCGATGATCGGACTCGATCGCATCATCTTGGGCGGACGTCTCTACTCGAACGACCCAGGGCAAGAGCCTTTCGCCCAAGGCTTCTTTGCAGGCGATCTTGCGGCCGTGGCCATCTACGACCGCTGGCTAAGCGACACGGACCGGATCGCCGTAGAGGAATACCTTCTTGCCCGCGTCCCCAAACTCACCGCGCTCGCCGCCGGAAACCAAGGGCATGCCCTGAGAACCCTCGATGACCCGCCGCCCCTGCAAATGCTCCTGCCCGGCTTTGCCGTGCAAGAAGTCCCGCTGAAACTCGGAAACCTAAATGGCATCCGCTATCGCCACGACGGGAAGTTGCTGGCCCTTGGCTACGACGGGCGCATCCACTTGATCGAGGACAAGGACGATGACGGCGTCCCTGACAGCTCCTCAGTGTGGTGGGATCAGGATCCACTGCGCGCTCCAGTCGGAATGGCCTTGTTGCCGGCCGATGACCCTCGTGGCGACGGAGTCTTTGTCGCCAGCAAATCCAAGCTCTCCTTGCTTCTCGACCGGGACCGCGATGGCCGCGCCGAGGAAGAGATCGTCGCCGCCAGCGGATGGCCAGAAAGCTTTCACGGCGTCGACACGCTCGGAGCCGCCATCCATCCCAAGGACGGCTCCGTGTATTTCTCCATCGGATGCGCCAACTTCGTCGATGCCTACCTCGTCGATGCCTCGGGCCGCAGTCATTATCAGATCGACAGTCCGCGCGGAACCGTGCAACGCCTTTCGCCTGACTTGCAAACCCGGGAAACCGTCGCCACGGGCGTTCGCTACCTCTGCGCCCTGGCATTCAACAAGGACGGGGACCTTTTCGCAACGGAGCAGGAAGGCGCCACTTGGCTGCCCAACGGAAACCCGTTCGACGAGTTGCTGCACATTGTGCCCGGGCGTCACTACGGGTTTCCACCGCGTCATCCCAAGCATTTGCCTAATGTCATCGATGAACCTGCGGTCATGGAATATGAGCCGCAGCACCAAAGCGCCTGCGGCATGATTTTTAACGAAGGTGTGAACGGCGGTCCGGCCTTCGGCCCCAAACACTGGCATGGCGACGCCCTCGTCTGCGGCGAATCGCGCGGCAAACTGTGGAGAACAAAGCTGGTTCCATCCGAAGAGGGCTATGTGGCGCAGTCCCAACTCATCGCCTGCCTGAACCTCCTCGCCGTAGACTCCTGCGTGACGCCGCGGGGAGACCTCCTGGTCGCCTGTCACAGCGGTCCTCCGGACTGGGGAACCGGTCCGGCGGGCCAAGGACATCTCCTCCTCATCCGCCGGGTCAAGCGTGACTTGCCGCAGCCAGTTCTCGCCTGGGCGGCGGCTCCTGACGAATTCCGAATCGCTTTCGACCGGCCCCTCGATCCAGAGCATTGGGCGGGATTGCAGGACCAAGTGCGTATCGAGGCCGGAGAGTTCCTGGCCGCCGGCGACCGCTTCGAAACGGTGCGCCCCGGCTATCAGGTGGTGCGGGACCAGTTGGCCTCGCCTCGCCGCTGGGTCGAGCTGCAAAGCCTCCAACTGACCGAGGATCGCCGGACCATGGCGCTGCGCGTGCCTTCCCAGGACGAACCGGTGGGTTACTCCATCACGTTGCCCTTGCCTCCTTCCTGGCGCTCCCCTTCGCCGGTTCCGCAAAGCCCTGAGATGGACTTCGCGGTGGATCTCCACGGCGTCATGGCCCTGTCAGCATCACATGCGAGCCCAGGCAGAATCGTCCTTCCCCATCCCGCCCCGGCCGTTTCCAAAGTCTTGACCGCCGGATCCTCCGAGCATGAGGCGTTTTTCGATTCCCATCCGGACCCGCTAACCCTTCGTGGCCGTATCGACTCGTCGAATATTTTCCAACCGCTCCCACAACCGGGCTCAACTCTCGGCTGGGACATCGAAAGCGACGCATTCGCCAATCGCCGGATGAGCGTCCGAGATGCCGCCACCGGCGAAGACCTTCACCTGGATGTCTCTGAGGACTCTCAGGATTCCCTCGCAGAGTTCTCCTACGTCCTCGATGCCGGAAGCCGCCTCGTGTTCGCCTTGGACGAGAAGACTCGCCCGATCGCACCGAACCGGCTTTATGCGCCTTGGGCTCGGAAATCGCCTCAACGCCACGATGCCCTCGCCGCAGCCCGTCCCCGTTCCGATGTGAAGGGAAACTGGAGCCACGGCCGAAGCCTCTATTTTGGTGCGGGAGCCTGCTCGACCTGTCACATCATTCGCGGCGAAGGATTGGCCTTCGGTCCCGATCTCAGCAATCTGGTCCATCGCGACCGCGAGTCCGTCCTCATCGACATCCTGCAACCCTCCGCTACGATCAATCCTGATCACGCCGCCACCCTCATCACACTGAAGGATGGATCGGCCGCCGCCGGTATCGTGGCCGATGCCACGCAGGAGAAACTCGTTCTCCGGCTGCCGGGTGGAGCTGCCTCGGAGCATCTGCGGGAAGACATTGCGGCAATCGAACCCATGGCCCTCTCCCTCATGCCCGAAGGACTCGGCGCTCTCCTCAACGAATCCGACATGGAGGACTTGCTCACTTTTTTGCTCAGCGCGCCGCTCGAGCCCGAACCCGTCACGCGAACCGGTCCCGCTTCCCCGGCGCCCCCTCCAGATTCCGGGCCGGAGGGAGATTAGCCTTTCGCAAGGTTTGCTCCTCTTGACCCGCCGTCCAGGCCCTGCCACTGTATGCCGGCAAGCGCCGCTGTTTTCAGCCGGCTGAGCCCGCGCTCATGCAGTCGACCGACCCGACCCTCCAGAAGCGCCTGTTCGGCCGCTACCGTGTCGCTATGCTGCTCTTTATCGCCGGCCTCGTGGTGAGTGGGCTCACCACTTTTCCCCTTCTCTACGAACTTCGCCTCGTCGCCGCCCTGCTGGGAATCCCGCCCGACGCTTCTTACCTCGACTACAGTGGCCTCCATTATTGGATCGCCTACGTCCGCGAGGGACTCGAAACCGCGCGCCGCGATTACCCATTCCTGGCCTACGGCACCGACTGGCTGGCCTTCGGCCATCTCGTGATCGCACTGTTTTTCTTCGGTCCGCTCTTCCAACCGGCTCAACACACTTGGATCCTCGTTAGCGGCATCATCGCCTGCCTGACCGTCCCTCTCGTCGCCATGATCTGCGGGCCCATCCGAGGCATTCCATTGACATGGCGCCTCATCGACTGCTCCTTCGGAGCGCTCGGCCTCATTCCCTTGATTTACTGCCTGCTGGTGAACCGGAAACTGCAGCGCCTCGCCACTCCGCCCTCTCCTTCCTGACTCTCCGCCCCGGCCGCCGCATTTCCTTCCCGCCGGCTTTACTTGCCCGCCCCCCACGGTTGCTGCGGAGCCGGGCATCTGTCCCAGCTCGCCGCATTCTAACATCCACTCGCCTGGGAAACGCTTTCCGCCAACGGTTCCCCATAGGGCAGGGTCTCCGGCAATTCGACAAACTCGCCAATCCGCTCCCACAACCGCGAGAAGTCCTTGTTCACATCCCCCGAAAGACAATCGGTAATTTCTCCTGCCGCATCTGGATAGCGCCGGATGACCTCCCGAAAGGAAAACGCGGGATCGTAAAAGGCATACACCAGCTTCCGCATGTTCTCGACCCCCTCACGCATGAGTTGTCCATAGGCGGCAAATCGCTCAGGCGAAAGGTCCCCGTCCAACAGTCCCGCGTGCACGGTCTCACCCGCCAACACGCCGCTCTTCAGCGCCAGCATCACGCCGCTGCTGAAAACCGGATCGAGAAAGGCAAAGGCATCCCCCACCAGCAAGAGCCCGGGCGCGGCACAGTAGCGGGAATGACGGGAATACTCGCTTGTCAGAAAATAGTCCCCGGTTGAATGCCCCGTCGCCAGGTGCTCTTTAATCCAGCGGTTCTTCTCGACCTCACGATGGAAGATCGTCCGCGGATCCTTCACGCCGTCTCGCGTCAAATACTTCCCTTCCGCCACCACTCCCACGCTCACCATGTCGTCGTGTTGGGGTATGTGCCAGAACCAACCTTTCTCGGGCACGTAGGCCACCGTGGTCGCGCCCTCGTCCAGGCCGGGTTCCCGCAAAGAACCCCGATAGTAAGTCCACACCGCAATCTTGTTGAGATAGGGATCCCGCATCCGCCAACCGCTCCGGTTGGCCGCGAAGGCTTCCTTCCCTGAACAGTCCAGCGTCATCGCCGCGCGGAACTCCGCCGGCCTGCCGCTCGTCCGGTCCGTCGCCCGCACTCCCGCAACGCGGCCGTCCTCCCGGATCAAACTCTCCACGGCCATCTCTTCACGGACCTCGACACCCTTCTCGCGGGCGTTGTCCAGCAAGAGCTGATCGAACTCCGACCGCAGAACCTGCCAGGTCTGAGCCACGGTCTCCCGGTCGTAGCGTTCAAAGAAGTAAAAGGGTTGCGAACGCTTGCCGTCCGGCTGTACGAAGGTCACACCGTACTTCTTCACGAAGTGGGAGCGCTTCATCTTGGGTATGAGCCCGAGCCGTTCCAGCGGTTGAAACGTGAAGGGAATCAACGATTCACCGATGTGATAGCGCGGAAACTTCTCACGTTCCAGCAGGAGCACCTTGTGCCCGTACTCCGCCAGAACAGCTCCCGAACTGGCGCCGGCAGGTCCGCCTCCGATGATGATGACGTCCCACGCGCTCGAGGCATCCGGCGCCCCGGGCGGGTCCGCGGTTTCACCCGGTTTCTGGATCATGTCCACAGGTCCAGCGCATTCTTTGATACCGGAAATAGAAGTCTGTGATTAGAGTTATGCCCATCAGCTATAATGATCAGCTCGCAGAATGCTCGCCTTCGGGCAGGGCGGTGAGCGCCTAGTCTCACTATACTCGAGGGCCACAAAGGAGGGCGGGTTTTCCAACCCGCCTCTGGAGTTTTTCACATTTCTGGCCTGCAGGGGAGGCCGAAAGTCGCAGGGATCCCGAAGGGATCAGAGCTTGTAGCCGGTGTCAGCGCGTAGCGACACCACCGGGGAAGGTCCATCCATCACCAGCACCCCGGCAGGGGTGCTAGACCGCCGCCCTCTCCCTTCGTGGGTTCAGTCCTTCAATCCAACTCATCGTATTCGATCCCGGTCTTGTGAAGAAACACAATCAACTCCTCCCGAAACGACTTCCTCCGGTGATGCTCATCCTGATTATGAAGAAGATGACGGGATAGAGCAGGCATGTGTAGGTGGAGGGCATAACCGGCCGGTTCTGGCGCCCCTGCCGGGGTGCGGATCGAATTACGACTCACACCGGTGGTGTCGCTGCGCTTTACCACCGGCTACAAGCTGCGAAGCCTCCGGCTTCTCTCGCGGCTTTGG
>JBGTBW010000297.1:0-88313 GCA_041749135.1 Verrucomicrobiales bacterium
CGCCGCGGCCGCCGCAGCCGCAGCGGCGGGGGCGGCTCCATCCGGGCCGCCGGAAAGCCAGTCGGTCATCGTGTATCCCGATGTGCGCACAAACCGCCTTTTCGTCATCGCCCGTCCGTTGGACTTTTTTTTCATCGACAAGCTGATCGACGAATTGGATGCGCCGGCCGACGTGAAGAATTTCCTGAACCGTCCGCTGATCTACGTATCCGTGACGAACGTGATTTCGGTGTTGGCCGACGTGTTGTCCCGGCAGGAGGCGCAGACGAGCGCAGGCGCCGGAGGAGTGGGAGGCGGCGCGGGAGGCGGCGCGGGCGGAACCAATACGCTGACGGGAAGCCGCCGGACGGGGGCTGGTGGACAGTTTGGCGGCACTCAAGTGGGAGGCCGGGGCGGTGCTGGCGGTGGGCAGTTTGGCGGCGGACAATTCGGCGGGGGACAGTTCGGGGGCGGACAACTCGGCGGCGGCGTGGGCGGCGCGGCTTCTGGGGCTATATTTGGGCAAGAGGACTTTGGGCCGGAGTCCATGGTCATCGGGAAGACTGTGTTGGTGGGCGATTCCAAGCTGAACAACATCATTGTCTCTGGCCCTCCGGAGAGCCTGCGCTTGGTCAACGAGTTGCTCGATCAGCTCGATGTGAAACCGCGGCAGGTCTACATTTCCACTGTCATCGGGCAGGTCACTTTAGGGGACGACGTCACCTTTGGTTTCGATCTGATGCACGACATTGCGGAGTTCAACGTCGGCGGGGAGCGGGTCAGCGCGGGAGGATTGTTCAAGGCTTTCAGCGGGTCGTCCTTGCTGGATCTCGACAATCTCACCCTCGATCAGATCCTGGGGCTGGGGAACGGGCTGAATATTTACGGCGAGATTGGAGATTACCTGAACTACTACCTCAAGGCCTTGGAGAGCACGGAGAAGTTCCAGGTTCTTTCGCGCCCATCCATTTACGTGAGCAACAACCGCATGGGAGTGATCCGGAGCGGTCTGGTGTTTCAGACTCCCGGATCGAGCTTTACGGGGGGCGTCACGACGGGTGTGACGACAAACTTCCGCGAATTGCGCGCGGAATTGCTGCTCCAAGTGCGGCCGTTGATCAACTCCGATGAGGAGATCACGCTCCAGATCTCTCAGTTGAAGCAGGATATTGTGGGTTTCGACACTTTCGAGAACATCGGGGACCTGCCGCGGATTGGGGAGCAGGAGTTGGAGACGGAGATCACCGTCCCGAACAAATCGACAATCGTGCTGGGGGGCCTGATTTCCGAGGAGCTGCGGGACGACCGCTTCGGCTTGCCTTTTCTGGTGCGGATACCGCTGATCAAGTATTTGACGGGGCAGACAACCAAGGAGACGACGCGGCAGGAGCTTCTGATTTTCATTCAGCCGCAGATCATTGGGGGAGACCAGGATTTGGTGGATCTCAATGTGCAGGAGACGCAGGACAGCGCCATGACCCGGGACATTCTGGAGTTCGGGACGCCCTCGGAGGAGCCTTTTGTGATTGATCCGGTGGGAGGGGAGAGCTGGCTGCACGATTCTCCGGTCACAATTGAGGACCGAGGGCGCAGCCGCCCGGGATGGGGTCCGCTCCGCAGGCCGGAGAAGTCCGGCGTCAAGCGGAAATGAAAAAAAAGCGAAGAAACCGTGTTTTTTGACTTTATAAATTGGCCGGGGGAGAAAAAAATTCGAATTCCGAGATTTTTTCTTGAACGCCCCGGCAAAACCCGCGTAGTCTAGCCCTGATTCCTTAATCATCGATCATGAACAAGCTCTCAATATTCAAACCCCTACTCGTTGGAGCCGGAGTGCTCTCAATTGGGGCCGGCGTTGCGCTGGCTCAGGAAGTCGAAGCCTTCACCAAGCCCGTGGGTTACCAAACTCACGTGATGAAGAATGGCTTCAATGTTTTCGGCGTGAACTTCGTCAACGCCCCGCTTGTGGCGGGCGCCTTGACCGGAGTAAACGGGACGACGCTCACGGACACGAACGGCGATTTCTCCGGCGTGGACGCTGATCTCCAGCACACCATCGAATTTGAGGATGGGTCCTGGGCGGTGATCGCGTCCATCGCGGGTACAAACGTGACCACGGCGACGAACATCAGCGCTCAAGTGGCTGCTGGCGACCGCTACATCGTGCGTCAAGTGAAGACGATCGGCGAGGTCTTCGGTCCAGAAAACGAATCGGGCCTGGAAGCGGGCACGGATGCGAACAGCTCGGACATCATTTGGGTTCCGGACGGTAGCGGCGGTTTTCGGAAGCTGTACTACACAATAGGAGATGGCTTCTTTCTCACAGAAGGCTGGAAGGATCTGAACACTGCCGACGAGGACCAAGCGGACGCTCCGATCCTGTTCACGAATGGCGTGATTTTCGAGCGCGTGGCGGCGGAAGACCTTGAGGTGATCGTAACGGGCCACGTCAAGACGACCCCGACCGATGTGGTGGTCGACCAAGAGTACACCTACTTGAGCCGGATCTATCCGACGGGTTCGACGCTGGACAACTCGAGTTTGGTGGACGGAGTGACGATTGGCGACAGCGCGACCACTTCCGACAACGTCTGGATGCCGGATGGATCGGGTGGTTTCACAAAGAACTACTACACAACGGGCGACGGCTTCTTCCTTACGGAAGGATGGAAAGACGTAGCCACGGGCGACGCCGACGCGGCCGACACAGATATCACGAGCGGTTACATCATGCAGATTGTGGGCGATCCCTACACCGTGACGGTGACGCCGCCGGATTTCTACGCTGACCTGTAAAATTAGCTTGGCAAAGAGCTTCGGAAACGCTAAAGAACGATCAGACACCTTAGACAGACCCATCGACCCATGAAAATAGCAGCAACCTTGGCAGCTCTTGTCGCCCTAATGGGCGTCTCCTTCGGCGCCTCCATTACGGTGACGAACTTTCGGTCCGGCAACACCAATTTGGTGGCGGATTCCAGCAACACGTTGATCCCGAACAACAGTGGCTACGTAGCGATTGGTGTATTCGGCGCTGACGATGCGCAACTCCGGACGTGGGCAAGCAGCCTGCAGGGAGCGGAAATCGCGAACGCCTTCGTGCAGTTCTCGAACAACGTCTCTGTCGGGTTCAACAACTTCGGCGGGATCTACCAAACGGTCATTTCGGGCGCCATTTCGGCCGGGGATTCGTTCGCCGGACAGAATGTCTACACGGTGGTCGGCAACGGTTCGAGTTTGGCAGGTTCCTCGGAACTGCTCGTCTTCAAGCACAATCACGTGTTCATGGCGGATCCTTCGCCAACCGCGAATACCGTGTTGATGCTCGACGCTGAAGCTGGCGAGACCATTGTGGGAATCGCAGGTGAGAACACCGCCACTCTTGGTCCGGTGATCGATCAGCCGACCTTCCAGACGGTGACGGTGATTCCGGAACCCTCTTCAGTGTTGCTCCTACTTTCCGGCGCCGGAGCCTTCTTGCTCCGTCGCAAGCGGAAGTAACCGAGAGTCTGTTCTCAGTTCAATCGATGACGGCCTGCCCCGGGGAAACCCGGGGCAGGCCTTTTTCATTAGGGCCTGTCGATTTATTCGGTGATGCCGCGCGGGACTTTGGTGGAAGGGTTGGCACGGCGCGAGGAGGGAGCGAATTGAAATTCGTGGCCGACGAGCAACAAAGCCAACGCTTTCAACAAGTTATGCCCGAAGGGTCGCGCAGTTGGCCGGCTCGGGGAGCGATACTTTCGCCCTGCTCTGACGGCGTGCGACGCGGTGTTGCAGAATAAATCAACACGCCCATTAGACGGAACCTACCCTACAGAGGGCATCGGCGCGTCCGCCTTGCGGACGAGAAGGTTCCCGAGCATGAGGTATCGCAGGTCGGACCCAAAGAACATGTCGAGGGCATCCCGGGGAGAACACACCATTGGTTCTCCACGGCGGTTTAGAGAGGTGTTCAAGACGACGCCGGCGCCTGTCAGTCGCTCCATCTCCTCCAACAAGCGGAAGTAGATTGGATTGGAGGATTCCTCCACGATTTGAACCCTGGCGGTGCCGTCTTCGTGCACGACTTCTGGAATGCGCTCTTTCCATGCCGGGTTCACGGTGAAGGTGAAAGTCATGTAGGGAGCCGGATGCGCGCTTTGAATGATGCCGGGAGCGACGCGGTCGAGAATGCTGGGGCAGAAGGGGCGCCAGCGTTCCCGATACTTAATCTGGGCGTTGATCAGATCGGCGGTTCCGCGGTGGCCCGGATGCCCGAGAATAGAGCGGTTTCCCAGGGCGCGTGGACCAAACTCCATTCGACCTTGAAACCAGGCCAGGGGGTGTCCGGAGGCGAGGATACGGGCGCCCAAAACCGCCGGATCGGAAACTCTTTCCCAGTGCGGCTGTTCCGGATGCGTCCGGCAGGCATTCTCGCATTGCTCTGGTGAATAGGCGGGTCCGAGGTAGACATGACGAAGGGGACGGACGACATCCCCCAAGGAATGAGCGACGTAGGAGGCGGCTCCCAGAGCAGTGCCGGCGTCGCTGGCGGCGGGCTGAACGAAGAGTTCGTTCAATCCGGGCAAACCCATGAGCCGTTGGTTGAGTTTGACGTTCAGGGCAACGCCTCCGGCGAAGCAGAGCCGGCCGGTCTCACGGATGATGCCGCCGAGATAGTGCTGAACCAGCGCAAGGGTGGCCTGTTCGAGCAATTGCTGGACGGCAGCAGCGTAGTCGACATATGGGTCGTCGATCTCGTCGCCTTCGCGTTTAGGGCCGAGCCAATCGATGAGGGCGGGGCTGAAATAGCGGCCCCGGCCGGAGGGTTCCTTGTAGCGGCGCATCCCGATCACGTTGACAAGCCGCGTATTGACCTGGAACTCGGACGGGGAGTAGGCCAGCAACCGGGAAAGATCGAATCTCCCGGGTTTCCCATAAGGAGCCATGCCCATGACCTTGAACTCGCCATCCAGCATCTCGAAGCCGAGATACTCGGTCATGGCTCCGTAGAGTCCCCCCAGAGAATCGGGATCGTAAAACTCCCGCAAACGGTGGATGACCCCATTTTCTCCATAGCCAAAGAAGGTGGTCGCGAATTCGCCTTTGCCGTCGATGCCCAGGATGGCGGTTTTTCCCGTGAATCCGCTGAGGTGATAAGCAGAACTGGCGTGAGCGAGGTGATGTTCGACCGGATGGAAGGGGGTTCGATGTGGGTCGATACCCAGCCGGCGCATGAGTTCGTAGCAGCGCCTGCGATTGCGACGGAAACGCCGGTTGCCATTGAAGAGAGCGGCGAGGGCGCGATCTGGCGCGTAGAGATGCCTGCGGGCGTAGTGCCATCGGCCGGGATGCAGCCAAGGGAGTGGAGCAAAGGGATGAGCCACGGCGTCGATTGCGGAAGCGGGGACGCCGGCGAATTCCAGGCAGAAGCGGGCGGCCTGTTCTGGAAGGAGGCCTTTGGCGTGCTTGTCCCGCACGAAGCGCTCTTCCTCCGCTGCGGCGACCAACTCGCCGTCTCTGAAGAGCGCAGCCGACGGGTCGTGATCCAGCGCGCCGGAGACCCCGAGGACGATCATGCTCCGGTCGGCTTAACCCAATTCCTGGCGGGCGTAAAGGTTCTGGTAGACGGGGTTTTCCTGGATGAGGCCTGCATGGCCGCCTTTCCCGGTGAGGCGGCCTTGATCGAAAACCAGGATTTCGTCGGCCATTCTGAGAGTACTAAAGCGGTGGGCGATGATCAGAACCGTTTTGCCACGGATCAGATCGGCCAAGGCGTCTTGAATCATGTCCTCGCTCTCTGAGTCCAGAGCAGAAGTGGCTTCATCGAGAATGAGCACTGGGCTGTTCTTGAGAAACGCGCGGGCGATGGCCACCCGCTGTTTTTGGCCGCCGGAAAGGCGCGTGCCGCGGTCTCCCACGATGGTGTCGTAGCCATGTTCCATGTGGGCGATGAATTCGGCGGCATGAGCATGTTGGGCGGCTTTTTCGATTTCTTGGCGGGTGGCAGTGGGCCGGCTGAGGCGGATGTTTTCGAGGATGGATTCATTGAAGAGGACGGGGTCCTGGGGCACCAGGGCGATTTGGGCGCGGAGGCCGGAGAGGGCCAAAGACCTGAGATCGATGCCGTCGAGCAGGATGCGACCGCGGGTGGGGTCGTAGAAACGCAGGACCAGGCTGGCGAAGGTGGATTTGCCTGCGCCGCTCCGGCCGACCAACGCGTAGGCCTTCCCTGCCTCCAGGGCGCAGTCCACATCGTGGAGAATTTGGCCTTCTCCGTAATCGAAATCGACGTGATCGAAGCGGAGATGCCCCAGCACGGGCTCGGGGAGCGGCTGGGGATCCGGTGGGTCGCCGACCAGAATGGGCTCACGGAGAATCTCCTCGACACGGTCGAGCGCTGCGGTCCCTCTTCGGATTTTGTTATGAATCGAACCGAGATGTTTGATGGGAGTGTAAGACATGTGGAGGGCGAGAAAGAGCGCCACCACGTATTTCACTTCCAGGTCGAGGCGCGTCCGGGCGGCATAAAATAATGCCAGGGTGATGACCAAGCCGGTGACCAGTTCGATGGAGGGACCCAAGGCCTTCTCGTATTTCACCACTTTGAGCTGGTACTTGAGGAAATCGCGCACAGTTCTGCGGAAGCGGCGTTTCTCGCGTTCTTCGAGGGAGAAAGCGCGGATTTCGCGTATGGCTCCGAGGTTCTCGGTGGCTCGTTCGGTGACGGTGCCGGCTTGTCGCTGAAGCTGGCGGGCTTTGACGGCCAATTTGCGGCCGAAATAACGGATGGGAAGGATACAAAGGGGAACCGCGGCGAGGCAGAATAGGATAAACATATTCTGCTTGTGTTGCAGCGATAGGACGATAAGGGCGGTTAGGGCGCTGAGGAAAGTGAGAGGCTCTTTGAAAAGGCTGTTGGAGACTTCGACGATGGTGTCTTTGACGAGATTGCAGTCGTTCAGAAGCCGGCTGACGAGATCTCCACGGGTTCGAGTCTGGAAATAAGCGACTTGGAGCCGCTGGAGCTTATCGAAGACTTCCATGCGGAGATCCTCGAGCACACGGACTCCGCACCAGGCGGTTAGGTAGACATTGAGGAATCCACTGATGCTGCGCAGGAGGATCGTAGCGGGCAGGAGGAGGACGGTAAAGAGCAACGCCTTTCCTGGGTCGGGGTTCTCGCCGAAGAGGAAGCGCAGAGTGGGGGAATCGGGGTCGGGTTCGTTCCCAAAAATGATGGGAAAGGTTTCCTTAAGCACGTAGGGAAACCCGAGGCCACTGGATATCCCGTAGAGCGCCGCGAAGAAGAGCGCGGCCGCAAACGCCCATTTGTAGCGCAGCAGGTAACGGTAATACGGGAAAAACCTTCTCACGGCGCGGACCGGCTCCGGTGCGGCCGTTTTACACGAGCAATCCGGAGGGGGGAAAGAGGTCGTGGTATTTGATGGCTTCGACGCCGACCGCGACGGCCGTGCCGAAAATGGTTTCTTCGCCGGCGACTCGCGAGACTTGTGCAGCCGGTTTGCTGAGACCGAGGATGAGTTGTCCGTAGACCTGCGGGCGTGCGGCAACCCGCATGAGCATGGAGGCGGCGTTGGCGGCGTCGAGATTCGGGAAGATCAGAACATCGGCGCGGCCGGCGACAACGCCGCCAGCTTCCTTACGCTTTGCTGCTTCCGGCAGAAGGGCGGCGTCGATCTGGAGTTCTCCATCGATATCCGCCTCGATGAGTTGATCGTGAGCGCGTTTCCTGGCCAGTTCGGTGGCTGCGGCCATTTTCAGTGCTGAAGCGGTGCTAGCGCTGCCTTTGGTTGAGTGACTGATCATGGCGACGCGAGGCGGCCTGCCGAGAAGGGCTGCGGCCACCTTGGCGGTTTCCACTGCAATCATAGCCAGTTCATCCACACTGGGCTCCGGCAGAATGCCGCAATCAGCCAGAAAGAGGATCCCGTTCTGGCCGAAATTTGGCTGTGCGTCGTCAACAGCGACCAAGCAACTGGAAGCTACGTGGCACTGCGGCTGCGGGGCGATCATGTGAAAAAGCGGCCGGAAAAAGGCCGCGGGGTAAACGGTGTTGCCGCCGATGATGCCGTCGGCATGCCCGTACTGAACCATCATGGCTGCGAAGTAGTGCGGTTTGGTCATAACCTCGGCGGGGTGCTTGACCTCCATCCTGCGAAAGCGCTCCATGCGCTCGAACCGATTGCAGAACATGGGCAACTCCGAAGATGTCTGCGGATTGACAACGCCGATCCCCTGAAAGTCCAAGCCCAACGCCTCAGCCCGCCCGCGCAAGGCGGCCCGGTCTCCGACGAGAATGGGCGCAATGATGCCGCGATCAGTCAGTTCCCGCGCCACGCGCAGAATCCGGTCGTCGTCCGGCTCCGGAAACACGATCCGCTTCGGATGCCGGGACAGCTTGGCGATGTTGGGAGAGGTGAAGTGGTTTTCCTGATGAAATGGAGTAACGGACATGAGGCCTGCGGGATTCCGCGGGGGATTCTCCCCTCTGGGAGAAGCCGCCGTATAGTGGGAGACTTTGCTGGAGCTGACAAGGAAATGATCCCTTTTTTGTTGTGTCGAGGCGGCGATTGCGGAGAGGTGACAAGGTAAAGCGATGCTGGGGGATTACCACACCCACACGACCCTGTGCCGGCATGCTGCCGGAACAACGGTTGAGTATGTGATCAGGGCCGCTGAGCTTGGGTTGGTAGAAATAGGGTTCTCGGATCATGGGCCCTTTCCCCAGCATTTGGACGATTGGCGAATGACATGGGAGGAGTTTCCTGTCTACCTCGAACGGGTCGAGGAAGCCCGTCGCACCGGTCAGGATTTGGGGATTGCCGTGCGCTTGGGGCTCGAATGCGATTACATCACCGGCCGTGAGGCCGATCTGGATGCCGTGGAGGCGCTGGCGGGCTTCGACTATTTGATTGGCAGCGTGCATTACTTGCGGCCGGATTGGGTCATCGACGCTCCGGAGGCGGCGGCGAGATTGAGCAAGTCCGACCTCCGCGCGGTCTGGGAAGAATACTGGGCGCTGTATGCCTGCATGGTGGACAGCGGACGCTTTGACATCATGGCGCATCCCGATCTGCCTAAGAAGTTTGGGTTCCGTCCGGAGGGAGATCTCCGGCCTTACTACGGCGCGACCATAGAGGCCGCCCGGCGGCGCGGCGTTGCGTTGGAGATCAACACCGGCGGGTTACGCAAGCCAATTGGAGAAGCTTACCCGGAGCCGGCGTTTCTAGAGCTGGCGCGAGAGGCCGGATTGGACTTGGTCATCAGTTCCGACGCTCACGCTCCAGAGGAAGTTGGAGCCGGATTCCGTGAAGCAATCGATCTTGCCCGGGGGGCGGGCTTTACCCACACGACTTTCTTCGAGAAGCGCCGGCGACGTTCGACTCCCTTGCCGGCCGCTGGAACATGGCCTTAAACCTCCGTGCGCGCGACCGGACCATCGGCTTTCCGCGCCGGCCGTTGGTGATGGGCATCGTGAATCTGAGCGGGGATTCGTTTTCGGGCGATGGTCTTCCCGACCCGGTTCAAGCACTGCGGCGAGCGGGCGAGATAGCGGAAGCAGGCGCCGACATCGTGGACGCGGGCTCAGAAACAGCGCGGACCGGCCGCCGGGCCATCTCAGAGGAGGAAGAGATAACGCGATTGCAGCCGTTTTTGCGCGGTTATCGAGAGGCCTTGCGAGGATGTCAGCCTATCGACGGTGAGCAACTCTGGCCACCTCTGCTTTCTGTGAATACTTGGCGGCCGGCGGTGGTGTCCGCCGCGCTGGAAGGCGGCGCGGAACTGCTCAACGACATCGGAGGTCTTCCGGATGAATCCAACGCGAGGCGATGCGCGGAGCACGGTGCGTCGCTTCTGATCATGCATACCGAAGGGGAACCCAAGCATGATCACCGCCACGTGCGTTACCGAGATCTCTGGGGCCAAATCTTGGAGTTTTTCGACCAGCGCATCGATCGCGCATTGGCGGCCGGACTTTCCGCGGACCGAATCATTCTGGATCCGGGCATCGATTTCGCCAAGAGCGGCGATGACAATCTCCGGGTGCTGGCAGGGCTGGAACGGCTGACTCACCATCGGCCGTTCCCGGTGTTGCTTCCGATCTCGCGCAAGACCATGATTGGGGAGGTGCTGGGGCTGTCCGATCCGGCGCAGCGGGATGCCGGGACGGCGGCCTGTTTGGTGGCTGGATGGAGGCGCGGCGCCGCGGTCTTTCGCGTGCATGAAGTGGCGATGGCCTCGAGGATCCTCCGGGTTCTCGAGGCATTGGAACCTGGCCAAGCTGCCTCGTCGTCCGCGCATTCGTTGGCGAGAGGAACGGGGCCCCCGGACGGACTGTGCCCGGGGAAGTGAAGTTTCCATGGACCGTATAGAGATTCTTCCTGTTTACCGGAAGTTCTTTCCCCCGGAGGAGTCCCGGGATATCGAAGTCATTGCCGAGCGCTTTGGATTGGATCTGTCCGGCCGGCGGCAGCGGTCTCGCTTGGCGCGTGCGATGCTGCGGGATGCGGATGGATCTGGATTGGATGCGTTTTTGAAAGTCTACACGTATCGATCCGGTCCGTTGAGCGGTTGGTTCCGGCGCTGTCTGGGCCCAAGGGAAGCTCGCCATCTCTTGCAGTTCCGCCGCTGGGGAATCCCTGCGGCTCCGGTGGTGGGCTGGGGGGTGCGGCGCAGCGCCGGCGGTCTGAGGCGTGCAATCGGGTTTGTGATCACGGAGTCAGCCGCCCGCGCCACGCCGCTCCTCGAATTCTGGACCGGGTGCGATCAACCGAGTGATCCTGAAAGGCGCCTGCGCCTGATCGCGGATTTGGCGGAGCAGGTTGCGCTGATGCACCGGCGCGGTTTTTGCCATCAGGATCTGAAGTGGCGGAATCTCTTGGTGGTTCCGAATCCAGAGCCAGGCCACTCGCCGTGGGTGTGGATTGATTGCCCAAACGGTTATCGCTCGCCAATTCCTTGGCGACTGCGGCATGGACGGATAAAGGATCTGGCGACTTTGGATAAAGTGGCCCGGTTTCGCTGCACGCAGGAGGAACGTATGGCGTTTGTGCGGGCTTATCTGGGCGAGGCGGCCAACCCCCCAAGGGTCGCTGCGTTGGCGGAGGCGGTCGTTCGTTACCGGCGGCGACGGCAGGACGATTGACCGCCGGCGCAGGCAAGGAATTCTTCGTTTTCGGCACGCCAGAGAGCATTGCGTGCGGAGGGCCGATCTGCTTGATTGGTTCATGTTGAGAAAGGATGCACTGGGACTGGCGGTATTGCTGGCTATGGGATGGCAGCTCCTAGGGGCTGAGCCTCCTGTTGTCGAACTTGTCTTCGGACCGGAGACGAAGACCGGTCTCTACAAGCATCCCTCCAGCATCACGGAGCTGGCCAATGGGGATCTGTATTTGGCCTATTACGGCGGAGAAGGCGAATACGCCGGATCGACCAAGGTCTACGGTGCACGGAAGGCGCTCGGATCAGAGGCTTGGACCGAACCTGCGGTCATTGCTTCGAACCCTTTTCGTTCCTTGGGCAATCCCGTGGTTTGGCAAGCTCCCGACGGCGTGGTGTGGCTTTTCTACGTGACCCGGTTTGGGGAGACTTGGTCCACTTCGCGGATCAGCGCGAAGATCTCCCGGGATGGCGCCGAGACGTGGTCGGACTCAGTGTTGGTCACTTTGGACGAAGGATTCATGGTGCGTTCTCACCCGATCGTTCTCGGGAATGGCGACTACCTCTTGCCTGTTTATCATGAGACGGGGCACGACACCGAGCGCACCGGATCCGACACCACTTCGCAGTTCCTCCGCTGGGTGGACGGGGAAACGGATTGGACGCCATCGGGAATTATCCGGTCGCCGAAGGGCAATCTTCAAGCCGCCGTGGTGGAGGGGAATGACGGGCGCCTGTTGGCCTTTTGCAGGCGAGCGGGCGACTACGAGCCGGACACCAAAGGCTGGATCGTGCGGTCCGAATCAGTCGACGGCGGCTGGACTTGGAGCGAGGGAGTGGATTCCGAGTTTCCTAATCCCAATGCCGCGGTGGAATGCAAACGCCTGGCAAACGGGCATCTCCTTCTCGTCTACAATGACAGCATGAACGATCGGACGCCGCTGACCGTGGCTCTTTCAACCGACGGGGGGCAGACGTTTGCGCGCCGCCGGAATATTGCCGAGGGTCCGGGTTCGTTTTCCTATCCCACGGTGATTCAGACCCGGGACGGCAAGATTCATCTGACTTTCACCTCGGACGAGCGGACGGTCATCCGGCACGCGGTCTTCGAGGAGGCCTGGATCCTGGAGAGCGAGTGAGGTTGACAAGAAAGACGGCGGCTCCGTATTTGGAACGTGCCGGTCGCGGATCCTGCGGCGGAGCGGCGCTTTCGAACCCTTGAGCATATGAAGAAGTTTTATCCTTTCACGGTGCTGGCGTTGCTGCTGGGCTTTTCTTGGTGTCTTGGCCTGCGCTCCGCCCCTGCGCAAGATGAGGCTAAAGAGGAGGAGAAGCCTGCGGAGGAGATCAAGGCAGAGCCGGTGTTTCCGGATAAGAATTTAGAGAAAGCCGTCCGGAAATTCGTCTTTGCGAAACGAGACAATGAAGAACCGTTGGTCGAAGGAGACGTGTTGACCCTTTCGACAATCAAGGGTGTGGAAATGGGCATCAAAGATTTGACTGGCCTGGAGAAGTGCCGGGCCCTGGCTTCCCTCGAGCTGGCCGGCAATGAGATTTCCGATGTGGGTCCGCTCAAGGATCTCACCGAGATACAGTTGCTCGATCTGGCCGGGAATCAGATCGAAGATCTCGCTGCTCTCGCCGGGATTAAGGCCATTCAGTTTCTCGACGTATCCAAGAACCGCATCAAGTCCCTTGAGCCCCTGCGTGGCCTGGAACGTTTGACCTCCTTTTACGCTTCTGAGAACGAGATCGCGGATCTGTCGCCCTTGTTCGCCTTGCCCCGCATGACTTCGCTGCACGCGCAGAACAATCGGATCACGGGGATCGACGGCATCAACAATTTGAAGCGGCTCAGCAGTCTGGGATTGAGCGGGAATCAGATCGAGAATCTGGCGCCGCTGCAAGGTTTGACGAACTTGTCGGGGTTCCTCTTTTTGGAGAACAATCGCATTTCCGATCTCGGTCCGTTGCTCGAAATGTGCCGGACCGATCTTGAAGGCGAGAAGCGGTTTGCCCCTTATCTGAACATTTACCTTTCGGGGAATCCCTTCGACGGGGAATCGTCGCAGGAACAGTTGCGCCAGATGAAGGAGTTGGGGTTGAGGATCCGCGAACGGGAAGGGGCGTCGGATTCCTGAGGGGAGCCGTCCGGTTCCAGCCGGCGGGCGGGCAGGACGAAGAGGCCGGCGACGCAGGGAGAAATGGCCGGAGCGATGAAGGATCCGCCGTGCCGTGCCGTGGGTGCGCAGGCTTTTTCGGAGTTGGTGGCCGGAGCCGTCCTCATCGAGAAGGACGGTCATGGTCCCAAGGTCTATCGCCTGACCGGCGACCGGATGCTCAAGCTCTTTCGGATCAAACGTCTTTTGTCTTCGAACCTTCTGAGCCCCTATGCTCTGCGCTTTGCCCGCAACGCCGCGGAATTGCGGAGGCGCGGCTTCGGCAGCGTAGCCGTCGCGCAGTGGGGGCGCATTCCTCACCTCCGCCGCCAGTATGTGCTCTATCCGCGGGCGCGAGGTCGAAGTCTCCGAGAGGCGCTCGAGGAGGAGGAGGCGGGAGGCTCTTTGTTGGCAGACTTTGGCCGCCTCTTCGGACGCATGCACGGGCTGGGGGTCTACTTTCGCTCCTGTCACTTTGGGAACGTGTTGCTCGTCGATGAGGGGAAGTTTTCTCTGATCGACGTCATGGATGTGAGTTTCGAGCGTCAGCAATTGCCTTTGAGGTTGAGAGAGAGGAATTTTCGTCACCTTTTGAGGTATCCCGGCGACGGCGAGTGGATCCGGAGCTTCGGATTGGAATGCTTTCTGCAAGCCTATGAGGAGGGATTGGCGGAACCGGATGATGCGGCGCGCTTGGGCCGCTTGGCGGCGCGAGTGGGCCGGCTTCTAGGCGCGGAAGAAAGGGTTGAGGGAAGCGTTGCTGGATGATTCCTGCCGTTGCGTTTGGCCGGATCTGCGATAGAGCAAAGCGCCGGCAGGCGACTGGCGATCCCTCATGCAGTGGTATTATCTATCGGATTCCGACGAGCAGATCCCCGTCGAAGAGGAGGAACTTCTGCGTTTGATCGGAGAGGGCACGGTGCGGGCCGAGACGCAGGTTTGGAGAGAGGACATGGCCGACTGGTACGAAGCCCGGGCGGTTCTGCCGGACTTGTTCGGTTTCGCAGAGCACCAGGTTCCGCAGCCAGCGGCGGCTGCTCCGCCGCCGGTTTCGCCGCCCGCACGGGGAGGCCGGCCCCGGCTCATCGTTGGACCGGAAGCCGACTCCCGCACTTCCGGGCAGCTCCTGACCCGAAAACCGTTGGCCACTTCGACCCGGATGGCGGCTCCCATAGCGGCTCCCTCACCTGCTGCAATCGCCGCTGGGGGCGTCTCCGACGGTGAGGTAACCCTGGTGCGTCAGTTGGCTGCCCCTCTGGTTCAGGCGCAAGGCTGGATGAAGCTGGCCGGTGTGGTCTTGATCATCGCCGGTGTTCCCTATCTGCTCGCGTTCGGATTGGGGGCCCTTTTCATCTGGATGGGAATTCTGCTATTTCAGGCAGCGGGAAAAGCCGACCAAGCGGCTTTGCTCGGACACAAGTTTTTGTTTCTCGAAGCGCAGCGGAAGCTCAAAACTTTTTTCACGGTCATTGGGGTCACCTGTCTGGTTTCCATTATTGGATCGATTCTTTTGGGGGTTGTTTGGGGCGCGGCGCTCATGGCTTTGGTGGCGACCTTGCGTGAAGACTCCGGATCCGGCTCGCGTCCGGACCAATCCGAGGTGGAAAAGCGGGCAACGGGGATGGAGGATGATGAGGAGCCCGCTGGCGATGAAGAAGAGGACGCGGCGGATGAGGGTGAGGAAGGAGAGGAAGGTGATGACGAAGAGCTTCCCACACCGGTGGAGCCGCCGGACCCGGATCCTTTCGGCTAGGCCTCCGAGGGGCTGCTCCTCAGCCCGCTGTCTGGCTTGCGCCCGGATCAGGAGTTCTGAGTTTGGCGGCTGTTTAGCGGCAACTTGTTGACGTGCAGGGACGTCATCTGGCGGGCAAGATCGATCCGGGCTTGCGCGCTTCGCCGCGTTGAACTTTGCGGCCGAAGGCACATGCACGGAGGTGGAGAGGCAGGCTGAGACAGTGCATCTGCGTCAACGATAAAGTCTCGTGGCTCTCGCACGGGGCTTCCCCTGCCCCCACGACGGTTTCGTGTCGCACCTGCGACAAAAAACGCGCCGTTGCGGTGGCCCGACTTTCACGATTCGCGGGGAGCGAAAAAAGTTTCCCTCGGCGGCCAGCACTAGCAGACCAGCTTTTTCCCCGTAGGCGGGCGCAAAACGGCTTGTGGGGCAGACCTTGCCCCTTTCCCGCCCGTGGGCGGCCCGGTATCGTCGCTGGCATGTATCTGAAGTGCCACCGGAGGAGAAAGGATGGAAAGGAGCATCGCTACTGGAGCATCGTTGAGTCCCATCGCCTGGCCAACGGCCAGAGCGCCAAGCGTCAGGTCCTTTACCTCGGAGAGATCAATGGGCGTGGTGAGAGAGGATAGAGGCGCATATTTTCGTGTGCTTTCTGGCTTACTGCGTGCAGGTGGCGCTGCGGGAGAAGCTCAAGAGTTTGGCTGGGGGCCTGAGACCCCGCGCGCGGTGATCGAGAAGTTCGCCACGATGCAGATGGTGGAGGTGCACCTGCCGGTGAGCGACGGGAGGCGGCTGCAGATGGAGCGCTACACCCAGCCCGGCCGCGATCTCGAACTGCCGATGACACACATGGGACTGCACTTGCCGCCCCAACCGCCTCCGCGCATCAGCGCGACCGGCCAATTGGCCCGGAACTGAGAAGTTGGCCCCCGCCTTTGTGGGGCAGACCTTTGGGGGTTCAAGGCCCCTCCCCGGGGCCGCCGGGTTTCCACTTTCCCGAATCGTGAAAGTCGGGTTGGGCGCCGGGCCAGGCGGAGCCCTCGATTCCCAGGGCTCCGCCGGGTCCGTGTCGCGTTTCGTGTCGCAGGTGCGACAAAAAACGCGCCGTTGCGTGGGGCTCCAGGCCAGGCAGAGCACTCGATTCTGGGGTTCCGCCGGGTCCGTGTCGCGTTTCGTGTCGCAGGTGCGACAGAAAACGCGCCGTTGCGGTGGGCGCTGGGCCAAGCGGGGAATTCGATCCCCGGGCTCCGCCGGGTCGGTGTCGCGTTTCGTGTCGCAGGTGCGACAAAAAACGCGTCCTTGCGTGGGGCTTCGGGCCAGGCAGAGCACTCGATTCCCCGGGGTACCGCCGGGTCGGTGTCGCGTTTCGTGTCGCAGGTGCGACAAAAAACGCGCCGTTGCGGTGGGCGCTGGGCCAAGCGGGGAATTCGATCCCCGGGCTCCGCCGGGTCCGTGTCGCGTTTCGTGTCGCACCTGCGACAAAAAACGCGCCGTTGCGGTGGGCGCTGGGCTAAGTGGGGAATTCGCTCCCCGGGCTCCGCGGGGTCCGTGTCGCGTTTCGTGTCGCAGGTGCGACAAAAAACGCGCCGTTGCGTTGGGCACCGGGTCAGGCGGAGCACTCAATTCCCAGGGCTCCGCCGGGTCCGTGTCGCGTTTCGTGTCGCAGGTGCGACACCAAAACGGCCCACCGAAGGCGCCAGGCTCCCCCATGCGACCGTGTGGCGGGCCTGGCGAGTGCGTTCCGCGAAACCCGCCGAGGCGCCATGGATGAAGCCCAGGCTTCACCGAAGGTGAGGAGCGCGGGCGGTGGTTCCCACGCGAGGGAGCGCAACCATTCCAGCGTGCCTAAGGCGTGGGATCCGGCAAACCTTAGAATCCCCGCTCATGCAAGCGAACACATGGGGATCAACGAAACAGGCTGGCAGCAGTCCAAGTGCCGCGGCTTGATCCTCCACTGCACCGGGTGCGCCCGGCCGAATCGCCAGAACTTTCCCGGACTGACGGCTCATCAGAATTCCCCGAAGTCAGGAGTTCTGAGCATGTGGCCGGCCGTCCTTGACACCAGAGGGCGAGGCGGGATACTTCCAGAGTTCATTCGACCCCTCGATCTGATGCGCCTACTCCTCTTATCCCTCGTTGTCTGGCTTTTCTCGCCCATAACCGCGGGAGCGGCGAACTGGCCGCAGCTTCGCGGTCCGAATATGAACGGATCTTCGCCGGAGCAGGGGCTCCCGGAGAAGTTTAGCAAGGAGGAGAATGTGCGCTGGGTGGCGGACTTGCCGGGCCGGTCTGCGGCGACGCCAGCGATTTGGGAGGATCACGTTTTCTTGAGCACGACCAATGAAGAGGGCAAGAGTTTGGAAGCCTGGTGCTTGAACCGGACTACCGGGGAGGTGCGGTGGCGCCGCGAGATCGCCAAGTCGCTCCAGCAAGACGACCGCAGCAATTTTGCATCGCCTTCGCCGGCGACGGACGGGAAGCTGGTTTACTTTTTCTACGGAACTGGGGATTTGGTGGCTCTGGATTTCGACGGAAACGAGAAGTGGCGGCGCAACATCCAGGACGACTATGGGCGATTTGCCTTTCTCTGGACGTTTTCCACCAGCCCGATGCTGTTCGACGGGAAGCTCTATTTGCAGGTGTTGCAGCGGGATGACGCGGTGAACGGCCGTGGATTCGCGGACAAGCCCAATGATTCCTACCTGCTCTGTCTCGATCCGGAGACGGGGAAGGAAATGTGGAAGACGCTCCGGCCGTCCGATGCTGTGGCTGAGTCGCGGGAAGCCTTTACCACGCCGGTGGTGCACACGCACGAGGGGAGGACGGAGATCTTGATCGCGGGGGGAGATTGCGTGTCTGGTCATGATCCGGCGACTGGCCGGGAGCATTGGCGGTGGGGCACGTGGAATCCAGAACGGATTGGGCATTGGCGTTTGGTGCCTTCACCGGTTGCCGGAGATGGGGTGGTGGTGGTTTGTGCACCGAAGCGCGAACCGGTTTTTGGGATTCGTTTGGGTGGTGAAGGTGATCTGGGAGAGGCTGGGGTGGCGTGGAAGAGCGCGGACCGGGACGTTTCGAGCGATGTTTCGACGCCCGCGTATGCCGACGGGCGGTTCTTTGTGCTGCACAGCGACCGGGGATCCATCGCCTGCCTGCGCCCGAAGACCGGCGAAGTGGTGTGGTCGGAGCGTTTGGAGAGCCGTTCCAAGTTCGAGGCTTCACCCGTTGTCGCGGACGGCAAGATTTATGCGGTGAATCATCTCGGAGAGGTGTTTGTCATGAAGGCTGGCGACGAGTTCGCACTGTTGCACAAGGCAGAGCTGGGCGATAATCGCGACGAGGTGGTGCGCGCGACTCCAGCGGTCAGCGGCGGCAACTTGTTTGTGCGGACGGACCGGAAGCTTTATTGTTTCGGCGCGGAGTAGGCGCCCCAGAGGAACAGCTCGCGGGCAGGAGTGCCGCGCCACAGTATTCCTCTAGGGTGGGCGGACATTCCGCCGATCGAAGGGGAAAGGCGGGTTGGAAAACCCGCCCTCCGTTGGGGCTCGCCATGGAGGTCAAAACGGAGGACGGACATGCCTAAGTCCCAGCACCAGGATCTGCAAGGGGCGGGGATCCCTCCGGCACAGGGCCAAAGTGGGTGACGCTGGATTTCAACCAGCAACTTTTTCGAAGGCGCTCCACGCGGCTTCCATGCAGTTTCGAAGCTGGCGCTCGAATTGCTCATTGTGGATGTCGTGCAACTCCTCGTGTTTTCCTTCCACCCGGAAGAAGTTCACGGGGCCGGTGAGCTGATAGTAGTGGCGGGTTTTCTGGATTTCGGCCTCATCGGAGCGCCGCTCGGAACTGGCGAGAACGATCACCGGCCCGGCGTATGGCCTAAGGCGGTAGTGCAACAGCGCGATGCGGAAATTGCGTGCGGCCAATTCCGCGCGGGCCACCGCGTCCGGGTTGCCGGCGTCGAAGTGGATGCGGCCTTGCGCGTTCTTTTTTTGGAGATCGCGACGCAGCTTGGCATTACCTGCGGGCCCAAACCGGAGTTGTTTCCAGCGCGTACGCAGCAAGCGCTTCCAACGTTTCCACTTGGAGCGTTCTCCGGGCGGGATCTTGGGAGGATCGATTAAGAGGAGCGGACCGACGGCATCTCCGTGCGAGACGGCTTGCCGGGCCATCTCCAAAGTCACCACGCTGCCCACGCAGATGGATCCGAGGAAATACGGGCCCTTCGATTGCACGGCTCGCAGGGCCCGGAGGTATTCCGAAGCCATCTCGCCAATGCTGTTGCGCAGCCTCCGGTTTCGATCAAGACCCGTGGCTTGGAAGGCGTAGACGGGTTGATTGTCGCCCAGGATTTTGAGGAAGTGGGGACTGACGAAAGCCTGTCCCTTGGCACCGTGAGTGAGAAAAAGGGGAGGCCTGCTTCCGCTCCTGCGCAGCGGCACCAAACAGGGGTGGGCAGGCGCAACCTCAGCCGGGGGAGCGGCCTTCATCCGGCGGACAAAGGCGGTGATTCCGGTTACAGTGGAATCCCGGATCAGTTCTTCCAGGGGAATGGCGAGACCGGACAGGCTCTCGAGCTGCTGATGAAGCTGAGTCGCTTTGAGGGAATCGCCGCCAAGGCTGAAAAAGTCATCCGACGGGTTGACGGAGGGACGCCGGAGCAGGGAACGGAACAGAGCCTGGACAGAACTTTCCAGACTTTCCGCTTCGACGGCCTCGGGCGGCGAGGTATCGCCGGTCCTGCTGGGTCGAGGCAAGGCGGCCAACGCCCGGCGGTCGATCTTGCCGGAGGAAGTGACGGGCAGACGTTCCATCCAGACCAATTCGGAAGGAACCATGTAAGGAGGAAGGCGTTCTTGGAGTTCTTGACGAAGCGAGGGGGTGCTTTTCTGATGGGCGGGGTCTGATTCAAAGTAGGCGACGAGGACAAGGGAACGATTCGAGCCGGCGTCATCCTGGGCGACTACCACGAGATCCCGGATCCATGAGGTTTCCCGCAGAGCCGCTTCGACCTCTGCGATGTCCACGGAGTGCCCGCGGATCTTGACGCGGTGATCCTTGCGCCCGAGGAAGACAAGCCGGCCTTGGCCATCGACATAACCCAGATCGCCGCTGCGATAGGTTCGCCAGCCGGGACGGGCGGGATCCTCGGCAAAAGTTTGCTGAGTGAGGCCGGGGCGTTCCCAGTATCCGGGGCTGAGGAAGGGGCTATGCACCACCATTTCGCCCTGCTCCGGCGAGACCGCCTCGGTTCCGTCGGGCCGGAGAATACGGATGACGGTGTGCCTGGGAGCATGCCCGACAGGAATGATGTCTGTTTGATAGGAGGCATCGACATCGACCTGGTATTGGGCGATGACGCTGATCTCGGTGGCGGCGAGATGGTTGACGAGAAGGCATCCCTTTCGGAAACAGCCGCGGAAGAGATCGATGTCGCCTGGATACACGGCTTCGCCTCCCAGGTCGACCGCCCGTATGGAGGGAAAGGACTTTTGGGTTGTCAGGTTCTGAAGGAGATGCCTGAACACGGTCGGGACGGCGTGGAGAATGGTAATGGCTTGTTGGTCGATCCAATCGGCGAGAGCGGCGGTCCCCCTCCGGCGGATGTCGTAGGGGCAAAGCGAGGCTCCCTGCAGAAGCGCCCCGAAGACATCCATGTTCGAAGCGCTGAAGCTGAGAGAATAAAGCAAGGAAAGGCGATCGTCCGGCTCGAGGGCGAGGCGCTCGCCATAGACGTCTATATAGTGCAGGAGGTTGCGATGGGTTTGGCAGACTCCTTTCGGTTGACCCGTGGATCCAGAAGTATAAATCAGATAGGCAATGGCTTCCTCGGGCGCGGAAAGCTCGGGATTGGCGGTGGACAAGGCGAAGTCCGGTCCCGAATCGAGGATCACATCGATAGAGCCCTGGGTCAGAGACTCCGTCAGTGTGGCGTGCTTGGATTCAGTGACGATCGCGGCGGGACGGCAATCGCGAACAATGGCTTGGAGGCGCACCGCGGGATCGGAGGCATCCAAGGGGACGAAGGCATGCCCGGCCTTGAGCGTCCCAAAGGTGGCGGCGAGGGCATGGGCTCCTTGGTCAAAAAGTAAAGCAATCCGCTGGGGCTCCCGCCCCGCTCGTTGGAGGAGGGTGTGGGCCCAACGATTGGCTTGTGCATTGAGTTCCTCGTAGGTGATGCCGCCCTCCAGGGTGTGAATGGCCACCTTGCGGGGAAAGCGGGCGACGACGGCCTCGAAGCGCTCACCAATGGACGAGCCGCGCTCGAGGAGAAGCGGTTCGGTTAGGTGCGCCGTGAAGGATTGCCGGTCCTGGGGTAGATCGTTCCCGGTCATCCTCCCGTGTCTGCTGTATTGCTGTAGACGAGCCCGTCTGCGGCGTCCGGATCTTCGGGAATCCAGCCGCCGGCCGATCGCTTCAACCAACGCCGGTCTTGATGTGCCGCATCCTCTTCGCTGGGGGCGCGGTTCCGGCCAGTGAGATTGATGAGAATGGTGTGATTGGCGGGGATCTTCCCGAGGCGGGCCAGCTTCATCAGACCCGCCACCGCGGTGGAGGCGGAGAAACAAGGACTGATTTCCTCGAGTTCTTCGACGGCGGCGCGGGCTTCCCGGATTTCCATTTCCTCGACGGCTGCGAATGTGCCTTCGCTTTCCAGAACGATGTTGCGAATGATGGGGTAGGCCTTCGAGGGGTCCCCTCGCAGGATGGCCTTGGCGATGCCCTGGGGGTTGTGCACGATGTGTTCCGGGAGGATGGATTCGGAGCCTTCTTCCCAGGCCCGGACCATGGGAGCGCAGGATTTCTGTTGGACGCAGAGGAGCCGCGGTGGGCGGGGCAAGCTTCCCAGCCGGTGCATCTCCTGTCCCCCCTTGTAGCAGCCATAGACACCCATGGCGCTGGAGACGGCCTGGACATACCAGTCGATGGGACCATCGATCTGATCGACCGCTTCCAGCCAAGAGACTTTCAACCCTTCGCGGCGGCCGAGATTGAAGAAGCCGCGCTCGGACACAAAGCGGTTCAGCTTGGCGAAGGCTCCGGAGGCTTCGAAAGCTTCGGCAAAGGTTGCGTCCCGCAGGAGATAATGAACGATGTGAGGATTGTCGCGGTACTGGACCCGGTTCTGGAAGTTCTCGGCGGTAAAAAGATACATGCGAAAATCCGGGAAACCGGATAGAGCATGAGCGTAGGCCGTCGAACTGTTTCCCGTCGAAGAGGTGCAAAAGGACTGGACGCCGCATTCGAAGAGGAAGGCGAGCGCTACGGCGGCCATCCGGTCCTTGGTGGTTCCGGTAGGAAGCTGGGTGTCGTCCTTCAGGTAGAGGTTGGGCAATCCGAGGACTTCTCCCAGGCGTTGGGCGTGGACCAGGGGAGTGTAAGAAGCTTCGCCCGGAAGAAGCCCGGGATCGTGGATGGGAAGCAGATCGCGGAAGCGCAGGTAGGGATTGGAGGAATCGTAGAGCCGGACTTGATCCAAGTCGTAAACGGCCTCGGTCATTCCGCCGCAGGAATCGCAGAAGGGCATGTAGGTTCGGATGAAATCCTTGCCGCAACCCAAGCAGTTCACGCTCCAGCCAGGCCGTATCTCGTGGTGTGCGGAGTCCCGGCGATGCACCGGGGCTGAGGAAGACTCAGAGAGGGATTGAGCCGGCGGATTCATGGCGGCGAGTTGGTCTAGCGCGACGGGCGGATGGGCGGGTTGAAACGATCGAGCGAAAAACAGGTCAGGTCAAAGGCGGGAGCGCAATCCGCCGCCAGATGCGCCGCGGCTTCGCCTAAGCCAGCGCCGAGGAGCATCCCTTTCGTGCCAGCCCCGGATGCGAGGTAGACATTGTCCCAGCCGGGGGCGCGGCCGAGCATGGGGAGGCCGTCTGGGGTGGAGGGACGCAAGGCCGCTTCGTGGGAAAGAATCCGGGCGTCGCGAAGGCACGGTGCGAGGCGGGAAACGGCATTGAGGATGGCCTCGCGTCCTTCGGCGGTCGGTTGGACGTCATAACCGGCGTTTTCCTGGGTGCCGCCGAACCAGGCTTTGCCGCCAGGCAAGTGATAGACTCCGGTGGCTTTCCAGGTGAGATGATGGCGAAACGGAGGATCGGGCAAGGCGGCCCGCAAGAGCTGCCCTTTGAGAGGCCGCACCGGAATGGATAGGCCGAGCCAGCGCTCCGCTTCCTCCATGAAGGGACCGGTGGCCAAGACCAGCGCTTCGCAGCCGATCTCGCCCGAACTGGTGTTCACCGCCGTTACGCGGGAACCGGCATGTTTGAGGCCCAAAACCGCGCTGATGCGCAGATCGGCGCCGAGCTTTTGCGCCGCTTGACAGGTTGCAGCGGTGTAGGATGCGCTTTCGATCATACCATTTCCTTCGAGAAAGAGACCTCCGATGGCGTCCGGGTTGCAGCGCGGTTCCTCGGCCAGCAGGGATCGTTGATCTATATAGCGGGCGGCGAACCCTTCCGCGCCTTCATAAAGGGCGTGGGTTGCTGAAAGTTCCCCAAATTCCCGCTCATCGAAAGCCAATTCGATCCGGGAAACGCGCTGGATGAGGGGAGCGGGGCTTCCGGAGAGTCGAGCGATTTCCGGCGCGTGCTCATGGTGCAAGCGGAAAGAATGGAGCGCGAGAGGGAGCATCGGTCCGGGGATCCCGGGGCCGTGCAGTGGATTGAGACCTCCCGGATTGTGGCCAGAAGCCTGTGCTGCGATACTGGAGCGCTCGACGAGGGTAGCCCGGATTCCCAATCGGCCGAGGAAATACGCGGTGAAACATCCGGTGATGCCTGCGCCGGCGATCACGACGTTTTTCATGAGCAAACGACGGCATTGAGCGGCGGGAAATGAGCCAGTGGTTCGTGCTCCTTCCCGTGGGAGAACTCGTAGCGTGGCGCGAGGGCATCAACAGCCCATTGGAAGGTGAACATGGTCTCCCAACTCAGCAGCCGGGGGTGCGTGTTCAACAGAAAAGACAGGCGCCGCTGCCAGCGGGTGGGCGGCACGTAGCGGTAATGGCGGCAGCCGAAGTTCCTCCAAAGGAAATGCCGGGACTGGGCGAGACGCTGCCAGGACTGATAGCTGATCCAGGGAACGCTGGAGTGCGAGCGCTTGAGAAAGCTCTGGTAAGCCATCCACGCCTCGTGGGAGAAACTGGTTTTCTCGGAGATGTGCGAGTGGGCCGTGTACATTTTCTTAGTGCCGAAGGAATCACGGGGCAGCCCGGCGTCCTCGCCCAGGCGGCGGGCCAGGGGACGGTCGTAGTTCCCGCCGACATACCAGGGACGCATGGTTTCGGATATGGCGATGGAGTGAATCTCCCGGTTGTGCCGCGCTCCGATGTAAGCCGGGGCGAAAAGGAGATAGCCGGCCCGCAGCCGGAACTCGAGTTGACTGAGCCCTCCTGCGGTGCGGATCCAGGGCTTGCTCAACTCTCGGCAGAAGTCGGATCGGCACGGGTCCCAAATATTGTCCCCGAAATAGCCAGCCACCAAGATTCTGCCGGGCAACAGGTCTTCCATGGCGGCCAGGGGGTTCTGAGAGGCCTTGGCCACCATGGCGAACTCCGGCTCGGTGCGTCCCTTGAATTCGAGATAGCGCCAGCGTTCGGGGCTCACACAGGCCATTCCCAGCCGTTTGGCGTTCTCCTCACCATTGTCGGCGATGGGGTCGGCGGCTCTGGAATCGCGAAAACTGAAGGCTTCCCGGCACCCGGCCCGGCTCGCCAGCACGGCGGTTGCCGTCGAGTCGTAGCCGCGAGAAATGGCCGCCAGGGGACGGTAAACGGTGGATCGGTTAGGCGCGACGGCATTGGCGAAGACCTTCGCGACACCCTCGTCGAGGAGCGTGCGGTAGGCTGCGAAGTCTTCGGGAGGACCGGGGTGAGTATGGGCCGAATAGCTGATCTTCCCGGCAGGGTCGATGGCGACGACGGTGCTGAAATGCACTCGAAGCGGGTTGGGGGAATCGGTTTTCAGGTTCCCAGCCGGACAATAAAGGCCTTTCCGCCAGATGCAGAGGAAATCATACGTGTAGAATGGGTAGATGGGATCGAGGCGTTCACCGGCGACTTTGAGCACAAAAACCGGTGAATTCGACACGAAGACCACTCCCGGGTGAACGATGCTGAAGAGGGGACTGAGTTGGTCGGTGCTGCCCGTGAAACGGACGGACTCGGAGGTCACGACGGCTCCGGTGCCCGCGATCACTTTGGCCATGGCGAAGGCGCCGTCTTCGAAGGGTCCGTCCCAAGCTCCTTCGACAAAACTATGGGGGAAAATCTCGACGCCGCGTCCGTGGAAAACATCGATCAGCCCCGTTCCCTTTGGGATGCGGGCGCACCAGGCCAACGGCGGCAGCGTATCGACGAGATGGTAACGGAACCGCATCGACGAAGCGACGGGGTCTGTTGGGGAAGTGGATGCGCCGGGGGGGGAATCGAGGCGGGCTCCGCCAGGGGTAATCATCGTTAAAGGACTCTCCGGCATTCTGGTGCAGGGGACGCGAAGAATCAAGGGGGGGTAAGGGGGTCCCACTCGTTTATGCGATTACCCGCATGGGAATCGTCCTTTTTTTTGGAGCTGGGCTTCGAGCACGTCGCGGAAGCTGCAAAGCTTCCGAGGGGCCTGGAGAGCGGGTCTCGGAACTCTTAGGAGTTCCGCTACGAGGAGCTGGAGAGCGGGACTTCGAGCACGTCGCAGAAGCTGCAAAGCTTCCGAGAGGCCTGGAGAGCGGGGATCTCGGAACTCTTATAAGTTCCGCTACGAGGAGCTGGAGAGCTGGGCTTCGAGCCCGTCGCGGAAGGTGCAAAGCTTCCGAGGGGTTGGAGAGCGGGATCTCGGAACTCTTACGAGTTCCGCTACGAGGAGCTGGAGAGCTGGGCTTCGAGCAGGTAGCGGAAGCTGCAAAGCTTCCGAGGGGTTGGAGAGCGGGGATCCCGGAACTCTTACGAGTTCCGCTACGAGGAGCTGGAGAGCTGGGCTTCGAGCAGGTAGCGGAAGCTGCAAAGCTTCCGAGGGGTTGGAGAGCGGGTCTCGGAACTCTTACGAGTTCCGCTACGAGGAGCTGGAGAGCGGTGCTTCGAGCAGGTAGCGGAAGCTGCAAAGCTTCCGAGGGGTTGGAGAGCGGGATCCCGGAACTCCTACGAGTTCCGCTACGAGGAGCTGGAGATGGCCCTAACGAAAGCCGTAGACGACAGCCCATTCCGCGGGCGGATCTTCGGAATGATGGAGGGTTACGCGGATCAGGTAGGCGGCGGTCCGGGAGGGGACAATTCGGGCTCCGGCGACGTGATCGCGCTTCCAACTTTCCGCTTCGACACGCTTGCCTTCGGCGTCGTAGATGTGGATGCCAATTCTCGCGGACGGTTCAGAACATCCGGCCCAGAACCAGTATTCATTGCCTTTGAACAACTGATGCCGGATCACGCGGCTCTTGCCGGGATCCAACTCTCCATGCCACCAGGTGTGGCGCAGGGTGAAGGGATTCTCCTTGCGGTCGAGTTCGGGGATCGCGGCCTCGATGGCGTAGGAGCGGCCGTCGTGTACGATGGCGGAGCAGGGCGTTCCCAGCCCGAGAAAGCAGGCTGCGGTGAGGAGCGCGACAGAGCGAGAAAGGAGGCGGGTGAACATCAGCCGTTGTCTGCGGTTTCCTCGATGAGGCGGATGAGTTCTGAAGTGAGATTTTGAACGCGCTGAAGATCGGCAGGCGGGAGCCCGCCGCCATCCGCCTTGCGCAGGAGAGGCTGGAGTTCTTGAAGGACGCGTTCGACTTCACGCATCACGGGTTCGGATCGAAGGGCCGGGGGCATCTTCCGGCAAGAACGGGTCAGTTGTTCGACGAGGTCGGGCTGGTGGAGCAGTTCGACAGCCGCAGGGCTGCCGCCGGCCAGAGCCGCCAAGATATCGGCTCCCCCGAGCCATCCGCCGAGGCTAACCAAGTGAGCGAGGTCGTCGTCCCGGAGTTTTTCCATGGTTTCGAGAACGGTTTCCCGGGTGCGATCAAGTTCTCGCCTGACGCTCTGCCATTCCTGGTCATTGGCGGCGTCGATGATGCTTTGGGCGTGTTCCATGACCGCCTGTTTGACCCCGAGGGCTTCGGAAAAGCGGACCACGTCCCGGCCGATGCGACGGACTTCATCGCGGTTTTCGGCTTCGACGGCGATGAATCCGTTGGCGAGGACGAGACCGAAGAGGAGTGCGGCCCGGGTCCGGCTTGGCGGTGTTTCCAGCGATTGCGGACGGATCTGGGAATTCCAGTCCTGCGGGCCGAGTTTTTCCAGCGCATGGAAGATCTCGTGGGGGACGGGGAGGACGACGTCGTCGACGAGTTCTCCGGGCACCGTGCTGAGGTCGAGCTGGGTGGGAGCGTCGTCATCGGCCCAGGCTCCGGTGAGGACTGCGGCGGGCATGGCTGCGGCGATTCCTAACAGGAGGAGGGTCCGGACGCTCTGAAGAGCAGGGGAAAGCAGGTCTTTGGTCATCATGACAGGAAACCGGGCGGAGATGAGGTCAGGAGATGGAGACGTCGACGCGGGACGGGCTGGATTCCGGCTGCTTGGGGAGGTGAATCCGGAGCACTCCGTCCTCGAAGCGCGCGCGAATGGCCGAGGCGTCCACGTTGGATGGCACTTGGAATGACCGGGCATAACTTCCATAGCTGCGTTCGATGCGATGAAACTTTTTCTTGGGATCCTTTTCCTCAGACTCGTGGCTCCGTTTTCCGGAGAAGGTGAGGATGCCGCCTTCAATGGAAATGGAAACGTCTTCCTTTTTCACCTCGGGTAGGTCCGCTGTGATGGTGTATTCCGAGTCCGATTCGGCGACATCGACGGCGGGAGCCCAGTCGGCCCGGTTGGCCGATTCGGCGAGGGCGCTTTCACCTTCACGGTTTTGAAGAAAGAGGGAGGAGAGGCGCTTTTGCAAGTCGCTCAACTCTTTAAAGGGATCGAAGGAAGGGACAGGCTTCATGGGTGAAGGGGGATGAGGTTGCGGTGTTGATGGGTTTGGGTATAAGAAAATGTCGTGTCGAAGGGGACAGCGGGCAAGGCATTCCTTCGAGGGAATCCGGAGGTTCAGGCGGCGAGAGTTTTGCTGGTAAGCCGGACCCGCTCCCGGTAGCGGGTCGGCGGTTCCCCAGTGTAGCGGAGGAAGCTCCGGTTGAACTGGGAGAGGGACTGAAAGCCGGAGTCGTAGGCGGCTTCGGTGATGCGGGCGTAGGGTTGACGCAGAAGGCGTTTCGCCCTTTCAACCCTCTGCCGGTTGACGAACCCGGTAAAGGTCATCCCCGTGGATTGTTTGAAGATCTTGCAGAAGTAGAAGGGGCTGACCCCGGCGTGCGCGGACACGGCTTCCAGCGTAAGGGTATCGCCAAGGTGGGAGTGGATGAACTGTTTGGCCCGGCGCACGGAAGCGGGTTCGGCCTCCTGTTGTTCGAGAGCGATGCGGGCGGCGAGGTCCGAGAGTTGCCCGGCGAAGGCGGCGAGGAGCGCGACGACTCCCTCATACTGTTCGGGGGACATCCGGCGGGTGACGTTCCAAGCGTCCTCGAGCGCCTCCAGATGTTCCGGGCTTCCGCCGGAGGCTGCGACGGTGCTGCGGAGTTCGCGCAGGTCAGGTCCGGATTCTGTGGTGAGCCGGATCTGCCCGGTTTTCAGGTAGGCGACGACGTGGCCGCCCGAGCGGACCGGGACGGCGGTTTCGAAGAGCCCGGCGAAGCAGCGTGCACCAGGGAATCCGGCGGGGTTTCCGCATGCCAGCGCCTGATGCGACGCGGCGCAGGCGGCGCAACCTTCGGTGGATTTCCGGAGGAACCGGCAGAAGGGATTCAGGCCGCGGAGTTCCTGATCGAGGAGATCCTCGCTTCCGGAGGCGTCGAGGAGGGAAAGCGGAAGTCCCGTAGCGAGGTGAAAAGCTTTCTGATAGGTTTGATAGAGCGGGGAATGCTGGATTCTGTCGGAAAGACAGAGCGTAGAGGCGCGGGGAACGGGAGAAGCCTGCGGAGTCATGGCAATGGGGAGAGATTGCAGAACAGGCTAGGGAAAATGGGGCTCCGGCTCAATGGGGAGGGTTGCGCGCCGTGACCGCGCGGTTCGCGCGGCTGTGGCATAGGGGAATTGCGTACGCCGGGCCGTCGCGAACCTTCTGTTCTTGGAACCGGAAAAGGTTCTTCTCCTGGAACAGCCTACTCTCCCAATCCCTAAAGGCTGGGGCTAACCGAGCCGACCGGTTTCGGTCCAGCGAACGGCTTGGCGGATGAGGTCGTTTCCATCGCGGAGTCCGAGCTTTTCTCGGATATGCGCGCGGTGGGCATCGACGGTGCGGATGCTGATGCGGAGATTGGAGGCGATGTCCCGGCTGGGAATTCCCTGGCCGATGAGTTGGAAGACTTCGAGTTCGCGGTCGCTGAGCCTCTCGATGGAAGAGGCGGGACCGGGCTCGCCTTTTCGGGTGAGGGCGTCGAGAATGCGCGAGGAGACGCTCTGGCTGACGAAAACGCGTCCGTCGAGCACGCTGCGTATGGCGGAGACCAGTTTCTCGGCCGCTTCCTCTTTCATGACGTAGCCCCGGGCTCCGGCGCGCAGGGCGCGTTCGGCGAAGAGGGTTTCATCGTGCATGGAGACGACGAGGATGCCGGTTTCCGGAAGGAGCGCGGTGAGATCCTTGATGAGTTCGAGGCCATTGCGGTCGGGGAGGCTGAGGTCGAGAATCACCAAATCGGGATTGAGCTGGGGCAGAAGCGAAACCGCTTCGGCGGCGCTGCCCGCTTCACCGGCGACGTCAAGGTCGTCCTCGTTGCGGATGAGGTGGACCAAGCCGTAGCGCATGACCGGGTGGTCATCGACCAGAAAAACGGTGCGGCAGCGCGGTTTCATTTGGTTGTGTCAGGGAGGGCTTCCTCCCAGGGATCGCCGTGCAAGGGAAGAGAGCAGATCACGGATGTGCCTCCCGGCTGCCGAGTGCTGACGAAGAGGTCGGCCTGGAGAAGGCTGGCCCGGTGGTTCATGGTTCGGAGCCCCAAGCCGGCGGAACCGCTGATTCCGCTTTGGGGCGGTATGCCCACGCCGTCGTCATTGACTTCCAGAGTGAGCCGCCCGGAGTCGCGCTGGAGAACGATTTCGATCCGGGACGGATGCGCGTGTTTGACGGCATTGGCCACGGCTTCCTGGGCGATGCGGTAGAGATGCGCGGCGGTGCGGCCGCATGGGAGTTCGATCGAATCGGAGCCGCGGTAGTCGCAGGGGATGTGGTAAAGGGTTTCCACCTGAGAAGTGAGGCGCTGGAGCGCGGCGTTGAGTCCTTCGGATTCGAGGACCGCGGGAACGAGACCATGGGCAATCTCGCGTGCGCGGATATTGGCCTGGGTGACCATTTCGCGGATCTCCGCCAGAAGGGGAGCGCTGCTGGGCGCGATCTGGGCGATTTGTTGTTCTGCGACCCGGGCAAGGCAGCCTATTCCGGCGAGTTGCTGGCAGAGATCGTCGTGCAGATCTTGACCGATCCGGCGTTGCTCGTTCTCGCTGACTTCGAGGACCTGCTCCTCGAGGCGCAGACGTTCCTCCTCGAGATGCTTGCGCTCACTGATATCGATGATCATGGCGAGCGTCATGGGTCCGGCATCGGTTTCGACGGGGGTAAGACCAACTTCGACAGGGAACTCGGCTCCGTCCTTGCGACGGCCGTGGAGATCGCGTCCAGCCCCCATGGGGCGGGTCTCTGGGTGGTGTTGATAGGCTTCCCGAAACGCGGTGTGGCGGCGGCGGAAGCGAGTGGGCAGGAGTTGTTCGACGGGTTGGCCGAGGAGTTCGGAGCGGGAATAGCCGAAGGCCTTCTCCGTTTGGCGGTTTACGAGGACGATTTTTCCGGCGGCATCGGCCATGACGATGGCGTTGGGCGCCGCCTCCACGATGGCGTGGAACATGCCGGAAAGGGCGCCGATGGGCGGCGGATGCGAATCCGGGGAGGGGCTGATCCGGGCGTCGGGGTTCACGGCGGTGCGGCGTGCAGGATAGGACAGAAGGCGGCCTATTGCCAGCGGGCGACGCAAGATCGGAAACGGGATTCCCAACATCGGCGGAGCCGCGGGAACGGAACGTGAGAAGCTTCGGTTTCCACGTTGCAGCAAGTGAAGGATACCCAGCCAGGCCTGATGGTGGTCGGCGTCGATTTTTCGGCCGGATCGCATGCGGCGGTGCGTTACGCATTGGCGGTGGCGTCGCCTGGGCGCCGGGAAGTGCACTTCGTGCACGTGGCGGAGGCGGGGAAAGCTGCTGAGGCGGATTCACCATCCGCGGAACTGGAGCGGATATGCGAGCAGCTCCGGGAATTCGCGGGCGGGTTGGACGAGGAGAAAGGGGCGGTGCGCCACGTGGTTTTGACGGGAAAAGCCGAGACGGGTCTCCTCGGGTATGCGCGAGAGGCGGGAGCGGGCTGTCTCATCTTGGGTTCGGCGGGATGGGGGCCGGGCCAGGAGAACTGCGGCAGCGTGTGCCGTGCCTGTCTTCGGCAGGACCTCATTCCGGTGAGGGTAGTCCAGGCCGGAACGAGCGGACCCTGCGAAGTGCGGGTATGGTGAGAGGGCGGGTGAGGAAACTCGCGGCGCGTCAGGCGTTATGAGCGACGCCTTGTTCTCTGTTTATAGGTGGGGGGCAGTTCGTCACCTGGATCGGGTGGGGCCGCCGGAACCATTTTCAGGATGCGATCGAAATCCTTGAGGTTCGCCCGCTCAGCGCGCCGCCGCAGGTAGTCTACTGTCTCCAGGCAAGCGAGCTTCTCTGCCGCTGCGCTAATCAGGAACTGGTTCATCGAATAGCCCTCCTTCGCTGCGAGTTCCTTGATCGCGCGATGGAGAGAGTCGGGAACGCGGATGGACATGGTCGCCATAATCTAAATTCGACCTGAGTCCGGAAACAAGAACTGATGTATCCAACACGGCATACACTCACGGTATTACGCGCAATACCGCGGTCCCCGCAAGAGCTTTTCCAGAGAACGTAAAAAAGACCCTAAACTGGCTGTCGCCAGGGCCTTCACGCACCTTGCACGCTTCTCTCAGTGACACTGCGTTAGGGTTTTGCGGAGCCGTGGAAGGCGAAACCCTCGGGTTTGACCGTGAGTACGGAACAGGGGGAGTCGTAGATGACGCGTTCGGCGGTGGAGCCCAGGAGGACGACGTCAAGTTCCGACGTTCCCCGGGTTCCGATGACGGCGAGATCAGCTTGACGTTCGGTGAGGAAACGGATGAGTCCCACGGCGGGCGAGACGGCTTCGATCACTTCGGCGCTGCTGGCGATGCCCTCGTACTCCTCCAGTGTTTCGTAGGTGAAGTCGGCGAGCCTACGTTCCACTTCCCGGAGGTAGTCCGCGGCTTGCTGAGGCGAAACCGGAAGTTCTTCACCTTCCGCGAGAAAGTGTTTCCAAGCCGGAGCATAGACGTGGACGACGAGGAGTTCGGCCCGGTCTTGACGGGCGATGCGCGCGGCATCGTGCAGGGCCTGCCGCGAGGTGGGCGAGAAGTCCACGGCGACGGCCACGCGCTGAAAGCGTTCGGACGGGGCGTCCCGCACGAGGAGGACGCGGCAGGGCGCTTTGCGGACGCATTTGGTGGCGAGGGTTCCGGTGATCTGGGGTTCCGGATGCTCGGCTCCATGGGAACCAAGGACGAGAAGACCGGCGTCCCGGCTTTCCACCAGGGACATGATCTCCTGAAAGGGATGTCCAACGACGGTGCGGAGTTGGAGAGGAGGAGCGCCATGGGGAGCCAGTGTTTCATCGACGAAACGCTGCAGACGCAGCTTGCGTCCTTCGAGCAGTTCGGCGGTCTCGATTCCGGTGAGGCGTTTCACCTCGGCGACGGCTTCATCGAGGACGACGTGTGCCACGAGGAGGGAAGCGCGGTTCCAGGAGGCGATCCGGGCGGCTTCCCGCAGGGCGTTGGCGGCGCAGGGCGAGTAATCCACGCCTGCGAGAATGTGCCGGAGATTATCCATATGCGAAAGTTAGAGATGGAATTCAAATCCGGCGGGTTTGATGGCGAGCACAGAGCAAGGGGCGCGATGAATGATCTTTTCGGCGGTGCTGCCGAGCAAGAGGTTTCTCAATCCCGTGCGGCCGCGGGTGCCCAGGACGACGAGGCAAGAGCCGGACTTGTGCAGGAAAGCGGCGATGGCTTGAGCGGGATGCAAATCTTCCAGACATTGGCGATTCCAGGCGACGCCTTGCAGAGCGCCCTCGACCGGCTTCAGAAAGTCGCTGAAGAGCTTCTCCTGATGCGCGACGTATTCGCTGGCGTCTTGGTAGGGAGGCAGGGGGATGTCGAAGACGCTGAAGCCGGAGGGAACGGTGGAATCCCCAAAACCGGGCACGGGGGGCCGGCGGATGTGGAGGATATCGAGTAAGGCGTTCTCTTTGTGGGCGAAGAGGACGGCGGCAAGCAGCGCTTCGCGGGAGGTGTCGGAGAAGTCGACGCAGGCGGTGATGCGGCGCAAGGGGATCTCCTGATTCTCGCGAACGAGGAGAACAGGAAGGGGGGCTTTGCGCACGCAGCGGGTGGCGAGGGCCCCGGTGCGATCTCGCTCGGACCCGCTGCCATGGGCGCCGAGGACGAGGAGCCCAGCTCCGGTGCGTTCCGCGGCCTGAATGAATTCTGCGAAGGGGTGGCCGATGAGCAATTCGGTTTCCACGGCGGCTCCTGGACCGGCCATTTGCAGCACGGATTTCTCGAGCTGAGGCTTGGCCCGTTCGAGGACAGCTTCGTCGCTAATGTCGACCTGGGCCCGAAGATCTTCGAGTTCATCGCGGTCTATCACATGAAGGGCAACGAGCCGGGCTGGCCAGGAAGCGGCGAGGTGTCCGGCGACTTGCAAGGCCCGGAAGCTGACGTCGGAGTAGTCGGTTCCGGTGAGAATGGTCTGCGGCGGGTGCATGGCGGCGGAAAAGCGGCTCTGAGAACGGAATCGTCATGGAAGCCCAACCAGGGTCTGAAAGAAAAGGCCAAACATCAGGAAATGGAAACATCAGGCTGGCCCAGGCTCAGCAAGAATCGCGTGAGTCCGGCCAAGAATTGCAGAGCGGGGCCGCGGCAGCGGTGGTTGGATGGTGCGGCGTCGAGATGCGCCTACGGCAATGGAAGTCCTTCTCTTA
Source organism: Verrucomicrobiales bacterium (assembly GCA_041749135.1). Classification (GTDB taxonomy): domain Bacteria; phylum Verrucomicrobiota; class Verrucomicrobiia; order Verrucomicrobiales; family DEV007; genus DATKCT01. The sequence continues at coordinate 34,161 of JBGTBW010000297.1, forward strand.
ACGCTGTTCGTGAGCGTCTGCCTGGCGGCGTTCTTCGCCGTGAGCTTTTGGCTGGACCACGCGGGCCGGGGAGCCGGAGGGCTGGAGCGGGATTCGCTCCTTCCGCTGGAGGAGCCGCAGATCCGGGGCGGAGGCGGAGCCCGCGGCGGCGTTGACCCGGCGGAGGGGAGCGTGGAGAACCCGGCGTCCGGCGAGCCCCCCATTTCTACTTCCCTGTGAAAACGAGCATTGAATTCGACGACAAAGCGGTGCGCCAGTTCATGCTGGCGAGCATTGTCTGGGCGCTGGTGGCGATGCTGGCCGGCGTGTTGGCCGCGTTTCAGCTCAACCTCTGGCAGATGAACGGCAAGTTCCTGGAGTGGATCACCTTCGGGTTTTTCCGCAGCGAAGGAGTTCCTTACATCACTTTTGGGCGGCTGAGACCGTTGCATACGAATGCCGCCATCTTCGCTTTTGTGGGGAACATGATGTTCGCCGGAATCTACTATTCAACCCAACGATTGTGCAAGGCGCGGATGGCCTCGGATCTCTTGTCTCGAGTGCACTTTTGGGGATGGCAAATCATCATTGTGGGCGCGGCGGTCACGCTGCCTCTTGGCTACACCCGGGGCAAGGAGTATGCCGAGTTGATTTGGCCGATCAACATTGCGGTAACGGTGATCTGGGTCCTCTTCTCAGTGAACTTTTTCCTCACCCTGCGCCGGAGGAACGAGCCATCACTCTACGTGGCTCTCTGGTTCTACATCGCCACGATCGTGACCGTGGCCATGCTCTACATCGTCAACCATCTGTCGCTGCCTACCGGTCTCCTGCACAGTTACCCGGTGTTCGGAGGGGTGCAGGACGCCCTGGTTCAGTGGTGGTATGGGCACAATGCTGTGGCCTTCTTCCTGACCACTCCCATCCTCGGGATCATGTATTACTTTCTACCCAAGGCGGCGGAGCGGCCCGTGTATTCCTACCGGCTTTCCATCGTGCACTTTTGGTCGCTGGTGTTTCTCTACATTTGGGCGGGGCCACATCATCTCCTGAACACGTCTCTTCCGAAATGGCTGCAGCTTTTGGGGATGTTCTTCAGCCTGATGCTTTGGGCTCCCTCCTGGGGCGGGATGCTCAACGGGCTCCTGACCCTGAGGGGGGCCTGGGACAAGGTGCGAACCGATCCCGTCATCAAGTTCTTTGTGGCGGGAGTGACCTTCTACGGAATGGCTACCTTCGAGGGACCGCTCCTTTCCATTCGGGCCGTCAATTCCCTTTCGCACTACTCGGACTGGACGATCGGGCACGTGCACAGCGGCACGCTGGGTTGGAACGGATTCATGGCGGCGGGGATGTTCTATTGGCTCGCTCCGCGTCTGTGGGGAGTTCCGCTGCATTCCAAAAGCCTGGCCAATATGCATTTCTGGATCGGGCTGGTGGGCATTCTGCTCTACGTGGCCTCGATGTGGGTGTCGGGAATCATGCAAGGCCTCATGCTCAACGCGACCACAGCGAACGGGACGATGCCCAAATACGAGTTCGTGGAAACGCTGGAAGCCGCCTGGCTGATGATGTTCACCCGGGCGGTGGGCGGAGTCTTCTACCTCGCCGGGTTTCTCATGCTGGCCTACAATATCTTTCGCACAATGCGGGCCGGAAAACCCGTGAACGGCCGCATCGAGACGGCGGCGGCGGAGCGGAAGCCGGCAGACCGGATGACCTGGCGAGAAACTTTTGTCAACGATCCGGTGCTCTACACGGTCTTGGCGATCGCCTTCGGCTGTTTGTGGTTTTTCCTGCCTCCTTATGCCGACTTGGCCGCCTTGGTCAGCGCGGGGGCGCTGCTGATCCTCGCGGTGCAGGCATTTCGCCGGGCCGGGCAAGGTTGGAGTCATTGGTATGACAGGCTTTTGGAGAACTATCTTCCTTTCACCGTGTTGACCCTGGCGGCGGTGGTCATTGGGGGTCTCGTCCAGATCATCCCCACGGTGACGATCAACCGCGCCGCCAATGTCGAGGACCGGGTGCAGCAACTCTATTCGCCCTTGGAGTTGGCCGGCCGGGACATCTACGTGGCGGAAGGTTGTTACAACTGTCATTCACAGATGATCCGCACTCTGACGCCGGACGTGCTGCGTTATGGCGATGGCCACGGCTATTCCCGCCTGGGGGAAACCATCTACGACCACCCCTTTCAGTGGGGTTCCAAGCGGACGGGGCCCGATCTGGCGCGTGAAGGAGGCAAGCGTGGAGATCTGTGGCACTATCAGCACCTCATTAATCCGCGCTCGACGTCGCCGGGATCAAATATGCCGTCCTATGGGTGGCTGACGGAGACTGATTACAACTGGAAAGAGTTGCCATCCAAGATCGCGGTGCAGCGGCGCTTGGGCGTTCCTTATGAGGCCTGGACCCGGGACGAGATCCAACAGAATGCGCTGGAGCAGGGGCTGGCGATGCAGACCGGCCTGGAGCGGGAAGGGGTCTTTCTTCGCGCCGAATCGAGCATGGTTGCCCTTATTGCCTACTTACAGAAGTTGGGAAGTTACCGGGAGGTGGAGGCGGCCCCGGCGACGCCAGGCCGGCGTCCCTTCCTGTCCCCTGACGTTCCAGACGCCCACCGGGACCGGAGCGCCGCGATGGGGGTTGAACCCGGACACCTCCAACACTAGCGTCGTTATGTTTGAGAGACTAGACTTTGGAGAATGGCGCCAGATCGCGCCGGTGCTGTCGTTCCTGCTGACCTTCGGCGTTTTTGTGGTCCTGTTTGTGCGGACCCTGCTCATGCGCCGGGACCGGGCGGAGCGACTGGCTTTGCTGCCGTTGCAATCAAATGAGGAGGGCTCCGGCCATGAATGAGCCAGAGGAAACCGGCGCGCCGAACCGGACGGACGGCCTTCCGCCGGGCGTCGTATTGCGAGAACACAGCTACGACGGCATCCGGGAGTATGATCAGAAGCTGCCGAACTGGTGGCTGTTCACTCTTTATATTACCATTGTCTTCTTCATTATCTATTGGTTTGTTTACTATCAATTGGGCTTTCTCCATTCCGATACGCAAAGGCTCGATGAGGAGATCGCCAGGATCGAGGCGGTCAAGGCCAAGGAGTTGGAGGCCCTGCTGGCCATTCTGGACGACACAGTCCTGTGGGAGTGGAGCAAGAACGGTCAGATCCTGGCGGAAGGGGAGGCCATCTTCAAGGCCAACTGCATCGCATGCCATGGAAGCGACCTTTCGGCGACATTGGATGGGGTCCGTTTGCCCGGGCTGCCGCTCAATGACGAAGACTGGAAGTATGGGAAGAATCCCATGGACATCTTCCGGCTGATTTCCGCGGGATCGCCCGAAGGACAGGACACGAACGGAGCGCGGATGGAGGTGTGGAGCAACAAGCTCGCGCCGGCCTCCATCGCGCGGACGGTCGCTTACATTTTGCGCCGCAACCCAGCCTTGGAACCGCCTCCGGCAGAGGACGGAGCCGGGACGGGTTTTTGAGAACACACCAATGGCCAGTCTCGCTCCGCGCAAGAAGCCGAATCTGGAGTCGGTCACCACCATCAACGAGGATGGATCGCGATTCATGCTGCATCCCGCGGACGTGGGGGGGACCTTCACTTGGGCGCGCCGGCTCACCGCCCTGGTGTTGTTGTTCGTCTACGCAGGCTTGCCGTGGATTCAGATCAATGGCTACCCGGCGGTGTTCTTCGACGTGTGGGAACGCCGGTTCCATCTCTTCGGTCTCACCTTTGTAGCCCAGGACGGATTCCTGGCCTTCTTTATGGTGACGGGCTTGGGCTTCACCTTGTTCTTCTTGACCTCGTTGTTCGGACGGATTTGGTGCGGGTGGACCTGCCCTTATACGGTCTTTCTCGAGCACGTATTCCGGCGGATTGAACGGGCTCTCGACGGAGATGCCGCCAGCCGGCGCCGTCTGGATGCGGCTCCGTGGACGGCGGCAAAGGTTGCGCGCCGCATTCTCAAGCACGGGATTTATCTGCTGGCGGCGGCGGCCATCGCCCATCTGTTTCTTTCTTACTTCGTCTCTTTACCCCGGCTCTATACCTACATGGGGCAATCCCCCTTGGCCCATCTTCAAGCCTTTGCCGTGGTGAGCTTCCTTACCGCGGCGCTCTACTTCTGCTTCAGTTGGTTTCGGGAGCAGTTTTGCATCATTCTGTGCCCTTACGGCAGGCTCCAGTCGGCGTTGACTGACGACAACACACTGGTCATCGGTTACGACGAGAGGCGCGGGGAACCCCGCGGCCATCGATCGGAGAAAGGAGCGGGGGATTGCGTTGATTGTTGGCGCTGCGTTCAAGTTTGTCCCACGGGAATCGACATTCGCAATGGGTTGCAGTTGGAGTGCATCGGGTGCGCGGCTTGTATCGACGCCTGCGACGCCATCATGGCCAAGGTGAACCGGCCCACGCGGCTGATTCGCTACGATTCCCTGAACGGCTTGCGCGGCGGAAAGACGCGGTTTCTTCGTCCCCGGATCTACGTTTATGCGATCTTGTTTCTGTTGGGCGCGGCCATGTTTGCATTCGCCCTGGGCCGGGTGAAATCCATCAACGCTTCCGTGGTCCGCAAGGCCGGGATTCAGTTGCCCTACACGGTGGCCGGCGGATTCGTTCGCAACTTCTACGACGTGCGCCTCTTAACGAAGCGAAACACGGTCACGGAGTTTAGCGTGACGGTGCATGACGGACCCGAGGGGCTGGTGGCCAGCGGCTTTGAACGTCCGGCGGCGCTTCCTCCGCAGGGCGAAGCGACGCAAACATTGGTCTTGAGCGTTCCCGTGGCTCTATACCGCGGACCGGAGACGTTGCGAGTCGTGGTGCATTCCGAGCCCGGCGGGCATGAAGTGCACCGGCGGGTGGATTTTCTGGGTCCGGATGTCCGGCTGATCGGTCGCCTGAGAGGTGCGCTGGAGCCTGCGTCGTCCGTAACCTCAAGCCCGGGCGCGCCATGAGATCTTGGGTGCGACGCCGGCCTTGGGTTTGGATCTGGGTTGCCTTTGCGATCCTGCTGGGAGCGTGGGCGGTTCTCGTCGCCATTGCGGTGAAGCATCAACCGGAGAGGATTCCGCTGGAAGCGCCGATTGAGAGCCATGAGCATTGAAACGGTCGATGGGGCAGCGGCGGCGTTTGTTGCGGGCTTGGTAACGAGTTTGCACTGTGTAGGAATGTGCGGGCCGCTGGCGTGCGGGCTGGCGACCTTGCGAGGAACGGATGCGGACCGGCGGAGCGCCTTGATGCTTTACCAGGCGGGGCGCGTCTTGTCCTATGGGCTGGTCGGCGCCTTGAGCGGTTGGCTGGGCAGCGCGATCGTGGCCCGTCTGACTGGAGGCCCGGCGATGCTGCTTCCTTGGTTCCTGGCGGGAGTGCTCCTGATCTACGGATTCGGCTTGGAAAGGCGGCTGCCGCGGCCGCTCTGGCTGCGGCGCCTCACGGGAGGCTGGCGCCTGCGTTGGAGCCGCGCGCCGGCGCGCTACGGAGGGCTGGGTTTGGGATTGATCACCCCTCTGTTGCCGTGTGGGCCTCTCTACCTGATGTTGGGAATAGCTCTCCTCAGCGGGTCCGCCTGGGGCGGCGCGGAGACGATGCTGGCGTTCGCCCTGGGAACCCTGCCGCTGCTGTGGATAGGGCAACACCAGTTCCGGCACTGGCATAGCCGCCTGCCGCCGCACGGGCTGATGTTCCTGCGCAGGGGCCTGGCCTTGACGGCGGCATTGGTTTTGATGTGGCGGTTGCGGGAAACCTGGTGGTTTGCGGATGCGGCAGCGCTGCCGTCCTGTTGTCATTGAACTGGAGGGAACCGATGAAAGCCGCGACGCGTGAAGTTTCTTTGATTAGGAAAGAGAGAGCGGCAATCGCTTGCCGCCATTGCGCTACGCCTTTTGTTCCAGGCGACCCTGGCGAGGAGTATTGCTGTGCCGGCTGTGCCTTTGTGTCGCGGCTCATTCTCGAGGGAGGTCTGGACCGGTTCTACGAGTTGAAGGAGTCTGCGGCGACTGCGCCGGTGCGTTCCCGGGTTTTTCAGCCGCAGGATTGGGAGTGGCTGCGGGCGGCGGCGATCAAGGCGGAGGCGGAAGCCAAGGAAGAGGGGGGTGTGCAGGGCAAACTTCGGCTGGGCTTGCGCGGTCTGTCCTGTGTGGGTTGTGTGTGGCTAGTGGAACGGCTATTCGAAGGCCGGGAAGGGGCGTTGTCCATTCGCACCGGCGTGCAGCGAGGAGAGGTCGAGATGGTGTGGGAGACAGGCAGGTTCCAGATCGCGGAATTTGCGGAGGAACTGCACCGTTTCGGTTACGAACTGGTCGAGCACGTCGCGGAAGAGGGATCCCCATCGAGTGAGTTGCCGGGACGGCTGGGATTGTGCGCCGCATTCGCACTCAACGCCATGGCCTTCAGCTTGCCGCGGTATCTGGGAATGCCGCCGGACTTCGCCTTGGCTGGCCTATTCCTCCTGGCTTCGGCGGCTTCGGCGACCTTCGCGCTTTTGGTGGGCGGAAGTTTTTTTGTGCAGCGCGCCTGGGAAAGCGTGCGGCGGGGCGTGCTCCACATCGATCTTCCGATCGCTCTCGGCATCGTGGCTGCCTACCTTGGCGCGCTGGGGGGCTGGGTCCTGGGCGTGGAAGCCCTGCTCTATTTTGATTTCGTAGCCACCTTCATTTTTCTCATGCTCGGAGGACGCTGGCTGCAATTGCGAGCGCTGTCCAGGAACCAGTCTCGTTTCCGCGTGGGCCAGGGCGAATCGAGACCCTATCAAGGGGCCGATGGGCTTGAATCCATGGGGGTTGAGGCCATTGAGAAGGGCGTCAGGTTCAGGGTCCGTCCGGGGCAGCCGGTGCCGGTGGAAGCGCGGCTGCGCAGCGCGCGAGCCACGCTGAGCCTTGAATCGATCAGCGGGGAGCCCGAGCCGGCAACCTGGCCAAGGGGCCGTCGGGCCCCGGCCGGCGCGGTGTTGGTAGGAGGCGGTCTCGCGGAGTTTGAAGCGCTGGAAACGTGGAAAGAGTCTCTCTTGCGCCGTCTTCAGGAAACGGAGACAGCGGAACCAGCGCGGAATCGTTCGTTAGAGCGGCTTTTGCGTTGGTATCTGGCGGCAGTGGTGGTCCTGGGGATTGCCGGAGCTGCCTTTTGGTGGCCGGCGACGGGAGACCCGGCGCGAGCCATGCAAGTGATGATCTCGCTTTGGGTGGTGTCTTGCCCTTGCGCCTTGGGCGTGGCCGCGCCGCTCGCGGACTCCTTGGCGGCGTCTCGCCTGGAGAGCTGTGGAGTTTTTGTCAGGCGACCGGCCTTGTGGGCGCGGCTCCGGCGAGTGCGGAAGGTGCTCTTCGACAAAACCGGGACGCTGACCCTAGAGCATCCGCATCTTGCCAATCCTGGCGCGGTGGATGCGCTTTCGCCGGATGAGCGTGCGCGGCTGTGGGACTTGGTGGAAGGAAGTCTGCATCCAGTGAGCCGGATGCTGGCGGAGGCAGTGGGAGGACGTTGGCCCGAAGCGACGGAGAGCTGTGGGGAAGGTCACGATGCGGAGGAGAGGGCGGGATGGGGACTGCGCAGGACCGATGCATCGGGAAAGGAATGGAAGTTAGGCCGGGCGGACTGGGCCGGAGAGGGTCAGGACGATGCGTGCGAGGCCGTATTCTCCCGCGATGGGGAAGTCCTGGCGCGATTCCAGTATGCCGAGGAAGTCCGGCCGGAGACGCGGGCGGCGTTTGACGCGTTGCGACAGCGTGGACTTCGACTCTGGATTGTCAGCGGGGACCGCCGGGAACGGGTGCTGCCCTTAGCGCGGAGTTTGGGCGTGGCTGCGGAGGATGCCCGATTCCGCCTGAGCCCAGAAGAGAAGGCAGAGTTCGTGAACTCCTTAGACGAGGGCGACGTGTTGTTCCTCGGGGATGGTCTGAACGACAGTTTGGCCTTCGCCGCGGCCAGTTCTACGGGGACTCCCGTGATCGATCGCGCCGCGCTGGCCCGCAATGCGGACTTCCATTTTCTCGCGCGCAGTCTCGGCTTTCTGCCCTGTTTGTTTGAGACTGCTCAGAGGCACGGGAGCACGGTACGGACGGTATTTGGGTTTGCCGCGACCTACAATGTGGCTGCTGCGGGACTGTGTTTGGCGGGGGTGATGAATCCCCTCTTGGCGGCGATTCTCATGCCGCTCAGCTCGGTGTTCAGCCTGGGTCTGGTGCGGTGGAGGATGCAGCGGAAGGCCGGGACCGCTGAGCGGAGGGCCCGGAGTTCCTGCGCGCCGGCCCAGGCATAGTCTGCCACACGATGGGTCTCCATGCCGGGACCAGGCCGTCACGGAGGCCGGCCCTCCAGGTCTTGTCTGACAGATTGGTCACGCTATCCTGGAGGGGAGGGCTCCCGCACGCCCTGTCATGCCATGGGTCTCCATGCCGGGACCAGGCCGTCACGGAGGCCGGCCCTTCAGGTCTTGTCGTGCGAGTGAGAAAGTGCTGCGGATGCTTGGATTGTTGGTCCAAAAGGGTGCATGGTCAGCCCATGATCTTGGGGAGCGACGTGAAGAGGATTGCGGGCGAGGGCTTGGCTTTTCCTGTTGCCCAGGTGGGGTCCTGGCCGCGTTCGGCCCGGCTGCTGTCGGCCTTAAGGGACAGACGTGTGGGGCGGATGAACCGGACCGGCTTTGAAGCGGTGGCGGAAGAGGAGACGCGACGTTGTGTGGCCATTCAGGAAGAGGCCGGAGTGGACTTTGTGGTCGATGGAGAGCTGCGCCGGGATAACTTTTACTCGTTTCTCACCGACAAAGTCGAGGGAACCCGCTTGATGTCCCTGGCCGAGATGCTCGATACGGTCGAGGACAAAGCCGCCTTCGAGGAGATGCTCAACACGCTCGACGCACCGGGCTTTTCCATTCGCAATCCTACCTGTGTGGGGAAGCTGCGGCGGCGGGAGCCGCTTGCGGTGGAGGAGTTGCGCTTCGTGCGGGGGCTGACGGACAAGCCGGTGAAAGTCACGCTGCCGGGCCCCTACCTGCTTACCCGCGCCATGTGGGTGACTGCTCACACGCAAAGCGCGTACGGAGACAAGCCGGAGATGGCGGGAGACGTCGTCGCGATCCTGCGCGAAGAGCTGACCGACTTGGCGGCCGAGGGCGCGGAGTTCGTGCAGTTTGACGAACCGGTGTTGACGGAGGTCGTGCACAGCGGGGAGGCGCAGCGCCGGATCTTTATGTGAGCGACTTTGGCGACCCGCCGTGACGCGGGTTCTGAACTGGCTTACGCGGCCGAATTGATCAACGCGGTGGTCGCGGGATTCGAGGACCGGCTTCGGATCGGGTTGCACGTGTGCCGGGGGAACTGGAGCAAGCGAGAGGACGTGCTGTTGTCAGGATCCTATGAACCCTTAGTCGAGGCTTTTCAGTCTATGCGGGTGCGGCAGTTCGTCTTGGAGTACGCTACCCCAAGGGCCGGAGAATTGTCCGACGTAGGCCGGTCTTTGGCGGACCGCGAGATCGGGCTCGGCGTGGTCAATCCCCGTTCAGATGTGGCCGAGCCGCCGGAAGTCATCGAGGAGAGGGTTCATGAGGCATTGCAGTTTTGGAGGCCAGAGCGGATCTTTCTCAATCCCGATTGTGGGTTCGGATGTTTCGCCAACCGCTGTGTCAACGAGGAGGGGATGGCTGCGGAGAAACTGCGTTCGATGGTGGCTGCGGCGCGCAGGCTGCGGGAGCAGGCGCGCTTTTCCTCGGGGGCTGGGTGAAGGGCGTGTTGATTTATTCTGCAACGCCGCGTCGCGGGAGCGCAGGGCCGGGCGGAAGTGTCGCTTCGCGAGCCGTCCAAGGGCGCGCCCCTTCGGGCCGAACTTGTTGAAAGCGTTGGCTTTGTTGCTCGTCGGCCACGAATCTCAATTCGCTCCCTCCTCGCGCCGTGCCAACCCTCCCAACATGTCCCGCGCGGCATCACCGAATAAATCGACACGCCCTGAAAGCGGGCGAAATCCGAGCTGCATGCCGCGAATTCTTCTGCTGGCAAGCTCCGGAAGAAGGGCCGATGGGTTGGTACACGATGCTGCGCTTTCTTCTCTTCCCGCTTCTTGCCGGATCCTTGGGGATCGGTTGCGCATCCGCGCGTGTGCATGGTCCGGTGTGCTCATGGCATTTGGATCCGACCTCGACCATGACGATCCAATGGCTGGAGGTGTTGAAGGAGGAAGGAGAACCGTTGGGGATATGGCGGCAGGGCCGTGCGGGTTTCGGCTACGGCGACGACGACGACGAGACCGTGCTCGACATGCAGGGCCGCGTGACGGAGGTTCAGATTCGCCGGGTGTTTCACTGGGATGCAGCCGAACCGGCGGAGTTGTCGCTGCGGATTCGCTACGACGACGGGTTTGTGGCGTTTATCAACGGGGTGGAAGTGGCTCGGGCGAACGTGCAGACAGGGGAGGGAGGGACGGTGCAGGTTGAATCCCACGAAGCGGAAGAGTGGGAAGAGTTTGCCCTGCCTGGAGCGAAGGCCGCATTGCGCCGGGGCTCTAATGTTCTTGCGCTGCAAGGCTACAACGCAGGGATCGACAGCAGCGATTTCACCCTGCATCCCGTGCTGCGAAGCAAATCGGGTGCGGACATCGAAGATTTGGCTCCTGAGGGCGCTGCCTGGAGCTACCGCGTCGGACCTGATCCTGAAGGGGAATGGCGGACGGCTGCGTCTGTGGAGGCGGCTCCGGCTCGTGAACCCGTGAGGGTCATTCCGCGTCCGTTCTCCTTCCGCTTTGCTGCGGAAGATTCCGATGACTGGCGCATTGCCCTGGTGAACACGCGACCGTTTGTGGAGACGGGAAACGCGATTCACAGCGTTGTGCTGACCAGGTTGCAGTCCGGGACCACCTATCGCTTCGTGCTGGATGCACCGGGACCCGGGGAACCGTGGAAACGGAGGGAGTTCAAATTCCGCACTGCGCCGTCTGTGGCGACCGAGGAGATCGTATTCGTTGCCGGCGGCGACATGTTTGACGGCCGGTCAAAACTGGACCGGATGAATGCGCGCGCGGGAGCGGAGGATCCTTTGTTTGCCCTCTTGGGCGGCGACTTAGCCTATGCCAATGATAGGAAAGCGGAGCGTTGGTATGAATGGTTGGATTCGTGGAGTCAGAAGGCCATCACTCCCAGCGGGAACTTGGTTCCCATGGTCATCGCCATCGGGAATCACGAGGTGTTGGACGGGGGTTCCGGGCCCGCTCATCCGCGATCGGAAGCCAAACAATTCTATAGTCTTTTTCCGCTGCCCGAAGACCGGAGCAACTACGCGCTGGACTTTGGATCCTACCTGAGTCTGGTGCTGTTGGATTCCAATCACACGCAGAGGCCGTCGGCGCAGACAGCGTGGCTGCGCGAGACGCTGGAGGCCAGGCGGAATCGGCCCCATCTTTTCGCGTGCTATCACCGTCCCACTTACGGAACGCTGGTGAAAGGCGACGAGATGGAGGTCCGGAAGGAGTGGGTTCCCCTGTTCGAGCGCTACGGAGTGGATGCGGTTTTCGAGAACGACCATCACATTTACAAGCGCACCTTGCCCATCCGCGACGGCAAAATCGATCCGGAGGGCGTGGTCTATTTGGGGGACGGCGCCTGGGGGGTGAAGGTCCGGGAAATCCCCTGGGAGAAAATCCGCGAAGCCAGAGCCGACTACATTGTCCGCGCGGAAAGCATCAATCATCTTTACCGGGTGATCTTGCGCCGGGACCGGCAACAGTTTGACGCGATGGATGCCGAGGGGAGGATCTTCGACAGTTACACGCGGTTTGTGGACCGGCGCTAGTGTGGCGTTCACCCAGAACTCAACCGATTCCCGCTATGATCTCTCGTTCTCTCCACCTCTGGTCTGCCGGCCGGGCGATGTCCGCGGCTGGAGTGTTCGCGGCGCTTGTGGCCAGCCCTTGGAGCCTGAACGGGCAGGAAACCGAAGTTGGCGACGAGCCGGATGCAGCGCTGCTTCCGGGTCATTCCTATCACGGGGAGTCTTTCAATGAAGGCCCGCGGCAACAGGCTTACGTGTTGGGAACGACGGGCGCGGTGAGCTTTCCAGTCACGGTATCCAGCCCGGAGGCTCAGGCTTTCTTCGACCAGGGGGTGGGTCAATTGCACGGATTTTGGTATTTCGAGGCGGAACGCTCCTTCCGGCAAGTGCTGCGATTGGATCCAAACTGCGCCATGGCTTATTGGGGCATGGCCATGGCCAACGTGAACAACGAGGACCGGGCGGCTCAGCTCATCGGCAAGGCCGAAGAGGCATTGGACGGCGGTGCGCTGCCGGAGCGGGAGAAGATGTGGATCCGGTCGCTGGCCGCTTATCATGGCGATGGCAAGGGCGACCGCAAACAGCGCGCCCGCCAGTTGGTTAGGGATCTCGAGGCTATGGCCGTGGAGTATCCCAGCGATGTGGAGATCCTGGCGTTTCTGGTGTTCCAGATTTGGAAAAACGAATCCGCGGGCTTGCCGATTTCGAGTCACCTTTCGGTCGATTCCCTCTTGGACCGGATTCTGGAAGCGAACCCCGAACATCCGGCGCATCACTATCGGATTCACTTGTGGGACAACGAGAAGCCGGAAAGGGCCTTGGCTTCGGCGGCGCGTTGTGGACAAAGCGCGCCGGGGATCGCGCACATGTGGCATATGCCCGGACACACCTACAGCAAGCTTCACCGCTACCATGACGCCGCCTGGCAACAGGAAGCGTCGGCGCGGGTTGATCACGCTCACATGATGCGGGACCGGGTCTTGCCCGACCAGATTCACAACTACGCTCATAACAACGGCTGGCTCGTGGAGAATCTCGGATACGTGGGTCAGGTCGAGGAAGGGATTGCCCTGGCCGTGAATCTCGTGGAATTGCCGCGCCTGGCCCGGGTGAGCGAACTGGGAGGGCTGCGCTACTCCAGCGGCGGCGGCAGTTATGCGGAAGGAAGGAGAAGGTTGTTCGACTTGCTGGTGGATTACCAGTTGTGGGACCGGCTCCTGGCTCTGAGCGACACGCCTTACCTCGAGCCCACGGATGACCCGCGCGAACAGACCAAGAGGCTCATGCACATTGGGCTGGCGAAGGTGTGGAAGGAGGATCTGACCGGTGCGAGGGCCGCGCTCGAAGAATTGGGCGCGGTGGTGCAGGTTCTCCGGGAACGGAGGGAGTCCGCGACCGATGCCGCCGCAGGAAAGGCCCGGGATGAGGGCAAGGAGGAAAAGGAGATCGAGGAAGCGGAGAAGAACGCCGGAAAGCCCTTCGATGGATTTCTCGGAACCATGGAGAAAGACCGGCTTCAGTTAGAGACCTACCTTGCGGTCTTCGAGAAACCGGCCCGGGAGGCCCGGGAGGCGCTCGATAAGTGCAAGGACATCCCTGCCGTCGAGCGCGCCCGCCTTTTTGCCCGGCTGGCGAACTACGAGAAGGCGGAAGAGATCCTTGCTCGGGAGGTGGAGAGCGGTCGCAATCCGCTGGTCGCGCGTTCTAACCATGCCCTGATGCTCCAGGCTTTGGACCGGAAGGACCAACTGAAGGCGGAGATGGAGACTCTCCGGACTCTTGCATCGACGGCGGATCTCGATTTGCCGCCCCTGAAGGCCTTGGAATCCCTCGCTCGAGAGTGCGGCTTTCCCGAGGATTGGCGAACAGCGCGGGAGATCCCTGGCGATACGGGTCAACGGCCAGATCTGGAGGCTTTCGGACCCTTCCGTTGGGAACCGGCCATGGCTCCGGAATGGCGTTTGCCCCGGGCCGATGCGGAGCCTCTGGCCTTGGAAGATTACCGGGGTCGCAATGTTCTCGTGGTCTTCTTCCTCGGTCGCGGCTGTGTGCACTGTATCGAGCAATTGCAGGCCTTTGCGCCGGTGCACCAGGCCTATGCGGACGCAGGGATCGAGATCGTAGCGGTGAGCACTGACGAGATCGAAGGGTTGCCGCAGACCCTGCTGGGCGTAGAAGGGCAGGAAAGGAGAGGTCCCTATCCCTTTCCCTTGGCGTCAGACGCGGAGTTGGAAGCGTTTCGCGCCTATCGCGCCTTTGACGAGTTTGAGGAGACGCCCTTGCACGGGACCTTCTTCATCGACGGTCAGGGCCTGATTCGTTGGCAGGACATCGGTTACGAACCGTTTATGGAGGTGGAATGGTTGTTGGGCGAGTGCCGCCGGTTGCAAGAATTATCCGAAACGAGAAAAGCGGTGGCCGCCGCGCCTGAACCCCAATGAGCAGCTCAGGATTTGTTGATTCGACAGTAGAGTTAGAATGAAGGCGCTCTGGACAGTGGTCAATGTGACAGGCATCATCGTCTTCGGGACGTTTGCCTTCCTGCAGCGCAACGATGTGGATCCTGATCGCTATCACGATCCGTCGAGATTGGACTCGTTGTTGTGGATTGGGTTTTACGGATTGATCGCTTTGATGTTTGCCTTTGCGCTAGGGAACCGCTTCTCAGTTTGGCTGCTTGGGGCGGCCACGGTGTTTTGCCTGGCCGAAATGGCTATGACCCTGCCTGGGTTGATGGAGAATCTTTCGGGAGATGACGGGTTCGTGCTGACAGGAACCCAGATGTCGGCGCGGATGCCTTGGGTGGAACTGAGCCGGGAGTTTTTCGGAGCATTGATTGCATTGGCCGCAACGGGGTTGTTGTGGCGGCAACGCAGGTCCTGGAAGCGGGGCGGGGCTTCGGTGGAGTGAAGGTGGAAAAGGAATGGGAGACCTTGCGGGTCACTGGTGTAGCGGAACCCGTGAGAGTTCCGAAGGCCTGGCGGGCAGTCTGCATTCTTGCGAATGCAGCTACGGGGACGGCGCTCCGCGCCGGGAGAGAGCGGCGATGCTCGCCGCTTTCGGGCGCGCACAGAACCCCGTCAATCCCAACCCCGCTTCGGCCTCCCAGAGACTCCGCGTCCCCATCCAAAATCCCAGAGGACTGGCGCACTCTACAAGCTTCCGCACGCACGGCGCTCCGCGCCTTATAGAGAGCGGCGAGAATCGCCGCTTTCGGGCGCGCACAGAACTCCGCCAATCCCAACCCCGCCTCGGCCTCCCAGAGACTCCGCGTCCCCAGTCAAAACCCCAGAGGGCTGGCGCACTCTACAAGCTTCCGCACGACGGCGCTCCGCGCCGGGAGAGAGCGGCGATGCTCGCCGCTTTCGGGCGCGCACAGAACTCCGCCAATCCCAACCCCGCCTCGGCCTCCCAGAGACTCCGCGTCCCCATCCAAAATCCCAGAGGACTGGCGCACTCTACAAGCTTCCGCACGCACGGCGCTCCGCGCCGGGAGAGAGCGGCGATGCTCGCCGCAGTCCAAGAGCCTCCGGCTCACCTTCTTTCCTCCATCTCCTTGTATCCGCCCGCCAGATCAGGAGTTCTGAAGCTGGAGAAGAAGGTGAAACCACGAACGGACGAGGGAATCGCCTTGACCAGCAAAGTCTTTCTCTTTCCAATGGGCTGCCGGGCGGTTCAGCGAGGATCTTCGGCCCGGGATCGAGGGCGCAGGCTGCACTGTCAACGAACTTATGCGACGGCTTTTACCAGGGATTGCCGCCGCCGCGCTCGTGACGGCCTTGACCGGCTTCTTTCCTGAGGACCGGCTGGACGCCGCCGAAGCATCCTTCGCGGTTGCACTCCCCGGCGGGGTGAAGGCGGTATGGGACCCGGAGTTGGCGCATCGCGAGAGCACCGCCACACGGGAACGGATGAGCCTCAACGGCCTTTGGCGTTGGCAGCCTGCGGACCTCGACTCCGCCGAAGCGCCGGCTGGTGGCTGGGGATACTTTAAGGTTCCGGGATCTTGGCCCGGGATTACCGACTACATGCAGAAGGATTCGCAAACGGTTTTCACACACCCAGATTGGCGTGAGACAAACCTTTCCTCCGTCGCCGCCGCCTGGTATGAACGGGAATTGACCGTGCCGGAGGATTGGACCGGCCGGCGAATCGCGCTTGAGATCGATTGTTTGAACTCCTACGCCGTTGTTTACGTGGATGGCAGGCGAGTCGGTGAAGCCCGGTTTCCGGCCGGTGAAGTGGATCTCTCGGCTGCCTGCCGGGCTGGATCGAAGCATCGTCTCAGTCTCTTCGTGGCGGCGCTTCCGCTGCAAGGCGTCCTGCTTTCCTACGGAGACTCGGCTGCTGCCCGCGAGGTCAAGGGGGCTGTGGCTAGGCGCGGATTGTGCGGCGACCTCACGTTGACGAGCCTGCCCGCGAGCCCCCGGGTCAGAACTGTGAAGGTGGATCCATCGGTCCAGCGCAAGGAACTCAGGATCGAGGCGACGCTTTCCGGCCTTTCACCTGGCGGCCGCCACTCCCTCCGCGCACGAGTTAGGGAGAAGCGGGGTGATCAGCCGGTTCAAGAGTTCTTTAGTCCGCCTTTTACCCTAGACGATCTGGGTGAGGATGGACGCATCGCCTTTACCGCGCCGTGGATGCCCGGCTCGCTGTGGGATCTCCACACGCCGGAGAACACCTGCGAATTGGAGGTCGCGCTTCTAGACAGCGATCGCCGTATCCTCGACGCCTTTTGGAAAGAACGGTTTGGATTTCGTGAACTCTGGATCGAGGGTCGTGATTTTATCTTCAACGGCAGCCGGGTGTATCTTTCCGCCGTTCCTTTGGACAACGCTCAAGTGGGGGCCGCGCTCGCTGCCTACGAGGCTGCCCGAGAAAGCTTCGAACGGCTTCGGAGAATCGGCGTCAATTTCGTCTACACCCACAATTACGGCTGCGAACCTGGATCCCACCTCGCTTTCGCTGAGATCCTCCGCGCGGCCGATGACGCCGGGATGTTGGTGGCGCTCTCCCAGCCCCACTTCAGCCATTACCCGTGGGACGAACCGGGTGCGGACGAGACGAACGGCTATGCCGGGCACGCCGAATACTATGTGGACGTGGCAGGCAATCATCCATCGGTCGTCTTTTACGCCATGAGCCACAACGCCACCGGCTACAACGAAGACATGAATCCAGATATGATCGACGGGATACGGGAGGCGCGGGATTCCTGGGCCTCTCGGAACGTCGTGTTGGCGCGACGGGCCGAGGCCATCGTGCGCCGCCTGGATCCAGCGAGGATCATCTATCACCACGCTTCGGGCAACTTGGGACCGATGCACCCGGTCAACTTCTATCCTAACTTCGTTCCCGTTCAGGAGATGTCGGACTGGTTCGGTCATTGGGCGACGGAGGGAGTCAAGCCGGTCTTTCTCTGCGAGTATGCGGCGCCATTCACCTGGGATTGGACGATGTATCGAGGATGGCATAACGGAAAACGGGAGTTCGGCAGCGCTGAGGTTCCATGGGAATTCTGTCTGGCGGAGTGGAATGCCCAGTTCGCCGGCGACCGCGCCTATCCCGCCAGCGAGAATGAGCAAGAAAACATCCGGTGGGAAGCCGGGCAGTTTCGGGAAGGCAAACTCTGGCGGCGCTGGGATTACCCGCACCCGGTCGATTCGAGCCGTCTCGAGGAACGCTACCCTATCTTCGCTGCCTACATCACCGATAACTGGCGCGCTTTCCGGACCTGGGGCGTGTCGGCCATTTCACCCTGGGAATACGGCCATTTTTGGACATTGCGTGAAGGTGTGGACCGGGGCCGCAAGGCGCTGCCGGTGGACTGGGAGCGCCTCCAGCGGCCCGGGTTGAGTCCCGATTACCTCGACCAGCGCTACGAACGGATGGACCTCGCCTATGAGCGGGCGGACTGGATAGCCACGCCTGCTGCCGAAGCCTTCCAGCGCAACAACCGGCCGCTGCTGGCTTGGATCGCCGGCTCGTCCGCGGCGTTCACCGCCAAGGACCATCTCTTTCTACCCGGCGAGACGGTGGAGAAGCAGATTATCCTGCTCAATAATTCGCGTCGGTTGGTGAAGGCCAGTGTGCACTGGTCGGTCGACTTACCCGAGTCGCTGGCCGGCGAGCAGGAGATGACGCTAGCCACGGGAGATCAGGAGCGTCTTCCTCTCGATTTCCGGCTGCCGGAGGAGACGCCCCCGGGCCGTTATGCGATCCGCGCCAGTGTCCGCTTCGATACCGGCGAAACCCAGGAGGATGTTTTTCCCCTCGATGTGCTCCCGGCTCCCCAACCCCTGGCAGTGGATGCGAAGATTGCTCTCTTTGATCCCAAAGGAGAGACTGCGGCAGCTCTCTCGCGGCTGGGGATCGCCAGCGAAACCGTGGGGGCGGACGAGGACCTGGATGGTTTCGAGCTGCTCATCGTGGGAAAAGCGGCGCTCACGCTGCACGAACCCGCGCCCACAATCGCAGCGGTGCGAGAGGGATTGAAGGTCATCCTCTTCGAGCAAACGGCGGAGGCATTGGAAAGACGGTTAGGATTCCGGACTGCCCAATACGGTCTCCGGCAAGTATTCCCCCGCGTGCCGGGACATCCAGCACTTACAGGAATCACGGCCGAACTTCTGCGGGATTGGCGGGGTGCAGCGACACTGTTGCCGCCGCGCCTCGAATACGAATCGGACTCAAACTACAACGGGGCTCCCACGGTGCGGTGGTGCGGCTTGCCAGTGACCCGGTTGTGGCGTTGTGGGAACCGCGGCAATGTCGCTTCGGTGCTCATTGAGAAACCGGCGCGCGGAGATTTTCTCCCTGTGATCGACGGCGGTTACAGCCTTCAATACAGTCCGCTCCTCGAGTTCCGGGAAGGGAAAGGCTTGATCTTGTTTTGTCAGCTTGATCTTACCGGCCGGACCGAGGCGGAACCTGCGGCCGGCTTGATCTTTCGCAATCTTCTCCGTTATGCCGCTCACTGGACTCCGGCGCCGCGGCGCGAGGCGGTTTATGTGGGCGATCCAGCGGGACGCAGGCATCTGGAGAGCATGGGGATCTCTCCAGCCGGTTTTGAGGCCGGCCTGCTTAGCGACAATGCCCTATTGATCGTGGGACCGGGCGGCGGCGGAGAGCTTGCGGCCGAGGCCGAGGCCGTGGACCATTGGTTCCAGGAGGGCGGGCATGTCCTGGCTCTTGGCTTGGATCAAACTGATCTGGATGCCCTGCCAGGGGAGCGCGCCGTGGTGCGCGAAGGGGAACACATCTCGACCGGCTTCGCACCGGGCGATCATGGATCGCTCCTGGCGGGCGTCGGACCGGCCGATGTACACAACCGCGACCCGCGCCTCATTCCTCTGCTCGCGGGCGGCGCGCGGGCGGTGGGCAACGGGGTTTTGGGGATTGGGCCGGGAACGCTCTATTGTCAGGCGACTCCCTGGGAGTTTGAAGCTGGAGGACAAATGAACCGCAAACGCACCCATCGGCGCTTCTCGGTGCTGATCAGCCGTCTGCTTGGCAACATGGGTGTCGAGGGGGCGACCCCGCTCTTGGAACGTTTCGAGCGGGCCGTGGATCCTAACTCCGAGGAGAAGCGCTGGCTAGAGGGGTTCTACCTCGATCAGCCGGAGGAGGGGGACGATCCTTACCGCTTCTTCCGGTGGTGAAGCACGGCATGAGGTCTGGGCGCAGAGTAATTGCCTCATATTCCAAGATCAAAGCGACCGATAGGGCAATCCTGATCTGGCCCCGGCGGATCGCTTGGAGGATCTGAAAGCTCAGAACTCCTGATTTCGAGGAATTTGGATCGTGCTCGTGCTCAGCGAAGCGGTGCTCGTTGCTCGTAATCGACCGTCGAATGATAGGTAGCCCACATTCGGTGATCAATCGTAGTCAAGAGGGTCATTTCGACTCTGCATGGGGCTCGCCGCCCCTCACGACGAAACAGTATGACCAAATCCGGACTAACGCCGTGACTCGGTCAATCGAATCTCCGGCAGCGCGACTTCACCGGCAGCAGGCACATCCACTTCGATCTCGGCCCGAAACGCGGGACCGATGAGGCCCGTCCTCATTTTCTGCTCCGGGGTGAGGGGTTGAAAGGCTTCGGCTGTCAGAAGATAACGGCCCGGCGAAATCCGTTCCGTCAAGAACGACCCGTCTTCAGCAGTCTTCTGCGACGAATAGGTGGTCTGCCACTCGTGTTCGTCAAAAGGACTCTTCTCGGCGGCGCTGGCTTTGACGGACACGAGAATTCCGGCGAGATCCGCACCCTCCGGCCAAGTAACCTTGCCGCGGAGCCGTGCTCCCGTTTCGCGGACCCAGTCGATGGGTCTCGTTTCTCCGGCGGCGATTTCGAAGAATTCCCGGTCGAGCATGGCTCCCGTGCTGAAGTCGCCCAGGGGATGCATGAGGCTGCGACAGATCTGGTACTTGCCAGGAGGCAAGGCTGATAGAGTCAAGGCGCCGCCATTGGCGATGGGCAACTCGCGCGATGATGTCAGCCGGTCAAACTCCGGACTGAAATGGGAAAGCAGTTGATAGAAAACCGTGCTCTCCTCTTCTGCCCCGTCGATGCTCAGCCGGATCTCCAATCGCGCCGGTTGTGGAAGGGAAATGGTCAATTCTCCTTCGGCGGGGATCTCCGCGGGCCAGGCGTCCAGGACGGCGCAGGTGACGGCTGCCGCCTTGGCTTCTCCCGCTTGCAATTCGAAGCGGCCTTCGGCGTTGGTCATGACGGGCAGAGCTTCGGCATCGGGTTCGCCCCAGGTCGTCATGGCTTGGCCCGCGGCAAGATTGAGGCCGGTTGGTCCTAATGCATAGACCGCTGCTCCTGCAACGGGGGCTCCGCTGTGGTCGAGCACGGTCCCGCGCACCAGCCGGCCGCGTTTGAGTCGAAGGGTCACTTCGATCTCGTCCTTGTCCGCGGGAGGTGCAGCGGCGACAACCGGCTGCGGAAGGTAACCATCCGCCAACACGCGCGCCGTCCATCCTTCCGTCCATCGGATTGTGGTCGAAAACGAGCCGTCGCTTGCGCTGGAACGGCTTTCACTGTAACCCCAGGCGACTTCGCTGGGATTGGAAGGATCGAACTTGCCCGCCTGAATGATGAGCCGCCCGACTGGTTGACCGGTTTCGTCGTCCAGCGCATGGCCGCGGATGGTCACGGTTTTGTGTTCGGGTTCAAGTGCAGCAGCAGCGCTCTCGGTGGGGTTTCCGGGTTCCTCGGCGGGCTGGACGTTGCCCGCCGGACTCTGGATTGTGACCGTGCCCAGATCCAGGGCCGCCGGAAGTTGGCCGGAGACTTCCGGTTCGACCTGGAACGGCGCATTCGCGGCGTAACCGTTGAATCCTGGCGCTGAGACAAACAATTGATACGCTCCCGGGAGGATGCGCCGGATCTCGAACGATCCGTCTTCCTGGACCGGCTGTTTGTCGCGAAAGAACAGCGGCCCGATCGGACTCTCCTTGAACTGCGCGAAGGCCTTCCAGATTGCGTCGTCGCCGGGAAATCCGATGTGGGGAGCCGTCGGATGGAGGTGAAAGGAGACCCCTTCCCACGAATTGAGACCGGTCAGCTTGCCAATCACACTTCGACCTTGGCCTCCGATGAGGGCCGGCGTAGGCTCGCCCGGCTGCACCGCGATGTGGCTGAAGAGGCCATCCAGATTGATCGCAGTGAAGCCGGAGTCAGAAGGTTCCGCGGGCTTGAGCGGCCGTGAGATTTGGGCGCGCCCCGGCAACACTTTCTCAAAGAAGAAGCTTCCATCCGGGCCCGTCTCGACCGATGCATAACTGGCGATCATGCCCGGGTATCCGTACTCATCGCGATGGATGGAGAGGGCAACTTCTTCCTGTGCGCCGGCTTGGTCTCCCCAGAGGACGCGCCCATTGATTGTGCCCCAAGGCTCCAGCGTGAATTCGGGCGAATTGCGAAAGACCTCGTAGGGCATTTCACGAACACCCGAGTCGTGGATGACCAACACGGCTGCCGGTTCCAGTTCGGTGGGCAAGGTAAAACGGCCGCCGTCTCCGGTTTTCACCATGGTGGGCCGGCGCCACCGATCGCTGGGTCTCCCGGGAGGCGGCTCTCCCTCGCCGCGCAGCTTGCCATTCTCCAGGACAGCATCCTTTTGCGGGAGGGCGAGGGCCACGGTCGCGCCGGCGGCCGGTTCACCGGCGGGCGTCAACACGCGTCCCGGCGCGCCGGGATCCCGCGTCAGGAGAAACACCAGGCTCTGCGCTCCGTCCGCCTTTCTGAGCCAGGTCCGGATCTGCGGCTGATAGCCGTCGGCTTCGATGCGAATCGCCATTGTCTCATAGGCCGTATCCAGCGGCCAAAGGCACTCCCCGTTTTCTTCATTGCGAACCGTGTGGGGCTGCCAGTTGACCACGGTGTGGCCGGTGCGCTTCTCGTATTCGTTCGCGACGCCTGGAGCGGGTACTCCGGCGAGGATACGAAACTCAGGAATTCTCTGGTCGCCCGCCGCGTCGAGCACCGTGATGCGTATGCTGTTGTCGGGATCATCGTTTTCCTCCGTCGGATCCGATGGACTGGGAGTTGCGCCCGCCAGCGTTTCTGCGGGGCCGGGTTGAGCGGCTCGCAGCATCGCCAGCGGCGTCATCGCGGCCCCAACGAGCACACAGACCGCCGTCACCGCGGCTGTGGTGAGTGCGGCCCGGCTTTGGCGGCTGTCGAGAATCGCATGGAGGCGTGTTTCCAAGGCGGAACGCCGGGCCATAGGTACGGCCGCCCGCGTCGCCAAGCGCGGATCAGCCAGACCAGCCGCCAGCGCGAGCAGTTCTTGGGCGTAGTCGCTGGCCCGGGCTCCGGAGGCGAGCACGAGGTCGTCACAGGCGCGCTCGCGTTCGATGCGCATCTGCCGCGCCGCCAGCCACACCAAGGGATTGAACCAGTATATCGCGCAGACCGCATGGGCGCACATCTGGGTGAGCCAATCGCAGCGGCGAATGTGGGCCAGTTCATGCAGCAGCACTGTTTGTTGCCGGGTGAGCAACCAATCAGGAGCCTCCGCAGGCAAGAGCAGCACCGGTTGCCGCACACCCCAGGTCAAGGGCATCGTGGCCTGAGCGCTTCTGCGCAACTGGACGCGCCGCCGGATGGCAAGGTTCCGGGCTAACTCATCCAGCGCGGCGCGCCAATGGGGATCCGTCTCCGGAGCGGAGTTCCGAAACAGCTTGCGGACTTGCCAGAGTCCAAGACCGAGCGGGGTCAAGGCGGCGAGCCCGCCGGCTAGCCACAAGCTGATTATCAGCGAGGACCAGTCGATTCTGTCTTTGGGTGCGTCAGGAGAGTGTGCGGCGCTCCGGTCCGGCGCCGCCTCCATCCGGCCGGAGGGAGGCGCAGGTGCGTGATCGAGCGGCGGCGCGGCCATGGATTCCGCGGCGCGAACTGTGGCTATGGATCTGGGGACGATCAAGGGATCCAGACGGACGGCGAGTTCTGGGGAACGCTCTTCGGGCAAGGCCGGGAGCCAGCTCACACGCCAGGCGGGAAGGGTGAGCCACAAGGCCGGCAAGAGCATGAGCGCAGCAATGCCCATCGACCAGATGAGGTGCCGCCACGCGGCCGAGGCGCGGGGCAAGGCTGCCGCGATGAGAGCAACGGCGCCCATCACCGCCAAGCTCTTGAGGGCGAGATCGGCCAATAGGGTCACGGGTGAGAGTGTATAGAGCGAGGACATGATTAGCGTCCCTCCCTTCGGGATTGTTCGATGAGTTTCCCCAGGCGAGCCAGTTCGTCCGGAGTGAGATTCGTCTCGTTGCCTTGCAACAAGGCGGCGACGGCTTTTTCGAGCGAGCCTTCGTAAAAGGTGTCGAGCACGCGGCGCAGGGCGGAGCGGCCGGCTTGCGAGCGCCGTCGCGTGGGGACATAGATGTAGCGGCCCTGTTCGGAGCGGTGCTTGAGGTGTCCTTTGTCCTCGAGAATGGCCAGGAGAGCCCGGACTGAAGAATAGCTGGGCGGGTCGGGCAATTGGGAATGGACATCTGCGGCGGAGGCTTCGGCGCGGGCATAGACGATGTCCATAATTTGGCGTTCGCGTCTGCTTAAGGGGTCGGCGGGAGACCGGCTCATGATGCTAAATTATTAGCACACGCGCGGCTCCGTCAAATGGAAAGTGCTAAAAAATTAGCGTGCCTTGGACGGCCGTTCAAGGACCTGAGGCGGGGGATATTCACCTATTCTTCTCCGGCTTGCCGCCCCTCCGCGGAATTCCCTTTTCTCCGTGGCTCCGTGAGAGACCCGGAGGTTCAGAACTCCTGATCTATCGAGGAAGATAATGGATACAGGGGAATAAGAGTGAGCCAAAGCGAGACCGCCACTCCGTGAATGACACTCTATTTGTGGGGCGATTTGTGGGGCGGACACTCTTGTCCGCCGAGTGAGCCTAGAAGTTCGCGGGCAGCAGTGCCCGCGCCACATAGTTTTCCGGCTCATCCAAATTCCTCGAGATCAGGAGTTCTGAGCCTGAGGTAAGCGCAACGCTGTCCCCATGGGGCGCAGCGCTCCGGAGCAGAAAGAGATGAGAAATACGGGCTGGCCCAGTTTTCTCATACTGTTCAACCAAGCCCCCGTCCCAACGCCGCCCCTGCCTCACGGAGCCGTGACCCGGTTCTCCTCGCCCTTGTCCCCTCGACCCGGCTCGTCCAACGCGTTCATCCGTTCGTTCATCTCCGGTGGGATCCGGAGACTGCGCTCATCGGGCGCTTGCAAGTTGCGTATCCTTCTGCGCCCCATCGTCTCCAAGAAATCGAGATCTCCGTTCTTAAGCAATTCCGCCTCCTCCGTCAGGCGCTGCGCATCCCATCGAAGGCCGGCCAATTCCCTTTCCCGCACCTTCACCTCCTCGCGAAGTCGCTCCAACTTCTCGACTTCCGGAAACAATCCCAAGGCCACCCCGCCCAAGCCGAACAGAACGGCCAAGGCCAAAGTGTAGTTGGAAGCCCGCCGCAGACTGTGGTTGCGGCGCACCCGAAACACATACAACCGGACCCGCTCTTCGTCGGAACGAAGCTTCGGCCGCTTTCGCCACTGCTTCCGGATCATCGCTGAATATCAAGTTTAGCCGGCTTTCAGCTTAGCGCCAAATACCGCTTCGTCACCCAACTCTTGCTCGATCCGCAACAATTCATCGTATTCGCAATCCGGTCCGAGGGGCTCACCGGCCCCGTCTTTATGAATCACCCCGGCGCCATTACGCAACGCCTCGCAAATCGAGGGCGCCCCCACAGGCATGATCATGAACTCCTGAAAATCGCGCCGCATCTGCGTCGCTGCCCTCATTGCCATTCCTCTATGCTTAGGAAAACCGCCTCACTTCACATGCGCCTCGATGGCCTCGACCACCAGCACCCGGCTGTTCTCGCCATGCTCATCGAGCAACTCGACTTCGTCGCCCGTCCGGCGCCCTAAAACCGCCCTGCCCACCCCGCTGAGATAGGAAACCACCCCCCCCTCCGGATCGCTGTCCCAAGCCCCCAACACCGTTAACCGTTCGGTCTCCCCCGTTTTCGCATCCCGCAACGTCACCGCCGTCCCGATGGACACCTGAGTCGCATCGGCTCCCCGAAAATCCGTGCCCCGCGCCATCCCGATCTCCCGTTCAAGGTCCGACTTCCGGCGCATGAGCACCGCCTGCATCTCTTTGGCCGCCTTGAACTCGAAGTTCTCCCGCAGGTCCCCGTACGAGCGCGCCTGAGCGATCTCGCGGCTGTTCTCCGGAATCCGCTTCATAACGATTTCTTCCAAATCCTTCTTCCGCTTCTCCAAGCTTTCCCAGGACACGATCAAAAACTCCGGCTCCGTTGTATCCGTGCGGCCGGTCACCAGTTCCTGCACTTCCGGATACACCCGGATCACCCGGGCCAAGAGCGAACGCCGGCTCAGCTCATCGAAGGCAGGCGTCGAGATGAGCCGCCGCACGAAAGTCCGCACCTGTTGCCGTGAAGCTCCCTCGAGAAAATCCGTCGCCAACTCCGGATCGCTAACCATGATGTCGGCCAGCCGGTTCACCCTTCGCGTTTCGTCATCAAGCTGGTTGCGCTCCAGGGAATTCATCACCGCCGCCACAGTCTCCGCATCGAAAACTTCCTTGGCCGCCTTCCGCCTTTCGCGGCAAACCCACGCCAAAATATCCGGCGAAAGCCGGCGCTGCTGCAATCCCTCCCGGAGAAACTCTTGCAGAAGTTCAGCCTTTCCCTGATCCGTGAGAAAACGGGCCATATCGCTCATTCCCCGAATGCTGGCCACACCCGCCAGACCCAGCATCAATTGCGGCCACTCCTCACCAAAGGCGCCGGGAAATCCCTCCAACACCCGCTTCTGCACCGAAACTGGGATCTCGGCAAAAACTGCGCTCAGTTTCTCCCGGTAGTCCCGCAGCAATTCCGCGAGAGTCACTCCCTCCGTCCCTTCCGGCAATCCCGCCTCCCGCCGGAACTGATCGCGCACCACCGTCAGTTCCACCGTTTGGGCCGGATTCAAACGGCGGCTCGCCGTGATCGCCGCTTCCACATCTTCCAAAACCCGCCGCACCACCTCAGGCTGGCTGCGCACGTGACCAATCTCGTTCAAGACGGACTGCAACGCTTTCACCTTCGCCCGGCAGTCCCTCGCCTCTACCACCGATGTCGCCAGCAGTTCCGCCGGATCCACCGCTCCATCGCGAAGTTCCAGAGGCAGATTCCGCTTGCCCGGAACCACAAAGTCCCGGTGCTGCCGCAGCATCTTCTTCGTGGCTTCCCACCAAGACCGGTAAGCCTTCTCCTCGACAATCTTTCCCTTGATGAGCCCCTCCAGGTCATCAAACGACACCGTCCCCCCCTGGCTGCGCAGAATCTCCCGGACCAACTCCACGGGATTTTCCGCCGCCAGACTGCGCAACTCCTCCGGCTCCGTCAACCATCGCGCCGACACGTGATCCTCCCGGAGGGGCTCCAGCGACTTCAAGGCAAAAGCGAGCTTGAAAGGATGACCCGGCCTGTTCTCGAAATCCACCGTCAGCGCGTCCCCAAACAAATCCCAGGCCACTACACGCCCCACTCCCCAACTCCGGATGCGGCAAAATGAACCCGGCGCCAAGCGCGACAATTGCTCCCCTACCGCGGGAGAGAGTTTTCCGGCTTCCACCAGCTTGGCCACATCCTCATGCATCACGCGCACCATAGAGATGCAATTCCCGCACTCTCACAAGGGAGATTTCAAAGGAATTTGCGACGCAGCTACGGCTTTCCCCCTTCCGGCTGCTTTCCAGAGCCAGGTCGCTCCCTTCCGCGACCCCTCTTCAGAAAGGCGTGGATCGCGCTGTGATCGAGATCCCCCAGGCCCGCGCGGACCATCTCCTCCCACAAACCGGCGTTGCACATCAGCCCCGGCAAATCCACCCCTGTCTCGCGCTGCAAGGCCAAGGCCAAACGCACGTCTTTCAATTGCGCCGCCGCCCTTCCGCCAGGTTCAAAGCGCCCCGCCACCATCCGGCCGCCGTGCAACTCGAGAATCCGGCTGTCGGCAAAGCCCCCTCGCAGCGCCTCTCGTACCTTCGCCGGATCCACCCCCGACGCTTCAGCTAGCAACAGGCCCTCAGCCACCGCCGCCACGCTCTCAGCCACAATGACTTGATTCGCCAGCTTCGTGATCTGCCCCGCTCCCAGACCCCCTAAATGCGTGATCCTCTCACCCAAGACCCCGAAAAGGGGAGCCGCCCTTTGAAAATCCGCCTCGTCTCCACCGGCAAAGATCGAAAGCGTTCCTTCCCGCGCTCCCACCTGCCCTCCCGAAACCGGAGCGTCAAGAAACGACGCCCCCCGGCCGGTAAGCAACCCGTGCAGCCAACGCGTCGTCTCCAGATCGGTCGTCCCCATGTCAATCACCAGCGTCCCCGGTTGCACTCGCTCCAAAAAACCCGCCCGCCCGCCCAGCACCGCCCGCAAAACCTCACCGTCCCACAGCATAAGCACGATCATTCCGCCAGAAACCCGGTCAGCCACTTCCTCCACGCCGCCGCAACACACACAACCGCGCCGATCGGCCTCGGCCACCGCCACCGGTGAACGGTTCCATACCGCCACACTCGCCCCGGCTTCCCTGGCCCGCAGCGCCATCGGAAGTCCCATCAATCCCAGGCCGATAAATCCGACCGCCTGCCCCGCCAGCCGTTCCCCGTTCTCACACTGCTCTCCCATTGCCATCTCCTTCTCCATATGATGGGCTTTCCCAGCGCCCACTCAACCACTCAACCAAACCTCGCCCCCCAATGAAAGTCGTCATCACCGGTGGAGGCGGTTTCCTCGGAAACCGCCTGGCCCACGCCCTCTGCGCTCGCACAACCCTCACCGGGGTCTCCGGCTCGGATGAACCCATCGACTCCCTCGTCCTCTTCGACCGCAGCCTCTCTCCCGAAGCGCGCTCCGGTTTTCCCTCCCACGTCCAATTCCAAGAAGGCGATGTCTCCGATCGGGATACCGTGTTTGCCCTCGCCGATCGAGATGACCTCTCCTTCTTCCATCTCGCCTCCATCGTCAGCGGAGAAGGAGAACGCGATTTCGATCTGGCCATGCGGGTCAATCTCGAAGGAACACGCCACGTCTTCGAGGCCTGCCGGACCCGCAAGTCGCAGCCAAAAATCGTCTTCACCAGCAGCGTCGCCGCCTTCGGTGGGCCCGGCATGCCGCCCGACGTCGGCGACAACGTCAAACGCTGCCCCGAAACCACCTACGGCATGACCAAGGTCATCGGCGAACTCTTCACCAACGAATACTCCCGGCGCGGTTTCGCCGACGCCCGCGCCGCCCGCCTCCCCACCGTCGTGATCCGCCCCGGCCGTCCCAACGCCGCCGCCTCCAGCTTCGCCAGCGGCCTGTTCCGCGAACCGCTCCGCGGCCAGCCCTGCTCCCTTCCGGTCGATCGCCAGCAACGAGTTCCCGTCCTCGGCTACCGCGCCGTCGTCGCCAGCCTGCTCCATCTCCATCAACTCCCCGCTTCCTCCCTGGACCGCGACCCTGTCCTCACCCTCCCCTCCCTCCACCTCACCGTTCAGGAAATGATCGAGACTCTCAACGCCTTCGCCTCCCGCAAAGGCATCGCTCTCGGACCCATCCTCGACGAACCCGACCCCGCCATCCAAAAAATCGTGGCCACTTGGCCCGTCGCGACCCTCGCCCAACGCGCCCTCAGCCTCGGTATTCCCCAAGCCCCACCCTTAACCCAAATCCTCGAGGACTACCTCACCGATTTCGGCGGCCATGCCAGCACAACATGAACAAGACCTAGACAAGATATAGAAAATCTGTTTATTTTCATCGACATTGCTTCATTCTGCGTTCATTATTCGGAAATCACATAGACAAATCCAGATATGAATCAGACCCAGGCCTTCACGCCCCTCGCCGAATCTGCCGAGCAAGCTCCCGAAACCGCCCTCCTCCTCGCCACCGCTCAAGGGGATGCCGAAAGCTTCACGGAACTCTCCCGCCTCGTCGAACCCCTCATCTACGGCGCCGCCCTGCAAATCCTCAAGAATCCCGACGACGCCCGCGACGTCGCCCAAGATGTCCTCCTCCAAATCTGGAAAAAAGCCCCGGAATACCGCGCCGAACTCGGCAAGCCCCGCACCTGGATCGCCGTCCTAGCTCGCAACCGCGCCATCGACCGGCTCCGCTATTTCCAGAGGCGCGCCGCCGC
Organism: Verrucomicrobiales bacterium; assembly: GCA_041749135.1. GTDB lineage: Bacteria > Verrucomicrobiota > Verrucomicrobiia > Verrucomicrobiales > DEV007 > DATKCT01. The sequence goes on from JBGTBW010000297.1 coordinate 63,600, forward strand.
TCGGGATCAAATCGAACAGGAAGTCTATGCGGAGCGGGTCGAAACCAACGACGCGGGCGAGGAAGCCCAGCTTTCCGAACGCCGCCAAATTGTCCGGAATGCCGTCATGGATCTCCCCCGCGAACAACGGGAAGCTATTTTCCTGGCCTACTACCACGGGCTGACCCAGACGAGCATCGCCGAGCGCACGAGCACCCCCCTCGGGACCGTAAAATCGCGCATCCGCTACGGAATCCGCAGGCTGCAAAGCGCGACCCTTGGGCGCATCTAACCCAGTAGGCGCCTGGGGTCAACGCCGAGCCAAGCCGGAGGCCCTTGGACTGCGGCGAGCATCGCCACTCTCTCCCAAGGCGCGGAGCGCCGGGCTAGGCCAACGACAGCTTGAGGGCCAAAACGGAGGGCGGGTTTTCCAACCCGCCTTCCCGCTTCGATGGGCGATCAAGAGTTTTCGCGCCTGGGGTCAACGCCGAGCCAAGCCGGAGGCCCTTGGACTGCGGCGAGCATCGCCGCTCTCTCCCAAGGCGCGGAGCGCCGTCGTGAGGCGCCGCCCATGCCCCGCACGAGGGTGGCGGCGATCTGGGTGAGTGCGTCGGCGTCGAGCCGGGCGGGTTCCTGATCGGTGAGGTTCAGTTCGGGCGCCTAGGCCATGCCCCGACTGCTCTCGGCTCCATTTGCTACTTGGATCTTTCCCGCTTATGAGTACCCCCGTCTCCTCTTGGAACCGCCGGTATGAGCCAAATCCATCCCCGGATCATCGCAACGGGAGCGGCATTGCTCGCCGCACTTCTGTTTCCCCCTGCCCTGCTCTGCGGAGCAGATTCTCCCGACCGGTCCATCAGCCAGCAGATTGATCGACTGGTCGAGGAATCCTGCCGGAAAAATGGAGTGCAGCCGAATGTGCCGGCTTCCGACGAAGTCTTCCTCCGGCGGGTCTACCTGGACATTGCGGGCCGTATCCCCACCGCTGCCGAAGCGCGAGAGTTCTTGGAGTCGGAAACTCCCGGCAAGCGCTCCGCGCTCATCGACCGCTTGCTCGACTCTCCGGCCCATGTCAGCCGCCAGTTCAATTACTGGGCTGATCTCCTCCGTCTGCGTTCCGACATCCAAGGCGACGCCGGAGAAGCCTACGCCGATTGGCTCAAGCAAGCCCTTCGCGACAACAAACCCTACGACGCCTTGGTTCGCGACCTGGTGGCCTCGGAGGGCTACGTCTGGGACAATGCCGCTGTCGGCTACTACATGCGGGATGCGGGCATGCCCCTCGACAACATGTCCAACACCGCCCAGGTTTTCCTCGGCACCCGCCTGGTTTGCGCCCAATGCCACGACCACCCCTTTGATAAGTGGACGCAAAAGGACTACTACGAGTTGGCCGCCTACACTTACGGCGTGGAAACGCGGATCGATCCCGACAGCGTCGTGGGCCTCGACAAGTTGGAGGAACGCCGCAAACGGCGCCGCAACTACGAAGGGATCGACGCCCACCTCCGCCAGGCCGTCAACGACGTCCTCCAGCCCCTGAGCTATGGAGTCCGGGATACCGGCCGCAGCTTGCGCCTCCCCGACGACTATCAGTACAAAGACTCCAAGCCAGGCGAAATGGTCGAGGCCGACACTCCCTTTGGACGTTCCGCCCGCTCCAGCCGCAATCAGCGCCAAGCCTATGTCCGGTGGATGACCGCACCGGAAAATCCCCGCTTCACCCTGGTCATCGCCAATCGCCTCTGGAAACAAGTGATGGGCCGCGGTCTCATCGAGCCTGTCGATGATCTCAAAGAAGAATCCGAAGCCTCCCACCCGGAACTCCTGTCCTATCTCACCCGCCAAATGGCGTCCATGCAATATGATATGAAGCGCTTCCTCCGCGTGCTCTACAACACGCGCGCCTTCCAGCGTGAAACAACCGCGGAAGAAGTCTTTCCCGATCAGCCCTATCACTTCCCCGGCCCGGTTCTTCGACGCCTCGATGCGGAGCAGCTCTGGGACTCCGTGCTCACCGCCGTCATTCCCTCGGTCGATCTCCGCAGCGGCAAACGCGATTACCTCGCTCGCCAAATGGAGATCAAGAAACAGGCCGAGCTGCTCATGGAATTGAAAGCCCAGGATATTCTCAAACTCGCCGAACCCATCGCCGCTGTGGAACGGGAGTTCGACGAGAAGGCCCGAAGCATCCGGCAGCAGATTCTCGCCGCCAGGGAAAGCGGCTCAAACGCCGAGGCTGACCGCTTGCAGGCGGACTTGGACCGGGCCGACGGGCTGCGACGCGAGTCCATCGACCGCCTTCGCCGCCAGCAGTCCGAGAATGGGGCCATGATGTCCCGGACCCCAACCATGATGTCCGGCGCCGGCGGCACAGGCGCGGCTTCACCCGGCCAGCCGGATGACGAGCGCTGGCAGGGTTTTCCCGATGATTTCGTCCGCGCCTCCGAACTGCCCTCGCCCGCCCCGGCCGGTCATTTCCTCCATCTTTTCGGGCAATCCGACCGGGAGGTCATCGAAAACGCGCATCAAGATCCCTCGGTGGCCCAAGTCCTGGCCCTGCTCAACGGACCTATTTCAGAACATCTCGCTTCGAGTCAGGCCGTAGTCACCCAGGCCTGCTCCGCCGCCCAAAACGATGAAGAACGGGAGGACGCTCTCTTTCTTTCACTCCTCGGCCGCCTGCCCAGCGACGAAGATCGCGCCATGATTCGCCAGCAAGTCCAGGCCCGCGGGTCCTTTGATGACGCCCGGCCTGCCCTGGTTTGGGCCCTCCTGAACACCCAAGAGTTTCTCTTTTATCCCTAATTGCCGGGCAATCCCCTTGCCGCTTCCGAAATCCCAACCTCCACCACCCATGGACCCGCTCCTCCGCTGCTCCGACGAACTCTCGCGGCGTCTCTTCATGACCCGCACGGCCCGGTCCCTTCTCGGTGTGGGCCTGCTCCCGACTCTGGCCCCAGCCGCGCTGGCCCTACAGAAACCCATCGCGCCGCGACCCACGGCTCGCAAGGTCATCTACCTCTACATGGCCGGCGGGATGAGTCATCTCGACACCTTCGATCCCAAACCGGAATCCGATGTCCAAGGCCCCGTCGCCTCCATCCGGACCCGTGCCGACGGAGTCTTCCTCAGTGAGCATTTCCCCGCGCTCGCCCAACAGATGGACAAAGTCGCCCTCATCCGTTCTGTAAGTTCCACTCAAGGAGCCCACGAACAAGGCGCTTACTACATGCATTCCAGTTATGTGATGCGGGGCACCATCAAACATCCGGGGCTCGGAGCCTGGATTGAAAAGCTCGAAGGAAAAACCAACCGGACCCTCCCGGCCACCGTTCTCATCGGCGGCGGAAATCCCGGCAGCGGCTCCGGCTGGATGGAGTCTCATTACGCTCCCTTGTTGCTTTCCAATCCGCATGAAGGGCTCCGCAATAGCCGTCGCCCTAACAGCATCGCCGAAGAAGAATTCACCAACCGCCTCGCTCTCGCCGAAGCCTTCGACCGCCGCTTCCATTCCCGCTACAGCACCCGCAGCGTCCAAGCTTATCAAGGCATGTACCAAGACGCCGTGCGCCTCATGCAAAGCGAAGACCTCAAGGCCTTCGACATCGACCGGGAGCCCGCCGAATGCCGCGACCTCTACGGCCGGAACTCTTTCGGAGACGGCTGTCTCCTGGCTCGCCGCCTCATTGAACACGATGTCCGGTTCGTCGAAGTCTCCCTCGGCGGCTGGGACACACACAGCAACAACTTCACTTCCGTGGCCCGACAGGCCTCCACCCTCGATCGCGGCCTCTCCGGACTCCTCGTGGATCTGGCCCGCCGCGGTCTCTTGGAAGAAACGCTCGTCGTCGTCGCCACCGAGTTCGGCCGGACACCCCAAATCAACGAGGACGATGGGCGCGATCACTTCCCCAAAGCCTTCAGTTGTTTGCTCGCCGGAGGCGGCATCCAGGGCGGTCGCGCCTACGGAGCTACCGACGCTATGGGATCGGATATCGTTGAAAACCCCGTCCTTATTCCGGACTTCAACGCCACCATCGCTTACGCCTTGGGACTTCCCGTCGATAAGGTTGTCTACTCGCCGACTAAGCGTCCTTTCAAGGTCGCTCACGACGGAAGACCCGTGACCGCCCTGTTCTGATCCGGACCCAGACCCGGTTTACGAGCGCGCTCGACCTTTCATGCCCACCGAGGTCTCGCCTCCGCCCCCCGCGAATCTCACGGGCCTCTTCCTTGAAGGCGCTGGGCAGACGCTGAGCCATTTGCCTGCGGCTTTCATCCTGGCGGCTTTCATCCTGGAAATCGACGCCCGTGTCTCCCGGCGGCCAGGCGGCGACCGGGCCGCCAGCCTTCTTCTCTCGCTCGCGGCCCTCGCCGCCATCGCCATGGTGATCGTGGCAGGCCTCTCCGGAGCCCTTACCCAACCGGATCAAGCGCCCGCCGCCCGCCTAGCGCCCCTCGCCCTCGCCTCGGCCTGTTTCCTGGCCGCCTGGCTCAAACACTCCTGCGGCCAGGCCGGTGCTCACGAACTGCCCAAGCCCGGAGGACGGAAAAGCGGCAAGGTCCGCCTCCAGGAAAGCCGCCAAACCGCCGCAATCCTAGGCTACCGCGGGGCCTTGCTCGCCGCCCTAGCGGCCTTGGGTTTTTCCTGGGTTCAGTCGGCACAGAGCACAGCCCGACTCCAAACACCCCTACTCGCCGCCTCCTCCAAACCCTCCGAACCCTCCGAACCCTCCGAACCCTCCGAACCCTCCGAACCCTCCGAACCCTCCGAACCCTCCGAACCCTCCGAACCCTCCGAACCCTCCGATCCCTCCGGCCCCTCCGGCCCCTCCGGCTCCTCCGAACCCTCTGACCCCTCTGACCCCTCTGACCCCTCTGAGCCCTCTGAGCCCTCTGACCCCTCCGGCCCCTCCGGCCCCTCCGGCCCCTCTGACCCTTCCGACCCTTCCGACCCTTCCGACCCGTCTGACCCCTCCGGCCCTTCTGACCCCAGCCCCTCCGGCCCTTCTGACCCGTCCTCCACCGGTCCACGCGTGGCGTTTGCCAGCGTCCACTCCATTCTCCGAAGCAAATGCACCTCCTGCCACGGATCCTCCAAACAAAAGGGCGAACTCCGGCTCGACAGTCCCGAAGCCATTCGCCACGGCGGCAAGTCCGGACCCGTCGTCGTACCGGGCCGCCCAGAGGATAGCCGTCTCTACTCCCTCACCATCCTCCCGAAAGGCGACGCCGACATCATGCCCGCCGACGGCGACCCGTTGCGGCGCGACCAAGCCGAGAATTTGCGGGTTTGGATCCTCCAAGGAGCCGATCTTGGCGATGGCGTCCCCTTCCCCGGACAAGCCAAGGCCGGTCAACCCCTTCCCCAGCGATCCCAGTTGGACGGAATGGATGCTTCCGCTCTCGCCGTAATCGGACCCTTGGCGGCCGATTTCAGCAGCGAGCACATCCTCGTGCGCGCTCTCGATCCAGCCATGATTGAGATCGACTTCAGCCACCGCAACGATCCCACCCTGCCCCTCCGGCTCGACCGCCTGGTTTCCATAGCTGACAAGATCACTTCGCTGGATCTTACCGGAACCTCCGTGCCCGACGAAGAACTCGCCAGCCTCCGGTCCTGCAAGAATCTCACCCGCCTTCACCTCAATCGAACCGGCATCACCGACGACGGCCTTGCCCACCTTGCCTCCTTGACCTCCCTCGAGTACCTCAACCTCTACGGAACCCCGGTCACCGATGCCGGTCTCGCCCATCTCACCGGGCTCAAGAACCTCCGGAAACTCTTCCTCTGGCAATCCCGCGCCACCCCTCAGGGAGCCGCAAAACTCCAGGCGGCGCTGCCTGAACTCTCGATCAACATCGGCGACTGGTCGCGCAGTTCGCCACGCCCAGCCGATCCCTGACCCGGCCGCCGGAGGGCCCCAGCTTCCCTCTCGCCCCTCTCACCCCTCCCGGCCCAGGAGAAACCGCAGCCCCTCCTCCAGCTCCGGATACCGGAAACGGTAACCCCGCTCTAACAGACGTGCGGGACGCACTCCCAAATCGGCCAGCAAAGTCGCCTCACCCATCTCCCCAAACAGCGCCCGGATCCCCGCCGTGGGGACAGGCATCCATGCCGGCCGTCCCAACACCCCTGCAAGCGCTTCCGTAAACCGGCGGTTCGACACAATCTCTGGGCCAACGACGTTGAAGACGCCGCTCCAACTCCCGTCCACCAGCGCCCGGTGCATGATGTCCACAACATCGTCGACCACCACCCAGGGCATCCGTTGCTCGCCCGATCCGAGCCGGCCACCCGCCCCCAGTTGAAACACGGGCAGCATTTTTCCCAGGGCCCCGCCCGCCGGAGTCAAGACCATGCCCAGGCGCAGGATCACGACCCGCATCCCCGCCTCCTCCGCCGTCAAGGCTTCCCCTTCCCAGATCCTGCAAACTTCCGCCAAAAAATCCTCTCCAGAACGCGATTCCTCGTCGTGCACGGTTCCCGGCTCCGCCCGATAGTAATTCACGCCGGAAACGCTCAGCAGGGCCGGGCGCGGTTCCGGGCACACCGCCATTGCCCGCACCAGAGTCCGGGTCCCCAACTGCCGGCTTTCCCGTATAGCCGCCTTCTTCGCCGCGGTCCATCGGCCTCCAGCGATGTTCTCTCCAGCCAGATGGACCACGCCATCCACACGACCCGCCGCTTGCAAATCCAAACTGCCCGCAACCGGATCCCAAAACAGATCTCGCTCCTCCCGGGGGTGACGGGTGATCCGCAGCACCCGGTGCCCCTGCAAGCGCAAAAACACGCACAATGCTTCCCCAACCGTTCCCGTCGCCCCCGTTATCGCCACCGTGCGCGGCGAAGGTTGCTGAGATCCGGCCGTCCTTTCCAGGTCCGCCCGGGTCACGGCGTGGCGGTAGGCAAACATACGTTCGAGCCGCCGCCGCACCGCGCTCCCGGCCGCCACCGCTCCTGCGGAGCCCCCAGGCAGGGCGTAGCGAACCCGGTCGATCAATTCGCTCCGGCCCTCTCCCAGATCCCGGAACTCGTGCCGGTGTTCCCAGACTGAGAAAGGCCCCTCAACCTGCCGGTCGGAAAAGCCCTCGCACGGCCGGCAGTCGAAATGCTCCGCCACCCAACGCACTCGCACGGGTCCCCAAGCCAGTTCCAGGATCGCCCGGCTCCCGTCCTGAATGCCCTGTCCTGCGTCCACCACCCGGACCCGTTCCCACGGCGGCCGAAGGCGCTCCAACGCTGCTTCCCGCCGATGCCACTCGTCCAGCACCGAGGCCGGGACCGGCATTACCGTCGTTTTCTCCAGAACTTCCATACGTCGCCTACAACTCTGCCCGGCCGCGCACTCTCCTCCTATCGCAAAAAAACGATCCTCGCGCCGCTTTGGATTCGACTAACCCGCATTTCTCACACTGCGCCAGTCCATTCGCCGCCAGCGACCCTTCCTTTTCCTTTCGCAGTCCGCCCCGCCTCCGCTAACCTCTGCGCCGTGCCGCCTCCGGATCCTGTGACTCCTGCAACCCTGGTGACGAATACCCCCGTTCGTCCCCTCGCCAGCTTCCCGGCGCAAGACCTCCCGTCCGAGGCACGCGCCGTCATCATCGGCGGCGGCGTCGCCGGCTGCAGCCTGGCCTACCATCTCGCCCGCGCCGGCTGGGACGGTGTGGTTCTCCTCGAACAAAATGGCCTCGCCGCAGGCGCCACCTGGCACGCGGCAGGTATGGTCGGGCAACTGCGCACCACCAACAGCCTTACAAAAATCAACAAGGCCAGCGTTGAACTCTACCGCACTCTGGCCGCCGAAACCGGTCACGAAGCCGGCTGGCTCGAAGTCGGCAGCCTGATCCTCGCCGCCACACCGGAACGTATGACCCAACTCCGGCGCAGCGCCGCAATGGCCGAAGTGTTCGGAGTCGATGCCCGCCTCATCACTCCATCGGAAGCCCAGGATCTCTGGCCTCTCATCGACGCCAGCGACGTCCTGGGAGCCGTCTGGCTGCCCCGGGACGGACGCGTCATCCCCGGTGAACTCGCCGTTTCCCTCGCCCTCGGAGCGGTCAAGCACGGAGCTTCTCTCCACACCCATACCCCGGTCGAGTCCATTCTGACGGACGGTCCCCGGGCCGTAGGCGTCCGGACCAGCCGGGGCGATATCCGAGCGGAATGGGTCATCCTCTGCGGCGGCATGTGGAGCCGTCAATTGGGTCTCCGGATCGGCGTCGATATTCCCCTTTGGCCCGTAGAACACCACTATGTCCTCAGCGAACCCATCGAAGGCGCCCACCGCAACCTCCCCTGTCTTCGCGATCCCGATTTCGCCCTTTACCTGCGCTCCCTCGACGATGGAGCCCTCATGATCGGAGCCTTCCAAAAAGAGTCAATCCCTTGGAATATCAGCCGGATCCCTCCCACTTTCGCCTACCAACTTCTCGAGCCCGATTGGGACAGGTTCACCCAACCCCTCGCCGCAGCCCGGAACCGCGTCCCTTCTCTCCGCAAGACGGCCCTGCCCCGTTTCATCAACGGGCCGGAAAGCTTCACCCCGGACAACCAGTTTCTCATGGGTCTGCCGCCGGATTTCGACGGCCTCTTCGTTCTCGCTGGCTTCAATTCCGTCGGCATCGCCAGCGCCGGTGGAGCTGGCCTCTACGCCGCCCAATGGCTGCAAGAGGGCGAACCTTCCATCGACCTCTGGGCGGTGGATCTCCGCCGTTTCCTTCCCATTCATAACGACCGCGCCTACCTAAAAGCACGCACCTCCGAAGTACTCGGCCTCCATTACCAACCAGCTTGGCCTAACCGCGAGATGGAATCAGCGCGCGGCCTCCGCTTCACCCCCCTCTACACCCGGCATCGCGCCGCCAACGCTTGCTTCGGCCAGTCCATGGGCTGGGAACGTCCCAATTGGTTCGCGCCGCCCGGGGAAGCTCCTGTCGTCCAATACAGCTTCGGACGCCAGAACTGGTCCCCCGCCGTCGGCGAAGAAGTCGCCGCCTGCCGCAATCGCGTCGCGCTCTTCGACCAATCCACCCTAACGAAATATTATCTGTCGGGTCCCGGAGCCGAAGATGCCCTCGATTTCCTCTGCGCCAACAACCTCCGGGTCCCCCCCGGAACCGTCGTCTACACCCCCATGCTCAACGCCCGCGGCGGCTATGAAAGCGATCTCGTCGCCGCCCGCGTCGCCCCGGAAGTCTTCTACTTGATCAGTTCCACCGCACAAACTGTGCGAGACGGAGATTGGATCCGCCGTCGCCTCGCCGGAAGAAACGGCGTCGAACTTATCGATGTGACCGCCGGCATGGGCGTCGTCAGCGTCATGGGTCCTCTCTCCCGCGAAACCCTGCAACCCGTGACGTCCGTTGCCCTCGACAACGCCGCCTTCCCCTTCGGCTCGACCCAACGCATCCCCATTGCCGGGGTCGCCGCTCAAGCCCTCCGCATCTCCTATGCTGGAGAACTGGGCTGGGAATTGCACGCGCCCTTCGAAGATGTCCCCGCCATCTACGACGCCATCGCCGAATCAGGCTCGGCTCATGGTCTCCGCCCCGCCGGACATTACGCCCTCAATTGCCTCCGCCTGGAAAAAGCTTACCGCGCGTGGGGCCTCGATCTCTCCCCCGATGACACCCCGCTCGAGGCCGGTCTCGCGTTCGCCGTAGACTGGAACAAGCCCGCCTTCCTCGGCCGCGATGCCCTGCTCGCCCAGCGCCGCGGCGGCGTAGCCAAACGCTTGCTCAGTTTCGTTCTCGACGACCCCGGGCCCGTGCTTTGGGGCGGCGAACCCGTCTTCCACAACGGCGTTCCCTGCGGCTACACGACTTCCGCCGCCTGGAGCCCCACCCTCCAAGCCAGCGTCGCCCTCGCCTGGATCTCCTTCCCAGACCAGCGCATCCTCACTAGCCGTGACCTCAAATCCGGCTCCTACAGCATTCTCGATGACGGATGCCATCGCCCCGCTGCACCCTTCCTCCGCGCACCCTTCGATCCGGACCGTCTCCGTCTTTCCTCCTAACCCGCATTTCTCATACCGTTTCGTCGCGAGGCGCTGAGAACCCCTTACTGCCAAGGCCGCGCGCCGCCGAGGGCGCAGAGCGAGGGGAGTACACCCTGTTCAAGCCCGAGGCAAGCGGAACGAAGGCAGGATGGGGTTGCAGAGCGCCACAGCAGAAAGGGTATGAGAATTGTGGGCTAACCTGTCTCCCAACCTCTTCCCGTCTGCCGGCGCCGGAACTCCCCCTGTATTCGCACCTCTTGCGCATCTCCGTTCCGCACCCCATACTCCCATATGATGCTCCGCCTCCTGCGCACCCTCAGGTCCGGAACTCTTCTCCTCGGCGGACCTGCTGCCTTCGCCCTGTTGTGTTCGTGCAGCAGCACCGGCGATGCACCGCGCAATTCCTCCTCGCGCTCGTCTTCCTACGGCACATTCAACCCCGCCGCCGTCGCCGCGCCACTCCAAGTCGGATTCGCCGGCAGCCACCAGTACCCCCCCGAAGCCCCGGGTCTTTACGCGTCTTCCTACATCCTCATCGACGCCATCACAGGAAAAACCCTTGCCTACCGCAATCCCGATCACATTCGCCCCGTCGCCAGCACCCAAAAGCTTCTCACCGCCCTAGTCATTCTCGACGACGGAGACCTCGATAAACTCGTCACCATCGCGCCGGAAGACACCCGGGCTCCGCCTTCGAAGATGTACTTGAAGGCAGGCGAACGCTATTCCCGGCGCCAACTCCTCACCGCCTTCCTCATCAAGAGCCATAACGACGTAGCCGAGGCCCTCGCGCGCGACAACGCCGGCAGCGTTCCCGCGTTCTGCGCAAAGATGAACCGTAAAGCCCGCGAACTCGGGGCGTCCCAATCCCATTTCGTCAACCCGCACGGCCTCACGGCGCCGGGTCAATACTCCACGGCGCGCAACATGGCCCGCATTGCCTATCACGCCTACCGAGATCCCTTTATCCGCAGCGTCGTCTGCCGCACCGGATGTTCCATCATCACTCCAAACGGACAGAAGTCTTACGAAACCACGAACAAGCTGTTGAAGCGCATGCCGGAATGCACCGGCATGAAGACCGGTTACACCAACGCCAGCGGGCGATGCCTCATCGCCAGCGCCGGTTCCGGCCAGCGGCAAGTCATCCTCGTCCAGCTCGGCTCCAACAGTAGCCGCATCTGGGACGACGCCGAAACCATGCTCCGCTGGGCGCTCCGCGGTCAAGCCCACGACCGTTCTTCCCCCTACCTGGCCGGCGCCGCTTCTTCCGCAAGCCGCCCTCAGTGAACAGATCCAGGATGAGCCGCAGCCGGTGACAACAGCACCGGTGCACGGTCCGGCCCGTGTCTCTCAAGGACTTACGACGGATTTCCTGATCGCCCAATTCTCCCTGCGGCTCGAGGATTGGCCGGCCGCAGCATGCTGGACCCTATCCCACCCCAGCGAGGCATCCCCCCAGGACCACTGCCCCAGGCCCCGTCCCAATCACTCCCACTCCCATTCCCTGAACAAGTCGGCGATGCGGTAACGGAATCCGGGCAGCAAATGTTCGCCATCGAGGTCAGCGCCGGGGCCGAGCAGCTCCCGTCGCTCCAGGGAATAACAAATCTCGACGGATTCGGCGTCGGGATCAATGAGCCAGGCGATCTGTGTGCCGCTGGCGAAATACTCCCGGAGTCGCTGGTCGATCTCCCCGCGATGATTGCTCGGGGAAAGGACTTCAACCGCCAGATCCGGAGCGCCGGAGAAAAATTTGCGCTCGCGGCGGCTGTGCCCCGCCAGGCGGGCTTTGGCAATGTACGAAATGTCCGGAGCACGGCAGTTGCGACTGAACATCCAAAGACCCGTACTCGAATCCCATACCGCCCCGAGTTTGTGCCGGTCGGCGTGCGTGCGCAAGGCTGCCAGCAAACCCGCACAGATATCGCCGTGATACCAGTTGTTCTTCGGGCTCATAACCAATCGTCCGTCAACGATCTCATGCGAGAAACCGCTGTCAGGCAGCGTCTCGATCTCCGCCTGCGTCCAAGTCCTGCCGGGAGGGACGGCCGTCGTATCCATGGCCTCAGCGTAGTGGAGCAACGGCGGGCTGTCGAGTGCTGTGATCTACCCCGCCCACTTCGCAAACCGCCGCCAAATCGGGACGAACGGTATGGAGTTTGCCGCCCCTCTCGCCCACGGCTCTGCCAAAGCGAGCCGCACTTTCAAGGGCGGGTCTATCCGGAACATACACGGCCACTCCGTGCTTCGATTGCCGTCATTCCTCCAGCGGCCGGATTCGGATGTTCCGCAACGCGATCGGCAATGCGTGATCTTGAAATCCGATGTTTCCCTTCGCCGGCCGGCTCGACAGCGGTTCCTTGCTCAAATCGATCTCGTTCACCTTTTCTCCGTTCAACACCACGGTCAGCTTGCCATCCCGGTTCGTGATATGAAACCGGTTCCACTCCCCTGCCGGCTTGGCCGCGCGCTTCGACGGAGCTACACCTGGGATCACTCCCCCACTGTCGTGGTCGTTGAGAGGCCGGTCCTCCGGCACACTCGCAGAATCATAAATCTGCACCTCGATGCCCTTCGCCACCGGATCGTCCACGTCTCCCACCCGGAAATAAAACCCGCTGTTCCCCCCCTTTTCCAAGCGATACTCAAAAGTGATCTCGAAATCGCCGTAGGTCTTCTTGGACCACAAATAGGCCGTCCACCGCGACCAACCTTGCTCCCCTTCCCGAGGAGTCAAAGCGACGGCTCCGTCCTTGAACGACCAATTGCCAGTGGTCGTCCAGTGCTTCTCGTGACCGCCCTCCAACAAATCCACCCAGCCTTCGCCGGACTCTTCTTCCGCCCCCCGCAGCCCGCTCCAGCCTATACCCGCACTCAAAACCATCGCCAGCCCCGCCAGCAACCTCCGAAACATTGTTCTGCACTCCATGCCGCCACACTACCACCCCACTTCCAGGTCCGGCAAATCCAAATCATGTGAGAAATGCGGGGCGGCGGCTCACAGATCTTCACCGCTCTCCTCAGATCCTTTGACTTTTGCTGTTGGTTGACATCTGAAGGCGTCCCGCGCAGTCTCGCGCATGCGTCTCAAGGACAAGGTCGCTCTGATTACCGGCGCCTCCAGCGGCATCGGACGGGAATCCGCCCTCCTCTTCTCCCGTGAAGGAGCCAACATCGTCGTCGCCGACGTCGATGACAGCGCCGGAAACGCCACCTGCCAAAGCATTGCGACCCAGGGAGGTTCCGCCGTTTTTGTGCACGCCGATGTCTCTCGCGACGCCGATTGCCGCAACATGATCCGCATCGCCGAGGAAAACTTCGGCCGTCTCGATATCCTCTTCAACAACGCCGGAATCATGCATGCCGACGACGACGGAGCCGAGATCACCAACGAACGCATCTTTGATCTTACTCTCCAGATCAATCTCAAGGGGGTCTTTCTCGGGTGCAAATACGGCATCCCGGCCCTTCGCCGGGCCGGCGGCGGCTCCGTCATCAACACCGGTTCCTTCGTGGGCAGACTGGGTGCGGCCACCGCCCAAATTGCCTACACCGCTTCGAAGGGCGGCGTCTTGGCCATGACTCGCGAACTCGCCGTCATCCACGCCCGCGAAAACATCCGGATCAACACCCTTTGCCCAGGTCCTCTCCACACCGAACTGCTTATGAAGTTCCTCAACACCGAGGCCAAAAAACAGCGCCGTCTCGTCCATATCCCAATGGGCCGCTTCGGCCTCGCCACGGAGATTGCCCAAGCCGCTCTCTTCCTCGCCAGCGACGAATCCAGCTTCGTCACCGGAACCGAGTTCCTCGTAGACGGCGGCATCACCGCCGCCTACGTCACCCCGGATTGATCCCGGAAACTCCGTGGACCCGGCGACATGGGCTGGCCCCTTGACGGCCCGCACGCGTTCGGATCCCCGCTTTCTGAAGAAGTTCCGTAACTCCAGGCGGCAGGAGTCATACCCAAGCAGGTAGAAACTCCATCCGCCATCATGCTTCTCGCCATACTCTTCCTCACTCTCCTCACCGCCATGCTCCTCGTCGAGGTCTTTACTTGCTCTGGGAGTTAACCCGCAATTCTCATACTGTTTCGTCGCGAGGGGCTGGTGAGCCCCGTGCGGACCAGGCGCGCGCAGCCGAAGGCGCAGGGCTGGGTGAGTACACCCTGTTCGCGAGACCCCAACCGGACTGCCCAGCGGAGCAAGGCAGACAGTCCGGCAGGGACTTCAGGCGGACCACTTCCAATCGACCGGGCGCCTCCTCCCTTGCAGCCCATTCAGCCCTCCAGTAAGATCCCCCCCACTCATGGCGCGACGCCCCAGCGGGACTTCATCCGAAAACGACCTGCCTTCGGAACCTTCTCCAGCGACCCCGTCGCCTCTGGACTCCTCCCACGAGACGCCGGAAACAGCGCCGGCTCTCCCAGCGGAGCCATCTGACGATCCGGAGGAACCGCGAATCGACGGCGGCTGGGCTGAACCGGAGAGGCGCCATCGCCGGAAGACCTCGCTCCCATCGACCAGGCACGCGCCGTCTCCTGCGACCTTGGCTACTCCAGCGCCTGCAGCGCCCCCCGCCCCCCCCAGTCTCGAGGCTGCGCCCCCATTGACCGGAGCCGCTGCGTTGCTGGCCCAATTGCAGCAGACCATCCTTCTGCAAGCCCTCCTGGGCCAGCCCAACCCGGGTTCGCTTTCTCCAGCCGAAGCCGAGCTTCTCCTCCGCCAGCGTCTGGCCAACATGGACCCTGAGCGTCTGGCTACTCTCTCCCGCTCACTCGGTTTAGAAACCCCGCCGGTCGCATCGCCCGTTCCCGCTCAGAAAGTTCGTAGGCGGGTCATCGGCCCGGAATCCTCCGCTCCCGCCTCTTCCAATTCGGTTCTCCCAGAAGCTCTGGCGCCAGAACCCGCAGCCGCCTTTGAAAACACTCGACCCGTTCAGCCTCCTTCCCCCCCACCCTCCGACTCGTCCTGGGGTCCACTGCAAACCGGGGCCTCCCAGACCGATGAGAGGAGCAAGGCTAAAAACCTGGTGGTTTATCTCGCCGGAGAGATCCCTCTGCTCGGCCACGCCCTCGTACGCGACGGGCAATGGCGGTTGGGCTTTATCGTCTCGGCCTTCGCCATCCTACTCACTGCCGCGCTCGCTTCCGTCGGCTTCATCACCTGGCGCTCTTCCCAACTCGCCGAAGACCGCGCCGCCGAGGCCGCAGAAACCCTACCGGCCAGCCCACTCGACGTCGCCAGCGCCGAGGACATCCGCACTACCCTGCGCGGATACTACCTGGCCGAGTCCTGGGAAGATCTCCTCCCTTGGGTCCGCGAGGCCGATGTGGTCCGGCCCATGATGCAGACCTACTACAGCCGGAATCCCTTCGGCCCCGGAAACCGGGACATCGAGATCCTCCAACTCGTTCGCAGCCGCACTGGCAACCTTCCCTGCGTCTATGCTCGCATTCTCCTCCAGCCCTCTCTCGAAGAAAAAAGCGTTCTCCTCTTCGAAGGCCAAAACCAGTCCTACCGCATCGACTGGGAAACTGATGTCGTCCATCAATTCATGGAATGGGATGTCTTTCAGGAAACCCTTCCCACCGATCCCGTGCCTTTCCGCGTCACGATCCAGGAAACCGACTACTACAATTACACTTTCTCCGATGCAGACAGATACCGGTCCTGGGTGGTCTACGATCCCCAACGCGGCGTGCGGCTCTTCGGTTACAGCGAACGCGATGGACCTGTTGACCGTGAACTCGTGGAGATTATCACTTCCAAGGGCACGGGTCGCACCGCCGCAATCCTCAAACTCTCATATCCCGAAGACGCCGCCAATGCCGATCAAGTGCACATCACCGAGATCGGCAGCGTGAGCTGGATGATCAACTACGACGAATTTCGCTAGTCTGCCGCTTGCCGGAGAGATGGCTGCGCCGCAGCAGGCCCGGCTCATTGTTCCATCTCATCGCACCTTCCGTCTCCGCTACCGTTCCACGCTTCGCTGATGTCCCCCGATCCCGGTCCCGCCCTGCGCGGGAAGCTTCAGCGCGCCCTTTCTGAGTTCCGGCTCCTTCCACGGGTCTTCGCTCTGGCCTGGCAGGCCGCTCCCCGATGGACGAGCCTCTGGCTGGCCGTCATCCTCCTGGAAGGAGTCCTCCCCGTAGCCGCCCTCTACCTGACGCGGTGGCTCGTCGATACTCTCGCCACCCATGGGAGCGCCGCCCTGGCTGCCGGAACTTGGCTTCCCCCCTTCGCCTCCCTCGCCGCCATCCTCGGAGCCTCCCGTCTTCTCGCCGCCTTCTCCGGATGGATCCGCACCGCCCAAGCGGAACGCCTCGCCGATCACATCTCAGGCCTGATTCACGAAAAGGCCGTCTCCGTCGATCTCGCCCAGTTCGAACATGCCGCCTTTTACGACCGGCTCTACCGAGCCAGTTTCGAGTCGCCGGACCGTTCCGTGGCCCTTCTGGAAAACTCCGGAGGGCTGCTCCGCGGCGGCGTCAGCTTCGTAGCCATGCTCGGCGTCCTCGCCAGTTACGCCTGGTGGCTGCCCCTCGCCCTGCTCGCCGCCTCCCTGCCCGCCGTCTACGTCGTATTTCGTTATGCCCTCGCCCAACACCTCCTGTGGTTGAAGACCACTTCCGCCCAACGCCAAGCCACCTATCGCCAATGGGTCATGACCAGCGATCTCGCCGCTGCGGAGATCCGCCTGTTCGGCCTGGGAAACTCATTCCGCAACGCTTATCAAGCCATCCGCGCCTACCTGCGCCAAGAAAAGCTCCGGCTCGAAGGCCGTCACGCCCTGGCCGCCCTCGCCGCCGGAGCAGGTTCCCTCCTCATCGCCGCCTTCGCCTTCGCCCTGCTCCTGACGCGCTTCGCCCAGGGCCTCTACACTCTCGGCGATCTCGCCCTCTTCTTCCAGGCCTTTACCCGCTCGCAGTCAGTCGCAGAATCTCTCGTCTCACAAACGGGTCAACTCTATCGCAACAGTCTCTACCTCAGCTCGCTCTTCGAGTTCCTCGCCCTGCGCTCCGACATCACCACGCCCGCCTCGCCCCTGCCTCCGCCCAATACCCTCACAACCGGCATCGCTTTTCACAAAGTCGCCTTCCGCTACCCAGGTTCCACCCGGCTCGCCCTCAATGATTTCTCCCTATCGATCTCCGCGGGCTGCACAACCGCCATTCTCGGAATGAACGGAGCCGGAAAATCCACTCTGCTCAAACTGATCTGCCGTTTCTACGACCCCGAAGGCGGCCGGGTGGAAATCGACGGAACAGACCTCCGCCAACTCGACCTCGAGGCCTGGCGAAGCCGCGTCAGCGTCCTCTTCCAACAGCCTTTTCATTACCAAGCCGCCGCCGTCGACAACATCGCCTATGGCCGCCTCGAGATGCCCGCCGCAGACATCGAGCCGGCCGCCCGGCAAGCCGCTCGCGAAGCGGGAGCAGACCTCCTCATCCAAGAACTCCAGGGCGGATACCAGGCCCTGCTCGGCAAGTGGTTCGACGGAGGAACCGAACTGAGCACGGGTGAATGGCAGCGCGTCGCTCTGGCCCGCGCCTGCTTTCGCAATGCTCCCGTCTTGCTCCTCGACGAACCCACCAGCGCCATGGATCCCTGGGAAGAAACCGCATGGCTCGATCGCTTTTTCGCATACGCCCAAGGACGCACCGCGGTTCTGGTCACCCATCGCCTGACGACAGCCATGCGCGCCCATCACATCTGCGTCCTCGACCACGGCCGCCTTGTCGAAGAGGGTACCCACCGCGCTTTGCTCGCCCAGGACGGAGCCTATGCCCGCGCCTGGAGCGGCAGGCCCGATGGATAGAAGAACCCGGAAGGTGGACTGCGCCCGCGCCCAGCCGGCACGGAACGAAAGGTCCGCCGCCCAACCCATCACGCCGTTGGGTTCCCTCCTCACTCTTCCCGCACCACATCCGCAAGCACCGGACGATGCTCCCAGCGCTCAGCGTCGGCCGTGCCGCAGCCAAGCACTTCCCACTCGTCGCTCACCAAGATGCGGTCCAGTCGCAGCCAGGGAGCCACCAACGCCCACCATCCCTCCTGATCTCCCGGAAAAGTCTCGCCGTGCCCTTGCCCCGCCGCCACATGAGCATCCCGCAACAAGCCGGAAAACGGCCGCTCCATCGCCCCAAATGGCGGTGCATTGAAGTCGCCCGCCACAATCACAGGCACCTTCTCCCCGGCCACCCGTTCGGCCAAAGCACGCCCCGCTTTGATCCGCCATTCCCAATGAGCGTTCTCATCACCGGTCCACTGCGTCCCTCCCCCACCGCTCATCCACCGGACCCGCCCTCCCGTGAGCCGGTCCATTCCGCTGCTTAACTGATTCCGCGGAGTCGGCATATGCACAGCATAAACAGCAAAGCGGCGCCGGGAATCCTCCAGCACGAACCGGGCGGCCATGTTCTTGCGACCACGATGCCGGGCGTCTTCGGGCAGCGGAAGCAATTCCCCAGAAACAATGGGCAGCCGGCTGTAGCACGCGAACTCTCCGATCCGTTTCTCATGCGGATACTCCAGTTTCCCTCGCCAGTAGTCCTGCACCACCACCAAATCCGGCTGATACTCGCTGACAATCTCCCCGATCGAAGGCTCCTCGTTTTCTCCGCAATTCCAAGTCAGAATGCGCAGCTCTCGCGACTGTTCCGGGCGCGCCGGAACCAGCCCCGGTCCGAATCGGAAATCGTGGAAATACCACAGCGCCGACAGGACCAAGCCGGCCAGCGCCGCCTGCCAGGAGCGCCCAATCAATAAAGAAACCAGAAACACGGGCGCCCAGACGGCCAAAGCCGGCGCCGTCGGCACGTAAAGTAAGGTCGCCATCCTCCAGTCCAGACGCTCCGACCGGTCTAACCAAATCGCTCCTGCCCACAAAAGCAACAACGCCGCAACCGGCAGCCAAGCCACAAGCCGCCGCAGAAACCTCAGAAAAGCCTTCAACGAAACACACCCTCTCCGTGGCTATCCCTCATCAAGGGTCCGCACTCACCCCCTGGTCCTCTCCAAGGCGTCGCACCCGGTAGTAGCGCATCGCTGCGTCCGGAACACGATCGACAAAGACGCCCTCGAGCGCTCCTTGCCCCACCGTCACCAGCGAGTCCGGAAGATCATCCTGCCAACCCAACAATCTCTCGCTGTGCTCCACCTGAAACTCTTCCCCGCCCTGCGCCGGCCAAGTCAACCGCACATCCCCATTCCCCAAACGCTCAATGGATCGCACCACAAACTCCTCTCCCTCTTCGCCAGACCCGATCGCCGTTACCCGCCATTCGTCGAAATAGAGACGGTTGTTCCCCGGCAACAACGGATTGAACAACTCCCAATCCACCGAGAAATCCCCGAGATCCAAATCTTCCACCCCAGCATGCAACACCTCATCCCTAAAAAGATCTCCGCCATCCAGCGCTGCCGACCACCGGTTCGCTGCAAAATCGAGGGTCATCTCCAGTTCATGCACGACCCCGTGCTGGAATCCCTTCAGCAGATCGTCGTATTCCACCCCATCGTACCGGTGGAAACCGAAGAACTCCTCCGTGTTGTCCAGCACCACCGCCGCCAGCAATTCCTCCGCCTCATTGTAGAGGGAAATGAAAAAAGAGTCGTAGCGGCCGTTGATGGAATCCTCCACCAAGAAGCGCAACGACCAGTGCATCACCGGCGTTCCGCTCGCCACCGGATCGTAACTGACCGGGCGATAAACCGAAACCCAATCCGTGCTCGGGTTTCCGTCCCCAACAAATCCGCTGCGGCCCAAGCCCGGCATCGCTCCTTCGGCAATTCCCTGCACTCCTTCACCAGGGTTGGTGGTGAGCCAACCCTCGTGGGGAGCCAGCATGTCCAAGCCCACGGAGAATTCAGAGAAATTAGTCTCATACAACAGCGTGTCCTGGGCCCGAACACCACCGGCAGGAGCCAACCACGCCGCCCAGAGCAAGGCGATTCCCGGACACACCAGCCTCTTGCGCAAGTCGAATGCTCCCGACGGCGCAAATCCGGCTCCCAGAGAAAGATAATGAGCCATCGGCGACCTTACTCCGCCCCGGCCGAGAACTCAAGCGGCCGGGGGCCTTCGGTCGATATCCTCCCATTCGGGTGGTTTCCCACCCCCCTCCGCCCACAAGCCGTGTTGATTCAGCCGGTGATGCCGCGGCGCGGGACTTGTCCCGGGCGGCCCGGCATGGTATACCTCTCGCCGGTATGCAACCGGATCCATTCGCTTTGGGGAAGTCCAAGACCGCGTGGCTTGTCCTCGGCCTTGCCGTGGCCGCCACTCTCGCAGGCTTTTTCGCCGGCCGTCATACCCATCCTGACACTGCCGCGAAGGAGGCCAACCCCGGTCCCCTGGCCCGCCCGCCCTCGCTCACCTCCCCTCCCGTCTCCCCGTCCGGCGCCGCCTCCACCGGCCCCAGCACCGTTGGCCTTTCTCCTTCCCTTACCTCTTCCAACGCCGTAAAATCTACGGTCCGCCGCGCGCTCTCCCTCCTCCGCGATGGCTTGATGAATCCTCGCGACGCCGCCGCCGCCATCGACCTCATCCGCTCCCTTTCCCAAGAACAAACCGGGGAAGCTCTCGACATCGCCATCCGCCTCCCCGAAGGGCAAAACCGAAACCTCCTGATTGCCGGGATCCTGGGACGCCTGGCCGAATTCGATCCTCACGCCGCCCTCCAATTCCTCGAAACGGAAGGCGGAAAATACCGAACCAACATCGGAGCCGAAGCCATCAATGGCATTGTCGCTTCCTGGCTCGCCACAGATCCCAAGGGAGCTTGGGATTGGTTCTTCTCAGAGGCCCCTTCGGTCACACTCCAAGGCAACCGCTTCCAACCAGCCGCAGCAGCAGCGCGGCCTCTTTTCGAAAGCCTCGCCTCCTCTAATTTGGACGCCGCAATCGCCCATCTCCAGCGCCTGGAAGGAAGCAATCTGTATGGCCGCGCCCTCGACGGAGTCATCCAAGGAGCCCTCCGCGCCGATGCGCATTCCAGTGCTCTCGAGGCTGTAGGACAAATCGGCGACGCCAACTCTCGCACCTTCGCCCAAGTGCGGATTCTCGAGGATTGGGCAGCCCTGGACCCCCCCGCCGCGTCCTCCTGGTACGACAGCCAGCAGCCCCTGGACCCCCAGGGAAACATCCGCAATGGCCTCGCCACCTCCTGGATGGCCGAGGATCCTTACACTGCCGCAGAATGGTGGTGGGATCACACCCCCGATGACCAGAGAGCCGCTTCCCTCAAACGCATGGTCGGAGTCTGGGCCTTGCGCGATCCCAGCGGCGCCGGCGACTGGCTTCGCTCCTTCGACCCCGGGCCGGAACTGGATTCCGCCGTCGCCGCTCTGGTGGATTCCGCCGTGCGCGGCCACCCGCAAGAGGCGCTCGAATGGACCCAGGCCATCACCAATGCCGACCTCCGCCTCCATGTCTACGAATCCGCCGTCCGAATCTGGGCTGGTCTTCACCCACAGGAAGCATACGATCATGTCAGCCAGTCCCAAGAGCTTCCCGCCAGCCGCCGCGACCAACTGCTCTTGAGCATCACCCCGCCGGGCTTGGCCCAATAGCCGGCCCATCCGGCCTTCGGCGTCGCCGCCGGCGACGCCAACGCTAAAAAACGGCATCTCTCCAGGAACCGTCGCCCACCCCTTCCTCTACTGTTCACCGGGGTAAATCCGGCCCTCAATGACTACTCCCACACAATGCGTCGTGTATTCGAACGGATCCCCGTCGTAAAGCGCTACATCGCCGTCCTTCCCCACCTCCAAGGAACCCACTCGATCCGCCACTCCTAGCAATCGCGCCGCTCCCAACGTCATCGCTTCCAGCGCCGCGTCGAAGGGGATCCCATAGGAAGCCGCCAATCCCCCCTCAAACAACACCACCCGCGTCTTTGGCACGTAACCCTCATATCCGCTCTGAAACGCGAAAGGAATCCCGGCCTCCGCCAATTGGGCCGCCATCCGCACCGTAAGATTCTCCGATTCGCCGTGACTTCGCTGCAACGTCGGATGCACGATTACGGGAAACCCAGAAGCGTCGATGGCTTCGAGCAGGAGATAGGCCTCCGCACAGCCATCAAGAACCAGGGCCACCCCGAATTCCTCCGCCACCCGTAGCGCCGCGGCGATGTCCTGATGCCGCTGCACCGTCAACAAAAGCGGCGCCTCCCGGCGCAGCACCGCTCCTAAGGCCTCGAGCCGAAGGTCCCGCCCTCCTGTGTCTTCCTTCGCCTCGCCATCCTCTGTCCCGGCCTCCGCCGCCGCACGTTTGGCCTCGTATTCCCGGGCCCGGATCAGTTCCCCCCTCAACATGGCCACCGCTTTCGCCCGCGTCCCCGGCGATTTCCCGGAGCCGCGCTCCAACGCTCCCTCGCCCAACGATCCACAGACCATGGCCAGCGGATTCAAAACGCCGTCGCTGATGTTCTCGCGATCCGATTTGATGATCATGCTCTGCCCCGACAACAGGGCGCCCGGCGCGTGACCCGTGTGCACCGTGGTAACGCCAAACTTCCGCACCCACTCCACCAAGGGATCCCGGCCGTTGTAGGCGTCGATGGCGCGCAACTCCGGCTGCATCGGAGCCGATCGCTCCAGTTGCTCCTGATCGTGCGCTTGGTTGAGAATGCCCGACAAACCCACCGTCGTATGCGCATCGATCAATCCGGGAGTCGCCACCGCCGCCCGCAAGACTTCCGCCCCCTCCACGTCCCCCACTTCCGCCGCTCTTCCCACTCGCACAATCTTGCCTTCCTCAATCACCACCATCCCATCCTGCAACATCTCCCCCGTCCCAGTGTAGACCGCATCCGCCCGAATCACCACCCGGGCCGGTCTTTCTCCCAATGCCGCCTCCGACCGAACGCCAACGCCCGCCGCCAACAGTCCCGCCATCGTCCACAACAACTTTTTCATGCCCTAACCTGCTTCAGCGTTCGAAACAACAGTGCTCCATCTCGCCGGGATGCCCCGCCCCGAAGCCCCCGAACGCCCATTTCTCATCTTCCGGATCGCTCAAATCAAATACCCGGCGGCCCTCCACCCAAGTCTCCTCGACTCGCGTGTAAACGCTGAAAGGATCTCCAGACAGAATGATGAAATCCGCGTCCTTGCCCGGAACCAGCGAGCCCGTTCGATCTTCAAGCTCCAACATTTTGGCCCCGGCCAAAGTCAGTCCCGCCAGCGCCCCTTCCCGCGACATCCCCGCCCGCACCGCAAACGCCGCCGACCGCAGAAACCAACGTGAATCGTTGATCGGATCGTCCGTGTGAAACCCGGTCAATACTCCGGCCTGCTCCAGCACCGCTCCGTTCTTCCAGGCAATGTCCACCGCCTCCTGTTTACCCCCAGGACTGTCCAACAGAATGATCGAACAGGGTGCGTCCGCGGCCGCAATCTCCTCCGCAACTTTCCACGCTTCACTCACATGATGCAAAACCACCCGAAACCCGAACTCCTCTTTCAAGCGCAATACGGTCAGGATGTCGTCGTGCCGGTGCGTGTGGTGGTGCACCACCCGGCGCCCCTCCAGCACGTCGGCCAACGCCTCCAATCCCAGATCCCGGGCCGGTAACTTCGTCACATCCCCGCCCGCCGCCGCCGTCTTGTCCCGGTATTCCCGGGCCCGGACAAACTGCTGCCGGACCAAGGCTGCAGACTTGGCCCGCGTCCCCGGAAAAGGCGGATCTCTCCGCGAATTGGTCCCGTTGGCCATCTTGACCCCGCCCGCCAGCCTGCCGTCCGCATTCCGAATGAAGAGATCCTCGATCCGGTTTCCGTCGCGCAGCTTCAAATAGACCGTCTGTCCACTTAGCAAATGCCCGGAGCCAGACATCAAATTCGCCGTGGTGATCCCCCCAGCCTGGGCTTTCCGAAAACCGGGGTCACGCACGTTGATCGAGTCGAACACCCGCACTTCTGGCTGAATCGGAGCCGACCCATCCGCTCCAGCCACCTCTCCAATGTGGCTGTGCGTGCACACAAGCCCGGGCAAAACCACTTTCCCCTCCACGCCGATCACTTCCGCTCCCTCTGGGACCGGGACCTCGCCCATCCGCCCCACCGCCGCAATCTTCGCCCCCTCCACAACCAGGATCCCCTGCTCGATAGGCTCTCCTTCCACCGGAAGAATGCGGGCTCCCGTGAAAGCCCGCAGCGATGGCTCCTCCCCCACCGCAGAGCCCGCCGCCGCGCAACCCGCCAGAATCATCCATCCCGCCCTGCGCCATCGTTCTCGTGTCACGCCGCCCAGCATCGCATGGCGACCCCGCCTTGCAACCGCGCCATGGAAAACGTCCGGAAACCTGCTATACTATTCCCGGCATGAAAGAGTTTCTCGTGGTCCTCGGCATCTTCGTGGCCTGGTTCGCTCTGCAAAAGTGGATCCTGCCCGCCTGCGGCATCTCCACGTGAATGTCGAGTTCCTGCTCGGTCGAGCAGCGAGAGGCCTTGAAAGGCCAGGACGATAAACCGCCCGGGACCGGATCGCCCCAAGAGCCCGTCGCCAGCAATCCCCCTTCTCCTGACCCGGCGGAAGGGTAAGCGCCGGTGGGCGCTGCTGCGGTCTGACCCGTAGTCTCAGAACTCCTGATCTATCGAGGAAGATAATGGATACAGGGGAATAAGAGTGCGCCAAAGCGAGACCGCCACTCCGCGAATGACACTCTATTTGTGGGGCGATTTGTGGGGCGGACACTCTTGTCCGCCGAGTGAGC
>JBGTBW010000298.1:0-5253 GCA_041749135.1 Verrucomicrobiales bacterium
GATCAACCTTCGAGGGAAGCTGGCGACCAGTGGTTTACGCGCTGGTACGGGCGGACGGTGCGCAGCAGGCTCCCGGTGATGGTCAAACTCGCCAAGAGTCTAAAGGGCAGCAAAGAGCGAATCCTCAGTTGGTTCGAACACCGGATTACGAATGCTGCGGCCGAAGGATTCAATAGTGTCATTCAGCAACTACGCGCGTCAGCCAGAGGCTTTCGCAACTTCGACCACTATCGTTACCGCATCCTCTTCTACTGTGGTAAACTGAGCCTCCATCCTGCTTAAAAATCCCAAGAAATTCTGCGAAGAACCCATTTTTAGCGTGGATGGGAGCGGACACTAAATCAAAACACTATGAGATTACCTTCGAAGAGCACTCCGGCAGGGTGATTCGGGCCATCTTCACCTACACCGCCCGTCTGGGAGTAATGAAGACGTCCGACAGAATTCTGCGGGATCCAACCCACGCCGAACAAGCCGGCGCACCCCAACCCGCTACCGCTCCGGAGTCGAGGCTGGAGAATAAGGAGAAGCCCAAACCAGAATCGGACAAGCGTTCCCAGTAGCGGGTCGGTTGCCTTTGACGTTCGCAAAACAAGTGAAGCTTCCCATTTACCAAATCGATGCGTTTGCCGATCGGCCGTTTCAAGGAAATCCGGCCGCAGTATGCCCTTTGGAAGGATGGCTGCCGGACTCCGTTCTTCAGGCGATAGCGGAGGAGAACAATCTCGCCGAAACGGCGTTCTTTGTGGGCGGCGACGGGAAGTACGGTCTACGGTGGTTCACTCCGACCAAGGAAGTCGATCTGTGTGGCCATGCTACTTTGGCAGCGGCGCACGTTCTCTTTGCGGGCGCGTGCCGGGAGCAAGCTGAGATTACCTTCGAGTCTCGGAGTGGATCATTGAGGGTGCTGCGTGAGGGTGACCTTCTCACGCTTGATTTTCCCGCTCAGGTTGGCGATCGCTGCGACACCCCAAGGCCGCTAATTGATGGCTTGGGAGCCACTCCCAAAGAGTGCTTCCGCGCGACCGATTATATGGCTGTTTTCGACAGCGAGAGAGACGTGGCGGCTTTGTCTCCGGATTTCCGCCGATTGAAGACTCTCGATCTGCGGGGAGTGATCGTCACGGCGCGCGGCAGCACCGAGGATTTTGTCAGCCGCTTCTTTGCGCCGAATTACGGAGTCGATGAGGACCCGGTCACTGGGTCGGCTCATTGCACTCTTGCCCCATACTGGGCGGAGCGACTTGGGAAGAATAGCCTCACTGGGAAACAGATTTCCAAACGAACGGGACGGCTAATCTGTCGGGTTGAGGGAGACCGTGTATTCATCTCTGGCCAGACCGTTGAATACTTGCAGGGACAAATCCAAATCGAATGCCGACAAGACCGTGGCGGACAACCGGCTACCCGCCCCGAGTCGAAATGACCCTCTTGACTTCAACCTTCAACCCTGTTGCGGCGTGGCGCTCCCGGTAGCCGGCGCCACACCTCGACGTTAGTCCAAGGAATGAAACGCTCCGTCCACGACAACCAACTTTACGCCTACCAGGTGGACAGCCGCGCGCAAAGGATCATTCTTCGGACTGAGTACGCGTATGGCGAAGAGCCATTCGAGCAGACCGATGTGATCTTTGAGGGCGTCCTCGACCACTACTTCCGAAATCCCGTTCTTCCGTCGATTGTCCTTGATGTGGAAGAGGCGGACGCCCAGGGGCTGATCACACGGAATAAGGCAGTGATTGACCAAGGCCATAAGACCGGTGGGTGGCCGTCGTTCTGGAAGGATACTGTCGAGGGGATGGTCAGCGCGATTTCTGAAGCGGGATGCAAGACCTTCGAGATCTCGACGTCCTATGGTTTGGACGGATGGGTCGTTGCCAAATCATGCGCGTTCCAACCAAGCGCCGAAACAGAGGGCTAACAAGACATGGGAGGCAACCGGCGTCCACGGGCGCCTCGCGGTTGGCGAGGGCGAAGGAGACGGTGTAGCGGCGCTCGACCAGAAGAGATCGCGGCTGTGCGCTAAGAGTCCGTTCTGCAACAGAGCGGGCAGGGCCAAGAGCACGCCCCCGCAGGGCACACCGTTGACCAACTCAAAGTCCACCGGCGCCCCTTGAACAACGCCCATCGCGGCGGCCATCCGCTCCAGAGAACGCGTTGTGGCGCGCCCCATGGGAGCCTGGCTGTCGGCTTTGCTGCGTTGGCTTTTGATTAGCCCGGCCTTCGGGCAGCAGGCAGGCTTGACGCCGCTTCGTGGCCTGGCATTGTGAGTGGGCGCCGAGCGACCGGCGTCCCAGCCTCGATTGACTGCATTATGAGCCACAAGGTCTATCTATCGTTATTCATCGTAATTCAAATGATTTCCCTTTTTCTGATTGCACTGGCTTGAACTCTTCTGTGAAACTCGCGATCCCTACTTGTCGATGTTCCGTCAATGCCTTGGCGGTAGCAGCGCTCGTCTACGGAACCGTCTACGTCTCGATGGTAGAGCGAAATGGAGGGTGAAGCCTCACCCATGATCGAGCCTCCGGTCGGATGGCCTACGCGTTTCGGATGCCGGAAGGCGTGCCGAAGGCGCTGTTCGCACCCGCGCACTGGATCGATAGGAAGATTGCACGAAGAATTTACTGGATTCCCGCTCGTTGCGACCCCTCGATCAGATAATTCACCCGGGACCGCTTAACCGCCCGGCGCCGTCGCGACAACATCCTTCAGACCCTCGGGGCAGTCTCCTGATCCTGCCCGGACCGTCCATCGGCTTGTCTCGCAACCCAGTCTGCTCTTCCCCATGAACGACGAAACCCAGAACCAACGCGGCACGTCCGTGACCTTTGTATCGCATGCACGCGCGCTCGCATCCCTGCTCGACTGCAACCTGAACTGCCTACCGGAGCCGCTCCTTTCTCTGGCAACTCCCGAGGAACTTGAGCAGTTCAACCGGGTTGTCGCCCACCTTCAGTTCCAGATTTGGTCCGCTGAGGTCTATATCTCCGCCGGAATCCGCTCAGACCTGGATTCCTTTAGTCAGGGCCGCCTCATTCAGGGCGGAGACGGGGTTAAGCCGAGACGCTTCTATTGGGAGACCGTCAACTCGCCCTGGGGCGCCGGTCCCTTCCAATGGTGTCAGGAGTTCTGAAGATTGCAGACGCCTGCGGATATCGCCCGGAGGCTTGCCCGGCAACCGTCTCCGCCAGAGTCGCCAGCATCATCTCCCGGTCCCCATTATCCCGGAAAATCTCTTCACGCAGGTCGCCGCGACCCATATGTCGCTCCACGGAATTCGATCGCCGGTTACTCCCGGGCGAGAACTCGAAAGAACGCTTTTCGCATCGTCGCCGGGAGAATGATGCTGTAAGTGCGGCCAGAGACGGAAACCGTTGATCCCACTGGATCAGCACCTGGTTCAAGGTTGCGCCATGTGTTCAAGTCAGTTGAAAATTGCATTTGAATCCTTGTAGGGTCCGCTCGTGGACCCAAAGTATAGTGGAGAGACGTTCGTGGCGATCCTGATGAAGTTTCCGTGACAACACGCGGCAGCGTTGAGGCGTCCGCTCCCGGCATCGGGGCGATGCCAAAGTAGAAGCGGATTAAATTTGGTATGCCGTCGTTGAATGGCGTATCGGCAGGCAGCCGCCCCCACGATGGCAGATACAAAGACCACATGCTGTAGCTTAACAACGGTGAGTCCTCATCGAGATTGAGCACTGCCAGGAGCGTCCCCTCGGGGTGATCGTATTGCAGCGGGCGATCGAGCACCAAGGAGCCGAGCCCCACGACTTCGCGGATCTCCTGGGTGTCCTCGCCGGGGGCAATGATCACCGTCTGGCCGGCGGCGAACCAATCCTGCACATGTCCCACCAACTGCTCGGCCCAGAGCGTGGGCAGATCCTCGATTTCGATCACGCTGTCGCCGGCCTCCGCCCTTCCCAGGATCGCGGTCGCCGGGCTGAGCGCCAGCGGACCTGGGTGTTGCGCGAGATCGAATGGGTTCCAGTTCCCGCCCTCGAATTGTTCGAGTTTGCCACCGTCGACCTGACGGAGCAACAACGCGTCGTCGGACGCCGTGAACGTCCAGTCTTTGCCGCCGATGGTCGTGTCCTCTAGGATTTGATCGCCTTTGAGCAGCCAGAGAAACGGCGCAATCACACGGCGATCCGGGAATTTCTGCTGAAAGTAGGCAAAGGCGTCTTCGACGTCGGCGAGCGCGATGCGGGCCCGCGATTTCAAGCCCCCATCGAAAAAGACGAGGTGATCACGTCCGTTTTTTGCGAAGCGCGTGAGGTTCTCGCTCATGCGCGCCGCGCGCGGACCTTCGCCCGAGACCTCCAGCAACGCCTTTCCGCCCGAGAGGTATTCGGAGATCTGTTCGATCTTCCCGGCAAAGACCGTCTGCCCGTTGTTGATCCAGGAAATCGTTTCCGGATGTTGCAGGCCCACGCTCCGGGCCATGGCGTCGTAGAGGCGCGCCGCCGTGTGCTTGTCGAGCGGGGCGCCGTTGAGGAAGCTGAAATGGATCCAGTCCACGTCGCCGGAGATGTAAAGATATTCCGTCCCCGCCTCGTTCATCATTTTGGGGATGTAGACCGTGGGCTTGCCCTCGCGGCGGTGCCGGTCGAAGCGGAACTGACGCGTCTTGTCCCGGTCATTCGTCGGGTCGGGCACGCCATTGTCCTTGTAGTTCTTGGAAATCGGCATGCCGCCGCCTTCCGAGGCCGGCCGCGCCCAGGATTCGAACTCGGGCACATATTTCTCGAATTCCTTGCGCCGGAGCGCCGCGCGACTCAACGCGACTTCGATGATCTCGTCCGAGTGGCCCTGCGCGCGTAGTCGTGCGGCAATCACGTCGTCGGGTTCCGGCATGAAGATCGCCGTGACACCCTGGGGATTCAGGACGCGGTTGTTAGGATATTTGCCGAGGATCGGAGGGAGGTCGTTGTCCAGAATGAGCAGGTCGATGTCGCTGAGCCCCTTCGGCTTCATGGCTTCGGGCTTCATCAACGCCTCCCCGAGTTCGTCGATCAGGTGGAACGACTCGGGCGCGCGCTCCCGGGCGTAGCCTTTCACGCCGAAGCGGCGGAACAAGTCCTGAATGTCTTGCAGGTGCTGGCCGCCGACGCCCCACTGCGTGCGCACGGTTTCCTCCGCCAGCGGACCGGACTTCACCGCGCGGAGAAACTCCTCCTGCACGTTCATCGCCTTGCCCAGTGCCGTGCTGTCGGCGAGGCGGGCGGCTTCGGCTCCTTTCACGTATCC
>JBGTBW010000299.1:0-39265 GCA_041749135.1 Verrucomicrobiales bacterium
ACATTCTCGCGCTGCGCTGCATCCACGCCAGCCACCGCCTTGATTCCTTCTGGAGAGATCGACACAACGCACACGCCGCTCTCAATGATCGCCTCCCATTCGCCGCTTAAACTCCCCCTCGAAGATTTTTGTCCCGCACCCTCAGGATCGGCCGATCGAAGAACGGATTTGACTTTTCGGCGGCCGGACTCACCGGGCTGTTTTTGCCTGGATACTCATGCACCCGTCAAGGCAATACTGGCGTCCGCAGGGGTCCGCTGCAATCCACGGCCGCGTGCAGAAGGAGGCCGTAGAGACTCAGCTTCGGGGCTCCGCCCATGTGCTTGCGTAGGGGAATCGCTGGAATCGGCTGGATCAGTGCGTCCAAGCAGCGCTGATCCGCCGACGCGGGATTTTGCGACGCCGCCCTGGACACCGTAGGTGGCGATAAAGATCTCAGCGGCCAGGAAATCGCCGAGCCCTGGGGCCCTTGAGGCAGGCATCTCGAGGCCGGGCGTGCTGCGCGGGGTCACATCTCGACCATGCTTTTGTCATGCATGCCCGTTGCGCGGTGTCAACGGACACCCTGGCGATCTGCGTAACTCTTTGATTATGAATCTGGTGGGCAGGAGTGGGTTATCCTCGCCTGCGGCGGGGCTCTGCGGAGTGCGCTTCGCGCAGCAGAAGAAGTCTCCCTCGCTACGCATCGCGAGACCGGCAGTCGAAACCACTGAAGGCGTAAGTCAGCAGACTTACAGTATGAGAAATGGGGGCTAACTATTCAAGCCGGGCGCCCGCTTCCGCCGCCGGATCCGGAGGCTCCGCCTCAGGATGAAAATACTCGGGCCGTCCCGACTCCCACTCCACGTCCCGGACCGGCGCGAGGATCTCTTCGACTCCCGCCAAAAGCTCGGGATCCCACTCGCCGCAGGCTACCTCCAGCGTCCGCCGCACTTCCGGCGCATTCCTCGCCCCCATCAGCGTTGTGGACACCGCCGGATTGGCCACGGCAAACTGCATCGCCAGATCACTGATGCACGCTCCCCGCTCCCGGCACCACTGCGCCGCTCGCCTCCCCGCCGCTTTCACTCGCGCCGGAGCGGGATGCCAGGCTTGCGGTCCGCCTTCGCTCAGTATCCCCATGTGCAACACCGATCCGTTCATCAGTCCCATCCCTCGCTCCGACACCAGCGGAACCAGCATCTCTTGCATCCTTTGGTTCAGTAAATTGTAGTGACAGTAAGACAACACCAAGTCCAATTCGCACGCTTCCGCCGCTTCCCGCAGCAAGCCGGGCGGATAACCGGTGACGCCAATGCACCGCACTTTGCCGGCCTGCTTCAAGTCCCGCAATGCTTCCAATCCCTCTTCCATCACCACCCGGCGATCGCCGAACTCGATATCGTGCAGTTGATAAATATCCAGATAATCCGTCCGCAGCCGCCGCAGACTTTCCTCGCACATGCGCTTCACTCCCGCCCGCGAGAAGTCGAAGCCGTTGCCCAAAGCATAATCGAAGCGCCCTCCTTTCGTCGCCAACACGACTTGATCCCGCTTTCCTTCCAACGCCGCCCCCAGCCGTGTCTCCGAGAGAGTCCGCCCGTAATAGGGAGAGGTGTCGAAACACGTCACGCCGCCATCCAGCGCCGCCCACACCGACCGGACGGCCTCGGCCTCTTCCAATTCGCCATATTCGTTGCCCAGAGGAGCGCATCCAAAGGACAGCTCCGACACCTGCAATCCCGTATTCCCGAGCGCGCGATAATTCATCGTTCTGTTCCCACCTCTGGACCAGCTTCAATTCCGTAAACGCGCAGTGCGTTGCCCCGGAAAACATCGTCCCGTTCCTCTTCAGTCAAGCCGGCCAGACAGTCCCGCGCCGTCTCCACCCACCGCCGGTAGGAAGACGCCAAGGTGCAGACCGGCCAGTCGCTGCCAAATAAGGTCCTGCGCGGCCCGAACACTTCCAGCGCCACATCGACCCACGGCTGCAGTTCCTCCCGGGTCCAATGCAGAGGATCCGCCTCGGTCACCAGCCCGGACAGCTTGCACGCGACCTCCC
The DNA here is from genome assembly GCA_041749135.1 of Verrucomicrobiales bacterium. Lineage (GTDB taxonomy): Bacteria > Verrucomicrobiota > Verrucomicrobiia > Verrucomicrobiales > DEV007 > DATKCT01. The sequence goes on from JBGTBW010000299.1 coordinate 2,042, forward strand.
CCGCGGCGGCCAGGTCGCGGAGATCTTCCTTCCACTTCCCCAGCGCTGCCTCTCCGCCGCCGATGTCCGGTTTCCCGAAATGATCCAGCACAAATCTCACTTCTGGACAGGCCTCCACCAATTCCACCGCCTCCCGCAACTGATGTCCCCTGCAACAGAGATCGAAACGCAACCCGGTCTCAGCCAACAGGCGCACTCCACTGCGAAACTCCCGTTGCCGGCAGAATCCCGGCGCCTCCGACTGAATCAGCCTGCGCAAACCGCAAACCAAATCATCGCCGCCCCAACGCTCCACCGCTTCTTGCGCCGCCGCTGGATCCTCCAATGCCGCAAAGGCCACCACTCCCCGCAATCGCGGCTCGATTGCCCCCAACTCCTTCACCCACTCCACTTCCGCCGCACCCTGTTCCGGCAGGCAGTCCGCCTGGACGAAGACGATGGTCTCCACCTCGAAGGCGCTGCTCGCCGCGGCGAATTCCTCGAGGCCGAAACGCCTGCGAATCAACGGATGCTCATCAAGCCATACGTAGCGAAACCGATTCGGGTCCCAAAAATGCACATGGCTATCGGTCAATCGCATCGTCCCGCTGCCGGTCCCTGCCGGGCCACTCTCTGCAAGGGCGCTTTATATAAGCAGCGAAGCCAAAGCCGTCAACGCTGGCGGACGGCCTCGAGCCGCCCTTGTCCAGCCTTAGAACTCCTGACCTATCGAGGGAGATCATGGACAGGGAGGAAAATCGCTGAGCCCAAGCGAGACCGCCTCTCGGCAGATGACGCCCTACTTGGGGGGCGGACACTCCTGTCCGCCGATGGAACCTGAAGAGTTCGCGGGCAGGAGTGCCCGCGCCACATACCCTTCCAGCTCATCCAAATTCCTCGAGATCAGGAGTTCTGAGCCTCAAAGCGGAAATCCGCAGGGTTTCACGCCCGATTCCTCCCACCCTCCGAAGCCTGACCCCGTCGGCTGCGTCACTCCACCGCGAGGATATCCTTCCCCGCGGATCGCAGCTCGACAATCCTCTCTCCGTCGATCACCACCTGGAAGCCGACACCCGCATGTCCGTCAATCTCCAAGCCCTCCCGCGTCCACCGCAAAGGAAAGGGGGAAACCGCACGCCGGCCATCCTCTCGCACGGCGATCTGCAAGCCAGCCGTGCGCCCACTCAGCCGCTCCCGCAACGCCGCCATCACACAAGGATTCACATCAAAGGGACGCCGCTCCTGGGACCCCAGCTCGAAAGAGTCCGGGAGACAACCGGCCGTTGCGCCTTCGGGATACTGCATTTGCTCTGCGGCTGTGAGAATGCCTTCCGCAACCCTTCGCCAGTCGAAGCTGTCGTCGACATCCGCCAGCTCGCTCAACCCGAAAGCATAACTCAGTCCGCACCATTGCACCGGCAACCCCATCCAGTTGGGAGCCTGCCAATGCGTCGCACCAAGCACCGCAATCGTCGCATAACGCATCACCGGACGATCGTCCCACAAATACACGAATGGAAGCCCCCGCCAAGCCCAGCGCCGGGCCTCCTCCAACCATTCTCTTTCTCCCGTCAACCCATAACCCCGCAGGTAGGCGCGCACCGCTGCCGCCGCAGCCAGTATGTCGGGGGTGTGCAAAGGCACTTCCCAAACCTGCGCCCCACGGGGCGTCCGGAAGCGCCGCATGAATTCCAGCGCCCGCAGCCCCGCCGCCAGCGAAGCTTCGTCCCCCGTCCACCACGCGTGGTCCAGCAGCACCCAGGCGTTTGCGGCGCAGTGGCCGCTCGATGTGTTTTCAAAGTGCCCTTCCCGAAACCGGCCGTCGTATCGAAAGGATCCATCCCCCTCCTGAGCACCCCTCACTTGCCTGGCCCGGCGGCGCAAATGCCCTAACCACGCTTCTGCCCTCCCCGTCAGCAGCCAAACCAGGTCGTTCTCGATGTGAATGCCGCCGGGAACCAGCTCCGGCGTCTGCGGAATCTCCCCGGTCAACAGCCACTCCGTGGAAGCGTGCCCGGCGAAGAACCTCCGGTCCCAGCCCTCGTCTGCGCAGTGCCCCCAGCCCTGCTCCGATCGCAAGGCTCCCCGCAGCGCCTGCAGACTCAGCGCCCGCTGTGCCTCAGGGGATCTCGGAGCAGCCGGCGGGGCGGGCAATCCCCGTTCCCTGACAAAGCGCTCCATGATGGTCTCAATCCGCTCTCCCGTATCCCAACCCGGCCCGATCCGCAACCGCAGAAGCCCCTTCCCCCCTGCCAGATGCATGCGCGGCTCCCGTCTCGCGCCGAGAAAGTCCGGAACCGCAAACACCGGTTGCAGTCCCAAGTTATCCCAAGTCCACTCCGCCGACACAGCCCCTCCGTTCAAGACCATCAAGGGCATCGTCACCCAGCGGCGCGGCGGCGTATGCCGAACGTGTTCCGCCGTTCGGATATCGGTCCTAGAGGAGGAATGCTCGCCGGATCCCAGATACTCGACTCCGGGAAAGAGCGCTTGTTCCAAATCGTCCGCGAGACGAAACACGGGCCCGTCCACATCCTCTGGAGCGTCGATCTCGAAGCTCCATCGGCCGTCGCCCAGCGCATGGATGGAAAGTGCGTGCCCTGCTTCGCTGGCAAATCGCAATCGCCCCTCACCCTCCTCGCCACCCGTCAAAAGAACAGGTTGATAACCCTCCGACAACAGCGGCTGCAGCCACCCGGCGATCCTGTCTCCCAACAAAATCTCGCCCCCGGATCCATCCTTCGCAACGCGCAGCATCGCCGTCCCCGATCCCAACTCCAAATACGGTCCCAAAGGCAGTCCTGAGTTCATCACGGAAGCCCGGAACTCGACTGGAGGAAACTCCGCTCCCACGACCTTTACCGCGATGCTCACCGTTTCAAAACGCATCCGGCCGGGCGCAGCGCTTTCGATGACACGTTGCTCACCCGCTTCCAGCCGAAAACGCTCGCCTCCGTGAATGACCTCTAAGCCTTCATCCCCACGATTCACCACCACCGCGCGCAAGCCTCCGGCCACAACCTCCAGCGGAATCAGTTCCAGCGGATGCAGTCTCTCCTGCCGGAGACTGATCCAATCGATCTCCATCGTCCCCTTCCCCGTTCCGGGATCGAACCGGAGCAGCGTCATCCGCCCCTCCACCGGCAAGACCACCTCGTATTCGTGAAAGCTTCCATCGTGCCGAAGGGGAAAATGCACCACTCTCTCTTCGCTGGTGTGTTGGGCCGATTCCGTGGTCCAATAGATTTGTCCGGGCCCAACTCCCGAGCTTCGCAGTCTGAGCCGAACCAACAGCGCTCCTTCCAAGTCCAAACCATCCGCAGCCACATAGGGATCGGCGTCAAGCATTTCGATCGCCAACAGGCCGTCGCGCTCGCGGCAACGGACGGCGTGAAGAGCCTTCCATGCCCCGCCAGGCTCGTCGAAATCCCAGCGCTGAAGCTGGGGACTCTCCAACCGGGCGCGGGGAACGACCGCAATCGCCTCCGGATTGTGCAAAGGCTTGACGCCGTCCGTTCCGGCCGCGCACGACACAAAAACTCCCCAGCACGCAAGCCCCGCCCGGACAGGCCTCCCTCTCTTCAAGCCGAATCCGTCCTTCCTCATTCCGGGCGATCCCGCTTTGAGTCCCCGATCACCTCCCAATACTCCTCGCCGTAATCGAAAAAGATCTCCTCCCCGGGGCGGATCGGCCGGACCGCCGCAATGCGCGCCGTCTTCCAGCGGGTCGAGGTAATCAACTCCGCGTTGGGCTTCCGGTCATCGTGATTGATAAAACGTGTGTAGCCCGACCCCCGTCCTTCTCCCCATATCCAATGGTCGCGGCAAACCCACACCAGATACTTCGAATCGACGTAGGGACGGCGATTGGCCTCTTCGTCCGTCAAAACCCGGCCAGTGTAATACCCGATGGTGTCGCCCGGCAAAATGCGTTCCCGCGCGAATAGTCCCATCCCGGCGCCGCGAATCGTCGATCTCCGAACGTCAAAGGCTTCCTCGGACCAGACCACCGGCTTCCGCTTTTTCGCTGCGTGAGCAGTTCGCTCGGCTTTGACCGTTCCGTTCATGCTTCTGGGATCACGCCAGTTTTGCTTTCGCATCGCTGCGCCGGATCGCCGAGTATCTGCAAATGCCGTCCCGTGTCAAGACGAGGAAGTGCTCTCGTCCGCTTCCCCCGGGGCCACCTACCAAGAGGCCGCGTTGCTCCAACGGTTCGAGCCGGAAAACAGACGGAATCAGGAGCCGCTAACTGGAAATCGGAACCTCCTGAACCACCCCCTTACCGGCCCGCCGCTGCCGCCGCGCCTGCCAAGCTCGCCTTGCCGCCTCCCTGCCGCCACGCGCGCTCGCCCGGACGATGCAAGGAATTGCCTCCGCAGCCAACAGCACCCCAAAGGTCGCCCCGAAAGCCAGCACATAACTGCAATCACGCAAGGCCTCCCCGCAAGCCCCCTCCATCTTCGGAGCCACGCGTTTGACCGCCCGGCGCGCCCGCCGCCGCCCGGCCGATGCACCCTCCAATATCTGTTGAACAAAATCCGCGCCCGCCTTCTCACCGGACGCCTTTCCTGACCCACTGCAAGAATGTTCGTTCATCATAAATCTCCGGTTGGCTCCGGGGCATAAAGTCTAGCCTGCATTTCTCACGCTGTCTCGTCGGAAAGCACGGCGAGCGAGGAGCTCAACTCCCCGCAGCCCGCAACTGCTCTTCCCGGCGCCCCCAGACCTCATCGAAAAGCGCCGCAAACTCGGCCTCGCCAGCCGCAACCGGATTGAATTGCGCAGTCCACTGCTGGGCCGCCTCCCGCGCCAACTGGGAGATGCTCTCCCGCGGGATGCCCTCGGATTCCAAACAGAGCGGCATGCCGAATTCCTCCAGCATGTCCTCCAACCAAAGGTCCAGGTCGCGATCCGGCCGAAGCTGGACATACGCTTCCCCGGCTTCCGCCGACCCGTCGCGGTTGAAACGCACCACGGCCGGCAGCATGATCCCCACCGCCACTCCGTGCACCACCCCATTGTGAGCCGTCAACGGGTTGGCCGCGGCATGGGCCGCTCCCAACATGCTGTTCTCAATGGCAATCCCCGCCATGGCCGCACCGAGCTGCAGCCGCGCTCTGGCCCGGATGTCCGAAGCATCCCGCCAAACCCCGTCCAATCCCGCAGCCAAAAGTCGAAATGCCCCGATCGAGTAAGCCCGCGAAAGATCCGTCCCCGCCAAGGTCACCAGACTCTCCACGGCGTGACTCACCGCATCGACCGCCGTATGCGCGGTAACCGCTGCCGGCTGCGTCAAAGTCAGTTCCGGATCCAAAAGCGCCACCCGGGCCGCGGCTTTCTTGTCGCCGCACGCCATTTTTTGATGAGTCTCAGCGTCGGAAATCAAGGCAAAGGACTGACATTCGCTGCCGGTGCCCGCCGTCGTCGGAATGGCCAGGAGCGGCAACATCGGTTTCGTCGCCTTTTCCCGCCCCAGGTAGTCTCGGATCTCGCCTCCATTGGTCAGAAGGAAATTGCATCCTTTGGCCGCGTCCATGCTGCTGCCGCCGCCCAAACCCACCAGCAGGTCGGTCCCGTGCTCCCGAGCCGCCACCACGCACCGGGCCACATCCTCCGTCGTGGGATTCTCGTGCACCTCATCAAAGATCCGCACCGTCAACCCCGCCTGTTCCATGGCCCGCTGCGCCCGTTCCACAATTCCCGCCGCCCGGATGCCCGGATCGGTCACCACCAGCGGACGCTGTCCGAACTCCCGTGCAATCTCTCCCAAGCGATCCAACACTCCGCATCCGAAAACCACCCGGCCACAGGGCGCATGCTCCATGCTCAGGATTTCCCCCGGAACCCTCAAACCGGAGCATAGCGATTCCACCGAAAGAGTTTCAGACATGCATGGGAGTGAGCTGAAAGGAGCGGCGCTTGTAGAGGAACTCGAAGAGGTTGCCCTCGTGAGGTTGGTTCCACTGCACCCGGTTGGTCGGCGTCTTGCCGATATTCAATCGATCAATCCAGGGACTCTCTAGCAACTGGCGAATCCATCCCTCATCCCGCGTCGCCGCCGTCACCACCAAAGATGGTCCGATCGCTTCCAACATCTCCGCCTGGGGCATCTCCACCACTGAGGCATAAGGAAAGAGAAACTCCCGGTTCGCCAGAGGATGTCCAAAACTCTGGCAACAAACGATCGTCGGAAGCAGATAGTGCATGTTGTCCCGCACCACGTGACGCGGTCCCGTCCGCAACGCCGCGCTCACGTCCACCGCGCCTGGCGTGGTCAAACCTTCCTCGATGGCCCCGTCGATGAACTCCGCGAACTGAGGATTGGCGAAGCCCGACAACACCGCGGAGGGATCGTCCGCCGCCTTGGGCTCCCATCCCGCCAACGCCTGCGCCAATGCCTCCGCAATGGCCTTTCCGTGCCGCGGAGCCACGATTGCCGAAGCGTTGATACAACTCCGGCCGCTGTTGGCGCTGACCGACTCCACCAAGATCTCAATCAGCTCCGGCCAATCATCCACAGCGTCCTCGCCGATCAGAATCTTGCTCCGGCCCGATCCGTGGACCTCCACCCGCTCGTCCTGCGCATACTGCGAAACCGTAGCGTCGTCGCCAAACATCATCACCCGGCCACTGCGCCGGATGATCGCCGTGCCGCCCTCGTGGTCGGTGGGGTAAAAATGGAAGGCCTCACGCGGATATCCCGCCCGTAGAAAAGCCTGCACAATGCGCCAGGGCGTCCAGGGTTCCTCCCGGCCCGGCTTGAGCAAGACCGGCGTCTTCAGCACCAGTGAAGGTATCCACAGAGCGTTCACCGCCGGCGAGTTGCTGGGAAGGATGACGCTCAACACATTCGTCGTCGCCGCATAACTGACTGGAACCCCGTGCTGATCTCCGTAACCGCGGTCGATCACCTCCAGATCCAATCCCCGGGTCAGCCCCCCAAGAATCACCTCGATCTCGCTGAACACCTCGTGCAGACGCGCCATGTTCCGTCGAATCAGCGTAAAGGGAAGCCCGCTCGTCGCCGACAACGACCTCACATAATCCTCAGGACTCTGCGGATACTCCTCCACCCCGACGGGAAGCTCGTCCCGCAAAAAGATGTCTCCCGCACGCCGGCACATCGCCGCCAGATCGCGCGCCGGGATCTCCCGCAACACATCCCGGCCCCGGTTCAAATCCAACAAGTCCCGCCGCACCAAACCGGAATTCGCCATGGATACCCGCGCCGCCACCCGGGATCCATCGACCGCAGGCAGTTCCGCCTCGTCCAAACTCCGGTAGACCCTCCCACTGCGCAGAATGGGGATCGAGGGCACAGGACTTTCCAGCGTTCTCACCATGATCGTCGCGCTCGCTCGAGTCAGTAGACCCCTTCAATGATCTTCTTCTCCAACACGCCAAAAGGCCGGACATCGCCGACTCCGTCCCAGGGATAGCGCTGGCAAGGATGGCGCCGGATGGCCTCGTCGCGTTCCAGAAATCGCGGCATGAAAAACTCGCGCGTCATCGTCGTCAATTCCACCCGCCCGTAGACTCCGTAATCGACGGTCTTGGTGGTGTCGTCCGGATCCACCACGCGCAACACCGCCCGGGGTTGCGGCGCATAGTAGGTAATGCTGTAATGGTCCTCTGCCCGCAGGGGGATGCTGCAGGCCAACCCCATCAGCGTATTGCCATAAGTAGGCACAAACACCGTCTTGTTCTCGCAGACCTCTTCCACCAAGAAACGGACCATCTGAGGCGACATCGACGTCCCTCCGCAAAACACGCCGCACACCCCGCATCCAGGCAGCGACACCCGTTCCGCAATGGACTCCAGCAAACGCGGCGTCGTAAACAAACATCCGATCTTGCGATGCTTGAGAATCTCCACCGCCTGATCGATCACGTGTTTCTGATAGCGCTCGACCTGGTCGATCTCCTTTCGCGCGATCAGTTTCTTCACCCAGCGCGGATCGAGATCCACAAAATAGCAACTGCCCCCTCGAATGTTCGCGAGATGCTCGATCGATATCCGCAAGCGTCGCGGGCCCGTCGGTCCCACCATCAGCCAGTTCGAGCCTCGCGGAAATCCTTCTTCGCTCAGAGTCTCGGAGAACTCCGTGTAATCAATGATGTGATCCTCCCAGCCCACGCGCTGCTTCGGAAGACCCGTCGTCCCGCCCGTCTCGAAGACCTTGAAAGGCCGCCCAGCATAGGCCTGAGGAGCCCAGTCCTCGTTGGGCAAATCCCGAAGCCATTCGTCCTCGAAATGGGGAAACCGGGTCAGGTCCGCGAAACACTGGATTTCCTCTCGGGGATCCCAGTTTTCCGACGCCCACTTCAACCAAAACTGGCATCCGGTCTCGGGCGAAAAATGCCAAGCAATCATCTCCCGCGTGTGCGCGTCGAGTTCCTCGGCAGGCGAGCGGGTTCTTGGGCTAAGGGCTTCTGCGGACATGATTCGAAGCCTCTACGCATAGATTCCATTCCCGGTTGGAGCAACCGCCGAAATCGCCGGGCCCCGCTGCGAACGTCCATGATCTTCGGGGGTAGGGTTCCCGCGCCCTCCCAGACGATGGGCTCTATCCCAGGCAGTCCGCAGGGACCACTCCCAGTTCAGGAACAGCGAGACTGCGCTACGATCGTGGCCGCCTCATGCACGCACCCGAGCGCAGTTGGCCTCTCTTCCAAGACCCGCCGGGTCAAGGACGCCCCTTTTCCCTTCTTTCCCATTCCCTTCCGGCCCGGAAAAAGCTAATCCCGGGCTCTCCCCTTTTGACTGTGAGCACTCCTCCGGAAACCGCACGCCCATCGGCCATCACCCGCTGGTTGGAACGGTCGCCGGCCGCCGTCCTCACTCTCTATGCCATACTGACCTCATTCTCCGCCTACTTCTGCATGTATGCCTTCCGGAAGCCGTTCTCGGCAGCCACCTATGAAGGACTGCGCTTCTTCGGCACGGACATCGACCTGAAAACCGCCTTCGTCATCAGTCAGATCCTCGGCTACATGACCTCCAAATACCTGGGGATCAAATTCTGCTCCGAGACGACGCGAAACCGGCGGATGTGGATGTTGATAGGCCTCATCGCCGCCGCCGAACTCGCGCTGCTCCTTTTCGCCCTTCTCCCCGGTCACGCCAAAACCGTGGCCATCTTTCTCAACGGCCTTCCCTTGGGTATGGTCTGGGGACTCGTGGTGCTTTACTTGGAGGGCCGCCGCACCTCCGAGGTCCTGTTGGCCGGTCTCAGTTGCTCCTTCATCTTGGCCAGCGGCATGGTCAAAAGCGTGGGTCTGTGGCTGATCGAAGCCCATGCCGTGGGAGATTTCTGGATGCCCTTCATTACGGGCCTGATCTTTCTGCCCCCTTTCGTCTTGTCCGTCATACTCCTGAACCAAATCCCGCAGCCCACCCGCGCCGACATCGAGGCCAGGGTCGAGCGCGTTCCCATGGACGGCGGCAGCCGCAGGGCCTTTCTCCGCCATTTCCTCCCAGGCATGGTCATGCTGCTTGTGGCCTACCTCTTTCTCACCGCTTACCGCGACTTCCGCGACAATTACATGGTCGAGATCTTCCAGGAGCTGGGCTTCGGCGGAAAACCGGCCATCCTCACTACGACAGAGCTGCCCGTGGTCTTCGGCGTCCTCGCAGCTCTGGGGGCCCTCTACTTCGTCCGCGACAACCGCCTGGGTCTCATCGGAGCCTACGTGATCATGATCGCCGGCCTCATCCTCATGAGTGGGAGCACTCTCCTGCTCGATGCGGGAAAAATGCGGGGCGATCTCTGGATGGTCTGCGTCGGGCTGGGAGCCTACCTCGCCTATGTCCCCTTCGGCTCGGTGCTCTTCGACCGGCTCATCGCCGTCACCCGGGTCGCCGGAACCGCCGTCTTCGCCATTTACGTCGCCGATGCCGTGGGCTACACGGGGTCGGTCGGAGTCCAGCTCTACAAGGACCTTATTGACACGGAAGCCACACGACTCGATTTTTTCCGCAGATTTACCTACGCCATGAGTTTGTTAGGCCTCGTTCTGCTCATCGCCAGTTGCGTCTTCTTTATGGCTAAGGCCAAGAGGCGCGGCCAAGCCGCCGCGTGACCATGATGTCCCAAACCGATCTCCAGGCGCTGGCGGCCACCCGCACCGAAGGGTGGAGCTTGCCCGGCCGATTCTATACCGATCCCGCCGTTTACGAAGCGGAAATGGAATCGGTGTGGAGACGGCAATGGCTTTTCGCAGGGCACGATTGCCAGATCCCGGCCCCCGGGGATTACTTGGTTTTGCCCCTGCAAGACGACTCCATTCTCATCATTCGCGGGGACGACGGAGTAGTCCGGGCCATGCACAATGTCTGCCGGCACCGGGGCACGCTGTTGTGCCGGGAGGAAGCCGGGCACGCCGCCAAGTTGGTCTGTCCCTATCACCACTGGGTCTATGGCTGCGATGGCGCCTTGCTGGCTGCGCGCGGCATGCCCAGCGACTTGGATAAGAGCCTCTTCGGCTTGAACGCCGTAGCCACGCGCACCGTCGAGGGATTGATCTACATTTGCCTGGCCAAAGACCCACCGGACTTCGACCCCGCCGCGGAGACCTTGGAAGCCGTGTCCCGCCCCCAGGGCCTGACCAGCGCCAAAGTAGCCAAGACCTTCGATTACGAAGTGGCCGCCAATTGGAAGATCGTGTGGGAAAACAATCGCGAGTGTTACCACTGCAACGCCAATCATCCTCAGTACATCCGCGCCAATTTCGATCATTACAACGAGGATGACACCTCGGATGCCGTCGCCGCCGAACTGACCGCCGCCGTCAGCCGGGCCCAAGCCAAGTGGCAGGCCTTAGGACTGGCCGCAACCCATCGGCAAACCGGCATGACCTGTTTCCCCGATCCCGACCGCAATATCTGGTATTCCGCCAATCGCACCGTGCTCGTCAACGGATACTTGAGTGAATCGATGGATGGCCGGCTGGTTTCCACCCTCATGGGCGATTATACCGAGCCGGATGTCGGCACCGTCCGGATGCGAACCATGCCTAACATGTGGATCCATGCCAGTTGCGATCATGCCGTGAGCACGCGTCTGCTGCCCGCAGGCACGGAAAAGACGCTCGTGCGCGTCGCCTGGCTCGTCGATAAGGCCGCCGTCGAGGGTAAGGACTACCAACTTGACAACCTCCTGCCCTTCTGGCGCCTCACCTCAGAACAAGATTGGGAACTTTGCGCCGCCGCCCAGCGAGGCGTGCGCTCGACCGGCTACCAACCTGGCCCGTTTTCCCGATACAAAGAGTACAATGTCGATGCTTTCGTGCGCTGGTATCTGAAATCGCTGACCGCCCCGGGCAATGAGTGATTGGAGCGGCCGGGACTTCGAGTTCGTCATCATCGGAGGTGGAGCCGTGGGCTGCGGAGTCGCCTACAGCCTGGCCGTCGCGGGCCATCGCGATGTCTTGCTCTTGGAAAGAGCCGCTGATCTGGGTGAAGCGACGACTTCCCAAGGAGCCGGTCTCTGCGGCCAAATCCGCGATTCCCTCGAACGCACCCGGCTGGCCATGCACGCAGCGCAAATCTTCCGCGAACTCCAGGCCCATGCCCCCGTGAAGCCGGCCTGGAACGAGGTCGGTTCGCTCCGCCTCGCCCTTTCCGATGCCGCCGCCGCCCAATTCCACCATTTGCAGTCCGTCGCCTCCGCTTGCGGCATCGAAAGCGCATTGATCACCCGCGAGAAGGCCGAACACCTCTGGCCCGGCATGAACTTCGAAAGAGTTCACGCCATTTTGTGGTGTCCCACCGACGGCTTCCTCCACCCGAAATCGCTCGTCGCCTCCTACCAAAGCGAATGCCAGGCCATGGGCCTGCATTTCGCCACCGATACCGAGGTCCAGCGGATCGAAAGCGAAAATGGCCGCGCCGCCGCGGTAGTCACCAGCCGCGGAACCGTTCGCTGCCGCTATGTCATCAACGCCGCCGGTGCTCACGCCTATCACGTCGCCCGTTTGGCGGGGCTCGAACTTCCCATCGTTCCCGTCCGTCACGAGTATTTCGTTAGTGCTGAGGTCAGCGGCTTGGAGCCCTATTTGCCCTGCTTCCGAATCCCCGATCTCGGACTCTACGGCCGCGTGGAGGGACGCGGAATCCTTCTCGGAGGCTGGGAACCGGCCGCTCTTCATGCCGACCCGCGAGATTACGGGGCCGCGCTGCCGCCGCCTGACATCGAACCGGATTGGCAGGTCCTCGAAGCGTTTGAAACGCAGATGGCTCAGCTCTTTTCCGGAAGCGTTGGCGTCCAGAAAACGCGTGTCGGCAAAGGCTGGCCCACTTTCACTCCGGATGGCCGCTTCATCATCGGAGAGAGTTCGCGGCGCCCGGGCTTCGTCATGGCCGGCGGATGCAACGCTCACGGCATCTCGGGATCCGGTGGAATAGGGAAACTGCTGGTCGAGTCGCTCTTCGATGAGCACCCCTCGGACTATGTCCGGAGCCTAAGTCCCGACCGTTTCACAGAGACCGGCTGGAACTGGAACGACGCCGCACGGCAAGCCCGGCAAGTCTACGAAACTTATTACTGCGTCTAACGGAGAAAACGCGAGCGGCCCTCCAGGAAGCTTCTCCCACTTTCATGCCGCGTGAACGCGAAATCCCAACTTCTCCCAAGGCGCCCCTCCTTCCCCTTTCGGGGATTCACCTTCAGGCGACTCTCAGGGAAAGCCTTCTCCAGGAGCACCAGGCCTTGATGCCGCGAACGACCTGCCCTAGTTTCCCCCATGAGCCCCTCCCTACGCCTCTTCCACCGCCTCGCCTGGACCGCACCCCTCTTTCTCCTCGTCTTTCTCTTGGCCACCGCTCTCATTCCAACTCCGGCGGGGAGCGACGAGCCCGCGGAGAAGAAAAAAATCATCATCATCGCTGGGCCTCCGAGTCATCCTTCCGGGCAGCACGAGTTTTACGCAGGGGCCATGCTCCTGCAACGCGCCCTCAACGAACAGAGCGGCTTGCCCTTGGAAGCCACAGTCTACAAACACGATTGGCCTGAAGACCCCGGAGCCTTCGAGAACGCTGCCGCGATTGTCATTTACTCCGACGGAGGCGGCGGTCATCCGGCCGGCCCGCATCTCGAAGAACTCGACGCCTTGCTGGCCAAGGGCGTGGGTCTCATGTGCATGCATTACGCCGTGGAAGTTCCCAAAGGTGATTGGGGCGATCGTTTTACCCGCTGGATAGGCGGGTTTTACGAAGGCGAGTTCTCCGTCAACCCTCATTGGAACGCAGAAATGACCGCGAACCGGCGCCATCCCGTTTCACGGGGAGTCAACACGGTCCTGGCCCACGACGAGTGGTATTTCAATATCCGCTTCCCAGAATCCAAACAGGCCGTCGATCTCATGACTGCGGTCCCCAAAGAGGAAACCATCACCCGCCGCATTCATTGGAACCCGGCTGGCGACTCCGCTCTCGGTAAAGCGCAATCCCTCATGTGGGGCATCCAACGGCCAGACGGCGGCCGCGGCGTCGGCTTCACCGGTGGCCACTGGCATTACAACTGGGCCATCGACGACTTCCGAACGCTCGTCCTCAACGCCATGGTCTGGGTCGCTGGCTCAGATGTGCCGGAAGGCGGCGTCAAGTCGGATCCCATCGCAGAAGAACAACTCAACGAGAACTTGGATCCCAAGAGAGAGATGGTGCGCGTCAAACTGCCGGAACTCCCGGTCCCAAAGGGAGGTTAGCCCACATTCCCTCTTCCTCAAATCGCGCGCCCGCAGACGATGTTCACCGTCCGGCCGCTCCTTCGAGCGACCCAATCTTGCGCCACCGGAAATAGCCCTGTTTCCACTCGCCGGGAAACGAGCCGTTGAGGCGGAACTCCCGCTGCCCCTCTCCGACCGGAGTGGAAGCCGCACTGCGCAGTGTCGAGACCGTTCGCTCCCACCTCTGCAAATCTCGCGATACCCAAAGCTCCCAGTCCGCGCCCGGCGGCTCACCTGCCGCAATGCTTCCCCATTCCCGCATGGGGTCGAATTGGCCGCGCCACACCGGGATTCCTCTCGCTGTCGTTTCGGATCCCAAACCCCTGTCCCTGGCCGCTCCTCGCTCTCTCTGGAGGGCGATCTCCGGCTCGAGGGGGCCGATCGGAGCGCCGACTACCAGCCAGGCTAACTGCTCGGCAGCGTGCTTGCGCTCCTTGTCCTTCAACTGATCCTCATCCACCGCCATAGCCAAAACCTGGCTGGAAACCGCGCCTTCACCGAACAACACGGGAACATGCCCGTTGAGATTGTCGAGTCCCGCCGGCGCCAAGACCACGGCGACCGGATCTGGAACCGTTTCTCTCAGCGGATAGAAGTAGGGTGGTGCGTCGCCCATTCCCTGCACAACGTCAGCGCCGACCCCCGCCTCATAGGGTAGCCCACCCAGCCAACCGAACCCTTCTTCAAGCACGATCACATGCAACTCTGCGTGTTCCCGGACAATATCAGGATCCTCACCCACATGCCGGCCGATTCGAGCGCTCACGGCGGAGGGAGGGTGCTGAGTGGCGCTTGCTGATGCCCAAAACTGAGACCATCGCTGATCCGGATCCGCCGCCACCTGCCCCAAAATCACCGGTCGCAGAAATCCTGCGCCCCAATCACCGGACAGTCCCTGCCAAGTGTCTCTGGTCGCGCTGGCCCTGTCCACATCACTCACTGCCACCCGGCGAGCCTCCATCGCCACGCCGTTTTGTTCCCGCTCATAGCGTCCTTCTTCTACTACCACGAAATGCACAGCAATTCCCTGGACAACAGCGGAGTTTTTATCCAATCTCACCAGCCGCAGCGAGAATTTCTGGGAAAACACTTCTTGAACCATCACCGCCAGCGGCGGCATCCCTGCGCGCGTCTCGACCGTCGCCAAAACCACCGGATTCTCGAAGCCTGCGGGCAACGCAACCACGGTGGGTCCCGTCGTCGATGCTGGGACGACCCCCGTCCAGACTGCAGGCGGACCGGGAGGCCGTACAAATTCCACGGAAAGCGTTGCGGAAGCGATGTTGCCCAAGCCTTCCGAGTCGACCACAGAATCTTCCGCCGCCGCTACACGCACCTCTCCTTCCTCCAGAGGAGCCACCGTCAATCGATAGCCTCGCTCCTCGGCTCCGAACTGAATCGCCCGGCCATTCGCAATGACAAAATCCTCCGGGCCAACACCTTCCACCGGCTCGGAGAAAAACACCCGTACGACGAAGCTTTCTCCAATCACGGCGCGCTCCGTAGTGAGGACAGGGACGGGAGCCATTCCATCTTCCCGGCCGGCGACGCGTTCCCAAAGCGCCCACGCCAACTGCTCGGTGGTATGGTTCCTTTCGGCATCCAATAGCGCATCCTCATCCACGGCCACCCGAAGCGTCTTGCCCACCGGATCCACGGCCCCGGGCGGAAGGACCGGCCAGTAGCCCTCATGCGAATCCATACCAGCCGGAGCCAGCGTAACCACCGCATCCGGACCAAAATCCCCTTCATAGTTATACAGAAAGACACCCGGTCCGTTCACATGCCGCACCAGGTCGGGACCGGTTCCCGTTTCGCACCGAAATACCCCGAAGTCGTGCGCGCCGCTTTCCACAACAGCATAACCAACAGTTTCCGGGCCCCGGAAAAAGTCCGGATCCTCCCCGACGTGCTTGCCAATGCCAATGAATGAAGCCGAGGGCGGATCCACTCTCGACGCCCCGCAGGCCCAAAACACACTCCAGGCGTTCTCCACCGGTCCGAACACCTGTCCCAAAATCGTCGGAATCACGTAGCTCTGCAGAGGCGTCACCGGCTCCGTATTCCATTTCTGGATGCGGTTGGTCACGTTCACGGTCCGCCGGCGCGCTTCCAAGCCTGCCGCCCCTGCGGTTCCCGGCCAAAGCCCTGCCTCCAACACCACCACGTGCAAGCCGATCCCGCCCGCCGTCGCTTCAATCCCATCGAGCCGCTGCAACCAAAGCACACATCCTTCCGGCGTCAGTTCATCCACCCGGGCAATCACAGGCGGCTGGCCCCGCCCGTATTCCGGCGTGAGCAACACCAGAGGCTCCGCACAAACCCGTGGGAAACGCAGCCTCACCGGCGCGGCCGTCGACACCTCCTCCAGTCGCATCGCCAGTATCACCGGCGACTGCCTGCGCAAATGTTCTAAATGCAACTGCGAAGACACCAGGTTCCCATTTCCCGCGGCGTCCCGGGCGCTCCACGGAGGAAGCCGCAGGGCAACCGGCTTTGTACTCTCCGCTACTACCGTCGCCACATAACGAGTTCCCTCCCCGCTCAGACCTGTGACCCAACCGTTCTCGCAGGAGAAATCGTCGCGCTCCAGTCCTTCCACCGGCTCGCTGAACACTGCTTCCACATAGAATCCGCCGGGAACCTCCATCTCCATCGCCGTCAAACTCACTGTGGGCGGCTCCCGGTCTCCAGGTCCGGAGGGTTGCGCATAACTGCGCAACTCCGCATCCAAACCCGCCGTCTGCACAAGCTGAATCTCATCGACGAACAGACGGGTTTGACCCGTGCGCTGCCGGAAAGAAGGAACCAACCCGAAGAAGAGCAGGTCTTCACCTGCCATCGGGAGCTGCTCTAGGTGGTTCGCCTTAAGACTGCCCGATCCGTAGGCCGCGGCAAAGTCGCTCCACGGCAACAGCAAGGTCGTCCACTCCCCATCCGGAACGATCCGCCGGGTGTGATAAAACGCATAGTTCAAGCCCACCGTGGCGACCTGAGAAAGGCAGTAGTCAAAGCCCTCCTGGATCGCCCCATCCGGCGGAGTTCCCAGGGTGTTCCAAGGAAAGTTCTCCCTCTCCGGCGCCGGAACCACATAGGCGACAATATCCAGCGAATGCTGAGCGAAGGCTTTGCTGTGCTCCATCTTCAACCGCAGCGCTGCCCCGTTAGCTCCGGCTTGACCCGGAAGGTGCAGCCCGACGAATGACCGCTCCTCCTTTCCCGTCAGCCTGGCCTCCAGACAGAAACCTTCGCGGGCCCCCGCATCCGGAACCGAAGTCAGCAGGGCGGGCGGCCAGTTCAGGAACTCCCCGGTATGAGACCTCCGAAAATCGTCCGGGAAATGCGTGAAGGTAAACGCCTTTGACAGGTCGCCTGAGGGAAACCACGCCGGTTCTCCCACCAGATCCACGCCGTCCATTTCGAAGCTCGGGAATGGGCGCCCGTAACCCAGGGACAGCAGCTCGATGTCGTCGATCTGGATCGTCCCTGCGGATTCCGCCGGCAACAAAAGAAACGAAAGCGGTTCCTGAATCCAACGAAAGTAATGAATCGCCGTCGCCTGCGCGCTGAATCCCGCTCGCCGGTAGGTCCGCACCAGCTCCCGGTCCAACCGGAACTCCGCCGTCATCCATTCATCGGATGGCGTAAGAATCTGTGGAGTCGCGGCCACATCGCTGTTTCCGAAGTAGACCGTTGCGCCGCCCACGGTCAGGCCGAACTGGCCCTCCAACACCCGGTAACGGAAACGCAACACGTCCGCCGTAGGCTCGAAAAGCGATACTCCCGTGTTGTAGAGGATGTGCGTTTCAAACGGAAAATGAAAACTTCCTGACGGCAAATCCGGACTTACCCATACCTCAAGATAGCGATTCCCGGAACTATCATCCACGCAGATTTCGCGGCTCGAATAGGAACCGGCCTCAGCTTGCAGTTGCGCCGGCCAAGCCCAGGTGCTGATCGGAGCCAGCGCCCCCGGCTTCGCCGATTCAAAATCCTGCAAGACCAAACGGCCGCCAGGCTCCTGCGCCGCTGCGCTGCCGGCTCCCGCTAGAAAAACCGCCCGGGCTCCCACCCGGCCCAATCGGGCGGCTCCCCGGTCCAGTCTGACCCGCAACGCTTGTAAAATTCCCATCATATCACTATGTCTGAAACTAATTGGTTAGGGAGCCAATACACGTTCCACATCCAACCGGAGAAATCCTCTGGGCGGATCTGCTGTGCCAACTGGGTTCGTGGACCGCACCGTCACCCACTGGTAACCGGCTTCGTCCATCTCCCGGCCCGTTTCCTCCGTATATCCATCCCCGGGAAAGGCCTGCTCGCCTTCGTAACTGTGTCCCGCCTGCCATTGGTCCAGCGTCGAACCCACCCGCACGACATAGCGCACATCCCGCGCCGCCGGATCCCTCCGAAATCGAAGCGACGGATACCAGATGCCGGCCTCTTCCACCAGGAATCCATCGACGGGCGGTTTGGCGTTCGGATTCAACGGGCTTAAGCCCAAGGCGTGCTCACGAAAATTCTCTAATCCGTCGCCGTCGGGGTCCGCCGCCTTGCCCCAGGAAGTAGATTCCAGCGACAAATCCGCCAGCGTATCTAGAGAAAACCACTGCTCTAACCAGAGGTCGAACGGCTGCGGCGTCGCCGGACCATAACTCCAGTTCTCCTGGGCGAAGGACCGCAAACTGGACGGAGTCCCAGGAGTCCTGACAAAGGCAATCGAATCGATGAGAATGCGGCTTTCCGCGGACCTCTGCCGGTAAGAAGGAGTCAACCCGACAGCAAAAACCTCTTCCCCTCTGAGGAGTTCCTGTCCCAAATGACGGCTCTTGAGCGTTCCAGCCCCGTAAGCCGAAGCGAAGTCGGAGAACGGAATGACCACTGTGGTCCATTGCCCGCGTGGGAGGGACCTGCGCGCATGATAAAACGCGTGCGACAGCACCCCCAGACGCTGTTGGGAAAAGTCGTAGTCGAAACCAGTCCCCGCCGGATTCGGCGGCGGATAACTCAGCGATTCCCAGGGAAAGTCTCCCCGATCCGCTGCAGGAGCAGCGTAAGCCAGAAAATCGATGGATTGTTGCGCTAGTCCGCCAGGATGCTCTACCCGAATCCGAAACTCCACCGCGTTGGCGGCTGGCGGAGCAAATCCTCGAATGCCCGTAAACGACCGCTCCTCCAATCCGCGGTGGCGGATCTCCAAAGCTTTCCCGGCTTCGCCAGGTTCCAAGGCCACCACACTGAGCCGCGGCGGATTGTAATGTGGGTTCAGCTCATTCCACGAAGCCAGGTAGTCCGACCCGAAATGGGTAAAGGTAAAGGCTCTGCTAAAATCGATCGGCGCCTCGAATCCCGCGACCACGGTCAGTTTCTCCACTTGATTGGCGGCGAACTGGGGCCAAGACCTTCCTTCGCCTAACGAAACCAACTCCAGATCGTCGATCTGAATCCTTACCGGAACGCTCGGCCGCACCAGGATCAAGCTCATCGGCTCCTGGATCCATCGCGTGTAATGCACTGTGGTGGCCTGCAGGCTGAATCCCGCCCGGCGAAAATTCCGCACCAAGTCCCGGTTCAGCGGCATCTCGACCGTGGCCCAGCCTCCCCCCTCCTCCAACTCCACCGGACGCGCAAACACATCGCTGTTGCCAAAGTAGACCGTGGGACTCCCCACGCTCAACCTGCAAATTCCCTGCAGCACCCGGACGCGGAACCGCACCAGATCCGCAGTGGGTTGCAACAGCCCATCGCCCAGGGAATACACCGCGAACCCGTCGAATGGTCCCGTGAAGAGTGCGGCCGGGATGCTGGGCTCCATGGTTACCTCCAGAAAGCGATTTCCCGTGTTAGCGTTCTCCCGGATTGCCCGGGATGAGTATTGACTCGCCGCGGCCATTTGCTCCGGGGTCCACTTCCACACCACAACGGGGTCAAGCGGCCCCGGCGCCTTCGTCTGAAAATTCTCCAGCACGACCTTTCCCCCATACTCCTGCGCGGCCAAGGGATGGGGCCCAACACTGGTCGCCAGGCACACACAGCCGATCCAGTGCAGTCTCCAAGGATTCACAAAACACAAAAGGGACCGCCGGGCTTGCTTGAAGGGTTTCACGGGCCCCCTCATAGAACAGATTGCCCCTAAACTCCAGCTCGAATGAACATATTAGAGCCATCAATCGCCGTGAGTTGTCCCGTTTCCGCTGATTGGGCCTAAGGTGAAGCCTGCAACCGCTCTCGATTGTCTACGGTCTGACCTCCTCGTCGTGCGTGCTGATATTCCGCCGCCCGCAACCAGAGGAGTCGCGCTTTTAGACTGCCCCCAAAACACGACACGGCCAAAAAAGTTGCCGGCAGAGCAATGGCGGAAGGGTTTCCCTTCCTCTTCCGCCTCAGATCTGAGATGGTGCGTCTCGCTGGGGAACTCGCGCCGCTCTCGGGATGAATGCCAAGATCTTCATCAGTTACCGGCGGGACGACACCGCCATTTACGCTCAGGCGCTTCACTCCACCCTGTGCCGTCGCTTTCCGGAGAAGGACATCTTCATCGATGTCGTCTCCATCAAACCGGGCGTGGATTTCGTCGCCGCGATCGAGGAAGCGGTTGGTCAATGTGACGTCCTGCTCGCGCTGATCGGCAGCCAGTGGCTCACCATCCCCGGTGAGGATGGGAAACCACGCCTGGAAAACCCTGATGATTTCGTCAGAATTGAAATCTCCACGGCGCTTCGTCGAGGGGTGCGCGTCGTTCCCGTGCTGGTCCAGGGAGCGACGGTTCCGAAAGAAGCGCATCTCCCGGAACCGATGAAGCAGTTGACTCGCTGCATCGGAGTGGAACTGCACGATAAGCGCTTCCTCCAAGAGGTGGAACAACTGATCGGAGCCCTCAGGGAAGCGCTTGATCCGGACACGGCGGCGACGGTGGAAGGCGCGGTGAACGCTCTAAAACGGAAGTTTCGCTTTCAACGAATCTCCCTCTTCGCCGCCGCCTGCTTAGCCGTGAGCATGTTCCTGGTGGGTTGGGTTGGCCTGATGGACCGCCTTTTCTTCGGCCTCCAGACCCAGGCCGAAATGTTGACCGTTCGCGCGGGAGATCTCTTCGCCGCGAAAAAGTTCAGCGACGAGATCGTGTTGATCCTCATCGACGAGGAAACCCGGACAGTGGCGGGCGCCCCCTTTGAAGATTACGCTTCCTGGCGACTTCACCACGCGGAAGTGCTCGATCGGCTTTCTCAAATTGGGGCTGCCGTAGTCGCCTTCGACTTCTTTTTTCAAAGGGACACCGGCGCAGATGAAGAATTCGCCGCATCCATCACTGCCGCCCGCGCTCAGGGAACCGCTGTCCTGTTAGGAGCGCGCACGTTTGGCGAAGGGAAACCGCGCATCGCGGAGAAGCTTCTCAATGCAGCCAGCGGCTGGGGCGCGTTGTGCATTGACCGCAAGCTCGGCTACGCCGCTTCCGCCCCTCTCGCCATCGTCAAGCCGGGCGGATTAAACGAACCCAACACGATTCCCTCTCTGGCCGTGCAATGCTACATCGCTCACCGGGGCGGCTCCGCCGGAGAACCCCGCACGGTTGAGCTGAGGCCCTACGAGCGCGAACTGCGTGTCCATCTGCCTCCTCCGCCGGGGGGCGCGGGAACCACGATATTCCCCTGCTTCGACCTCGCTTGGCCGGTGCGAAACAGCCAGAAAGCCTGTCCTATCATCGCCCGTGGCGACATCTACGCCGCGCTGGCCCTGGACCTTTCGCCCCTAGACTTGATCCGGAGCCGCTCAACCTCTTACAAGTACGAGGACTTTCTCGAAGAGACGCCCGAGCCCGCAAGCGCCGTGCGTGGTAAGGTGGTATTGATCGGACACGCCCTGCCTCAGGACGAGTTCGAGGTCGTCTGGCGGCTGAGGCCTCAGGCGCGCTACGGGGTCGAACTCCATGCCGACGCCCTCAACGCTCTGCTGCAAGGCAAGCCCATCCGCGAACCGAGTTTCCTAACGAAGCTTTCACTGGTGCTCGGCAGCTATTTTCTCGGGGCCTTCGTTCGCACGCGCTTGCAGGGCCGCCGCCCCCTCTGGCGCGCCGGAGCTTTTGCGGCGCTTTTCCTCGCCTATTTCCTCCTCGCAATGTATTGCTACGCTCAGTTCCGTATTTTGTTCAGTTTACTTGACGGACTCCTCGCCTTCGCATTATCCTTTTGGGCGGTTGGCGTGATTAGGAGAAAGTGGTTCTCATGAACGCGGGCGCCGGAAACAGTCTATCGAGGTCCGCCCAATGGGGATTGCGAGGGATCGCTCTCGGCCTTGTCGCCGGCGCTCTCGCAGTGCTCAGCGGCTGCGCCGGCGTCGAACTCAGCAGGACCCTCGTCGACAATCGCGACGTCCCCGGCGGACCGGAGTCGGGAGTCACCGTCTTGCGGCAGGGCGCTCGGACTCCAGTCAATCCGGGCATGGACTTGCAAACAGACGATTCCGTCCAGACCGGAGGCCGTTCGACCGCCATTATTCTGTTCGAGGGCCGGCATGAGATCATTGTTCTCCCCAATACCAAGGTCGTGATTCACTCGCTTTGGGTGGAGTTTGGAAAGATTCTCGCGCGGATCCACGGGAAGTTTCGCATCGAATCGGAAAGCGTGGTCGCCGGTGTGGAAGGCACGCAATTCCTCCTTCAAGTCGGAGGGCCTGACGCCATGGGCGTCACCGTTGTCGAAGGCACGGTCCGGCTCACATCAAAAACAACTGGACAGAGCATCGTCGTAAACCCATTTGAAACCGGGGCCATCTCCCGCGCCGGAGTTCCTGGAAAACGCGCGTTGTCCGGCCGGGAAAGGCGTACCATCGAAGCCCAACTGCGTCAGTTTGATTCAACTGTCCGCCCGGCTCCTCCGCCCCCGGGACCCCGGGACGGGCTGAATCGATCCCCCACCTTCCCACCCTGGCCCCGGCGTCCCGGCCCTGACCGGCCCGGTCGCGACGACGGAGGGCGTGAGAATCGTCCCCCGGACAAACCGCGGGATCCAGCGAAACCGGCTCAAAACATGCCGGAGATCAGGTAGTATCCTGGAGGGGCGGGCTCCCGCACGCCCAACAGCATCATCCAGAGAGCCCCGGTCTTGAGCAGACCTGCTGCTTCTTTCATCTTCCAACGCTATCCAGGCGTGACCGATCGGACAGCCCAGACTTCTCGCGTGGCAAAAAGCCGCGAACACCGGTTTTCTCTGGATTCGCTCAACGGCTTCTTGGAGAGTCCCATAAGTGAGATGAGCCTTCGAGGTCAGCCTTTGAAATGACCGGACCATGAGCTTCCGCGAACGCGTCCGCCAATGGGTCGACTGGTTGTTCGGCTACGACTTCTTTGTTTCTTACGCACACGCGGACGGGCCTGAGTATCCCATGCAGCTTGCCGCGCGACTCGAGAAGTCGGGCTTTCGGGTGTTCCTCGACACGCGGATCTACGTGGCTGGCGAGGACTTGCGTGCAGCGACTCGCCGGCACGTGAGGATGAGCCGGAAGCTGGTCGTCGTGTTGCGGCCGCATTCGCTCGAATCAGTCTGGGTGGCGCGCGAACTTGAGGCCTGCCTCGGAGCCGGGCGTAGCCCGGTGACGGTCAGTATCAACGGCGCCCTTGAGAAAGCATTGCCAGGGAACACAACTGCGGATCTGCTGCGCGATCATCTCTTTGTGCGGGAGGATCTCGCCAGAGTTCCGGATGGCTCGCCTTCAGACAAGACAGTGCAGGACCTGGTGCGGAGCTTCGACAGCACGCGCCAGGAGACTCTCCGTCTGCGGGCGCTGGCCGCGACGGCGCTGGCCTTTGCAGCCATTGCTGTCATCGCGCTCTACCAGTATCAGGCGGCGGAATCGCAGCGCCAGATCGCCGAGAATCGAAGGAAAGAAGTCGAACGGCAGGCGCAGATCGGACGTTCCCGGGAACTCGCAGCGCTTGCCCGGACGCTCACCATCGATGATCCTGAGCAGGGCTCCCTAGTGGCGATCGAGGCGCTGCAGGTGGCCCACACTGCTGAGGCCGAGCGCGCGTTGCGCGAGGCCTTGCCCCAGGTCTACCTCCACGCGACCCTGCGAGGTCATTCTGGACTGGTCACTGCCGCGCGTTACCTGAATGACGAGTCCGCAATTGTAACCGCCGGCCATGACGGAACGATTCGGATCTGGGATGCGCAGGACGGACACTTGCAGCGAATCATCACCGCCGGTGAAGCCCCGATGTTCACAGACGTGGATGTCAGTCCGCAAGGTTCGCAGTTGGTGGCGACCGGAAGCGGGCGGGTATGGATAGCAGACCTCGCGACGGGAGAGTTCCACAAGCAACAGGATGACGGGGAAGGGATGAGCTTTTGGGCCCGCTTCACCCGGGACGGATCGCGCATCGTCACCCAGCGCGGCGATCTCACCACATCCGCCCGGGAAACCGCCACCGGCGCCCTTGTTCCCGGCTGGCCACAGGGCAAGAGCTTTCTCACCCCCGACCGCCGATGGCTCGTCGATATGAAGGATGAACGAACCTTGCGCATCCTCGATCCTTCCTCGGGCGAAATGGTGTGCTCTACATCAGTCCCTCCCGGAGCCTTGGTGTGGGGCGGCGTCTCGGCCGACGCCCGCCTCATGGTGGTGACCGAAGACCCCGACGGCCGGATCACGGTGTGGGACAGCGTGGAGAACAAGTCTCTGCGAACCTGGGTGGCTCCCGGTGCCCGGATTTCCGCGGCGGCCTTCTCCCCCGAGCAAGACCGGCTGGCCACCGGCGGCGAGGACTTCCTCGGGAGAATCTGGAATCTCCGGAGAAACGATCCTCCCCTCATCCTGCGGGGGCATCGAGACGGCGTCGCCGAAATCGCCTTCAGTCCCGACGGTAAATGGGTCGCCACGGCGTCGCGGGATCAAACGGCGCGCATCTGGGATGCGCTCTCGGGCCGGCCTGTCGCGGAACTGCGGGGCCACGGAGGCCCCGTCGGCAATCTTGCTTTCCATCGCGACGAAGCCCGGCTGCTGTCCGTGGGCTGGGACACTGCCAGGGTATGGGACGTGACCGCGGACCGCACCGCCACGCGCTTCTTCCAGCGCGAAGAACAAACGCGTCAGGCGACCTTGAGTCCTAACGGAGCAATTTTGGTTTCGATAGGAGTCGATCGATCGTTATCGATCTGGAGTGCGCGTTCCGGCATTCGCTACGGATCGGTTCATCATGAAGGCGCGTTGGCCCTCACGACCGCCTTCTTTCCGGACGGCAATCATCTCGCGATCGCCGGCCTGGACCATAAAGTGAGCATCTTCGAGCTGGCCACACGTCGCTTGGAACGGCATCTCGCCGGTCATACCGACGGGGTCGCCTGCCTGGCGGTTTGGCCCGCGGGGCCCTTGCTCGCCAGCGGCGGTCCCGACCGCACCATCTGCGTGTGGCGTGAAGACGCGACTCAGCCGGAACAAGTTCTCACAGGGCACGAGGACGCAGTGCGCGCCCTCACCTTCCTGCATGGATCGCCGCGCCTCGCCTCCGCGTCCCGCGACGGGTCCATCCGTCTCTGGGATATCCGGACCGGCGATGCACACGTTTTCCATCAGGGCCGGCCCGTGATTCACCTTTCGGTCAGTCACGACGATCGCTACCTCGTTGGCGCCGGTGACGATTCCGAGGCGCTGGTGTGGAACCTGGAATCACAGCAATGCGTCGCCACGCTAAGTGAACCACTCGGGCTCGCCGGGGCGGTTTTCCATCCAACTCATCCTCTCATCGTCACCGCAGGCGGCGACAACGTTCTTCGCGTATGGCGGATTCCAGAGGGAACCCTGGCCGCAACTATGCCGGTCCATTCCCCACCGCTTCAGCAGATCGGCATCAGCGCGGACGGCCGCTGGATCCTGACCGTGGAACATGACGATGCGATCTACCTCTATCCGTGGGAAATGGCGGCTCCGCTTGAGGAATTGCAGGCAATCGCGCAGGACCGATTGCGGCGCAGCCTCACTCCGGAAGAGCGTCGCCGGTTTCTTCACAGGCTGGGGACACCCACAATACGTCCCAATGATTGAATCCGCAGTCAGCTTTCTCCCCGTCTGCGCGTTGCTCCTGCTATGCCTGAGCCAATGCGTTCGATGTTCGCCGAGGGGGGGCGGTCCCCCTGGAACGTTTCTTGAGAACGACGAAGCTCACTGAACAGATGGAAGCCCTCGCAACGAGCGATTCCCGGCGTCCGGGATCGCCGGCTTACTCCAATTGCGGCTCTCCGGGCACGACGCCCGCTTGATGGGTTTTCACCGCCTCCTGAATCTGTGCGATTACCACGGAGTGAGCCGCGGCAACATTGCGCTTCTCCGACGGATCCACCCCGAGATGGAACAACAGCGGCGGCTCGTGCGATTCGGGCTGGGGCTGGCCGTAGCCGGTCTGGGTTTGGAAATGCGCTTTCCACTCGCCGAGGCGGCAAGCGAAGAGTTGGTCGCCGCGGTAGTAGAAGAATGGCCGGGCCGGGAGAGGCTGTGCCTCAAAGAGCAGCGGTCCGAGATCGGCGCCATCGAGCGTGCCTTCCTTGGGCGCACGCGCTCCAGCAAGGGCGAGCGCCGTGGGCAGGAGATCCATGGCGTGGGCAAGTTGGTTCGTTACCCCCGATTGGATGCGGCCCGGCATCCACGCGATGCCCGGCACGCGCATCCCCCCCTCCCATGTGCTGCCTTTGCCATCACGCAACAGGCCGGCGCTGCCGCCTTGGTCGCCCATGATGAGCCAGGGGCCGTTGTCGCTGGTGAAGAAGACCAGAGTGTTCTCCGCCAGACCGTTTTCTTTCAGAGTCTCGAGCACTTGGCCCACGCTCCAGTCCATTTCTTCCACGGAATCGCCGTAGATACCGGCGCGGCTTTTGCCCTTAAACGCGGGCGAGGCAAACATCGGCACATGCGGAAAGGTGTGCGCGAAGTAGAGGAAAAACGGCCTGTCCTTCTTCTCCGCGATAAACGCAAGCGCCTCCTCAGTGTAACGTTTCGTCAGCGTGGTCTGATCGGCGGGTTGCTCGACGACTTCGCCATCGCGCAGCAGCGGCACGTTCCAGCCGTCATGTGGCGGATGCGGCGAGCCGCTGGAGCCCCTCGGCAAATCGGCGCGGCCGTCCATATCATTCGAATAAGGCAGACCAAAGCTCCGCTCGAAACCCTGGTCCAACGGCCGCGAGCCTTCGTGAATTCCAAGATGCCACTTGCCGATATGCGCGGTCGCGTAGCCCTGTTCCTTCAAGGCTTCCGCGACCGTGATCTCCGCAGCGGGCAGGCCGCCTTTCGAATTCGGGAAAAGCACGCGCCGGTTCCCGCACATGCCGCTGCGGATAGGATAACGTCCGGTGAGCAGCGCGGCCCTGCTCGGGGTGCAGACTTCCGAGGCAGAGTAAAAATCGGTGAAGCGCAGCCCTTCCGCCGCCATGCGATCGAGATGCGGCGTGCGAATGACCGGCGAACCGTAGCACCCGAGATCTCCGTAGCCGAGGTCGTCGGCGAATAGGATGACGATGTTTGGCTTCGCTGCGGCAAACGCGGAGTCAAGAGCAAGCGAAAGTGCAAAAAGGAGTGCGCGGAGTTTCATGACTGTCTATCGGTCTCTTTCAAATCCGGTTTCGCTTATCTGAAGTCCTATTGGGCTTAGCGCTTCTCGGATTGCTCATGCGTAGAGACGTCGAACAGCTCTCCGGCTGCCCGCCCTTGCAAGCACGTCCTTGAGCAGGTGGGGCAGCGCCTCCGGCTCCGGCGTGTCGCCGTAGGTGAAGTTCTCGAGAATGACCTCTGCCTGCCCAGGCCGGAAATCCGAGAACCCGAATTTCCCACGGAGCGTGTGCGCGGCGGTCAAGGACACTCGAAATGCCTTGAGAAATAGGGCGGTCTATTCCTTCAGCACTCCCCGGTAATAACCATCATCTCGCGCCGTGCGAGTGGGATCGTTGTCTACAAACACTCCCGTGGCGTCCACGTTCCCGATTTCCGTCCAGGCATCGGTCGTCATGGTTTCCGAGTACTCGACCGCTACTGTCTGCCCTTCAGCCACAGGCAAAGAAATGCGAATGCTGCCTTCCGGTGTGCGCTCGATGCCTTCGATCTCGCTGAGTTCTCCATCGCCGCCGCCGCCGGGTTCAATGGCGTCAGGCGGGATCCCTGCCGCCAATTGCTGCATGGCCTCCGCGTCCAGCGCGGAAGCAAAGAGCGCAAAGTCATCCAACAAGCCGTGCATCGACTCGAAGCCATCAATCGCTGAGCCGATCCAGAGAGCGGAGAAATCCTCAGGCAGCGCATTGGCCGGGGGATCAGCTCCCGGCAAGAACAGGGCTCCGTCGATCCAGATCTCCTTCACGCCGCCGTTCTTGACGAAGGCAAAATGATGCCACTCCAGGAAATCGATGCCTGGACTCCCGTTCAGCCGCTGGGTCCCGGCTTCGCAGCAGCCCGCCGTGTCGTAATAAATCACGCCATCGCTCCAGGGGGTATGCACGGAGAACCCACGCTCGGCTCCGGTGGAAGAAGGCGATTGCCCCTTGAAAGTGGTTTGATTCAAAACCGTATCCAGTTTCTGCCAGAACGACACGGTCAACACATCCTGACCGGCCAGGGCGTTGAACAAGGTCGTATTGGTCACCCGCACCGTCTCCGTGCCCAAGTCACCCAAGCGCAAGGCCCGGTCGCCCGCCGCGCCGGAACTCCCCTCGGCATCGTCCGAAATGACTGCCCCATTGAGGAGTTCTCCCTCCAAAGCATTGATCGCATCCAGCGTCGCCAAGGCCGACGGAACATTGAAGTCCCAATAGGCGAATAACTGGTAGGGTCCCACGGCCCCTCCCCCCCCTCCTCCAATCTCATCCGGAGATGCTCCGGCAGCCAAGGCCTCGATGGACTCCTGCCCCAACGCCACTGAATAGAAGGCGAAGTCGTCCAAGATGCCCTGCAAGCTGATGTCGCCGTTCAGGCCGCTGCCAAGGATCAGATTGGTAAAGTCCAGGGGCATCGGAGCCGCATCTTGTTCTGGATCTTCCAGAAACAAAACGCCATCGACCCAGATTTGCTTCATGCCTCCATTCTTGGTGAAGGCGAAATGCCGCCATTGCAGAAAGTCTCCACCGGGGTTGCCGGCGACCCTCTGATTGCTTTCGCAGCAGCCCGAGCTGTCGTAATAGATATTCCCATCGCTCCAAGGCACGTGGGCTTGAATCCCGCGCTCGCCATTATTCGACGAAGGCGACACGGCCCAGAAGGAACTGGCGTTGCCGCCCGCCACGTGCAAACGCTGCCAGAAGGAAATGGTGAATCGATCGTTTTGCGCCGCGAGATTGAGGAATTCCCCATTGCTGACCAACACCCGCTGGAAATCGCTCGTGCTCCCGAAATCCATCCCGCGGTCGCCCGGCTGCGCCGTCCGCCCTCCGCCATCGCTGGTAAACGCCGCCCCATCGAGCAGTTCACCCTCGATTCCAGCAATGTTGTCCTCTGTGATCGACGCGTTGGAAGCATCATTGAAATCCCACCACGCCAAAAGGACCGTGCCCGAACTCAGCGGATTGTCGGCCGGATTGTTGGGATCGCTCCCGTAATCCACTTCGAGACCGTCCCCGAAGCCGTCCCCGTCCGTGTCGCTGTTGAGCGGATCGGTTCCCGTGTCCTGGGCGCTGACGAATATGCCCGTATTCGTCTCGACACCGTCCAGCAAACCGTCTCCATCGGTATCGGCCACAGTGGGGTTGGTCAGAGTCTCCTGCACCTCCACTCCATCACTGAGCCCGTCGCCGTCAGTGTCTGCAACATTGGGATCCGTTCCCGCGTCGTGCTCACCCTTGTCGTTCAGTCCGTCGCTATCGGCGTCCCCGGTTCCATCAGTCGCGGCGAGATTCCCGAAGTGCAGAAGTTCCCAAGCGTCGCTCAGTCCGTCCCCATCGGAGTCTTCGCTCGCGGACAGTTGCTCCAGCGTGAGTCCACTCAAGATGGCGTTCGGATCGGCAAACGCCGAAGAATCGCCCCCCAAAACGATGCTAAGCTCCGTGTCCATGGCCGTATATACAAAAGTGTAAACCGCTCCGTTATTGAGGACGCTTACTCCGCCCTGCAGGACCCGGGCACTGAAATCGTCGGCTCGTTGAATGCCCTCGATGTTGATATCCCAGCCCCGGTCGCAGCATTTCTCCGCGAACAACAACTGCAACTTCAAACGGGCCCCCAAAGCCGCAGGGGGCAATTCGAGATTCACATGGATCGCTTCGGGAGCGGCAGACCAGCGAATGGAATGCATCACGGTCTCCAGCGCTTCGTCGTTCTCGGAGTCCCCGTAAGAGTTCCGGCCTCCCCAGGCGATGATCTCATTTTGCGCCTGTACCGTCACACCCGGCGCTGAGTCAGTACCAAACACCGCATCTCCCACCGTAAGGTTCCCGGGCCCGCGCACGTTGACCGCATGGATAAAATTACCCTCAAAATCGAGTCCCTCCCCCACGTCGCCGCCTGTAAACACTCCGGCATATCCCACTTCCGCAGGGAAACTCGCCGGATCGGTGGGATCCGAACCTTCGGCCAGCTCTGCCGCGTCGGGTACTCCGTCGCCATCGGTATCGGCCAGCAAGGGATCGGTGCCATGGATATTGACTTCCGCTCCATCCAGCAACCCATCGCCGTCGGTATCCGGATTGAGCGGATCGGTTCCCAGTTCCGCCTCCTGGGCATCGGTAAGGCCATCGGCATCGCTGTCCACTTCGGTTAGCGTGCCCAAGGTCTCGCCGGGATTATCCCGCAGAAGAGCGACGTCCTCAGCCGTCAAGGCCCGTCCGTAGATCTGAAAATCATCAATCCGCCCGTCGAACCCCAGCGCTCCTCCGTATGACCCCACGTAAAAGGGGTTGGACCGGTCATCCGACAGAACAATGGGATTGTCTTTGGCCGCCACTTCGACGCCGTCGACATAAATCGCCACCCTGCGGCTCCCCGGAGAATTGGAAAAGCTCACCGCAACATGAACGGTCTCACCTGCGGCCAACACCGGATCCGAAGTAATTTCCGGCTGTGGCGTATCGCCCTCCAACACAAACCAAGTCAGCGCTCCCTCCGTTTCCAACAACGCGAAACTGGGATTGTCCGAGCCGGTCCCAAATAGGGTCGTAAAACCGCCAGCCGAAGCCAACGACGATGGATGCGCCCAAAACACCATCGAGAAACTATTGAAGGGCTCAAATCGATTCCCGGCGACCGAAACGTGACTGCCGCCAGAAAAAGCGATGGAGTTCCCGGTCGCGGCGTTCAAACCGGGTTGTCCCAACTGCGGATTGCCCACCAGCATCCCGTCGCGCCCCGACCCGCTTGCATCCGGCACGGCCGTTCCCGATTCCTGGTCCATGGTGTAATGGGCAATAGGACCGTTCAGGTTGAGAACGCGCGCGATCAATTCCGTTTGGTTGGGATCCTCGACGTTCACGTCGTTGCTGGCGAAAGTCGCCGTGGCCGTGAACAAACCCTGCCCACCCAAGGAGTTGAAGGTAAACTCGATGGGGGCCCTTCCCCCTGGCGGAACCTCCACCGGAAAGGCCGTGTCTATCATGAAGTTCCCCGCATTCGGTCCCGAAAGCGTGATTCCAGTGACCGTCAGAGTCTGCGTCTCTCCTGGATTCCGGATGGAAAACGACCCCGAATGCTGGGTCGGACTCGACGGAACTTGCCCCAGGTCGGCCCGCCTCGGCGGAGCCAGCCCGGGATCCGAACTGTCAAATAAGGGAGAACCCCCGTCCGCAAGCTCCGCAATCTCTTGCTCCGTCAGGGCTCCCGCGAACACGGCAAAATCATCCAACACTCCAGGAACATTGGCGGCGTCGTTTACATCGTTCCCGATGTGCAATACGGTGAAGTCCTCCGGCAGCACACTCGTGTTCTGCGTTTCCACGAGTCTTTGCCCATTGACGTAAACCTGCTTGGTCGAGCCATTCTTCAGAAAGACGAAGTGGTTCCACACGTTCCAATCAATGGCGGCCGGAGCCGCTTCCTCGGTGCGCTGGGTGGCCGCGTCACAACACCCGGAGGTGTCGAAGTAAATGCGGTTGTTGCTCCAAGGCGTGTGTGCAGATATCCCGCGGGAGCTGCCGCTCGAACTGGGAGACTCCGCCCAAAACACCGACTGGTCTTTCACCGCCATCGTGTTTTTCTGCCAGAAGGCGATGGTGACCTGATCACGCGCCCCCGCTTGATTGAGAAAAGACCCGTCTTCGACGCGGAACACGGCGTTGGCGCTGTCCGCCACATTGAGCCCCTGCCCGTCCCAACCATCCGCGACCAACTCCGCCCCGCCCGCCAAGGCGCCCTCGTGACTGCTGATGCTATCTGTCACGCTCTCGAAATCCCAATACGCCAGTATTTCGGCGTCCTCTTGGGCGTGGACAGGGGTTGGCGGAACCCAAACGCTGAGGATTGAGACTGTGAACAAGAGAATGCCCACGGAATGAATACGCTCTTTCATAGAAATCTACAGAGGATCTGGTGCGAACTCCGGCGATTCCCTTCTCCCCGCTCCTCGCAAGGAAGACTGTAAGAAGCACCGGGCTCAATATCCCAAACGCTTCTACGTGAATTGTCTCAGACTCCGCAAGCACAAATGCGTAAACAATGCGTCTCATGCGCCCTCTCTTCGGCGACCGCCAAAAAGTCGGGGCTGGTGGAGGGCCGCGGCGCTCCCGCGGGCCGCCTCAGATAGAGGCCGAGTTTGTCCCGGCCGGACGGCGAAAGGGAAACGAGCCCGGGAATCCGGAAGTCCCCCCCGGGCGGAGCTTCAGCGCCGCCGGATCGATGCAGGTCCCAGGTGGGACAAGGATTCATAGGATCAGAACTCCTGATCTTGAGGAATTGTCATGAGCCGCCAATCAGGGTACGGTCCGCAGGACTTGAACGGCCTGATCTTTACAGGAATTCGACCACACCCGATTCCAACGAATACTCGGCGGCCACGATCACGAGCCTCTGATCTTGGATCAATTGCTCGATGATCTGGGATCCGTGCCGGAGATGATCGGCAGAAGCGCGGATGTTGGCCCGGATGGCCATTCGAAGCAGGGCATCCCCATCGTGCCGCAGTCCGGTCTCCAGCAGGACCTCGACCGAAGGACGAATCCGGTCGACGATGGAACGGAGATTCGGTGAGCGGCTTTCGGTCTCGCGCTGCAGCTCATCCAGCGTGGCAATGACCGCGCCACACTGCGAATGGCCCAAGACGACGACAAGCTGGGTGCTGAATTTTTCCGCCGCGAACTCGACGCTGCCTACCTGAGAAGGAGCCACGACATTGCCCGCGACGCGGATCACGAAGAGATCGCCAAGCCCCTGATCGAACACCAGTTCCGCCGGGACTCGCGAGTCGGAGCATCCCAGAATAATGGCGAAAGGCTGCTGACCTCCCAGCAATTCCCTGCGCCGCACGTGATCGGGAACGGCTTCCTCGTCCTCGATACCCTTGACAAAGCGCCGGTTCCCCTCCCGGAGGCGCGCCAACGCTTCGTTTGCTGTGATCACTCGGTCTTCCGCGCTCATGAACGCCTATCATGCGGTCTGGGATCGGATTCGCCTCAATAAAAGTCGTGAGACTGCTCCCCGAGCGCGGTCTCGAAGGGAAGCGGTTCGACCCGGCGTGTGTAAACGGAAACCACGCCGTCGGGATTCTGCACGGTTCCTCCGATCCGCAAAAAGCTCTCGCGGGTAATGACCAGCCGGTTTTTTTCGAAAACATCGGAACGGACGAAGGCGTTGGCGATGCCGGTCTCATCCTCCAGACTGATGAACATGTGTCCCTTGGCTGTCCCCGGACGCTGCCGGCAGATGACCAGTCCGGCGATGGTCACCGCCTCTCCATGCCGCCGCGCGGCAAGATCGCAGGCCCGGCAAACCCCAGGCAACTTCGGCCGCAGGTAGACCATGGGATGGGGCCCGGTGGTGAAACGCAGCCCGTCGTAATCGGCTTCCAGCCGTTCAAAAGCGGTCATGGGGGCCAAAGGCGATCCTGCCGGTTCCAGGTTCGCGGCCGCTTCCTTCACCGCATCTCCGGCAAGGCGCGCCCGGGCATTGGCAAAGAGGTCGCCGGGTTCCGGGGAGACTTCCGCTTTCCACAAAGCCTCGCGGCGATGCGCAGCGAGTCCGTTGAGCGCTCCGATCCGGGCCAAGACCCGCCGTTCGTCCTTGGGCAGCCGCGTCCGGGCCAGGAAATCCTCCATCCCGCTCCAAGGCCGCTCTTCCCGCTCCGCCACGATGCGCCCAGCCGATTCGCGACTCAACCCCCGCGTCTGTCCCAAGCCCAAACGGATGACCGTGTCGGAATCGACCGCGCATTCGACCCGGGAAGCGCAGACGCAAACCGGCCGCAGCCGGATTCCGTGCCGCCGCGCATCGTTGAGCAGCGTAGCCGGCGAGTAGAAGCCCATGGGCTGGTTGTTCAGCAGACTCGTGTAGAACTCCGCCCTGCGATGCACCTTCAGCCACGCGCTGGCATAGGCCAGCAGGGCGAAGCTGATGGCGTGCGACTCCGGAAACCCATACAGCGCGAAGGACTGAATCGAGCCCACCACTTTTTCCTGCACTTCCGGACGCACCCCCTTGCCCTGCATTGCCGCCCGCAGTTTCTCCATGACTTTGGCCATACGTTCCGGAGAACGGTGAAAACTCAGCGCCCGCCGCAGCTCCTCCGCCTCACTGCCGGTGAAATCGGCGATGATCATCGCCATCTTGAGCACCTGTTCCTGGAAAAGCGGCACGCCGAGAGTCCGCTCCAACACCGGCTGGAACCGCTCGTCAATGTAGCTAACCGGCTCGAGTCCGCAGCGCCGGTTCAGGTAGGGATGAACCAGCTTTCCCACGATCGGTCCCGGGCGAATGATCGCCGCTTCAATAACCACGTCGTAAAAACAACGCGGTTTCATCCGCGGCAACGTGGCCATCTGGGCCCGGCTTTCGATCTGAAACACCCCAATGGTGTCGGCCCGCTGCATGAGGGCAAAGGCGGCCGGATCGTCCTTCGGGATCGCCGCGAGATCCACAGCGCGATCCGGCCCCCGGCTGCTGCAGATAGCCAGGGCATCCTGAATGGCCGACATCATTCCCAATCCTAACAAGTCTACTTTCACCATTCCCAAATCCTCGCAGTCTTCCTTGTCCCATTGCAGAACCACCCGCCCAGCCATCCGCGCCGGCTCGAGCGGCACAAGCCGGTCCAGCCCGCGATCGGAGATCACCATGCCGCCGGAATGCTGGCCGAGATGCCGCGGCAATCCCTTCACCGCCTGGAAAAGACGCAGGAGAGCGGAAAAACGCGGGTGCGCCGGCGAAAGTCCCGACTGCCGCAGTTGGTCCCGCAACTCGAGGGTATGCGGAAAATCCCCGCTGGCATACTGACCGGAGAATCGCTCCAGCACATCCTCCGGAAGGTTGAGCGCTTTGCCCATTTCTCGCATGGCGCTGCGGCCGCGGTAGGTGATCACGTTGGCGGTCATGGCCGCCCCGCGCGGCGCATAACGGCGGTAAACTTCTTGAATCACCCGTTCGCGGCGGTCCCCGCTGGGCAGGTCGAGATCGATATCCGGCCACGTATTGCGGCCCTCGCTGAGGAAGCGTTCAAAGAGCAGCTTGCTGGCCACCGGATCGACCGCGGTGATCCCGAGGCTGTAACACACCGCGCTGTTCGCCGCACTTCCCCGTCCCTGCACCAGGATGCCCTCGGCGCGGGCGAAGTTCACGATGTCCCACACGATGAGAAAGTAACCGCAGAACCCCAGTTTCTCGATGAGACGCAGTTCGTGCTCCAATTGGAGCCGCACCCGTTCCCTGATCCGGCCGTAACGCCGGCGTGCGCCGCGGTAGGTTTCCCGGCGCAAGACCCCGGCCATGCTCTCTCCTTGCCGGACTGCATACTCTGGAAAGACATAGCCCAGGTTCTCCAAGGTGAATTCAAGTTCCCCTGCCAAGCCCAAAGCGTTGTCTAACGCTTCCCGGGGCAACCCTTCGAAAAGGAGCCGCATTTCCCGCGCGCTCTTGAGGTGTTTTTCTGCGTTGGGCTCGAGCCGCCGTCCGGCCCGGTCGAGATCGGTCCCACAGCGCAGACAGGTGAAAGCGTCGCACAACTCCCGTCCCGCGGACCGGGCGTAGCGCACCCCATTCGTGGCTAACAAAGGAACTCCCGCGCTCGCAGCCAGCTCGACCTGCCGCCGCAACAACCATTCCTCCCCCCGCATCCGTATGCGTTGCATCTCGACAAACACGCGCTCCCTCCCCACCAGATCCACCAGGCCCCGCAAGGCTGTCTGCGCCGCCCCGCAGTCGCCACGTTCCAATGCACGGCGCACCGGACCTTCCTCGTCGCCCGTGAGAAAGACCAATCCCTCCCGAAAAGTGTGCAGTTCCTCCCAGCGCACCCGGCCCTCCCCTTTCGGCGCGCGGAGATGCGCCTCCGTGAGAAGACGGCAGAGATTCTGGTACCCTTCCCGCGAACGCACCAGCACGGGAAGAGCGCTGCCGTCTTCGAGCGACAAACTGCTTCCCACCAGGCAGCGGATTCCATGCTCGCGCGCGGCGCGATACGCCCGCGGAACCCCATACACCCCGTCGCGGTCGCACAACGCGATCGCAGGATGGCCCAACTCAGCGGCGCGCTGGACCAATTCCTCTGGAGCCGAGGATCCCCGCAGAAAACTGAAGGCGCTGCGGGCATGCAGTTCCACATAAGCGCCGGAGCCGTTCATGAGGGGAGAGGGGAAGAGAAAACGCGAAACACGGAACCGGGAGAGGCGGCGGGCAGGCGGATCCTCAAGATCTATACTGTTCTTATGAACAATATCAAGCGCAACCTTCCCTTCCCTTCCGCCGTTTCTCGCCTCTGTTATCGATCTCCTCCAGTGGACGGCTCTCCCCCGTCTCTCTCCAGCGTAACAATCCGGAACGGCCAGGCCTGCTCCTCATCCGCGGGGTAAAAGACACAACCGGTTTCCACCCAAGCCGGATCGCCGGCGTAAGGCGGAAAAAACACATCGCCGGGGACTTCCGCGTCGATCAAAGTCAACACCAGCCGATCGGCGTAAGGCAAGGCCGCAGCATAGACTTCGCCGCCGCCGCAAACCCAGAGTTCATCCGAACCGGAAGCCCGGGCCACCGCGATGGCCTCTGGAATCCCAGGCGCGGTCTGCGCCCCGTCGCTCGCCACGTAATCCCGGTTTCGGGTCAACACTATGGGCAGCCGATCGCCAAACCACCCCCGCATCTCCTCGAAGGTGCGGCGGCCGACGACGACCGGTTTTCCCGCCGTGCATCGCCGGAAGTGTTTCCCGTCGCGAGGCAGACGCCAAGGCAATCCGCCGCTCCGGGAACCGATGACCCGGTTCCGGTCGAGCGCTGCGATGAGGCTCACGGTCATGAGCGCCCTACTGTAACTCGTCCGCCCCACTCAGTAAGCCTAACCCAATTTTCACGATTGAGCATCGCCGCTTTCTCCCAAGGCGCGGAGCGCCGTCATGGGGCGAAGGCGATAAGCGGCCGCGTGAGCCTCAA
>JBGTBW010000300.1:0-40308 GCA_041749135.1 Verrucomicrobiales bacterium
TGGAAGGGTATGTGGCGCGGGCACTCCTGCCCGCGAACTCTTCAGGTTCCATCGGCGGACAGGAGTGTCCGCCCCACAAGTAGGGCGTCATCTGCCGAGATGCGGTCTCGCTTCGGCTCAGCGATTTTCCTCCCTGTCCATGATCTCCCTCGATAGGTCAGGAGTTCTGACGATAGCGTGAGAGATCTGGTAGAGCCTTACCTGGAGGGACGGCCTCCGTGACGGCCTGGTCCCGGGATGGAGACCTATGGTGGGACAGGGCGTGCGGGCGCCCGCCCCTCCAGGATAGCGTGAGGGATCTGGTAGAGCCTGACCTGGAGGGCCGGCCTCCGTGACGGCCTGGTCCCGGGATGGAGACCTATTGCGGGACAGGGCGTGCGGGAGCCCGCCCCTCCAGGATAGCGTGAGAGATCTGGTAGAGCCTGACCTGGAGGGCCGGCCTCCGTGACGGCCTGGTCGCGGGATCGCGACCCATCGCGCGACAGGGTTTGCGGGAGCCCGCCCCTCCAGTCTCAGAACTCCTGATCTCGAGGAATTTGGATGAGCAGGAAAACTATGTGGCGCGGGCACTCCTGCCCGCGAACTTTCTAGGCTCACTCGGCGGACAGGAGTGTCCGCCCCACAAGTAGGGCGTCATCTGCCGAGAGGCGGTCTCGCTTCGGCTCAGCGATTTTCCTCCCTGTCCATGATCTCCCTCTATAGGTCAGGAGTTCTGAGGCTCCGGACTTTTGTCCGGAGTCTCGCCGTGAGCCTGGCGGGTGCGCATGCAGACCGAAGGCAGCCCGGCGGTTACACCAAGGAGCGGCCGATGCTCGACCCGCCGTCGACGAAGAGAGTCTGTCCGGTGATGAAGGAGGATTCGTCGGAGAGAAGAAACACGTTTGCCGCGGCGATCTCGCCGGGTTCGCCTGTGCGTTTCAGGGGGATCCCGTCGATGTAACGCTGGCGGCTTTCGCTGCCGGGTGGATTGTTCGTGTTGAAGAGTTCGGTAGCGACCGGCCCCGGGGCGACTGCGTTGACGGTTATCCCGAACGGCGCCAGTTCCAGGGCCCAGCTCCGGGTGAAGCTGACGAGAGCAGTTTTGGCGGCGGCATAAGAAGTGCGAAAAGGCACTCCCACGGCGGTGAGACTGGAAATGTTGACCACGCGGCCCCAGCCCTCCGCTTTCATGTGAGGCAGGGCGCTTTGCACGGTTTGCAGGGCGACCCGGAGGTTCAGGTCGAGCACAGCGTCGAGGTCGGCGAGAGTCACCTCTTCCAGCGGCGCCGGACGGACCAATCCGACGTTGTTGAGGACGCCCACGATGGCGTGCTGGGAGGCCAGGTGAGCCAGGAGTGCAGAGGTGGCGGCACGGTCAGAGAGGTCGATGGGGTGGAAGTCCTGGAAACAGGAACGGTCTTCGGGAGGAGTCCGGGCCAGGCCGAGCACGCGATGACCCCGGGCGGCGAGCTGCTGGGCGGTGGCGTAGCCAATTCCTTTGCTGGCTCCTGTGACAAGATAGGTGCGGCAGGGCATTCCGGAGCGTGACATACTCAATGCGCTCTTGCCGAGCCCGCATTTCTCGCACCTCCTTTGCTGCGCCGTGCTGCGCAGGAAA
Organism: Verrucomicrobiales bacterium; assembly: GCA_041749135.1. Taxonomy (GTDB): domain Bacteria; phylum Verrucomicrobiota; class Verrucomicrobiia; order Verrucomicrobiales; family DEV007; genus DATKCT01. Next base: position 1,598 of record JBGTBW010000300.1, read on the forward strand.
GTGGCGCGACCGTCGACGAAACTTAGGTTGATGCGGGCCCCGATATTGAATCACAGATCCCACGGATGAACACGGACCGTGCTCAACGAAACGGTGAAGGACTATGAGGCTACGAAGAACCGGCGCCAGGTGGCCTTTCATGACGAGGACGTGACTTTTGGTTTCGCATTGGCGCTGTTCTGGAACTTGCGCCACACTGGCGCTTCGCTGCCGAGAGCGGAGAGAACAACAGTCTGAGGACTTCGCATGGCCGTTTCCCATCGCCCGACCCGCCGTGTTTTCCTGGAGCGGATGGCTCAGACTGCGCCGGCCTGGTGCTTGGCGGCAGCTCCGGGGTGTTCGCCGCGAAAAGCGGAATCCCAGGATCCCTCGTTGATCGACGTGCACCAGCACGTGAACTACCACGGGAGGACGGACGAATCGCTTTTGGCGCACCAGGAAGTTCTCGGGGCGACCCGGACGGTGCTGCTTCCGGCAGGAACCCGCGACCGCCGCACATCGACGCATGCGGGCGACTCGAATGGCCTAGCGGCGCGCATCTTCGGAACGGAAGCGGCGTGGCGGCTTTTCCGGAAGCACCCGCAGCGATTCCGCTTTTTCGCTAACGAGATTCCCGATTTTCGGGACGCCCGGGACGAGTTGGATCGCTGGCTGGCGCGCGGGGCCATAGGCATCGGTGAGCAGAAGTTTAACGTCGATTGCGATTCTGCGGAGATGATCCGCGTTGCCGAAGCGGCGCGGCACTGGGACGTGCCGGTGCTTCTGCATTTTCAGGAGGGCTCCTACAACCACGGATTTGAGCGCTTTCACCAGGTGCTTGAGCGTTTCCCCGAAGTGCGTTTCATCGGGCACGCGCAGACCTGGTGGGGGCATATCGACCGGAATCACCAGCCCGCGGAGTTGTACCCGAAGGGGCCGGTGACCCCGGGAGGACTGACCGACCGCTATCTGGCGGATTACCCCAATATGTTTGGGGATCTCTCGGCGGGCTCGGGTCTCAACGCGTTGACGCGAGACGAGGAGCATGCCGCGGACTTTTTGACGCGACACCAGGACAAGCTCGTGTATGGGAGCGATTGCGCTGATGCCGATGGCTTTGGAGAGGAATGCAGCGGAGCTGCGACGCTTGAGCTGGTGCGGAAACTGGTTCCCGATCCGGCAGCCCTCGAGAAGATCCTGTGGCGCAACGCGGTGCGGGTGATGCGGATTTAGCCCCAATGCCTTGAGGGATTGGAAAGTACGGGGTTCCGCCTTCAGGCGGTTCCAAGAGAGGAACCTTTCCCGGCTCTAAGAACCGCGTAAACGCGGAACCCCCGACTGCTCCCAGCGCAGCCTCCCCCCGTCCCGGGTTGCGACTTCAGGGTGTGTTGGCGCGGAAATGCGGGTCCGCGCTTGCCTTGAGGAGGCGGCGCCGGGAAGGATATTGTCAGGATTTGGGCGGGTTGCGGCCGATGAGCGGGAACTGCTCGCACTCAAAGACGGCTCCGCTGATGGGGCCGCTCGCTTCGTCGAGGAAGTAGAGCACAGCAGCGGCGATCTCCTCTGGGCGCATAATTCTTCCCGATGGGGCAAAGGCGGGGGGAAGATGCTCGTACCAGTCTTCGCTCATGCCATGGAGAACTTTGCGAGCCTTCTCGTTTTCGGTGAGGACCCAACCAGGATTGACCTGGTTGACGCGAACCCCGTATTGGCGGTGCAAGCAGTCGCCGAGGTTGCGGGTCATGGTCATGAGAGCGCCTTTGGAGATGCTGTAAGGGAGGAGAATGTCTTCGCCGGAGTAGGCGTTGACCGAACCGATGTTGACGACGCTTCCGCGCGCTTGCGAGAGATGATCGAGAGCGGCGCGAATGAGCAGGAGAGGAGCCCGGGTGTTGATGCGAAGAACCCGGTCGAAGTGCTCGGCATCCGTTTCCCGGATTGAGCTGGCGATAACCCAGGCGGCATTGTTGACGAGGGCGTCGATCCGGCCGAAGGCCTTCAGGGCCGCGGCGACGGTCCGTTCGGCGGAATCGGGATCCTCGAGGTCGTCGACATGGGCCGCGGCGGCCGGCCCGAGATCAGCGGCGACGCGATGAACGTCCTCTGCTTCGAGGCCGTGAACGAGGACGCGCCCGCCTTCCTGGACGACGCAGCGGGCGATGGCTTCCCCGATGCCGGTGGAACTGCCGGTGACGATGACGGTTTTGTCTTTGAGGCGCCCCATGGAGTGTAGTGATGAGGTTAGGGAAGAAGGAGAGACTTGACGACTTTTCCTGAAGCCATGGTGGAGAAGGCTTCGAGCCAGTCCTGGAGAGGCCATTTCCCTCCAATGATCGGGCGAACATCAAGCTGAGCATCGGCGAGGAGAGCGAGGACGCGTTCCCAGATGGGCCAGTTATGGCTGAAGCTGCCTTGAAGCCGGACGTTTTTCTGGACGAGGCGATCGAGCGAGAACCCGAGGGGTTGGTGTCCCCAACCGACTTTGGTGATCCATCCGTTAGGGCGAACGAGGTCGAGGGCGCTGTCCAAGGCAGGGGAAACTCCGGTGGCGTCGATGACCCCGTCAGCTCCGAGGCCATCCCTGGCCCGGGCCCAGGGAGCGGCGTCATCGATCAGCGGCGTGCAGCCGTAGGCCTGCTCGGCGATGGTGAGGCGGCCCCGGTCGGCTTCCAAGCCGAGGAGGGCGACCTGGGCTCCGTGGAGGCGGGCGATGGCGGCGCAAAGGATGCCGATCGTGCCTGGACCGAGAACGAGAATGCGGTCTCCGGGTTTCGGATGGGAATTAACGGCGACGGCGTTGAAGGCGACGGAGCAGGGTTCGGTCAGGGCGGCGATTTCGAGGGGCAGGGAATCAGGGACGCGGTGCAGGCAACGCGCGGGGACGCGGACGAGCCGGGTCATAGCTCCGTCGACGCCGTAGCCGAAGCCTCTCCGTTGGGGATCGAGGTTGTAGAGACCTTGACGCGACATAGGGTTGTCAGGGTCGATGACAGCGGCGGTTTCGCTGACGACGCGGTCGCCCGGTTTCCATGCCGTGACTCCGGGGCCGGTTTCCAGAATGGTCCCGCTGAATTCATGGCCGAGAATGACTGGATAGTTGACCGGCCAACTGTGGTGCGCTTGCCACTGGTGCAGATCGCTTCCGCAGACGCCGGCGGCGGCGACTTCCAGGAGCACATCCCCATCGCCGATGGCGGGGGGAGGAACCTCGCGCAGTTCGACGCATCCGGGTTCCCGGGCGAAATTGACGACGGCGGGGCTGTTGCTCATTGGCGGTAGGCGTGGACGTGATGGCAAATAAGGCGAAGCGAGCTTTCCAGGTCGCCGTCGGCGGTGCGGAAAGCGTCGGCGTCGATGGTGAGGGGCGCTCCCAGCACCACAAGAGGGGCTCCGTAGGCTGGGCATTGAACGGCTTGTTCGAGCGAGAGACCGCCCACCGCTTGGACAGGGATCTGGACGGCGGCGACGATTTCGCGGAGCTGGTCGAGCGGGCTGGGCGGAGTTAGACCACGGGCGGCGATGCCGCGGCGTTCGTCATAGCCAATGTGGTGCACGATGAAATGGCAACCGAGATCCTCGAGACGGCGGGCTCCGTCGACCATGCTTCTGCACGCGAGATTATCGCCCATGACCGCCACGCCGTAATCCTGCCCCGCTTTCACCACACACCGTATGGTTTCTTCGTGCGCGCGGGCCATGACCACGACGTGCGTGGCGCCGGCTTTGGCCATCATCTCCGCTTCAAGATAGCCTCCGTCCATGGTTTTGAGATCGGCGACGATCGGAACGCCGGGGAAACGTTCGCGCAGGGTGCGGACGCCGTGGAGACCTTCGGCGAGGATGAGAGGAGTGCCGGCTTCAAGCCAATCGACACCGGCGCGGAGAGCGAGTTCCGCGGTGGACAGCGCTTCTTCGACGGAGGTGACGTCGAGGGATATTTGGACGAGGGGATTCAAGGGGTTCGGGGTCGGAGTTCTGACCAAAGACAGGCAAAAGCCAAAGAGTGGGTAAGCGTCAACCGGAAAGAAGTGAGCGGAGAGGAAGAGGCCGGTCAATCCCCGGCAAGTCCTAGGTGGCGAAGCACTTCCTGGGGAGGACCGTCGAAGCGGGGCAGGGGGATGTTGCCGGAGTAGCCGAGATCCTGCCAGCCGGCGGTGGAAGTGTAGTAGCCGGTGGCGGCCAATTCCCGGAAGCGGTTGAAGAATTCCGCTGCGAAGCGAAACTCCGGAGCAGCCGCGGGGGCATGGGCGATATCGTCGCAGATGGCGGATTGCTGTTCAGGCGACAATTCGGCGAAAAGCGCTTCAAAGCGCCGGTAGGCTTCGGTATTGATCCAGGCCAGTCCACCACGAATGATCTCGCGGTCGGCGAGTTGGACTGGAAACGGGGCGCTGACCCATTCGTCGAGGAAGTCGGGGACATGGACTTCGCTGGCTGCGGGTGAGCCGCCGTCGTTAGGAAGGATGACGTCGCTGAGTGCGGCGGCCGTTTGCAGCTCGGTCTCGCTTAAAATACGTTCCCAGGGCACGGTTGGGTCCAGGAGATTCGGGTCAGCGAGGGAGCCGGTGGGCTGGCTGGGCGGCGGTTCGAGAATCCCTTCGGTTAGGCCCTCCTCCTGGGAGCTGAGGCGGAGGGGAAGTGCGGCGCCTGCTCCGGCAGCAGCAGCGGTAAACCAACGGAGGGCGCTGCGGCGGTCGAGCCTTCCGAAGTTCGTGGGGGAATCCGGTCTGGTCATGCGATGCGTTTAGAGGTCTCCCTGTTTCAAACGTTCTGTGAGGTAGTCGCAGCTTCGCCAGGCCAGGGCCATGATGGAAAGGGTGGGATTCTTATCGGCATTGCTGACGAAAGGCCCTCCATCCGTGACGAAGAGATTGGGGACTTCCCAAGCCTGGCAGAAGCTGTTGAGGACGGAAGAGGCGGAGTCCGCGCCCATACAGGTTGTTCCCACCTCGTGGATGATTTCTCCAGGGCGGTAGATGGCGCGAGCTCCGTCGCCGGCGTGAACGGGGGAGACCGTCTTTCCTCCCATGGCTTCAATGATGGCGGCGAAGGCTCCATGCATGTGGCGGGCCTGATTGAGTTCGTGGCTGTCCCATTTCCAATGAAAGCGCAGGACCGGGATGCCCCATTGATCCACCCGATCGGGATCGATTTCGCAGTAGCAATTGTCGTTGGGAATCATCTCCCCGCGGCCCGAGAAAGTGACGAAGGAACCGTAGTAGCGCCGGCAATCCTCCTTGAAGCGTTGGCCGTAGGATCCCCCGGTGAGGGCGGCGAGCCCGTCGAAGATTCCGGCTTTGGGCATGCGGCGTCCGCCGTGGAATTCGATATGGTAACCGCGGGGAAAGTCAAGTCGTCCAGCGAGCTGTTCTCCATAGAGCCACCAGGGCATGTACATGTGCATGGCGGAGGCTCCATCCTCATTGTGGGGAGGCACATTTTCGAGAGCTGGGATTTGACCTATCACTTTCGCTCCCACGGTGTCCATGAGGTAACGGCCGACGTTGCCGCTGGAATTGGCCAGACCGTCTGGAAAGAGAGCGCTGCGGGAATTCAAAAGGATGCGGGCGGATTCGCAGCCGCTGGCGGCCAGCACGACAACGCGGGCGCGGGCGCGGCAGTCGCGACGCGTGGTTTTGTCAATGTAATGAACCCCGGTAGCCTTTCCGCTGCGGTCGATGGCGACCTCTCGCACCATCGCATCGGTGAGGACATCAAGGTTTCCCGTGGCGAGGGCGGGCGGGATGAGAACGGTCGTAGACTGAAAATTGGCCCGGATGGAGCAACCGCGACCGCAATCGGTGGCATAAAAACAGGCTGCCCGGGTGCGCATGTGATCGGCGAGGAACCGGGCGTTGGGGTTTCCTGGATGCAACTGTTGCGATAGGGAATCGGCGTCAAGCAACTGGGTGAGGATGGCGAGACGGGAGGGAATGACCGGGATGCCGAGCGGCCGGCAGTGTTTTTGAACGAGAAGCTCGTAGGCGCGCGGAGCGGGTGGAGGCTGGAGAACGCCGGGTGGTGAATCCGGGGTGTTTTCGAGACCTTCATTGGATCCGTAGACGCCGATGAGCCTCTCGGTGCGGTCGTAATAGGGGGAGAGGTCGTTGTAGGTGATGGGCCAATCGAGGCCGAGACCGTCCCGTTCCCGCGGTTGAAAATCGTAAGGGCCCATGCGGAGAGAGATCCGGCCCCAGTGATTGGTGCGGCCGCCGAGCATTCGGGTGCGCCACCACATAAAATCCGTGCCGGGAGCGCTGGTGTAGGGTTCTCCGGGGACAGTCCAGCCGCCATCGACGGTGGCGTCGTAGAATCCGAAGGGCTTCTGGGGGGTGGGGGCATCGCGGAGGGGAGCCTGTTCCGGCGTCTGAAACATGGGTGTTTCGGATTGCGGATCATAATTCCGGCCGGCTTCGAGCATGAGGACCTTCATGCCGGCCATGGCCAGGACATAGGCGCTGATGCCGCCCGCGGCTCCTGATCCGACCACGATGACGTCGTATTCGGGTTGCGTCTTGCGGTTGGTCAGAAACGCCATGGAGGAATCGGAAGGTTGGGGCCGCCGGGTTGGGGCAAAGGCGACTTTCGCACGAGGAGAAGCTGCGGCGAGGGAAATCACAGGCGAACGGCCCCGGCCCGAGGAACCCGGGGGATTGGCGGCGGTGGCCGTCTCCACCGGCCGCAACAGTGCGGCCTGGCAGCGGTTTTTCGAAATGCCGATGCCGCGATTGCCGCTTGCCATCAGCGAGTTCCTAGCCTAAGCGCTGGGCGGCCGTTTCCGGGGTCGCTGCTGTGAGATTTGCATTTGTTTCGACTGGCGTGGCTGCATTGGCCTTGCTCGCCGCTGGTTTTAGCGGTGTGATAGTGGACCGGTCGCCCGGAGGCAACCTCCAAGGAGATGAGCGAACGGTCGAAGATATCGCGGCGATCCCGGAGGCCCTGCGTTTCGGCGACCCCGATCCCGATCCTGGCGTTTGGCGCGCTGGGCAAGGCACACCGGAAGAGCGGGGCATCGCTAATTTTGGGCCAGATCTTGCCAACCAGCTTCTGGTCATGGCCGCGATTGTGGCCAGTTCCGCCCTGATCGCGTTGCGGAAGCGGTCCGGATCGGTGCTCGGCCGCAGCCGGCAATGGCGTGCGCGAAGCGGCTGAAGTCCGAGGCGCTCGCCGTCTCTCAGGACCTGGGGGGAGGGGGTGCGGGAGCGGGCACAAAGCGCAGCAGGCCGAAGATCTTCTTCGCCCAAGCACGGAAGCCGAGGTATTGAGAGAAGATCTCGTTTCCCGGCTTAGGCAGTTGCCGGATGACTCCGGCCAGGGTGAAATCGTCTGTGGCGAGCGTGGTGTAGGCGGTTCCGACCACGGAACAGTGGTGGGCGTCGCTGCCGGCGATCATGCTCAAGCGGCGGCTGGCGGCGTAGTCGAGGGCTCGCCGGTTGTGGCGGTCGAGGGTCGTGGCAGCGTTGAACACCTCGATCGCGTCGAGGGGCAGAGTGTCTAGGACGGCGCGGCGGATTCCCGCCCGGAACCGGTCGAAGGGATGTGGGGCTACGGCCAATCCACCGGCATCGTGGATGGCGCGGCAGACTTCCAGAGACGGGCGGCCCCGCATATTGTGGAGGGAGACGCCGAGGCAGAGAAGGTGGCCGTCGCAGGTGGTGACCTCGACACCTGGCACTACGAGGAACCCGTCTACGGGCAACCCATCCGGCCGCATCAACCCTTTTTCCATGAGGTAGCCGGCAGCGTCGCAGTTGTTGTGGTCCGTGATGGCGATGCCGTGCAACCCCTTGGATTTGGCGACGGCGATGACATCCTCGGGCGCGGATACGCCGTCTGATGAGAAGGAGGAATGCGTGTGCAGGTCGAAATTGAGTGCCATCGGTAGCCTTGGGGGCGGAGAAACGGTGGATGGAGATGCTCTCGGAGGCCTCAAGATAATCCCGTTGCATCCTGGTGACGATTCCTCAATAGTCCTCGGAAGCCCTTGAATTCGGGCTCGCCTTCCGGGCGAGCGCGTCAATGTCCATGGATTTTGCGCAGGAGACAAGCGGGAGAGGCTTGCCCGGATCGTCGCTTCAACTTTTTCGCCTATGAAACGCTCCTCTCGTATTTCTGTAGCGGGGAAGGCGGCAGGCTTGACCTTGCTGTTCTGTGTTGGCGGCCTCGAGGCGAGGGAACTCGCTCCACAACCGGCCGGGCTGATCCTCCAAACGGGGAGTGTGAACGGGAATCCTGTCGTGCTTCGCGGGCCGGACTCCTCGCAGCAGCTCGTGGCGACCTTGGAACATACCGATGGAAGCGTTTCAGACGCGACGCGATCGGTCGCTTACAGTGCGGAGCCAACCGGGATCGTCGTGATCTCCCCGGAGGGACGGGTGACGCCAGTGGGAAACGGCGAAGCGGTGGTGCGCGTTTCCCTGGGGGATCATCAGGCCGAGGCGACGCTGCGCGTGGAACAAATAGAGACGCCGCTCCGCATCAGTTTCCCCAATGAAGTCGTGCCGGTCTTTACCAAGTATGGCTGCAACGGGGGGGGCTGCCACGGCAAGTCTTCCGGTCAGAATGGATTTCGCCTTTCGCTCCTGGGCTTCGAGCCGCAGGAAGATTTCGAGCATTTGGTCAAGGAAGCGCGGGGTCGCCGGCTTTTTCCAGCTTCACCCCGGCACAGCCTTCTTTTGCGCAAGGCCACTGGGGAACTCCCGCATGGCGGCGGTTCCCGGCTCGGCGAGGAAGCTCCGGAATATCTGACTTTGCTGCGTTGGATTGAGCAGGGGACGCCCTACGGAGAGACTTCCGACCCCGTGGTGCAGCGGGTGCAAGTTTACCCGCGAGAGCGCATACTTCCGCCGGGCGCGGAGCAGCAGTTGCAAGTAACCGCCATTTACAGCGACGGGACGGCCCGGGACATCAGCCGGGTCGCGCAATATGAGTCGAACCAAAAGGAAATGGCGGAGGTCTCCGGCACGGGGTTGATCACTCTGGGTCAGGTTCCTGGGGACGCGGCGGTGATGATCCGGTTTCAGGAGTTTGTGGATGTATTTCGAGTGACCATTCCGCTCGGGGCTCCGGTGGAGTCCTTGCCGGACCCACGCAACTTCATTGATGAACTGGTCTTCGAAAAGCTGCGCACGTTAGGGTTGCCGCCTTCTGGTGTGTGTGACGACGCCACCTTCCTGCGACGCGTCACCGTGGACATCACCGGGAGGACGCCTGCTCTCGAAGAGACCAGGGCGTTTTTGGCGGACGAATCGCCCGAGAAACGCGCCGCCTTGGTCGACCGGCTCTTGGAGAGCACGGCCTACGCGGATTACTTCGCCAACAAATGGAGCGCAATCCTGCGCAACAAGCGGCGGGACGACAAATACCAGCGGGGCACCTTCGCATTTCACGCCTGGCTGCAAGAGAGTCTCCACGCGAACAAGCCCTTCGATCGGCTGATCTCGGAACTCGTGTCAGCCTCAGGAGAAGCCGGACGCAATCCTGCCGTGAACTGGTTCCGGGCCGTGGATCAACGGGAGGAGCAACTGCAGGACGTGGCGCAAGTTTTCTTGGGAGTGCGGCTGCAGTGCGCCCAATGTCATCATCATCCCTTCGAGAAATGGAGTCAGCGCGATTATCACGGGTTTGCCGCGTTCTTCGCCCAGATTGGCCGGAAGCCCGGGTTGCAACCGGGGGAACAGTTGGTCTTTCATCAATACGGGAAGGCCTCGGTCAGGAATCCCAAGACCAATGAGGATTTGCCGCCCATGCCGCTCGGGGGCCCTCCGCTGGATTTGGAGCCCGAAATGGATCCCCGGTTGGCTTTGGCGGACTGGATGACCGCTCCGGACAACCCCTTTCTCTCCCGGATGTTGGTGAATCGTTACTGGAAACACTTCTTGGGCAGAGGCTTGGTTGAACCGGAAGACGATATCCGGCTAACCAACCCGCCGACCAATCCAAAGCTTTTGGACGCCCTGGCGGGGCACTTCACCGAGAGCGGCTTTGACCTCAAGAAACTGGTCCGCACCATCTGCACGAGCGCAACCTATCAATTGGAGGCTCTCCCTAACCAGCACAACACGGGCGACCGGCAGAACTATTCACGCTTTTTCCCGCGACGTCTCGCCGCCGAAGTGCTGCTCGACGCGGTGGATACGCTGACAGGCGTGCCGACCTTGTTTTCGGGCCAGCCCGCGGGCGTCCGCGCCGTCCAGTTGCCGGATGATCGATTCAACGCCGATTCTTACTTTTTGACCGTCTTCGGCCGGCCGGAAATGGACAGCGCCTGCGAATGCGAGCGGACCAACGACGCGAATCTGGCGCAGAGCCTGCATCTGCTCAATTCCAAGGCGATCCAGGACAAGCTGACCCATCCGCAGGGAGTCGCTGCGGTTTACGCGGCCGATCCGCGTCCCGATGTGGAGAAAGTGGAGGAACTCTACCTTCGCGCTTTCGCGCGATGGCCCAGCGGCGACGAGATTCGGGTGGCGATTGAGTATCTGGAGAAGAAGAAGCGGGACGTGGAGAACAGCGGCGCAGAGGGGCCAAGTCACCAGCAGATTGCTTACGAAGACATGCTGTGGGCGCTGATCAACACGAAGGAGTTTTTGTTCAATCACTGATTCCCGAATCGCCCGGACTGGGGCCCGGCGCGGGCTGCGGTTCCGGTGTGAAACTCCAGGCATAAGTATGAGGTCATTACGGCTCTGTGGATTGCGCGGTCCTGCCCTGGCGGTGGGGCTGAGCGCCGGCCTGCTTGCCGGGGCAGGAAGTCAGTTGCCGGTGGCCCGGCTCGACACGGTTTTTCCGGCGGGCGTGCAGGCGGGAGCGGAAGTGGACGTCGCCGTATCCGGGGAGAACCTGGATGAGTTATCCGCCCTGATTTTTTCGCACGCGGGATTGAGTGGAGAGCCTTCCGGCGAGGGGCGGTTTCTTGTCCGTGCCGCTCCCGGAACGCCTTCGGGGCTGCACGAAGTCCGGGTTTCGGGACGCTTCGGCGCATCCAATCCCCGGGTGTTTGCCGTGAGCGCCTTTGTGGAAGTGCAGGAACCGGGTTCCAACGGAACGGCGGATGAGGCGTTCCCATTGGAGTTGAATCGCATTGTTCACGGGCGGGCGGATGCGGCCCGCCAAGATTGGTTCCGGTTGAGTCTTCGCACTGGGCAACGCGTGTTGATTCTCTGTGAAGCGGAACGTTTGGGATCGCCGATGGACGCGACGCTGCTCGTCAGCGACTTGGAAGGACGCGAGCTGGCGAGAAGCCGGGACGAGACTGGGCGCGACGCCCGTGTGATCTTTTCGGCCCCGCGCGACGGCGATTATTTCGTGCGGGTCTACGATTTTCTCTACCGTGGGGATGGACATTATGTCTACCGGTTGCTGACAACCGATCAGGCAAGGGTGGAATCCCTGTTTCCGCCTTTTGCGCTTCCTGGGTCGGAGCAGAGCTTTCGATCAAGGGGCTTTGCCCTCAATGGGGCTGAGGACGAGGTGGAAATGGTGGCCACGGCGCCGGGAGAGGAGTCCTTGTTGATGGAGTCGGGGACGTTCTTGCATCAGGCGGGAATCGCCGGGCGCCTGCTGAACAACGACGCCTGGAAAGGGAACGCTGGAGAGGGAGTCTGGTTAGGAGCGTCTGATTCGAGGCCCGTGCTCGAGACCGGGGAGAAGGATCAAGACGGGCAGGACTCCGGCGAAACGGCGCAAGTGGTGGAGGCGCCGTGTGAGATCGCAGGAACATTTGAGACAAAAGGCGACGTGGACTGGTACCAGTTTCGCGCCAGCGCCGGGCAGGCGCTGGTGCTGGATTTGCAGTATCACCGGTTAGGGCGGCCCGGAGATCCGGTGATGACGGTGGAGAAGTTAGGAGACGATGGAAACGCCTCCCAGGTGGGGCGGGTGGACGACGACGGTGTGCAGACCGGTAGACCCAAGTTTCCGTTCGGGAGCCGCGATCCCGTGTTTCGGCTGGAGCCCGATGCGGATGCGATCTACCGGGTCCGGGTAGAGGATCAGTTTCGGCTTGGCGACCCCGGCCAGACTTACCGGCTGTCGATCCGGAAACCGAAACCGGCGTTTTCCCTGGTGACGGTGTGTCCCCGGCACGCGGACCAGAACACCCAGGCACATCCGTGGAACGTGTTTTTGAGAAGGAACGGGACTGCGGATTTGCTAGTGTATCTGTTGCGGCGAGACGGGTTCGACGGGGCTGTGGATCTGCGCGTGGAGGATCTTCCCCAGGGTGTCAGCGCTTCGCCAGGGCGTATTGAGGCAGGTCAGGATTCAGGCCGTTTGGTCTTTCGGGCCGCTGGGGATGCCCCGGCATGGACCGGTCCGGTGCGGGTAATGGGCCGGGCCGTAGGCGAGACTGGCTCCGGTGAGACGGAGTCTGTTGCTGCGGGTCAATTGTGGGCGGTAGGCGATTTCAACAACGAGCGCATGGAGGCCAGACTCGAACGTCAGATTTTCCTGGCCGTCAGCGGAATCGAGGAGGATCCAGTGGAAGTGGCTCCGGTGGAAGCCGGGAGGGAGTTGGAAGTTCCGGTGGGAGGCAGCGTGGAGATTCCCTTTCGCGTGACCAAGCGCGGCGACTTGAAAGGGGATTGGAAACTGGGAATCGAAGGCATCCCCGGCCTGGGGGCTCCGCCCGAGGTCCAGATCGACTTTGATCAGGGAGAAGCAAAAGTCATGCTGGATCTCAAGGAGACGGATAAGAACAAAGTGCGTCCTGGCGAGTATGTTGTTTTGGCCCGTGTCTCGGGCTCCGTTTCTTACAGAGCCAATCCCCAAGCGGCGGACCGGGCGGAAGAAGAGAGAAAGCGGCGCGAGGGGAATGTAGAGAACAGTGAGGCGGCGTTTCAGGAAGCCACGAGAGCGCGGGATGAAATGGCGTTGAATTTGCAAAACCTGCGGGCGGCGGCGCAAGCCGGCGAGGAGCAGGCCGTGGCCCAGGCGGCGGAAATCGAAACGGCTGTGAGCAGTGCGGAACGCAGGCTCCAAGAGGTTCAGCAGCAGCTCGAATCGGAGAAACGGCAGTTCGAAGACGCGCAACAACGAGCCAAGGCCGCGGCCGAGAGAGCCAATCCCAAGGACTTGCAGCACGCCGCCTATGCACCCGCGATCCGGATCAAAGTCGTTTCCCTTCCCGATGAGAACCAGACTTCGCCCAGTCCCTAACGGTTTATTTTCGAACTTTTGGCTCCGGGCAGCTTTTGCTGCGGGTGTGCTCCTCGCCGGTTTGGTGTTGGGGACACAAGCCGAGAGCGAGGATCCGCAGCCCATTCCCATCGCGGATTTGCAGCGGAACGAGCCGGTGGATTTCGCCAAGGAAGTCTTTCCACTCCTCAAGAAGAGCTGCGTCGCCTGTCACAACTCGTCGACAGCGAAGAACAATCTGAACCTGGAGAGCCCGGAGACGATGTTTAAAGGCGGGAGCGAAGGGCCCGCCATCGTGGCTGGAAAAGGCGAGGAAAGCATTTTGTTGATTCTGGCCTCGCACCGGGATGAACCGGTGATGCCTCCCGTGGACAACAAGGCCAATGCTGAGCCGTTCACTCCGGAAGAATTGGCCCTGATCAAGCGCTGGATCGACGAAGGAGCCAAGGGGGACTCTTCGGTGGTTCGCGCCGCGCCTCGTGAATGGCGTCAGGTCCCGGAGGGGGTACAGCCGGTGTACACCGCTGCCGTTTCTCCGGACGGCCGCTTCGCTGCCTGCGGCCGCGGAAACCAGGTTTTTGTCTACGACACTGCTTCGGGGCGCCAACTCACCCTTCTTTCCGACCCTGAGTTGGGGAAGGACGAACTGTATGGGGGCCAGCCCACGGCGCACCGGGACACGGTGCAGGCGCTCGCGTTCGGACCTCATGATCGCTTGGCTACGGGAGGCTATCGCAATGTGAAGATTTGGCGGCGCACCGGTCCGGAAGACGGGGAGGAGATTGGGGTTATGCCAGAAGCGGTTTCAGCCTTGGCCGCCTCCGCCGATGGAAGCCGTATGGCCATGGGCGACCGGGCGGGCAACGTCCGTCTCTGGGATGAAGGAAAGGCGGGAGAAGCACGCGAGCGCAAGGTCCATGAAGGCTCCATTACCGCTCTGTGTTTGTCAGGGGATGGAACGCGCCTTTTTACTGCGGGCGAGGATCGCCGCATCACCGTGCTGGACGCGGCGAGCGGAGAAACGATAGGAGGAGCTTTGGCTCCTGCTAGTGTAGCGAAACTTTCCGTGGTGGGAGCAAACGAGTGGCTCGCTGCGGCCGGCAGCGAAGATGCCGCGATCGTTCTTTGGCGGATCCATCCGGTGGCCGGGGGGGGGCTGGCGCTCAATCCCGAGCGAGAACTGGCGGGACACCCGCCGGCAGTGACGGGCCTTGCAGCGGCTGGGGCAACAGAAGGCCTGTTGAGCTGGGGAGCAGACGGGAGCGTAGGCTTGTGGAATCCGCGCGAAGGAGGCGATCCACGCGTCTTCCAGCATGGAGCGCCCGTCAGCGCCGCGGCAAGTTCCCCCGACGGAAAGCGCTTCGCATCTGCCGGCGCCGGCGGATCTGTAAAACTATGGAATGGGGAGGATGGAGCGCTGCTCGGAGAGTGGAGAGAGAGCGGTTTGTTGCAGGAAGCCGCCGATCAATGCGCCTTTCGGCTCCAGGTCGCTCAACAGCTTTTGGAGAAGCGCAAGGGGCTGCTGGCCGAGTCGGAAAAGAGGTTGGAAGAGGAGCGTGGAAACGCCGTCAAAGCGGCGGAAAGCCGGGCCACAGCGGAAGTGAGTCTTCGTCGCAAAGAAACGGAATGGCGGAGCGCGGAGGGCAAAGAAGAAGAGGCCAAGGAGCTGCTTGGTGAAGTGGACAGCGCGCGGAGCGAACTCGTCCGGGCGCGACAGAACGCCGAATTGGCGATTCGCCTGACCAGCCAAGCGGCGGAGGCGGCGGCGCGGGCTCAGGTTGAGGCTGCGTCCGCGGAATTGGCCGTGCGGGAGGCGGGATCGGATCGTGATGCCGCCGCCAAAGGATTGGAGGAGGGCGCTGCGGCGGTGGAGGTCTTGGCCTTCAGTGCGGACGGAAGGCGGTTGTATGTGGGCACGGCCCAAGGCTGGGTGGCGGTGCGGAACGGTTCCAGCGGACGGCTGGAGGACGTTCTGCCAGGGGGCTCCGTGCGCATAACCGCCTTAGCCGCGCTGGGCCCCGACGGGTTGCTCTGGGCAGACGAAGACAACGGGTTGCGCCATCGGCAACTGAGAGAGGGCTGGACCCTGGAACGGACCATCGGATCGATGGATGAGCCCGATGTGTTGGTCGACCGGGTCACTGCAGTGGGATTCGACGTGTCCGGGCGATATTTGGCGACGGGGAGCGGGGTCCCGTCCCGGTCCGGGGAATTGAAGGTGTGGGATTTGGTTACCGGAAATCCGGTTTTCTCGGACACCACGACCCACAGCGATGCGATTGTCGATGTGAGCTTTTCGCCGGATGGTCAGTTCGTGGCGTCGGCCGCGACGGACCGCTTTATGCGGGTGTTCCGGGCCGCCGACGGTTCTTTTGTTAAAAGTTTTGAGGGCCACACCGGGCACGTGTTGGGCGTGGCTTGGAGTGCGGATGGGCTGCAGTTGGCCACGGCGGGAGCCGATCAAGTGGTCAAGATTTGGGATTTTGAGGAAGGCCGGCAGCGTCGCGCCATCGAAGGCTTTGGCAAAGAGGTGACCTCGGTGTGTTTTATCGGCGCCGGGGAAACCATTTTGGCGAGCTGTGGGGATCAGACCCTTCGGCTGGGCGATGAGCGGCTCAGCGGCGCGGAAACTTTTCTGCACCGGGCTGACGCCAGCGACGACGGGGAGATCCTTGTGGCAGGCGGGCAGGACAGTGTCCTGCGGATTTGGCGGGCTTCAGACAAGGCTTTGTTGCACCGCTTGGCGCCGGCGGGAGAAGCGGCTAACTGATAAGGATTCGCATCTCAAGGTCGAGGCAAAGGACCGGCCACCCGCGAGATTGACGTCTATCGCGTTTTCGTGATCGAGCGCAGGGGCTCAGCGCAGCGGCTTCAAATGCGTGTGCGGTTCGTTATCGGGGAGCTGATCCCATGCCAGACCTTCGTCTGCCGCCGGCACGTAGCGCTCGGGCAAGCCGAGTTCCTTGAGAATGACGTTCCGCGCCATCGGAATGCCGACGGTCTTAAAGAAGGCGAGGTGACGATTAAAGCCCTGCCGTCCGAAGCCGCAATCGGTGGAGAGCACCATCTTGTCGGCGGGAATGTGCTTGAGGCAGCGCCGGATTCGCTCGGCGACGACTTCCGGGAAATCAGCCTGGAGCGTGCGATGACTGATGACGCCGACGGCAATCTTCTTTTTGAGCGAGTGTTTGAACGAATCGAAGAGGTGGATTTCGCGAAAGTCGTTTTCCGCGGCTTCGATGGTCCACACATCGCCCTTGAGGCGGTCGAGATAGATCTCAATGGAATTCGCGTATGATTCGTCGGTGAAAACCTTCTGCATGTTCGGATTGCCCCAACAGGTGTGAATCCAGACTTCGACGCCCTCCAGCCCTTCGATCTCGCGATTGAATGCGTCCACGAGGAAATCGATGAACTCCTTCTGCTCGGGTGAATAGCGCGCCATGAAATGCAGGGTCGGCTCTTCGATTTGAATGACCTTGCAGCCGGAGGCGGCGAGTTGGCGCAATTCCTTGTTCATTGCTTCGGCCATGTCCCAGACCAATTGCTTCTTGTCGTCGAGGTCGTAGTCCGGCGTGTGGCTATCGAGAAAGAACGCCAACACTTGCGCCGAACAGGAGCCGAACTTCACCGCCTTCCCGGAAGCTACGGCGGCCTGTTGGGCAACGCGCCAGATCTTCGCGTATTCGAGCGGGTTCTTGGGATCATGCTCGACCTTGCCGGTGACGCGCGGCCAGCGCCAGGTCTTGTAAATGGAATCCAGCATGGTGCCGACCGGATAAGAGAGGAGCGGCGAACGGGTATTCTCGGTCTGCAACTCCTCATGTTCGAAGCCCTTCCAACGTTGGAGCATGTAATGATGCCAGGAGCGGCCCGCAACGTCTTCGTCGAGATGGTAATCGCCCGTCGTGAGAACATCGAGGCCTGCGCGGGCCTGGTCGGAAACCACGACGGCGTGCGCGTCGGAAAACTGTTCGCGGTACCACGGGTCCATCATCGCGGTGTCGAGCGGGCGTCCCCACATGTTCACGTTGTACCAGCGCGGGCGCGGCCACGAGCCGGTCACCGTTGCAGGGAGCATCAGGTCTTTCGTCGCGGTGAATGCCATAGGGTTGCCTCTATCTTAAGATGGACTCAGGCATCCGCGCGGCGCGGGTTCCACCGGATGCGATTGAGCATTGGCCATCTTATCGCGGAAGCCGGAAGCGCCGGCAAGCCGAAAACGGCTGGGAGGGAAGCGAAGGGGAATGGAGGGTGTGGAGAACGGCGGGTTTGTTCCGGCTCCAACATTCCGTTGGGATCCGGCGAGACAAGCCGTCCCGGCGAGTCGTCACGCCCTCCCGCGCCCGACCGCCCGATCAGGACTTGGGGGCCAAGTCGGCGATGTAGCAGCCTACGGCTCCTCCGCTGGGCGGGGGGATCTCTTTTTCCCCAGCGAGGATCGCGTCGAGGGCCCGGCGGAGGTCGTGGGTAGTGATCACCTGCCGCTTGGAGCCAAGCCCGATGTAAAGATCGTTGATTCGGCCGCGATAGGCGATGGATCCATCCGGCAGAAACACGGCTGCCTCCGGGCTGATTTTCACACCCGATTTCGCGACCCAGCGGTGTTTGGCATCTACGATGGCGGGGGCGGTCAAGGCGAAGTCCTTGGTATGGACTTCCATGTCCGCAAGGGTCATTTCCGGATCTACATGGAGGAAAGTGAAGCGCACGCCTTTCGGTCCGTAGTCTGCGACAATTCGGTTCATCTCCGGGATGGCGGCGTTGGCCGCCGGGCAACCGCCCAGGATGAAAAAGAGGACCGCAGCCGGCTTGTCGCCGTGGCAGGAGGAAGGATCCTCATCCGGCCGAAGCCTCTCATCCGATCCCTGAATGCCGATCAAAACCCCGAGACCCATGAGGAACAGGAGCCCGGTGCAGGCGTGGGAACGCCCCGGGCTCCAAGGCCAGCGCGAGGCCCGCTCCAGTGCGGATGGAAACCAAGGTCTAATCATCTGATCCGAAGAGACGTTGAGCGAATTCGCGGCCAAGGGTTATTTCGTCCCGCTCGATGAATCCGCTTTCATCGCGATCGAGAATGCGGAAAGCGATCTCTTTCCAATCCGCGGTCAGCTCGTCGCGAGAAATTTTTTCGTCGGAATTGGCGTCGGCCTCTTCGATGGTTTGCAAGGCGGCGGTGAACTGCTCGCGGCCGATGAAGCGGATGAGAGCGGTGAGACGGGCGCGTTGCTTTTGTTCTTGTTCGGCGGCAACTAACTGAGGGAGGTCTTTTTCCTGGGCGGGCACGGCCTGGAAAATCAGGCTGCCCATTTCGTCGGTGGTTTGTTCGCCCCAGCGAATGCGCTTTGGGGGGTGGTTGGGATTATCGGGATTGCCCTCGGAGTTGTCATAGACGATGCGGACATCGATGCGGGTTCCTGCGGGAAGGCGCAGGGGGGAGGCGTATTGGTAAATGGTTTGCCAGTTGAAGTCCCAGTGGGGAATCTCCAGGAGGGGTTTCACGCCGCCATCCGGCAGGGTGGCCTTCCCCGAGAACGAGACGCAGGTTTGATGGGCGTGCCCCCAGACGTTGACGAGGTCGACATCGACGGGGATGGTCCACGAGTCTTCCAGTACGAAGTCCGCTTTGCCGGGAGGGATATCGATGCCGGCGAACGCGCCGAACTCCGGAGGAACCTGGAATCCGAACAGTGTCTTGTCAGGTGGTCCGGCGGCAAAGTAGAGCCCGATCGTGGTTTTCTCCTGCTCCACCTTTCCGGAGGGGTGGAAATGGGTTTGCAGGACGACGTCTGACCCCTTTGGCATCGGGAGAGCCAGTCCGTCTGGAAAATGTTGGGGCGTGGTGCCGACGGCCCAGCCGCCGAGTTCACCGGTGCTTTGGAAGCCGCGTCCGCGAAAGCCCGGACCGGGATCGCGTTCGTCGAGCTGTCTCGCCGTCCCACGATTGTCGAGGAAGAAGAGGATATGGTGGACGGCTTCCCGCGCGCTGGGTCGCACTTCGATGGCGGTAACCCATTTGTCTTCGGCAAGACCAGCGGGCAGAACGAAGTAGCGGTAAATGTCGCGTCCGTCGGCTCGCACCTCGAAGGGCTCCGTCATGGTGAGAACGAGGTCGGGTTCACCGAGTTGCCAACCGCTCGCAAAACTGGGGAAAGGCGGGGTCTGCGTGGGGTCTCCTTCCGGCATTCCGGCCTCGACCCAGGCGGAGAGAGTCTGGATCTGCTCATCGTTGAGGATCCGGGGATTGAGGAACTCGCCAAAGCCTGGACGGGCGTGCCAAGGAGGCATGATGCGCTCCCCGGTGACGTCGCGGATCAAGCGCGCTCGCTTCCGGACTTCTTCGTAGCTAGTTAGGGAAAAGGGCGCGGCCTCTCCGGGACGGTGACAGGCGGAGCAGTTCTCCCAAACGATGGGAGCCACGTCGCGCGAAAAAGTGGGGGTTTCGACGGAGGCAGCGGCGGGTGAGACCCCGACCAGCAGAAGGCCAAATCGAAGCGAGGTCAGGACAGCAGCGCTCCACGAGGAGTTCGAGTGCGGAATTCGGATCATGATGCGAATGCGGAAAGGCTCCGAACATAGCCCAAGGGAGGGGAGCGCGCCAGGCTCAGGACTCCTGATCTGGCGGGCGGATCCAAGGAGATGGAGGAAATGAGGCGAGCTGGAGGCTCTCGGACTGCGGCGAGCATCGCCGCTCTCTCTCGGCGCGGAGCGCCGTCGTGAGTGCAGGCGCTTTCACCCGGGATAGGGGTCTGTCCTTCTTATGGTGGGAGGAGGGCGTTGGAGCTCCACGGAATAAATCAACACGCTGAAGGCGGAACCCCGGACGGTCGGGAAGCTGGCTTGGAAGCAGTTTGGGCTTCCGCGTTTACGCGGTTCTTGGAGGCGGGAAAGGGCTTCTCTCTGGAACCACCTTCAGGGGCCTTATCCCCGCCGGGGGTGGAAGTGTGGCGAGGCGCTGCGGGCGGGGAGCAAGCTGGCACCGCTTTTTTTGAAGCCGGGGCATCACGAAAACGGTAGGGGACCGTGTCCCCGCAGGGGGTGGAAGGTGAAGGCGGAAGGCCGGACGGGGCCGGCATTACCCGAGTTCGAAGGTCGTGACTCCGTAGATGCGGTCCCAGTCAATCGGGGGCGCCGGACCGTAGTACATGCGGGCACAGCCAAAGCTCTCGCGCATCCCGTGCCGCGCGGCGAGTTCAAGCGCGGCGGGGTTGCACTCCGGTGTATCCAAGAAAAGGGGTTGCCCTTGGGCGAAATCGCTGAGGCTCAGATAAAGGTCCTGCGCCACCTCCGGGTGATCGGCGAAAAGCGGACCGATCTTGAAACCCGTCCGGCAGGGACGCACCACGCCGAAGCCCCGAAGCCGTCCTTCGTGCACGGCCCCTAGCGCTGAGCCGCCTCTTGGGGCGATCCACGGCTTGAGGAACCGGTCCCGGGGGAAGGCAAAAACACCGCGGTCAAAAGACGCCAATTCGTCGTAAGGGATCTCGGACAGCGGCCGCACGCTCGCATTGACGACGGCGGCGGCGCCGGTTCCCTCCATCCGCAGATTGCGATGGCTGAAGACGAAGCCGCCCTTTGCGTAGAAATCCTGCATCGCGAACACACCGTCCATCCCAATGACCGCTCCTGGCTGCAAGCGTCCGCGGAGAAGGTCGCGCCGGTGACGCCAAAACGCCGTTCCGATGCCTTTACCCCGCAACTCCGGCCGGACGATGAAGAACCCCATGAAGCCGAAGGCTCCATCGTAGGAGACGACGGACCCTGTGGCGACCAATGTTCCCTCGAGTTCCGCTCCGACGAATCCCTTTGGATCGGTGTTCCAGAATACCTCCGCGTCGGCGAATCCGGGGTTCCAGCCTTCAGCGGCGGCCCAGGACACGGTCTCGTCCAACTCCGCCCGGGTCAGGGGACGGAATTGCAGGCAATTCGGAGCGGCCACGGCTGAAGGAATTGAAGGCCAACTCACTCACCTCAAGCGACGTTGGTGAACACGGCTTGAACGTCTTCGTCGTCTTCGAGGCGGTCGATGAGGTTTTCCACCTCGGTCATCTGCTCTTCGGTCAGTTCGATTGGGGAGGTGGGGACCCGTTGGAGGGTGGCTTTGACGATGGGGCAGCCGAGATCTTCAACGGCCTGAGACAGGCTTCCAAATCTCGTGTAGTCGCCCCGGGCGATAACCGTGTCGCCGGCAACTTCGAGGTCTTCGAGTCCGGCATCGATGAGGGCCAGTTCGATCTCTTCGAGATCGGCTTCAGCGGGCAGCCCGAAGCCGATGACGGCCTGGCGGATGAAGAGAAACTCCAGTGATCCGCTCTGGACGAGTTGTCCGCCCCCCTTGTTGAAGTGGATCTTGAGATTGGAGATGGTCCGGTTAGGATTATCGGTGGCGCACTCGACGAAAAGGAGAGTTCCGTGCGGGCCCTTTCCCTCGTAGAACGCTTCGGCGAAATTGGCCCCGTCTTTGCCTGCGGCTCGCCGGATGGCCGCCTCGACGTTTTCCTTGGGCATGTTCTGAGCTTTGGCGTTCAGGATCGCCGTGCGCAGCCGGGAATTGGACTCGGGATCTGGTCCGCCCTGGCGGGCCGCCACGGTGATGGACCGGGCCAGCTTGGGGAAGACTTTGGACATCCGGTCCCAACGCTTTTCCTTGGCGGCGCGGCGGTATTCGAAGGCTCGACCCATGGGAGAAGGGAGGGAATGCGGTGGCTCAGGGTGTGTTCAAGCGGATCTCGACCATGAGATCGGCTCCGAGACGTTCCAGATCCTCCCGGATGGACTGGAGGGCCTGGGAATCGGGTGATGTTAGGAGAGCGCGGGCGCGGAAAAGAGTTTCGCCGGACATGGGAGCGGGACCGCATTCTGTTTCCAGTTCTTCGACATTGATCCCTCTGGCGGCGAGCGCGGCGGAGAGGCTGCGCACGATGCCGGGGCGATCCTGGCCGATCAATTCAAGCTGAGCGCGAGCCACTCCGGCTTCATCCGTGGCGGCGACCTCCGGGGCGGAAGAGACGGCGACGGCGACGGTGAGGTCCTCCAGGCAGCGCAAACTCGCGGCGAGGGCATCCGCGTGTTGGGAGGGAACCGATACATGGAGGATGCCCGCGAATTGTCCAGCCAGCCGGGCCATCCGGCTCTCCAGCCAATTTCCTTGGTGGGCGGCGACCGCGCTGGCGACGGTTTCGACCAGGCCGGTGCGATCCGAGCCGATGAGGGTCACGACGAGAGTGGTGCGGGGCATTGCGGGGCGCGAGCGGATGCGAACTTTCAGATATGGATGGCCTTATCGAAAGCGGCTCCGGCGGCTTCGTGGATGGCTTCACTGAGAGTGGGGTGGGCATGGATAGTGGCTTCGATCTCTTCCCAGGTGGCCTCCAACTCCATGGCCAGCCCCAGTTCGGCGATGAGTTCTGTGGCGTTGTCGCCGAGAATGTGGGCCCCCAGGATCTCTCCGTGCGGGTCTCCCACGATGAGTTTGACGAATCCTTCCGGTTCTCCCACGGCGAGCGCCTTCCCGTTGGCGGAGAAAGGGAACTTGCCGATGTGGTATTTCAGTCCCTTGTCTTTGGCGGCCCTTTCCGTGAGGCCGGTGCTGGCGACCTGGGGATGACAGTAAGTGCAGCCTGGGAAAACGCCTACCTTGCGAGGAGTGTGCCCTTCCACGAACATTCCTTCGATGGCTTGGATACCTTCGTAGCTGGCGGTGTGCGCCAGCCAGGGCGGTCCGATGATGTCTCCAGCGGCATACACGTTGGGCAGGCTGGTGCGATAGCGTTCGTCGATGCGAATGAATCCCCGTTCGTCGAGCTGGATGGGCTTGTAGGATTGGGGGAGGACGGGGGAAACGCCGATGGCGACCAAGCAAACCTCGCCGCTGAGGGTTTCGTTGGAAGCTCCTTCCACGGTGATCTCCACGCGGTCCCCGTGGTCTTTCGTTCCAGTGACTTTCGTCCCCGTCAGGCTGCGGATGCCCTGTTTTTTGAAGGACCGTTCCAGCGCCTTACTGACTTCCTCGTCTTCTACCGGGAGAAGGGCCGACATCATCTCGACCAGGACGACGTTGACGCCGAAGGCGTTGTAGAAGTAGGCGAACTCGACGCCGATGGCTCCGGCGCCGATGATGATCATGTCTTTAGGGGGTTGTGACAGGGTCATGGCGTCGCGACTGCCGATGACGCTTTTGCCGTTGATGGGCAGCCCGGGCAACTCCCGGGTGCTGCATCCCGTGGCGATGAGGATCTCCGCGGCTTCGAGGGTGGTGGAATCTCCATCGTTCGTCTCGACGCCTACCTGACCCGCGCCGGAGAGAGCGCCCGTTCCCCGGATGTAATCGACTTTGTTTTTCTTGAAGAGGAATTCGACTCCTCCGGCGAGCTTGTCCGCGGTCTTGCGAGAACGCTGAATCACCTTGGACCAATCGAAGGAAAGACCCTGGATGGAGATGCCGAAGTCCTCGATGTGGTGATTGAGGAGCTGGTAGATCTCGGCGTTTCGGAGCAGAGATTTTGTGGGGATGCAGCCCCAGTTGAGGCAAGTGCCGCCGGCTCGGTCGTTCTCGACACAGGCGACGCGTTTGCCGAGTTGAGCGGCGCGGATGGCGCCGACGTAGCCGGCGGGGCCTCCGCCGATGACGACGAGATCGTATTTCATGGAGGGGAGAAATGGGGAAGTGGAGAATGCGGGGCGGGCTGCGTCCGCCGGTTAGAGAAGCATGAGAGAGGGATGTTCGAGCAGGCGCTTCATTTCGGCGAGGTAGCGGGCCCCGGCGACGCCGTCGATGACGCGGTGATCGCCGCTCAAACCGAGATCCATGCGCTGTCCGGCGACGATGGTTCCGTCAGGGGCGACGACCGCTGCGGGCGCGATGGCGCCCACCGCGACGATCAGGCACTGGGGAGGGTTGATGATGGCGTCGAAGCTGCGGATTCCATAGGAGCCGAGATTGGATACGGTGACGGTGCCTCCTTGGAACTCATCCGGGGAGAGCTTCTTGGAGCGAGCGCGGGCGGCGAGGTCTTTCACGGCGAGGCTGAGCTGGAGGAAGGTCTTCTCCTGAGCTTTTCGGACGACCGGGGTAACCAAACCTTCGTCGAGCGCGATAGCCACACACAAGTTGACGTCGGCGAACCGGACGATGGCGTCGCCGTCGAAGGAGGCGTTCACTTCGGGGACCGCGGCGCAGCTCTGGACGACGGCCCGGAGGACGAAATCGTTGACGGTGTAGTTGTTGGCGTCCGGCTTGTCTTCATTCCCCGCGTTCAACTCCTTACGCAAAGCCATGAGGGGCGCGGCGTCGACATCGATGTGCAGGTAGAAGTGAGGGATCTGCGTTTTGCTGGCGAGAAGCCGCTCGGCGATGATGGTGCGCATTCGGGAGAGGGGAATGCGTTCATCCTTTTCTCCGGCGCTGGGACGAATGACGGCCGCCGCAGTGGGAGCAGCCGCTGCGGGAGCGGAGGGCGCATCTTTTTCCGGGGCTCGAGGTTTGACCTGCAGGACATCCCGGCGCACCACGCGTCCGCCTGGGCCGGTGCCTCGCAAGGAACTCAGATCGATGCCGCGTTCTGCGGCGATTTTCCGCGCCAGCGGAGAGGCTCTGACCCGGCCCGATTCCTTGGAAGCGCTCGCGTGTGGGGCGGGCTCGTCCGGGGTTCCTTCGGCCTTTTTCCGGCTTTTTTTCGCTGGGGTGGCTCCGGCGCGACTTTCGGAGCCCTCTTTCTCTTTACTTCCTTCCTCGCGGGTTTCGCCGGAAGTCTCTTCTTCGGCGTCACTGGAAGGCTCTTCTTCGGCGTCACCGGAAGGCTTTTCTTCGGCGTCGCCGGAAGGCTCCTCTTCGGCGTCGCTGGAGGGTTCCTCCCCCTCGTCGAGCAAGACGGCGAGGCGACCGCCCACGGGTACTTTCGCTCCTTCCTGGACGTAGATCTCCCCCAAGACTCCCTCGTCGAAGGCCTCCATCTCCATGGTGGCTTTGTCCGTTTCGATTTCGGCGATGACGTCGCCGATGTCCACGCGATCCCCCTTCTTCTTGAGCCATTTCACGAGGATCCCCTCGGTCATGGTGTCGCTCAGTTTGGGCATCTCGACGTTGACGGCCATGGCGGGAGCAGGTGGAAGGAAGGGGGGATTAGGCGCAGAGGATGAGGGCTTTGGCCACGACAGCGGAGGGGTCTGGAAGCTGTTTCGCTTCTAAAGGAGGGCTGTAGATGGCGGGCGCGTCGATTGAGGAAAGCCGGAGAACGGGGGCGTCGAGATCGTCGAAGGCCTTTTCCTGGATCATGGCGGCGATCTGGGAACCAATGCCGCAAAAGGGTTTGTTTTCTTCGACGACGAGAGCCCGGTGGGTCTTGCGAACGGAGTGCAGAATGGCGTCTTCGTCCAGGGGGCGGATGGAGCGAAGGTCGACGACTTCGGCTTGCAGGCCGTGTTCGGATTCAAGGATCCGGGCGGCTTTGAGGGCGGTGATCACCGCCCGGCCGTGGGCTACGATGGTGAGATCGGAGCCTTCCCGTTTGATGTCGGCGACGCCCAAGGGAATGACGTATTCCCCGGCAGGCACTTCCCATTCTTCGCCGTAGAGAAGGGTATTTTCCATAACATAGACCGGATCGTTGTCGCGGATGGCGCTTTTCATCAGGCCTTTGGCGTCGAAGGCGGTGGCCGGGCAGACGACCTTCAAGCCCGGGGTATTGGCGATGAAGTTTTCAGGGGTGTGGGAATGGGTGGCTCCGACGCTGGTTCCCCCGTTGGCGGGCCCGCGGATCACCAGGGGACAGTGAATGAGACCGCCGGACATGTAGCGGATGGTGGCGGCGTTGTTGATGAGTTGGTCAAAGGCGACGTAGGCAAAACTCCAGAACATGAGTTCCACGACAGGCCGGATGCCGAGCATGGATGCGCCGACGCCGAGTCCGACGAAGGCGGCCTCGCTGATGGGCGCATCGACGACGCGTTTGTCTCCGAACCTGGCCCAGAGCCCTTCGGTGACTTTGTAAGCGCCGTTGTACTCGGCCACTTCTTCGCCGATGACGACGACGTTTTCGTCGCGTTCGATCTCTTCGGCAAGAGCTTGATTGAGGGCTTTGCGGTAGCTCAGGGCGGGCATGGCGAGAGGCTGTGGCGGGCGGGTCAGTCGTTGAAAAAATGGCGTCCGCTGCGGCCGGAGGCGGTGTCGTTGTCCACTTCCCAGTAAACGTCGCGGGTGATGTCTTTGGGATCGGGGAAAGGGCTTTCCTCGGCGAAACGGGCTGCTGCGGCCGCTTCTTCCTTGGCCTCCTTGTCGATGGCGGCCAGGCGATCTCCGTCGAGGACGCCTTCTTCGATGAGGCGGTTCTGCCAGAGGGTTATGGGGTCGTGATTCTGTTTGTAGCGATCGATTTCCTCGGCGGAGCGGTATTTCTTGGAGTTGGCGTCGGCTACGGAATGTCCGTAGTAGCGGTAGGTGGCGATTTCGAGAACGCTGGGCCGCGACTCCTGGTGGGCGCGGTCGATGGCGATTTTGGTGCGGGCCCGGATCTCGTAGATGTCTTCGCCGTTGATGAGGTCCCAATCGATGCCGTATCCAGCGGCGCGGGCGGCAAGCCCTTCGGGTGGATGGGCGGAGGAACGCTTTTGGCTGGTGCCCATCGAGTAGCCGTTGTTCTCGAT
This sequence comes from Verrucomicrobiales bacterium, assembly GCA_041749135.1. Taxonomy (GTDB): domain Bacteria; phylum Verrucomicrobiota; class Verrucomicrobiia; order Verrucomicrobiales; family DEV007; genus DATKCT01. The sequence goes on from JBGTBW010000300.1 coordinate 28,355, forward strand.
GATGTAGACGACGGGAAGATCCCAGAGGGCGACAAGGTTGAGGGATTCGTGGTAGGGACCCTGATTGACGGCTCCATCGCCGAGAAAGCAAAGACAACAGCCCTGAATACCCTTGTATTTGAGGGCGTAAGCGATTCCGGCCCCCAAAGGAGTCTGACCGCCGACGATGCCGTGACCGCCCCAGTAGTTTTTGTTTGGAGCGAAGAAATGCATCGATCCGCCCTTGCCCTTGGAGCATCCGGTGGCTTTGCCAAAAAGTTCCGCCATGCAGGCGTTCATGTCCATACCTACGGCCAGAGCATGACCGTGGTCGCGATAGGCGGTGATGATGTGATCGTTTTCCCCGAGCAAGGACACGGTGGCGACGGCGACCGATTCCTGTCCGATGTAAAGGTGGAGGAATCCCCCCATTTTGCCCTGGTTGTAGTGCTTCAAAGCGGTTTGCTCGAAACGCCGGATGCGGATCATTTCCTGGAGCAGGCGGAGCTTGTCTTCCGGGGAGAGCGACCGGTTGATGTCCGCTTCAGAATGATCAATGGGGCTAGCAACCGTTTCCATGGGTCAGCAAGGGCCGGGCCGGGCCGGTGTGTCCGGGGCGGCAAAGTGGATTTTTTTGCGTGCTGCGCAAGTGCCGGACGGCGAAATCTGCGCCCGGATGGAATGCGGGATGGCGGCGGGGACCGCAGGCGTCTTCCACCCTCCGGATCACAAGCGAACCGGGGCGGTTGATGAAAGACTGCCCGCACGCGCTCGGGGCAGGAAAGCGGGCCGCAACACGAGGGCGAACAAGACAGTGAAAACGAGGTCGCCCACCAGGGTATTTCGGAAGAAGAGAAACGCCGGGGGGAAGCCCGGGAGCCCCCAGGTGAGGGCTTGGAACCATCCGGCCAGAGTTTTGGGGTATTCCGGGAGGAAAAGCCACGAAGCAGAATTGGTCACCAGATAGAAGAGAAAAGATCCTGAGACGGCGCAGCCGAGCAGGACGGGCCAGTTTGCCGAAGAGCGCAGGAAGCGTCCGGCTCCGAAGAGAGCCAGGAAAAGTCCGTAGCGGATGAAGAGGTAAGGAGAGAGGAGGCTTTCGATGAAAGTTACGTCTGGGTTGGAAGCGGCGTAGCGCCAGTTCAGAGCCAGGTCGCTGATCAAAAACACGCCGAGCGGGAGAAGCCAGGCATGCCGGCGTTTGATGAAGAGCCCGCCGCAGAGGAACAGGGCGGCGATGGGGGAAAAGTTCGCCAGGGTTTCGGCTGCCGGATGGTTGGACAGACCGGTGGCCAACCGGAAGATGAGCACGGAGAGACAGAGGACGGTGTAGGCAGCCATAAAAAGGCGAAGTCGCTGGGGGAGAACTATCGGCGAGCAGGGATTCTCGCGCAACCCGCTTTGTGGGAGCTTGCGCCGGGTCGGCCGGCTCTCTTGCGTCACAGTCTCCGGCGGGGATCAACGCGGCCTGGCGGCAGCGGGGGGGTCATGCTAGTAACTCGGCTCCATTCGTTGACTTCCGCCCTCGCCGGCCTGCCGCCGTTCTCCGCGGGCGGCACGGGAATCCAGCCGCCGCGCGAATAAACGCGGCGCAGCATGGTCCATTGGGGCTGGCCGCCCTCACTGCTTCTCACCGACCCGGAAGAACTGCATCGGCAATCCGTTGGTCGGAGTCGAGACGGTCGTTTCCGTAGCGGGAGCCGGCGCCGCCGGCACATCGTCAGGGAGCACCTCGAAGCCTTCGAGCGTTTCAGTCGATCCCACTGAGTAGACCTTTCCGGGCTCGGAGGTGAAGCGCAGGACGGCGTTGTCTCCTTCCACGGCGATGGAAAGGATCCGGATCTCCGACGGCGGGACCGGTGGTTCTCCGCCTCCGATCACCTCCGCTGGATTTTCATAGAGAAACTCGGCTTCCTCGCCCGAGATGGCTCGCCCATAGATCTGGACGTCGTCGATGATCCCGTTGAAGCCCAGGGCGCTGTTGGTGGCGCCGATCTGGAACACGTTGCGAGGCGCGTCGTTGAAGGCCGTGGCGTCCATCGTTGCGGCGAGCACGCCATCCAAATACAAGCGCGTCACATTCGCGTCGAACACCAAGACCACATGCACATCCACGTCCGCCGGCAGAGCGCCGGGCAACTCGAGCCCCTGTTCCCCTGCGGAGAACCAGAGCAGATCCGCGCCGTTCGCCACCAAGGCGAAGGGATCGCCTGTGCCGGTTCCTCTCGAGAACAGCGTCGTCACTAACTGCGAGTCGGAACGGTTGACCCAAAGAGAAACGGTGAAGCTCTCGAAGACGGGCAACACGTTTTCCCCGATCTCGGCAAAACCCGCTCCGTCGCCTCCCGAATCGAAGCTCACCGCCCGTTCCCCGGCGATGCCCTCTTGGCCCAGAGCGACCGCCCCGCTGCCCGCGGTCCGGTATGCGCCGTTCCGGCTGAAGCCGGAGTCGTCCAGCATCACCGCGCCGTCCGTCTCATCCATCCGGTAATGGGCCACGATGCCGAGCCCCGTCGGAATCACGGCCCCCAAGTCCAGTTCCATCACCGGCGTCCCCGGATCGTTGCTGGTTACCTGAAGGACCGCCTCGAAAGCCCCGCGCCGGTCGCCCGGATCGAAATCCACGGTCAACTGCACGATCTCCTGCGGCGCCAGCGAAGCCGGGACTGCTCCCAGAGTGTAGTGACTGGCCTGCGGCCCGGTGATGACCATCTCACTGATGGTCAAAGTCTCCATCCGGCCGCTATTGCGAAACTCGAGCAGGGCCTGGACCGGCAACGGATCGGGCCGCTCCCCGAAGATTGGGCCGCGCGGCAGCACCAGATTCGGATCTTGAGTGCGGCCGCCCCCTTCGAGCCCAGCCACAATGATTCCCGTGGGATTATCGGCATCCCCAGCGTTGTTGACGACGAAGTCCAGCGTATTGATTCCTTCGACAAAACCCGACTCGATCACAAAATTCGTGAAGGTCACGAACTGGCCGTCGTTCCGCAGCCCGGTCTCGACTCCGTTCACCGAGAGAGCGAGCCCCAGGTTGTCGGTCGCCCAGCGGCCCCGCAGAAACACGGAGGACGGGTCGAACTCGCTGAGATCCACTTCGAGCCGGTAAATGTAGTCGCCGAAAGTTCCGTTGTTGTCCGGCCTCACGCCGATCCATTTGCTTTCTTCCGAATTGGCTACCCAGGGACCGGCCACGATGGGGAAAATGGTGCTGTCGAGCACGATGGGCTCGTCAGTCTCGACATCGGGTTTCTGCACCAGGGTGTAGTGCGGATCGACTTCGAGATCGTCTAGCGGAAGGCCATCGTCGCCGATCCCGGTGTTGAAGAGGCCGGGAATGGGGTCGAGCACGACAAGCGTCGCGGGATCGCTTTCCAGCTCTTCATCTCCAGCGCTCACCGTGACGGTATACGTCCCCTCGTCAGCAGGAGTCACCGCTTCGATCAGCAGCTCCGGCCCGTCGGGTCCGGCCGGCTCGCCGTTGTGATGCCACTGATAGGAGAGTTGTCCCGGTCCATCGGCCAGGACCGTGAAGAGGACGTCGCTGTCCAGCAGAGCCGTCTGACTGGCCGGTTGCCGGACGATCCGCAGCGGCACGCCCGCTCCGGGCTGCGCTCCGCCCCTCAACCCGTCCACCCGCAGCCCGGTGTAGCCTGCGCCCGCGTTGTTTACCTTAAAATCCAATGTGTTCAGTCCCGAGACAAAGGCGCCCGGCTCGATCGTGAACGCGGTGAACGATACGAAGCCCGCCGTGTTGCGAGAACCCGTGCTCACCCCATTTAACAAAATATCCAGACCCTCGTTGTCCGTCGACCACTGCCCCGTGAGAAAGGCCGTGTCCGGATCGAACCCCGTCAGGTCGAAAGTGAGCCGGTAGACGTAATCGCCGCCGGCTGCTGCGACGGTATCTCCCCGCGGAGAAACCCATTTCGAGGTGTCGGAACTCGGCACCCACGGACCTTCGACGATCGGAAACACCGATGTGTCGTGGACGATGGCGTCCGAGGATTCTCCGTCGGCGCTCTCGACCAACGTGTAATGGCTGTCGACCAGCAGATCGTCGAGCGGCGCGCCGCCGCCATCGACCCCCGTGCCAAAGAGACCGGGAATCGGCTCCAACACCAGCACTTCCGCGGGGCCGCCCACCGCCTCCCCGGACTCATTGGAGACAATGACGGTGTAGGAGCCCGCATCTTCAAGCGTGAGCCCGGTCAGATCGAGCTGCGGCGAGTCGGTCCCGACCGGGACATCGCCGCGCATCCACTGATAATGCAGCGGCGGCGTGCCGTCCGCCAAGACCAGGAGCGTCACCGATCCGCCCACCAGGTCGCGCCCGCCCGCCGGGTGCTGCAGTATCGACGGAACCTCGTCCGGCAACTCGACTGTGCCGTGCAATTCCACCCGCAACCCCGTCGGATTGATGCCCGGGGGGGCGTTGTTTACTACAAACTCCAGACTGTTCTCCCCTTCCACGAATCCCGCGGTGATCTCGAACTCTGTCCATGACCCAAACTGAAGGTCGTTTGTCAGCCCCGTGCTCACCCCGTTGATGAGAATATCGAAGCCGCCGTTGTCCGACGACCAACGCCCCGTGATGCGCGCCATCGACGGATCGAGTCCCGTCAGGTCGAAAGTGGTCCTGTAAATGTAATCCCCTTCGTTGTTGCCCAGGTTCTGCTCCCGGCGCGGCGCGATCCACCGCGAATCCGGCCCGTCTAACAACCAAACTCCGGACTGCACCGGCCAACCCTCGTTCAAGGTCACCACCTCGGGGCCCGGGTAGGCCTCGTCGCTGCTCTCAACGAGTTCGTAATGGGGATCGACGACGCCCCCGCCGACGAGAAGGTTTCCATCATCATCGACGCCCGTGTTGTAGAGCCCTGGAATCGGGGCGGCGAAGACGGCGGCGCTTCCGTGAATGGCGCAGGAAAAGAGGAGGCAGGACCTGAGGGTTTTCATGAGAACGGGAGGAATTTACTACTGGCGCAATCTAAAGTCGCTCCCAGCGCCGCGTCACGCAGAAAGCCGGGAAAAATGCCGTTCTCCCGCCCTCCTGCCGCAACCTGCCGCGGCCGGAGCCGTCCTCCCAACCGTCCTCATTCCTCCTGGACCCTTACTCTGTAGAAACGCCGGGGCACTCCAGCCGCCGCAGCGTCTTCCACTGTCGCCCGGACGCCCTGCCCCGCAATCTCCTCGCCCACAACCGGCCACGGACCCGAGTTTTCCAGCGATTCGCTCGATTCCACGCGCCATCGGAAACCCGCGGGCGCCCGAAAGGACACAAATGCCGAAGCCCCGGACGTCCGCTCGACGGTCAGATCGAGATCCAGGGGGCCCGGGCCGGGCATTGGCGGCACGGTGTTCTCGGCGCCCGGCGAATACGGCTTGTCCCCGGAAGCCACAGCCCAACTCGAAGCGGCGCCCGTATCGACCGCCCCGCCGCGCAACTGCAGCGAGGGTCCGCCCCCGTCCGCCGCCTCCGGCCACGGAGCCGCGTCGTCATAGGCCACCTCATCGATCACCACCTCATCTTCAGTTAGCGGATCGATCATCACAAGACGCAGCGATTCTCCCGCGTTGTCCAAGCGGCCCCCGAAAACCCCGGCCACGGGGATCTCCCATCCGTGTTCCTCTCCGAAAAGTCCGCGGTCGCGGACGAGCAGCAGGTAACCGCCCGGCGCGAGCAGCGCTGGCTCCACGAAAGTGAAATCAACGCCTCCCACCCTCCAGCCGTCCAGATCGAAGGCAGTGGTTTCCGACCGGTTGAAGATCTCCAGAAACTCGTTGTCGTCGTCCGCGGGATGATAGTGGATCTCGTTGAACACCAGCTTGCCATCCGGAGCATCTACCGGACCGGTGACGGTCACGGTGATGCTGTCGCTCAGGCCCTCGATCGGCCGGTTCTGAGCGTCCGCACCCATCACTTCGAGCCGGTTCGCTCCCGCCGCCAGCGCCGCTTCGATGTTCCAGGTGTCCGTCGCGCTCCAGGACACCGGATAGGGCCTCCCATTCACCAGGATCCCCTGCGCGCTCAACGGAGCCTTTCCCGCAAGGCGGACCAGGTTCCGTTCCGAACTAAAATTTAGACCAAAGTTGGTCGTGATGCTGAATCGCGTATCGAGCCCCCGGCCCGCCATCTCCTCAAGGAGGAATGCCCGGCGTCCCTCGATCCAGCCGGGAATCGAGAGTCCTTCCTGTCCGCTCGGCACGAACGGCGACACGACCGGAGCCCCGGCCGCACGCAGGGCGTCATATTTGACTTGCAACAGGGGACGCACCGATTCCGGCTGAAAAAAGCTGCCCACCGCCTCCGCCAAGGCGCTCCAGTAAGTGCGCTCCCACGCTGGGCGCCGCTGCAAGCCGTTGATCGCCGGGTCCGATCCGTTGAATAGTGAGGCTTGCACCGGGTTGTTGAAGACCCCGATCCCCACGTCGAAATCCCAGCTCATCTGCTGCCAGCGGCCGCCCGGCGGCAAGTAGTGAAAAGTGTTTTTCGCCCCCGGATTGCCGAAACTGTCCCAGTTTGCGGCCAAGTCATTCGCTGCGAAGGTCCGCATCCAGTTGTCCAGGTCCACCACCGCGGGAACGGCCGCGTCATAGGCCGCCCCTTCAAGATTCACGACCGTCGCGAGCCGGAACAGATCGGAGAAATCGTCGGGACGGCCTCTGCGCGCCCGGGGCCGCCACACCCAGCGGTAGCGTTCGGTGTTCCACGAACCGTCCGGCCGGGTGTAGATGGCCAGCGCGGGCGCCACCGCCGGGTCGATCCGGGCGCCCCCATCGTCGAACTCGTGCCAGTAATCCCCCTTGATCAGCGTTCCGTCCTCACCCCCGGGAAACCACTCCTCGATCATGTCGCGCCCGGGCTGCTGCACGTCCTCGTAAATCGCGTTGGCTCCGGCTCCGAACCCGCTGCGCGAACGGTTTCCAACCCCGTTGACGAAAAGATGCACATAGCGGCGATAGTTGTTAGGCAGACCTAACTGATCGCAAAACCAGAACATGAGTTGTTCCCGCTGCGCCGTCGGATCGCGCACGGGAAAATCGAGCGTCAATCCCGTGTCGCCCAGGAACGGTTCATCCGCGGGAAACGCCACGTCATACCCGCAGAGGATCCCGTCCGGCGACGTGTAGGCCGGGCTCGAGTAGGCGCTGCCGCTATACCAGGATCCCGCCTCGTAGATCGCCCGCCCCGACCGGTCGTCGATAAAGGTGACCGCTACCGGTTCGTTGCTCATTTTTTCCCGGTCGCGCCACCGGTCCCGGTCGCGAACAGTCATCCACAACCTATAGTGAGTGAATTCTCCCCCATAAGCCGCCTCTCCAAAACGCACCAGACACTCGCGTCCGTCCCCTGCTGGAAACCGGCTTTCCGCCGCCGGATCCGCCGCGTCAGCCGCCTCGACCTGGAAGGCCACAAGGACGCCTGATGCTTGACCAGGAATCGTGCCCGTGAAAACCCCGTCGCCGGGCACGGCGTCGCCTCCTGTGCCGTCGTCCCGCATTGTTGCCCGCAAAGGCAGACCCGAGGGATCCATCCGGTAGCGGAGACGCATCTCGCCCAGCCCGTCCGGATCGCTAACCAACGCCGTCACGCGCACGTTCTCCGCGGCTCGCGGGAGCAGGGGCTCGTGCCTGACATCGAGAATCGCCGGTCCCGCGTTGCCGGCGGCTCGCGAGTTGGGAGCGCCCGGCGTCCCCGAGCGCGCCGGGGCCGCGAGACTGCCCACCACCTCCAGATAGTTCCCCTTGGTTCGCAGCAGAATCTCCGGGCTCCCCCGCAGCCAGCGCACCTTCGCCCGCAACGTCGCCCGGCGTCCGGTAATCAAGGCGCTGCGCAGCGGCGCGCGAATCCGGTTTGCCCCGATGTCGCCTCGATCTTCGGCCCTGACCAAAAGACAGCCGCTGTCGCCGGTTCCCCCGCTTTCACGCCACTCCGAAAGCCGCTGAGTTCCCTGGAAAAACCAGCCCGCTGTTCCCTGATCGAAACTCCCGTTCGGCAAGAGGTTTTCGCCCGCTTCGTTCAACACTTCGACGTCGTCCACCAAAGCTTCACCGGCGCCCATCAAGAACATCTGCAATTGGTCCGCCCGCCCGGTTCCGTTGTACAACACATCGGTGCGCTCCACCAACGTCCATTCCGTCTCCGAAGGCCCTGCGCTGTCCGCCCAGTTAGGACCGTGGGCGTTGTCCGCTCGCGGATCCACAAGTTCCAAACTGCTTCCCCCTCCGTCCGCCCACCGTCCCCAGCGTCCCCCGTCGGCATAGGCGACTGTGTCAGCCTCCGTCAACACTCCCCCCGCCCCCGCCGGTTCCATCAAAACCAGCCGCTCTCCACCGCGGGCCAGACTGCCGCCGAAATTCCCGAACACTGCGCCGTCCGGCAGATGCGGAAACAACGTTTTGAGACGATCCCGGTCTTTGGCCAGCACGGCGTAACCGCCCGCAGGCAACAGCGCGCCCGGCCGAAAAACGAAGGTGATGCCCTCCACAAACTCCCAATTCGCGAGATCGACCGGAGCCGCGCCCGGGTTGTGGAGTTCGACGAATGTCTCGGCTTCGTCATCGGAAACGGGATGATAATGGATCTCGTTGATCACCACCCGCGCAGGAGCGAAGCCCGGATTCGGCGCACCGGGGGTCGGCCCGTCCAGCCATCCGGAGAACTCCGAACCATCCGGCCAATATCCCCAGGTCCGGCCCGCGACCGGAACCGGAAACCGGACCGCAAGCAACACCCGCTCCGTTTCCCTCTCCTGCAACCGCAGAACGCCGCCCCGGGCTGTTTCCCCGGCGAAAACCGCCGGCAGTTCCACAATGGCCCGCGCCCCTGGGTCGAGGCTGTCGCGCGAAGGAAGCCCCGCCGCCGTGGAGCCGTCCCAGACCAGGTCCAAACTCAGAAACGGCACGCTCAGCTCCGACGCGTTGAACAGCTCGACCCACGCCGGACCGTCCCCGGGCGAAGCCGGGAACGCCAGCTCGTTGATCCGCAAGCCGCGCGCCAAGTGCTCTTCCCCGGCCGCCGGTTCCGCTCCTCCGGGACTCCCTCCCGGCTCCTGGCTCGATTCCCATGCTCCGGCCTGACCTTCCCCGAAGGATGGCCGGGCCAGAACGAGCGAATGACCGAGACCAAAGGCCGCCGCCGGCCAGGGATCCCTATCCTGGTAACGCAGGCGCAGGAGGATCGCGCCTTGACTCTTCTGCACGAGCACGACGCCCTCGCTCGCTCCCAGAACACCTTGCCAGCCGCCGACCACTGCGGCTCCCGCCGGTAATTCGTAAGCATCGCGCAGCGCTTCCGGATCCGATGCAATCACTAAATAGCCTGCCGCAGGGATTTCGGAGCCTTCAGGGATCCGGAATCGGACGTCGCCTCCCAATTCGTAGCTGCCCACGGGTTCGGGCCACGGATTGCTGTTGTAGATCTCGACCCACTGCAGTTGTTCGGTCCCGCTGCCGGGAACCCCGCCCAGAAAAACCTCCGAGATCGTCAGCCCTGTCCGGCGCGTGCTTGGCCCGGGCGTCTCGGCGGCTTGTCCCATCACTGCCGCCCCAAAGACCACCGCGGCCCAACCCGCCAACCCGCTTCTGTTGTTCCATTTGCGCATCGCTTATCTGAACACAAACCGTGGGTTAACCGGCATTTTCATGGAATGTCGTCGCGAGGCGCTGGGAGGCGCATACGGAGTGAGAAGGCGCGCGCCGCCGAGGGCGCAGAGCTGGGTGAGGACACCCTGCTCAAGCCTCCTTGAGCGTAGTCGATCCGAATGTGGATCCACGGCAGTGGGCTCACCGGCAGAATCAACTGGATCTGGCGCTGGAGCGCCTATCCGCAAGCGTGCCGTCGGCGTTTTCAGGTGTGCAGTTGCAGGACGCGGCGGCGGCGTTCTCACGGGCGTTGATCGTTTTCACGCCGGAGCAGGAACCAGAGAACAACGCGGTGGTGGTTCGCAATCTCCAACGGGCGGAACAGGCCTTGGCGGCGCGGTTTCCTGGATACTGAGCCTCAGAACTCCTGATCTGGCGAGGGAAGAAATGCGGGCAGGGGAAAAAGGATGAGCCGCAAAGCGGGTTTGATGGGGCCGCAGAGTCGACAAGTAAGAGGCGTTCGTGGCAAGACCGCTCTCTCACCAACTTGCCGCGCCGCTTCCTTTTGTGGGGGCGGCCCGGTGTGCAGGGCGCAGCCGCTCATACCGCCATGGAGGCCCGGCCCTCCTTTGTGTTGAACCGGAGCGCCGGCCCCAATCCAAGCCTGTGGAGCATGGCTGTGAACGGCATCCTGAATGGCATGCGGTCGGAGAATCCAGTTTGGCGGCTGTTTGGCGGCAACTTGTTGACGCGCAGGGGCGTCATCTGGCGGGCAAGCTCGACCCGGGCTTGCGCACTTCGCCGCGTTGAACTTTGCGGCCGAAGGCACATGCACGGAGGTGGAGAGGCAGGCTGAGACTGTGCATCTGGCGCCATCAATGAAGTCCCGTGGCGCTCGCACGGGCCTTCCCCTCCACGACGGTTTCGTGTCGCACCTGCGACAAAAAACGCGCCGTTGCGTTGGGCTCCGGGCCAGGTGGAGAATTCGATCCCCCAAGCTCCGCCGGGTCCGTGTCGCGTTCGTGTCGCACCTGCGACAAAAAACGCGCCGTTGCGTGGGGTGCCGGCCCAAGCGGAGCACTCGATTCCCAGGGCTCCGCCGGGTCTGTGTCGCGTTTCGTGTCGCACCTGCGACAAAAAACGCGCCGTTGCGTTGGTCTCCGGGCCAGGCAGAGCACTCCATTCCCAGGGCTCCACCGGGTCCGTGTCGCGTTTCGTGTCGCACCTGCGACAAAAAACGCGCCGTTGCGTTGGGCTCCGGGCCAGGTGGAGAATTCGATCCCCCAAGCTCCGCCGGGTCCGTGTCGCGTTTCGTGTCGCACCTGCGACAAAAAACGCGCCGTTGCGTGGGGCGCCGGACCAGGCGGAGCACTCGATTCCCAGGGCTCCGCCGGGTCCGTGTCGCGTTTCGTGTCGCACCTGCGACAAAAAACGCGCCGTTGCGTTGGGCGCCGAAGGCGTCAGGCTCCCCCGGACGACCGTGCGGCCGGCCTGGGGAGTGAGTTCCGCGAAACCCGCCGATGCGCCATGGATGAAGCCTAGCCTTCACCGAAGGCGAGGAGCGCGGGCGGTGGTTCCCACGCGAGGGTGCGCAACCATTCCAGCGTGCCTAAGTGGTCATGAGCATAAATACGATGGCGTTCGCGGCGAGGGGTTTTTGGTGCAGGCAAGGCGCGAGCGACGAGCATACCCTCAGCGGTCTGTGAGGAGAGAGCAACGTGGCCTGCGCCAAAAGGAACCGCCGCCCTGCGGGGGCGCCTGGTTTGGCCTGTGGCTTTGTTGCTCGCCGGTTACAGCCCGCTGCGGGGATGCGCCCTCCTCGCGCCTCCCCACAGGCCAACCTGGCGGAACGAATGTCACCGCATTTATGCTCATGACCACTAAGGCGTGGGATCCGGCAAACCTTAGACCGAACTTTTCCCAGAATTAGGGCCTCTCGCCGGGGTTAACTCTCGCGCCATCATCGAGTTATGCAAAAATTCCCGGCTGCATTGTGTAGCCACGAAATATTTGATTTTCTTCTTGAATATTCTCGATTTCCGTAATACTCTCCCCGCATGCCAAGGAGATCCGAAGCTGTCCATGTAGCCACGAATAAGAAAAAATACAAGGGCAAGATCTACTACACCCACCTGCTGCGCCGCTCCTTCCGCAAGGACGGCAGAGTTCTTCACCAAACCCTCGGCAATATCTCCCATCTGCCCGAGGATCTCGTTGAACTCATCCGCCTGCGGCTGCGTGGCGAGACTGCTCCCGCAGCAGGCCCCTGGAGAATCTTGCGCTCTTTGCCTCATGGCCATGTCGCCGCCGTCTTCGGTCAACTGCAAGTTCTCGGCTTAGAGTCGATCATCGCTTCGCGCCCCTCGCGCCAGCGCGATGTGGTGGTG
>JBGTBW010000301.1:0-50132 GCA_041749135.1 Verrucomicrobiales bacterium
ACCAAGCCGCCGCCGGCATCGCCGCCGCGCGCGGCCCGATCCTGGCCGCCATGGTTCTCGACGGGGGCAAAGCCGTCGTGGAAGGAGATCCCGAGGTCAGCGAAGCCATCGATTTCGCTCGCTACTACGCCGCCCAGATCCTTGATCGATCCTCCCGCGATGGGCTTGTCAGTGAACCTCTTGGAACCGTCGTCGTCGCGCCGCCCTGGAACTTCCCCTTCTCCATCCCCTGCGGCGGGATCTTTGCTGCCTTGGCCGCAGGCAACGCCGTCATTCTCAAGCCCCCTCCCGACACCGTTCTCACCGCTTGGTTGCTCGCCTCCCTGCTCTGGGAAGCGGGCGTTCCCCGCGACCTACTCCAGTTTCTCCCCTGCCCCGACGACGAGACCGGGCGCGCCCTGATCACCAATCCCCGCGTGCACGGCGTCATCCTCACCGGAGCCTGGGAAACAGCTCGGCTCTTCCTCGGCTGGAAACCTCATCTCACCCTTTTCGCGGAGACCAGCGGAAAGAACGCACTCCTGGTCAGCGCCTGTGCCGACGCCGACCTGGCCGTGCGCGATCTCGTCCGCAGCGCCTTTGGGCATTCCGGTCAAAAATGTTCCGCAGCATCCCTCGCCATTATCGAACAGTCGCTCTACGACAGCCCATCTTTCCGCCGCCAACTGCGGGATGCCGCCGCCAGCCTTCACGTCGGTTCTGCCTGGGATTTTGCCAGCGTCGTCACTCCCTTGATTCGTGAACCGGGACCTGCACTTTACCGAGGACTAACGGAATTGGAGGAAGGTGAGGAATGGCTCCTCGAACCAAGACCCTCTCCGGACAATCCACAGCTCTGGTCTCCCGGCATCCGCCTGCACGTCCGGGCCGGAAGTTGGTTCCATCGCACCGAGTGCTTCGGACCCGTCCTCGGCCTCATCCCCGCCCGCGATCTAGATGAAGCGCTCCGCATTCAGAATGACTCCGCCTTTGGACTCACCGGAGGCCTGCACTCTCTCGACGAACGCGAGATCGCCGCTTGGCAGGATCGCGTTCAGGCAGGCAACATTTACATCAATCGCAGCATCACGGGAGCCATCGTACGCCGTCAACCCTTTGGCGGCTGGAAACGCTCCTGCGCCGGACCGGGAGCCAAGGCCGGAGGACCGGGCTACCTCTCCCAACTGGCACGGTGGCGCTCCGTCCGCCAACCGGTCAACCGCCAATCCGTCGCCCCGGCGCTTCGCCCCTTACTCGACCATCTTCGCACAGCCTTCCCGGCCCACGCCCTCGCGCTCGAAAACGCCGCCCGCAACGACGCCTGGTGGTGGGAGACCTGGTTCTCCAAAGAGCACGACCCTGACAATCTCTTTTGCGAACGCAACATCTTTCGATATCGGCCCTTCGCCCGCGCCATCCTGCGCGCAGCTTCCGAAACGCCGGACGTCGATCTCGCCCGCTGCGTCCTGGCCTCGCTTTGCTGCGGCGTCCCGCCGGAGATCAGTTCCACCGGGCTCCGCGACGTTTTGCGTCACGCCCTCGGCTCCGCTGTGGCCTGGTGCGAGGAATCCGAGGAGGAGTTGAGTCACCGCTTGCGCGAGGCTGGCTCCGCCGCCTTTTCCTGGGTCGTCCGCGCGCCCAATCCGGGCCCGGATTTGCGGCTCGCCGCCTTCGACTCCGCGGCCCGGCTCGCCTCGGCTCCCCCGGCCTGGCACGGCCGCATCGAACTTCCCCAGTACCTGCGCGAACAAGCCATCAGCGAAACCCGGCACCGCTACGGCAATCCCATCCCCGCGCCCCCCGCTGTCACTCACGGAAAGCGGTCTGCGAGCTCTTCCCAACTTAACCAAACAGAGGCCGAGTGACATGAGTTCCGCCGATTCCATCCCTGCCGCCGCCGCGCCGACGCTGGCCGTCGAACGTCCCGCCGCGGCGTGGGGCAACGTCGTCCTCGCCGCCCTGCTCATGCTCGCGACCCTTCCGGGCCGCACGCAAGGCTTGGGCTTGATCACCGAGCCGATGCTCGGCGAACTCCAACTCGACCGCGTCCTCTACGCCAAGATCAATCTTTGGGCGACGCTGTTAGGGGCCGCCTTCTGCCTTCCGGCCGGCTGGCTTATCGACCGCTGCGGGCTGCGCTGGACCTCCTCCGGCATCGTTCTCCTTCTCGCAGCGGCCGTCTGGGGCATGAGCGCCGTGCACGGAGGCGTGATTCTCCTCTTCGCCCTCGTGCTCCTCACCCGGGCGCTGGGGCAAAGCGCCCTCTCCGTGGCCAGCATCACCGCTGTCGGAAAAAGCTTTGGCGTCCGCGTCGGTTGGGCCATGGGCGTGTATTCCGTCCTCCTCAGCCTCTTCTTCGCCGGAGCCTTCGTCGCCGTCGGAGCCGTCGTGCGGAACCAGGGCTGGCGGCCCGCCTGGGCTCTCGTGGCGCTGGGCCTCGTGCTCGTGGCCGCGCTCGTCGCCACTCTCTTCCACGAACCTGTGCGCCAAACCAAAACCCATACCGCGCCGCCCGCAGGGCTGCCGCTCTCCGCGGCTTTGCGCACTCGAGTTTTCTGGGTTTTCGCCGGGGCAACCGCGCTTTTCGGTCTCGCCTCCTCCGGCATCGGTCTCTTCAACGAGGCCATTCTCGCCGAACGCGGCTTCGACCAAAAGACATTTCACACCTTCCTCGCGGTAAGCACCGTGTTCGCGTTGGCCGGACAAATGCTCTGTGGCTGGCTAACTCGGCGGCGCCCTATGCCCCGGCTATTGGCCATGGCCCTCTGCCTCTACGCGGGGGGTCTCGCCGCTCTGCCGAATCTCCATACCCACGCCCAACTCTGGGCTTTCGCCGCTGTATTCGGCGTATCCGCCGGATTCATCGCCGTCATCTTTTTCGCCGCGTGGAGACAGTACTTCGGCCGCGCTCACCTCGGGCGCATCCAAGGAGCCGCGCAAATGCTCACGGTGCTTGCATCAGCTATCGGCCCACTGCTTTTTGCAGAATGCCACGCCGCAGCCGGTTCCTACGCACCGCTCCTCTACACCCTGGCGCCCATCGTCTTCGCCGCCAGCCTCATCGCCTGGTGGACCAAGCAAAACCCGCCGCGCCATCCCGAGTGAGTTTCCTTAGGCCCAGAACTCCTGATCTGGAGGAATTGCCATAAGCCAGCCGGAGTGAGACCGCGGACGCGGTCTCTTTGGTGCGACGCTTCGCGGCGCTGTCCCACGGGCAACAGAACCCAGGCGGCTCATCGAAATTCCTCGGGTTCGCCTTCTCCTTCTCCCCTCGATAGATGAGGAGTTCTGAGGCCATCGCTATGGGTCCGCTGCCGCCCCCCCGCCGCCCGCCCCAAACCGTTCTTCTGATGCCCCGGCTTCAAGAAAGACGGGTGAGCACACGCTGTTCAAGCTCAGAACTCCTGACCTATCGAGGGAGATCATGACCCGCCAATCAGGGAATGGAAGACCGTGAGGGTCACTGGTGTAGGGGAACTCGTGAGAGTTCCGAAGGCCTGCCAGGCCTTCTATCCGCGGCCTCAGGCCCCCTTCCGCCGACGGGTCACAATCCGGCGCGTGACCTCATCTCCAATTACCCCGGCGAGAATCACCGCGCCGATGATGGCGAACTCGATGTTCTGCGGGATCTCATCGACCAAAGTGATCATGTTGCGCAACACTTGCATGAGCGCTGCTCCGATGACCACGCCAAGGATCGTTCCCTGGCCGCCGCGCAAGCTGCAACCGCCGAGCACCGCCGCGGCAATGGCAAAAAGTTCGTAGAAGTTCCCGAAATCGACCGGTTGCGCCGAGTTGACGTCGAGCACAAAAAGGAGTCCTCCCAACCCGGCCAGCAGCGAGCAGATGACATAAGCCAACACGATCATCTTGCCCGTGTCGATGCCGCTGAAGCGCGCCGCCTCTTCGTTATTCCCCAGGGCCAGAAGGTAGCGGCCCCAAATCGTGCGATTGAGAAAAATCCCCGCCAACAGGGCCACCACGGCGAGAATGATACAGGGCATGGGAATGCCGAAACCGCCCATCAGGGGAACCTCAATCTCGCCGGTAGCCAGCCAGCGGAAGTCCTTGAATTCATTCTGAAATCCCGCGGTCTGATCTCTCGTGAAGCCCCGTGTCAGTCCCCGGTAAATCAGCAATCCGCACAAGGTCACCACAAAGGGCTGCAATCGCAGCCGAGTGATGAGCAACCCGTGGCTCAATCCGATAAGTCCCGACACCGTCGGAACCAGGACCAAGGCCAACCACAAGGGAAAGCCCTTATCCAGAAGCAACCATGGAAAGCCCACTCCCACCAGGCAAACCACTGAGCCGATGGAAAGGTCGATCCCACCGGTGATGATCACAAAGGCCACCCCGACGCTGATGATCCCGAACAAGGCCGTCCGCCGAATCAGGTTCTCCTGATTGAAATTGGACATGAAGCTCTGGCGTCCCGTGAGCAGATCGCTCATGACCCAAGTGGCCACGTAGACCACGATCAACAGCACCAGGATTCCTAGAATGCGCTTCATATCCGTTAGATAGTGATCGGCGCCGCTGGCGCTCCTCCCGTAGCCAGATGCATGATGGCTTCCTCGCTCAGCCCCTCGCGACTCAGTTCGCCGGTCAACCGTCCCTCATGCAAAACCAGAACGCGGTCGGACATCCCCAGAATTTCCTCCATCTCGCTCGAGACAAAAAGCACCGCCACGCCGCGTTCCGCGAGATCTTCCATCAACCCATAAATCTCCTGCTTGGCTCCAATGTCGATGCCCCTAGTGGGTTCGTCCAAAAGAAGCACCCGCGGATCCACAGCCAACCACTTCCCGAGCACCACTTTCTGCTGGTTGCCTCCCGATAGAAGCCGCACCTCTTGCCTGTCTCCCGGGGTTTTGATCCGCATCGCCGCAATCATCTCCCGAGCCACAACTCGCTCCGCCTTCTCGTCGCGGAAACCTCCCGCGCGACGATGCGTCCGCAAACTCACCAACGAGAGATTGTCGCGCACGCTCATCGGCAGGATCAACCCCTGGCCCTTGCGATCCTCTGGAACCAGAGCCAAACCCGCAGCCACCGCATCTCGCGGCGAAGCCAGTCTCACCGTTTGGTCGTCCACCCGGATCTCTCCCTCCAGCGCCGCAGACACTCCAAAGAGGGATTGCAGCACTTCGCTTCGCCCGGCTCCCACCAAGCCCGCCATGCCCACGATCTCCCCGGCCCGCAAGGCAAACCCGATCGCATGCCCCGGATAGGCCTTGGTCCGCAATCCCCGCACCTCCAACACGATGCGGCCTGGACGGTGCGGCCGCCTTTGGTAAAAACGCTCCACATCCCGGCCCACCATCAAACGGACCATGCGGTCGTGATGGATCTCCTCCCGGCCGAGTTCGCCCGCATTTTCACCGTCCCGCAGAACGCTGACGCGATCGGCCAGTTCCTTCACTTCTCCCAAGCGATGCGAAATGTAAATGACGCTGACGCCGCGGCCGCGCAGATCGCGAATCACGCCAAACAGCCGCTCCGCTTCGCTCTGCGAAAGGCTGGAGGTAGGTTCATCCATGATGAGAATCCTGGCATTCACCGAAAGCGCTTTAGCGATCTCCACCAACTGCTGCCTGCCCAGCGCCAAGCTCTCCAAGGGCACATCCGGCGCGATATCAAGTCCCACCTCCTCGAGATAACGCCGGGCCTGCCGCCGCAAGGCTTTCTCGTCGATCCATCCCCACCGGTGTGGTTCGCGCCCCAGGAAAATATTGGCGCCGGCATCGAGATTGGAAGCCAAATTCAGTTCCTGGTGAATCAAAGCGATCCCACTCCTCAAGGCCGATTCCACTGAGTCGAACGCGACCGGACTTCCGTCGAACCGGATCTCTCCGGAATCGGGCTCTAGCACCCCCGCCAGGATCTTCATCAAAGTGCTTTTCCCCGCGCCATTCTCACCGATCAGAGCGAGCACTTCCCCTCGATGAAGAGTGAGATGAACCTGGTGGAGCGCCCGCACGCCGGGAAAGCTCTTGGAAATCCCTACACCTTCCAGCAAAGGCGCTCCGGCGGCCGGGGTCATCGCGGAGTTGTGGGAGCCTGAGGGAGCCTGAACGCGCGATCTACTTGCCCACTTTGGACTTCAGATCGGCCCAGAACTCCTCGACGTTGTCTTTCCGGATCTGCCGGGCCGGAATGTCGATGAACCCGCTCGGCGGAACCGCGGACGCCTCTCCCGCCTTCAGTCCTTTCAAGACCTCGATCGACCGGTAACCATACTGATAGGGATTCTGCACCACGGCGCCGTGGACATGGCCATCGATGATGCCTTGCAGCGTCTCGTCGTCCTCATCGAACGCCGCCACCTTGACTTGACCAAAACGTCTCGCCTGTTCCAGCGCTTGGAGAATCGCCGGCGTGTTGTAGGCAAACAGCCCGACCATGCAGCCAACCTCGGGGTGGCGGGAAAGGGTGTCCTCTGCGTTCGCCTTGGCCTTGGCCCGGTCAAATTGATCCGTCAACGTGTCGAGAATCACGTAACCATTCCCCTCCAAGGGCCGCCCCGGCGGGTCGAAGCGGGCCGGGTCCTCGTCGCGTCCCAACAAATCGTCGATGACGCCCTGGCGGCGGCGGCGCGCATTGTCTTGCTCCATGCGCCCCACAAAGATCATGACCGAGCCGCCGTCCGGCATGGCTTCCCGCACCAACTCCCCACACATCCGCCCCGCCACATAGTTGTCCATCCCAATATAGGCGCGCCGCTGGGAATCCGGAGCGTCGGAGTCATGCGTGATCAGAAGAGTGGCCTCTCCGATCCGATTCAACAATTCCGTCTGGTTTACTGGATCGATCGGGCTGACCGCGATGCCATCGATCCCCCGCGTAACCAGATCCTCAAGGAGCTGCTTCTGCTCGGTGATCCCCCCCGCAGGCATGAGCACATCGACCTCGACCCCCAAATCCTCTCCGGCTTTGCGCGCGCCCACTTCAGCGATGGTCCAAAAGTCCGCCACGCCGTTTGTGACGAAAGCCAACCGCACTGCGCCCGAACCCCTCGTTTTGCTGCATCCAGAAATCGCCGTCGATACGAGGGCCGCGGCGGCACAAAAAACCAGGAGACGAACGAGGGGGAGGCTCATAGCAGACGGCCGGTGAGGGGAGAGAAAGCGACCTTAGGCACAGGGACCGGAGAGGGAAAGACAAAATCGGAATAGATGGAGCACCCACCCGCTTCCCCTCCGTTTAGCCTCAGCCTTTAGTGCTCTTCCAATCACCAGCCTCGTCTCCTCCGCGCCCAAAACATGAGAATCCCGGACAGAACGAGGAAGCCGCTGGCTGGCTCCGGAATAATAGCGAGGATGTCGTCACGAAACAGGCTCAAATCGATGCTGTAAGTCACACTGCCGGGGAATCCAAAGTAATCGTAGACAGCCAGGCTGGCCGAGGGCTGGCCATCCAAAAGCGCAGGCAAAACTTCCTCGAGGGGAGCCCCGGCCAGGTAGGCATTTCCATCGAACTGTGAAATCGCCACCATGATTCCCGCAAGTTCCCAATCGACTCCATTGTCGAAAAAGAGTGCGCCGCCCGAATCCCCGGGGGCCCCCTGCCCCTCATCGGGATCCCCGCCATCAAAAAGGGTAAGAATCGCCGGATTCAGCGTGGACTGGCTTTCCACGGTGTAGCTGATCGCCAGAGTGCCTGCCGAAGAGTTGGTTCCCCACTGCCTCTGCTTGGCTCCACCCCACAGCACCGCCGAGGCCTCGGCAGCTCCATCGGGAGGATTCACGCTGCGATCCGACCAGACGTCCGGGTTCTGCGTCGTGTCGATGTCATAGGCCTTGGCCGTCACGCCGCCGCTCCGTCCGTAGCCAATCATCATGAACTCGCCCGCCGCACCCGTTCCAGCGGTCGAGGAAGAAAGGCTCACCGGAGAAAGCGAGGCGAGCAGCGCGGCTTCCGCGGGACCGAGTGAGGCAACATCGAAACGGACCAACTCCAAATCGACCCCGGGGGACGGCTCCACCGTCTGGATCACCGCGCTCGAAAAAAGAGTCCCACTGATGTCGAACTCAACCAGCGAATCCGACTTCCCCACATGATCGGCTGTGAGAACCCAACCCTGGCCGAGATAGACGCCGCTCGCATCCGGGCCGGCGGCGCGGTATACCCGCACCACGCTCTCGAAGCCCGGGTCGTTGGAAGGAGCTGAAGTGTTGATCTCAACCACATCCGTCTCGTCCACCACCACGACGGCATGAACCGCCGGAGGCCCGGCGGCTAGTCCAAGCAGGATTGCCCAACCTAAAGGAGCCTTCGTGGTCATGATCGAACAAAATAGGAAAGGTCCTGCCCGTGCCGTCGGGCCCGCTTGCCGCCCCATTGCAGAGACGCGCCCTCGTCGCGGCTCGCCGCGGGGCCAATGAGGCTCAGTGTAATCTGCATTTGGAGGACCGCGCTAAACTAATTTGTCGAGGAAGCCGCCGCCGTCGCACGCTTCTTTAAATCCTCGAGTTCTTTCTCGACGCGAGCGAGTTCTTGCGAGGTCGCACGCAGGCGCACCGCCAGAATTTTCGCCAGAAAACCATACACAGCCGCGTAAAAACCCTCGTTCTCCTCGATCGGCCGCAGCTCTTGCAAAAACTGCTGATCCACCACCAAAAGCAGCGTCCGCGACTTCGCCACCACTGAGGCCGACCGAGTCGACGCGTCGACCACCGCCAGCTCACCGAACAAGTCGCCCGGCGTGTCGGATTCCGCAATCTGCTCTCCCCCCTTCATCACCTTGACCGTGCCCGTCAGCAGGACGTAGATCCGCGAGTCTTTCGCGCCTTCCTCGATGAACACGTCCCCGGGGTCGCATTCCAGGAAATAACTCGAATAGAGGATGTCGTTCAGGTGCGGTTCTTTAAAATCCTTGAGAAGCGGCAGATTCTGCAACGCTGGCGGAATCTTGCCTTCCTCGTGAATGTAAGCGTATTCCTTCATCGACAGGATAGGTGCTATCCAGGGATCCACCCCGGTGCGGGACTCTACCAGAGCGGGATCCTTCTTGCCTAGGGGAAACCGAGCCTTTTCCGACTGGCCGAGTGGCCCGGCTCTCGTAGGAGAGGAATCCGGGCTAGCGAGCGGATACCAGGAGCCCGGGGAAAGAGGATGAGCCGGAGGGGGCCACGCGAAACAGATGGAGAGGGCAGCGCGCGGCCAGGAATATCCTCAGAACTCCTGATCTCGAGGAAATTGGATGAGCCGGAAAACTATGTGGCGCGGGCACTCCTGCCCGCGAACCTTCTAGGCTCACTCGGCGGACAAGAGTGTCCGCCCCACAAATCGCCCCACAAATCGCCCCACAAATCGCCCCACAAATCGCCCCACAAATCATTCACGGAGTGGCGGTCTCGCTTTGGCTCACTCTTATTCCCCTGTATCCATTATCTTCCTCGATAGATCAGGAGTTCTGATCCTGTGTCACGGGCGCTCCAGCGCTCGAATTGGGCTCATGAGGCTCCATGGCGAACAAGCATTTCCGCGTCTGTGGTCACCGCCAAGGGAAGCCGGAGGCCCTTGGACTGCGGCGAGCATCGCCGCTCTCTATAAGGCGCGGAGCGCCGTGCCTGCGGAAGCTTGTAGAGCGCGCCAGTTCTCTGGGGCTTTCTTTGGATGGGGACGCGGAGTCCCTGGGAGGCCGAGGCCGGGTTGGGTTTGGCGGAGTTCTGTGCGGGCCCGAAAGCGGCGATTCTCGCCGCAGTCCAAGGGCGGCGGCCAAGCCGCCGCTAATAAGCCTCGTCGAGCCACGCCGGAGGCCCTTGGACTGCGGCGAGCATCGCCGCTCTCTATAAGGCGCGGAGCGCCGTGCCTGCGGAAGCTTGTAGAGGGCGCCAGTCCTCTGGGGCTTTCGAGGGAGATGCGGAGTCCGTGGGAGGCCAAGGCGGGGTTGGGTTTGGCGGAGTTCTGTGCGGGCGCGAAAGCGGCGATTCTCGCCGCAGTCCAAGGGCGGCGGACAAGCCGCCGCTGAAGAGGCCCTGTCGAGCCACGCCTGAGGCTCTTGGAAGTGAGCAGGCAACTCGTTGATTTTCAATTCGAGTTCCCGGAAGCTTTGCAGCCCGCTACGGGGGGACCTCGGAAGCTTTGCAGCTTCCGCGACGAGGGAATCGGCTTGACCGCGTTTCCAGTCGAAGGGATAAAGCGATCGCATGGCTGAACAAGCGTTTCCGGAGGTCTCGAAGATTGACTATGAAGGGCCGGGTTCGAAGAACCCGCTCGCATTCAAACATTACAATCCCGACGAGGTGGTGGCGGGAAAACCGATGCGGGAGCATTTCCGCTTCTCGATGGCTTACTGGCACGCGATGCGAAATCCCCTGGCGGATCCTTTTGGGGTTGGCACGGCGCGCCGCCCTTGGGAGGCGGCAGTGGACAGTGTGGAAAACGCGCAGAACCGGGTGCGGGTCGCCTTTGAGTTCATGGAGAAATGCGGCATCGGGTTTTATTGCTTCCACGACCGCGACGTCGCGCCGGAGGGAGCGGCCTGGGCCGAGACGAATCGCAATCTGGATGCGGTGGTGGAGGTGCTGGCCGAGGAGCAGGAACGGACGGGGATCCAGCTTTTGTGGGGAACGGCGGCGTTGTTTGCGCATCCCCGCTACAATCAGGGGGCGGCGACCAGTCCCTACGCGGGGGTGTTCGCTCATGCTGCGGCCCAGGTGAAGAAGGCCATGGAGGCGACGCTGCGATTGGGCGGCGCGGGCTACACGTTTTGGGGTGGGCGCGAAGGGTATTCCACGCTGTTGAATACGGATTTGAAGCGGGAGTTCGATCATCTGGGCCGCTTTTTGCACATGGCCGTGGATTACAAGAAGGAGATCGGGTTTGAAGGGCAGTTCTACATTGAGCCGAAGCCGCGGGAACCCACGACGCATCAATACGACTCGGATGCCGCGGCCTGTCTGAATTTTTTGCGTCAGTATGATCTCTTGGATTCCTTCAAGCTGAACATCGAGACCAATCACGCCACCTTGGCGGGTCACCGGGTGCAGCATGAGTTGGAGGTGGCCATGGCTGCCGGAGCGTTGGGATCGATCGACGCCAACCGGGGAGACGAATTGATTGGGTGGGATACGGACCAGTTCCCGACCGACATTTACGGTACGACAGCGATTATGCTTTGCCTGTTGCGGATGGGCGGGTTCACCACCGGCGGGCTCAATTTCGACGCCAAGGTGCGGCGGGAGAGTTTCGAGCCGGCGGACCTCTTTCATGCGCACATCGGCGGGATGGACGCATTTGCGAGGGGACTCAAGATCGCGGCGGCGATTGTGGAAGACGGAAGGCTCGACGAATTTGTGAGGAACCGGTATTCCAGTTATGACCAAGGGATGGGCCGGCGGATCGAGGAAGGGAGCGTGGGCTTCCGGGATTTGGAGGCTTGGGTGCTCGAGCAGGGGGAACCCGGCGTGAACAGCGGACGCCAGGAGATGTTGGAGAATCTGATCAACGAATTTATCTGACCGGGGCTCCCGGAAAGCCTTAGGACAGGATAGGGCGGATGACTTCGCCGAAGTCCATTTCGAGGCGTTTCCGGCCCGGGATTTCCATAAGGCGATGATCGAGACCGAGCTGATGGAGCAAGGTCGCGTGGATGTCGGTGACGT
Source organism: Verrucomicrobiales bacterium (assembly GCA_041749135.1). Classification (GTDB taxonomy): domain Bacteria; phylum Verrucomicrobiota; class Verrucomicrobiia; order Verrucomicrobiales; family DEV007; genus DATKCT01. The sequence goes on from JBGTBW010000301.1 coordinate 11,592, forward strand.
AATGGGGATGGCTGACGGCGTGAAACCCGATCTCATCGGTGCTTCCTTCCACGGTTCCCCCGCGCACGCCGCCGCCGGCTAACCATACGGAGAAACCGTAAGGATGATGATCGCGTCCGTCGCCGTTTTGTGATCCGGGGGTGCGGCCGAACTCGGTGGCGAAGACGACGAGGGTGTCTGAGAAGAGCCCGCGCTGGCGGAGATCTTGGAGGAGGCCGGCGGTGGGGAGATCAACTTGGCCTGCGAGCAGAGCGTGGTTGGCGCGCAATCCGGAGTGGGCGTCCCACGCTCCGGCGGCTCCATCGCCGTGCATGATTTGGACGAAGCGCACGCCGCGTTCGACGAGGCGGCGGGCGGCCAAGAGTTGGGAACCGAAGGCCTGGGTCGGCTCGGCGTCGAGCCCGTAGAGGCGGCGGATGTGCCCGGGTTCTTCGCTCAAGCGGAGCACGTCCGGGACAGCGGTCTGCATGCGGAAGGCGAGTTGGTAGGATTGGATGCGGGCGGCGAGGGCGGGATCGTCTGGGTAGGCAATGGCGTTGTGGGTGTTGAGCCGGTGGGCCAGATCGAAGACAGCCTGTTGCTGTGGCGGGGAGAGGTCCTTTTCCGGCCGGGCGTAAGGCAGCGGATTGCTGGGATCGATCTCGAGTTTCACTGCGTCGCAGGCGGGGCCGAGATAGTGGGCGTCCCGGCTGTCGAAGAAGCGAGGGCCGATGCTGATGAACTGGGGGAGATTGTCGTTGAGAGACCCGAGACCCCAGGTGATCCAGGCCCCGATGGTGGGATGATGGCCATCGAGCATATGACGGCCCGAGTGGAACTGGACTTGGGCTCCGTGATTGTCGTCGGTGGTCCACATGGACCGGATCACAGCGAGCTCATCGGCGCGGGCTCCGATGTGAGGAAACCAATCGCTGATTTGAATGCCGCTTTGACCGCGGGCGCGGAACCCGGTTTGCAGAGGAAAAAGCACGTTGCGCTGCTGGCCGTTGGCGTCGTTGACGACGACGACGCGAACGCGCCCGAGTTTTTCCGAAGACTGAACGTGGCGGAAGGGAGATTCGGCGATGGTCAGGCCAGCGTAGCGATTGAGGGCTGGTTTAGGGTCGAAGCTTTCGAGGTGGCTGAGGCCGCCGCGCAGGAAGATCCAGATGACGCTTTTGGCGCGGGGTCGCAGGTGGGGCAGCCTTGGGGAAGCGGCGCCGGCTTGATCGCCGGCGAGGAGGGAGGCGAGGGCGACGCCGCCGAGGCCCTGGCTGAGGGAGCCGAGGAAGATGCGGCGGTTGAGGGGGATGGAAGGTTGGGGCTCCGGCATGGCTGCGCAGCGGGCGTGGAGTATTTGGGAACGTAGGCGATCGCTCTGCTTCTGTCGAGATGGAGCGTCAGGCGGGTTGGGACTCCGGGTAAGGAAGCTCTTGAAGGGCGGAACCCCGGACGGAGCCAAGCTCGATCAGAAAGCCTCGACTGCGTAAGGCCTTTTCGGCGCCCAGAAGCAGACGCCAGCATGGAGAGACGGCCGTTGACAGAGAGGTTGGCAGCGCGTTTTAGAGAGTGAAGCATGCATGCTTTTCATTACCGGGATGGGACCCTTTGCTGCGAGGGGGTCCGGTTGCGCGAGTTGGCTGCCGAATACGGCACGCCGCTCTATGTTTACAGCGGGGGGACGATACGCGACCATTACCGCCGTCTGGACGCGGCCTTGGACCGGTTGGACCGGAAGATTTGTTATGCGGTCAAGGCAAACTCGAATCTGGCGGTGCTGGCGTTGCTGGATCAGGAAGGCGCGGGATTCGACATTGTGAGCGGGGGCGAGCTGTATCGTGTATTGCAGGCGGGAGGGAAAGCGGAGTCGTGCTCCTTTGCGGGGGTGGGCAAAACGCGAGAGGAGATCGAATACGCACTGAGGGAGGGCATTCACAGCTTCAATGTGGAGTCGGCGGCGGAGCTGGAGTTTTTGAACCGGGTGGCCGGAGAGTTGGGCGCACGGGCCCCGGCCGCGGTGCGGGTCAATCCGAACGTCGACGCGAGGACGCACGCTTACATTTCGACGGGGAAGAAGGAGAACAAGTTCGGGATTGATTTCGAGGCGATTCCGGAGGTCTACGCGGAGGCGGCGCGGCTGCCGCACCTGTGGATGCGGGGGTTGCAGATGCACATTGGATCGCAGCTCACGTCGATCGAGCCCTTTGTGGAAGCGTTGCGCAAGGTGGCTCCGTTGGCGGCGCAATTGAGGGACGCACACGGGATCGAGTTTTTGAGCATCGGCGGGGGAATCGGAATCATCTATGAGGACAGTTTGCGGAGCGGGGATCCGGGGTGGTGGACTGCCCGGGAGCAGGGGGAGACTCCGTTGAGCGTCGGCGCTTACGCGGAGGCGATCGTGCCGCTGTTGGAGGCGCTGGGATTACGGATTCTTTTGGAGCCGGGCCGCGTGATCGTGGGAAACGCGGGGGTTTTGCTGACCCGGGTGCTCTACGAGAAGCGGGGAGCGGCCAAGACGTTTAAGATTGTCGATGCGGGGATGAACGACTTGATCCGTCCGGCTCTCTATCAAGGCCACCATGACATCGTCCCGGTGGAGGAAGAGCCGGGGGCGGAGTTGGAGACGGTGGACGTGGTGGGACCGATCTGCGAGTCCGGTGATTTTCTGGCGCGGGACCGCGAGATGCCGTCGACGAAGGAGGGAGATCTCTTGGCGGTCTTGAGTGCGGGCGCCTACGGATTCGTGATGAGTTCCAATTACAACTCGCGGCCGCTGCCGGCGGAGGTGTTGGTGGAGGGGGAGCGGGCGGAGCTGGTTAGGATGCGCCAGCGCCGAGAAGACTTGCCGGCGGGCGAGCGGATACCGGAAACCCTGCGGAGAGTTCAGCGGGCGTAACGGCCGAGGGTCGTGGAGTCGGCCCGGATCACGGCGGTGTAGGTAGGAGGCACGGTGCTGGGCTCGTAGCGGAAGACTTGAACGGCGGGGTTTTCGAGGTCGCCGGTTTTCATGTGGACGCTGATTTGGAGGAGGTCCTCGGGCGAGGCGGAGCGGGCGAGTTTTTCGAGTTTCAGCTCGATGCGGTTTTCGCCTTTCTTCAGGCCGCCGATGACGACTTCGGTGCCGACGTTGTCTTCCACGGAATGGCTGCTGATGCCGTTGATATCTACATGAGCCCGGTAACCGAGGGCGACGATGTGGACGTCGGCGACATAATCAGGCAGGCCGCACTGGTCTGGAACAGGGGGCACTGTGCCGGAGGGGGCGAAAGGAGCGTCATCGAGAAAGGCGAGGTCTCCGCTTTCGATGTTGCGTTTGAGCGTGGGGCTGCTGTCCAGGTTCATGACCGTGGAACTGTCGAAGCGCCAGGCCCGGCGTTCGAAGACGAATCGGGTGATGAGGACGCTTTCCGGAATCGGTTCCACGCCGAGTCCGAAATCGACGCGTCCGAAGTAGACGGCGCTGGCGGTGTCGCCTTTGCGCCGGGCTCCGAGGAGGCGAAGGGAATCGAGCGCGGGGAACTGGACCGGGAAGTTGAAGAGAGCGGCGGGAAACTCCTGGCGTTGGGAAATGATGAGATTCTTGGTGGTGATCTGGCGGGCGTAGAAGGTGGCGCGGCGCCAAGCCTCGAAGTCTTTGTCTTGGGCGGCTTTGCGCCATGCGGAATAGGAAGCGGCGAGGTCGTCCTCGAGTGCGGCGGAGAGCATCCCTGGGCCGGCGAGCGCCAGAGAGAGGACGAGGGCGAGCAGCCGGAGATACCTGGACATGAGAACCCTATGCCATCAAAGCGGCGGGTTTGGCAAAGTTTCTTTCGGTCTGGGAATGCGGTTGCCAAAGGCGGAAGCGGCGGCAAGGGTGAGATGCCGGACAACCGGGACCGCTGCAGGGGCTGGAGCGGGACGGAACCGGAATGTGTGAACACGAGCGATCTGCACAGCGCGAATCTTGAGCAAGGGCTGGGAGAAGATCCGGGACCAGCCCTTCTCGGCGGGATTGCTTCGATGGATCGCAATCAACTCTTGCTTCAGCAATCCCAACCGGCGGTCTACAAGGAGGTGAGCGGGGTGGAGCTACGCAGTTATATTTTCCGCCCGTCAGCGGAAACGGTCAGCGCTGAAGCGCGCCCGGCCTGCCTATTTTTTTCCGCTGGTTTGTGGGATCAGAATTTGGTTAGCCAGTTTGCGCCTTATGCTGTGTATTTGGCGGCGCGAGGGATGGTGAGCTTGCTCTGCGAGTACCGGCAGCGGGCGTTGCACGGGACGAGTCCGGCGGAAGCGGTATTGGATGCGAGATCGGCGGTGCGGTGGACGCGGATTTATGCTAGGGAATTGGGCGTCGATCCGAATCGGGTTGCGGCGGCGGGCGGGTCGGGCGGCGGGCACATCGCATTGTGCAGCGCACTTTTGGAGGGTTGGAACGAGGCGGGTGAGCCGCTGGACGTTTCTGCGAAACCGGATTTGTTGTTGCTCTTTAATCCTGTGGTGGACACCAGCCGGAGAGGAGTGGGTTCGGAACGTTTTCGGAGCGCGGCGGATGCGGAAGCGGCGAATCCATTGCGGTGGATTGCCAGGGGTCTGCCGCCGAGCCTGATCTTGCACGGGTCGGCTGACCGGGTTGTGCCGGTGGATCAGGTGGAGAGATTCTCGGCCCGAATGCGGAGGAAGAAGAACGAGTGCCGGTTAGAGGTCTTCGAGGGCCGCGGCCACGGCTTTTTTAATCTGAACGTGAGTGTGGAGGATTTCGAAGTGAGCCTGGTGCTGTTGCACGATTTTTTGGCGACGCACGGTTTCATCGCGCGGGATGTGGAGGAGATGCCTCATGGCTCCTGGGTGGAGAGCCGTTCCGGGTGAGCGTAGACGTTGAAGGTTTCGTCGCGGAGGAACCCAGCCAGGAACTGATTGCCGCGGAGGGCGCAGTCGATGGCCAGGGTGCTCGGAGCGGAGATGCCGGCGAGGCCGGGGACGCCGGCGACCAGGGCCTTTTGGGCGAGTTCGAAGGAGATTCTGCCGCTGACGAGAACGAGGTGTTGGGAGAGCGGAAGCTGGCCGTCGAGGCAAGCGCGGCCGATGAGTTTGTCCAAAGCGTTGTGGCGGCCCACGTCTTCGCGCAGGGTCAGGAGGCTGCCCTTTGTATCGAAGAGACCGCTGGCGTGTAAGCCGCCGGTGCGGTGGAAGGTGGCTTGGGCCTGGCGGAGCACGGGCGGGAGCGTCAGAAGGACGGCTGGGTCGATGCGCCATGAAGAATCGACGGGCGGATGCCTTTGGAGGACGTTGTCGATGGTGGCTTTGCCGCAGAGGCCGCAACTGGAGCTGGTGAAGACATGACGGGAGAGGCGCTCAAAATCCACCGGCAAACCGCGACGCAGCAAGACATCGACGACATTGCCGGAAACGGCATCGGGATGAGAGGAGGGGCAGGTGGTGAGTTCGAAGATGTCGCCGGGAGAGCGGATGATTCCTTCGGTGACCAGGAAACCCACGGCCAGTTCGTCATCGTGGCCTGGGGTGCGCATGGTCACGGCGACGCTGTGACCTTCCACCCGTATTTCGAGGGGTTCTTCGACGGTGACGTCGTCGGGGGTTTCGGGCAGCAGGGATCCATGGAGGAAGCGCTGGACGGCGAGAGAGCGCAAGCCGGCGTTCATGAGCGCGAAGCAGTTAGGGTGACGAGATCGCTGGGCCGGTTGACGTTTGCAAAGATGGGTTTCCAGACTGGGGGCAGGGAGAAGAGGGAGATGAGGCCGGCCTGAGCGCAGGCGGCGACCCAGTCGCGGAGGGCAAGGCGGCCGGTCTGGAGATGTTCCTGGGCGAGAGGCAACGATTCCAAAGGGTAGACCGCAGCGAGAGGCTCGCTGACCCCGGAATGTTCAAAGACGGCCCCGAGTCCGGACCGGGACTGGCTGAGGAGGAAGAGGAGCGGCGCTGCGATCATGGCCGGGAGATCGACGGCGAGGACGAGCAGGAGAGGGCTGGAGTTGACCTTGAGGACGGAAGCGATGCCGCCGAGGGGGCCGAGGCCGGGACTGGCGTCGGGGACGGCGACAAGGTCTGGGCTCGCGGGAAAGACCTGGCGGTGGTTTTGCGAGAGGTAGATGCGCTCTGGTTTCAGGGTCTGGAGAAGCGAGGCTTGGCGGGCCCAGAGCGGGCGGCCCTCCAGCGGGTGGGTAAGGAAAGCCTTGTCCCTTCCCATTCTCCGGGACTGTCCCCCGGCCAGCACGGCCGCCGCGAAAGGCTGGCTCATGCTGCGCTTTCCTCGAGGAAACCGTTGTCGAGTATCCGGGCCCGTAAGCCTCCGCGACCGCGCATGGCTTCTTCGGCTCCTTCGTGAAAGGCCTGATTCATCCAATGACAGGGCCTGGCCTCGTCGGTCCCTTCGAAGCCGATCCCCTGAAGGGCGAAACGCTTGCCAATCAGGGCGTTGAGGTCTGCGCCGGAGACGAGAAAGTTTCTGCGGAAGACCGAAGGGTCCAGGCCGTAGACTCCGAAGCGCTCGCAAAGGTCTTCATAGACTTCGCGGGAGAAGAAGGTGACCTGACCCTTGTAATCCGGGCGGTAATCGAGAAAGCGGTCTCCGGCGAGGCCGCGGCCGGCGAGACATTCCACGCGGCGGACGCGGATGATGGGGGCGTCTCCGGCTGGTTCTCCGTGACGGCCGAAGTAATTGTGGGAAGGGGAGATGTAGATGGCTTCGACGAGCATGGAAGGACGGCGCGGGCGGGGATCCGGAACCGCGGTTCTTCACAATTCCCCGGTCCTCCGGGGGAATCAACCGGACAAGCTCAAGGTGCTGAGAGGGACGGCGCGGGATCGGCCGCGGCGAGTTCGCGCCCGGCTTTGGGTAGGGCCAGCGGATAACGGGGCAGGTCCTGGACGCCGGCGATGCCGTGGTCGAAGACGCGGTTTTGGGGCGGCGGAGAGTTTTCTCCGAAGCGCATGACCCGGGCGGGGAGGCTGAGAAGGGTTCGGGGCAGGCTGAGGATGGGACCGAGGGCTTGGGTGCAGCCCGGGCAGAGCAGGCACAGGGCGGCGAGTGGGATGAGGGTGCGGCGGCGCATAGCGTTTATGTCAGGATTGGAAGAGAGAGGGCGGTTCGGCGACGGCTTCGATGAGTTCAGGGCCGTCATTGCGGGGAGTGTTCACGGCGCGGGATACGGGCCGGAGCGCGATGGCCGGAGCGGGCCGGGAACTCAGGAGGGAGCGAAGGGTTTCTTCGGAGGACCGGGAATCCAACCAGAGATCGATCTCCCGGGGTTGCAGGAGCACGGGCATGCGATCGTGAATGTCGCGCACCGCGCCCGAGGCAGCGGTGGTGAGAAGAGCGACGGATTCGAGGTCTTCACCGGGACCGGACGTCCAGCGGTCCCAGATGGCGGCGAAGAGCATGGGCGTCCGGTCGGTGTAGAGGATGAAGTAGGGCTGGCTGGGTTCGCGCGCGCGATGCCATTCGTAGAAGCCTGTGGCGGGAACCACACAGCGTTGGCCGCGGACGGGGCGCCGGAAGGAGGGCTTGTCGAAGACGGTTTCCGAGCGGGCGTTGATCATCCGGTAGGCGTTCTTGCGGTCTTTGGACCAGGAAGGGACGAGCCCCCAGTGGAGAAGGGCTCCCTGGCGTCCGGGGAGATCCCGGAAGGCCAGGATACTCTGCCCGGGACAGATGTTGTAGTGAGTTTGTGCAGCGAAAGTTTGCAGGGTCTGATCGTCCGGGGGGACGGCCAGGAGCTGGCCCAAGGAGTCTGGGTCCTCGGTCATGACGTAGCGTCCACACATGGATTAGTAAAGAAGGATAGGCTCGCAGATCGTTGCGGGGACGCCAAGGGAGAAGGTTGGGAAGAAGGCGCGGGGCTTCGGCCCCGACGGCGCTCCGCGCCGGGAGAGAGCGGCGATGCTCGCCGCAGTCCAAGGGCCTCCGGCGATCCTTCTTTCCTCCATCTCCTTGTGTCCGCCCGCCAGATCAGGAGTTCTGAGGATAGCGGGACAGGGCGTGCGGGAGCCCGCCCCTCCAGGATAGCGTAACTAATCTGTCAGACAAGACGTGGACGGCCGGTCTCCGTGACGGCCTGGTTCCGGGATGGAGACCTATGGCATGACGAGAAAAAAATGTGACTGCATGCGGGAATAGGTTGCCGCTTGCTCCCTCTGACGGCAGAGTTCTCTGGACCACACGCCTTATGACCAAGCATGACATCTCTTTCCCGCGTATCCTGGCTGTGCTGGGGATGGCGCTCGTCTTTCAGTCGCTTCCGCTCATGGCGGGGGAGACGATCAAACTCGATCCGAAGACGGCCAAAGTGACTTTCACCATCAAGAACAAGCCTCCTGGCGGATCGCGTTTCGAGGATGTGCCGGGGTCGTTCAAGGAGTTTTCGGGATCGATCACTTTCGATGAGGCGGACCCGGCGAAAAGTTCGGTGACCATGGAGGTCAAGACCGCCAGTGTGGATACGGCCAACACGCGCCGGGACGATCACCTGCGGAACCAGGACTTTTTCAAGGTCAAAGAGTTTCCCAGCATGACCTTCAAGAGTTCCTCGGTGGCGAAGAGCGGCGACGGCGCCTATGCCGTGGCGGGGACGTTTACGCTTCTGGGTAAAGGCAAGGATATGACGATCACTTTCGTGCCCTCTGGGGATCGTGGCGGGAAGACGGAGTTCACGATCAAGCGCAGCGATTTTGGGATGGACTACCGGATCCCCGAGACAGGGGACGAAGTGGCCGTGACGATTGAGGTTGCGGCTAGGGAGTAAGAGGAGCCTCCGCAGGATGGACTGGCTCCGGAACTGGGATGACCTGGTTCACGGGACGGCGGTGTTCAGCGCCGCGGTTCCTTTTTTAGCGGCAGGATTGCTCGCCTGGAAGCTGCTGGCCGGGTTGTGGTGGCTAGCGGCTGCGGCGGCGTTGATGGGGCCGTATCTGTGGTTGTTTGGGGTTCCGGAATTCCCGCCCGGTTCGAGCGAGGATGCGGCCGTGATGGGTTTGGCGGCGGCGTCGGGAGCGATCGCGTTGGAATCGGTGCTGCGGTTGAAATGGGCTCCGCGTCTGATCCTGCGGATCTTGCTGTGGACGGTGCTGGTGTGGAGCCTCTATCCGGGGTGGCTGGCATCGGATGGCGGCCTGCCTAGAAGGCTCGGAGTGGCTGGAGGACTGGCTTTGCTTACGGCGGCGTGGGCCGCACTCATCGAACATCTGACGCAGCGGGACCGGGCCGGAGAGGAGGCGCGGCGAAATCGCCTGACGATGGCGGCATTGATTCCGCCCGCTGCGGCGTTAGCGGTGTTGCTTCAGCTTGGAGGCGCGATGCGGTTCGGGCAGTCGGCCGGCGCGCTCGCGGCGGCGCTGGGCGCGGTCACGGTGGTTTGGCTGTGGCGCAAACGGGAGGGCGACGGAATCCAGCGTCTGGGAGCGCTGTGGGCGATGCTTTTCGCGCAATTGGCTTGGTGCGGCTGGTTATTCGCTGAAATCCGCTACGGTTTGGCGGCGCTGCTCTGCGGGGCTCCGCTGGCCGGTTTGTTGACGCGCTGGCTACCCCTGCCGCGAGGGACGGCGTTTCGAGAAGCTCTGTGGGACGGGTTGGCTTCGGCGCTGGCGGCGGCGATCACGGCGGGCATCGCCCTGGCGGCTTATCAGGCAGCCGCTTCGGGCTACGAAGGATACTAACGAGCAGCAAAGCGCATCACTGTTGCAAGCTTTTTTGGTTCACGCCATCGAGGACTTCCCTAACGCAACTGGCTTCAGAACTCCTGATCTGGCGGGCGGATACAAGGAGAGGGAGTAAAGAAGCTGAGCCTGAGGCTGGGGACTGGTCTTGGGAGCCACGGATGGATGGACACGGATGAAGAAGATCGATTTCTCGCAAAGACCGCAAAGCTCGCCAAGGGGGGAGGGTGTTTTCTCCCTTGGCTCCTGTTCCATGACCTAAGGCTGGGAAATAGGCCCTCCAGGTCTTGTAGAACGGCGGGTCTGCCTCCCGGGTCGAGGCCGCCGGTGACTTCTACCGCATTCGCTGACCCTGTGAATCCTTGTCCCAGGTGGGACAGGAATTCATCCTGCCGCGGCGTTCTGATCCTGGAGGGGCGGGCTCCCGCACGCGACATGCGGCTTCGTATGTTGCTGGACTGCCCGGATGTCAGGGATAGGATCGGCAGCCGGGGCGGGCTCGCCGGATCCTCGCGAAGAAATAGTATGAGAATCCCTGGCAACGGCTAGATTGTCCCGATCGCGGCGCTGCAATGGGTCCGGAAAACAGACCTGATGACGCTCGATTCATATTTTGATATGAGGACTGGGAGACGGCCGTCGCGAACCGTGCTTCCGGTCGTCATTGTGCTTACCGCCACGGCTCTCCCTGTGCGCGCGGGGATGACGGTTCTCGTGCTCTCCGACCTTGCGCAAGCCCGTCTGGAGGCCATTTCTTTCTTCGCAGCGGGTTATCTGCTCCTGGCCTGGGTGGTGAAGGGTCTATGGAACGTTCTTGCGGGCGCTTTTTCCTCCCTTCCGCGCATCAGCTACCGCGCTTCCCTCTCCCTCATGCTCGTCTCGGGGCTGCTCATGTACGTGGTTCTCACCATGATTTCGGGCGCACGCGAACTGATGACGCCCGGCGCCTGGGAGAAGCAGGGAATTGGCTACCAATTGCGCAACGACCCGCCCGGCTCGCCGAAGGGCGATCGCCTCCTTGCCATGGAGTCTCTGAAGACCCGGCTCTGGACCTTCGCGGGCGGCAACCAGGGCAAATTCCCCGTCAGCATTTTCGATCCTGCCTTTCCGCGGAAGAACTGGATGCATCCCAACGGAGACGCCTTCTACTGCTACCTTCCGCCCAGCGAGGTCGCGGGGCGGGAGATTCTCGTCTACGAGCCTGCAACTGCTGGACCCCAGCGATATGTCCTTCTTAGCGATGGGGCCATCGAGCAATGGAACGAGCGCAAACTGAAGGATCAACTGAGCCGGTAACGAAACTGGTCCGGCGGAAGGGTTGCATGGCCGCGGTTCCTGCCGCTTGTCTCGCACTTCTTCTATTGGGCATGGCGATCATCGGAAATTTTGTCATGCCCCTGCAGTTTTTCTGGACGCTCCTGACCGGTTGGGTGAACTATCCTTTCAAGGTCCTTCCCGAGGTGACGATCAACTGGGAGATGTGGGTCTGCGGTATCGCGGCGCTCCTCCTCTCTTTGCTCATCGGTCACCGGTTCCTCGCCTGGCTTGCTGCCTGCCATCCGAGACTTCCCTCTCCCTGGAGGTTTCGCACCACTTTCGCCCTCACAAGCTTTCTCCTCCTTCTCTTCGGGGCCTCCATCGCCATGACCGGAATCGTGCACCAAGCCGTATGGTTGCTGCGATCCGACATGATCGTTCATGATAAGCCATCCGCTTGGACCTGGCGCTTTGTGAACCACAACAATCTCCGGACCTTGAAACTCGCCCTCGACGCACGCGCCGCCGATTCTGACGGAAAGTATCCAGCCAACCTCGCCGATATCGTCGCCCACGGCGATATTTCCGCGGACGACTGGAGCGTCCTCCGCATGTGGCGCCCGACGCGCGATGCGGTGGGTGAACCGTGGCTCTACCTCGGCGGCTCTCTCGATAAGGAATCCAACCCGGCCGCGCCGGTCCTCGTGCAACCGCGCCCGGACAAGGATGGCGAATTCATCATCCTCACAGCCGGCGGCAGCGTCAAAACCTACCGGTGGACTGAAGTACCCGCCGAGGTCAAAGCGCACCTGTCGCCCTGATAAGCATGCCTGCATTCCGTTGTCGAGAGTTCGGTGGAATGGGGGCGGAATTGAGCTTGCGCGGTAGGGAGGAGATGCGGGAGAGCCGGCCGTCTTATCTGGTTTTCAGACCGGTGGCGGGATGGTGCGCGGGGACGGGATCGAACCGCCGGCCGACTGGGTGTAAACCAGTTGCTCTACCGCTGAGCTACCCGCGCTAGCCCGCATTTCTCATACCGTTTTGTCGTGAGGCGCTGCGAACCCCACAAAGAAGGCCGCAACGCCGAGAGCGCAGAGCTGGGTGAGTACACCCTGTTCAAGCCCGAGGCAAGCGCAACGCAGTCAGTAAGGGTGCTGCGCGGAGCAAGCTGAACTCGGTGTTCTAGGAGCAGGGGGGCCGGGGAGACGCCCCCTCGGGAGGACGTTGGAAGGCGGTAAGCTCAAAACTCCTGATCTCAGGGAATTGCCATGAGCCGGCAATCAGGGAACGGGAAAGGAAGGGGAGACCTTGAGGGTCACTGGTGTAGCGGAACTCGTGAGAGTTCCGAAGGCCTGGCGGGCAGTCTGCATTCTTGCGAATTCAGCTACGGGAACTTCGGCGATCCTTCGCCGCATTCGCGCCGGATTCAGACCCTAACTCGGATGAAAGCGCCTGGGCTTGGGGACAGCGCTCCGCGCCTCGAGAGAGAGCGGCGATGCTCGCCGCAGTCCAAGGGCCTCCGGCTTGCCTCGGCGGCGCCTGAGCGGCGTCAAATGACCGCCATGGGCGAGGCGCAACGGAGGGCGGGTTTTCCAACCCGCCTCCCTGGGATCAGCGGACAGGCATGTCCGCCCCACAGATAGAGGGTCGTTCACGGGGCTGAGGTCTTCGCCCCCGTTGGGGCGCGAGCCATCGAGGGCGGAGAAGGTCGTCTTGAGCCGGAGGTCTTCTCCTGGAAATCACCTGAAGGGCTTTGATGGTAATCTGGGCCCGCATGGCCGGGGAGCGGCTGGTGAGTGACGGCGGGAGGAATTTCCGCCGGTTTTTTGATGCCGGGGCATCAAAAAAGTGGTTGGTGAGCCGGCGCCGGATATGCCGGCATGCCGATCCTTCCCCATTCCCATGTTGCCGGAAGGAAACGAAATGAGCTATTGTTCGTACATTAAGGGGAGCTTTCGGTTTTAGACTACGGGCCGACGCGCTGGAGGGCCGGGAGCGAGTTTTTATCAGTGTGTTCTCAGCACCCACCGTCATGACCGGGATAAGTCTCTCATGGATCCGAAATCCGCAGCGCCCGGCGCTAGCCGCGCCGGCGTTGAGTCCAACGGGCGGGATCAGATCGAAAGTCCACGACTTCAGGCCAAGGTTCGGCAGGCGCAATCCGCGGGTTTCCCGCTGGAGCTGCGCTCCAATGCGCCTCTCCGTTTTGCCATGGCTTTGCGTTCTCCTGATGTCGATGTCAGGGGCTCGCGCTCAAGATTTATGGACCGACCGGACCGCGGAAGCCGGGATCGGGGGAATCTTGAACGGCGTGGCTTTTGGCAACGGCCTTTTCGTTGCGGTCGGCACAAACTCGGTATTCGGGCTGATCCACTCCTCACCCGATGGGGAAACCTGGACCGATCACACGCAGACGGCCAACATCGGCGGAATCCTCAACGGGGTGGCCTTTGGCGACGGACGCTTTGTGGCGGTAGGCACGAACACCGCCTTCGGCCTGATCGCCAGCTCGACCAATGGGACGGCGTGGACGGATCATACGGCGGCGGCGAATGTTGGAGGGATTCTCCGGGACGTGGCCTTTGGCGCCGGCGTTTGGGTCGCTGTGGGTGATATCGGCGGACTCGGCGTGATTGCAACGTCGACGAACGGCGTGACCTGGACCAACCGGACTTCCACAGCCAATGTCGCAGGCATCCTGCATGGAGTGACTTTTGCCGACGGGCAGTTTGTTGTTGTGGGGACGAACGGCGCGCTGGTCGTCTTTGCCGTTTCCACGAACGGACAGGATTGGAATGTGCACACGACGACCAACGCGATCGGCGGCGTGGCTTATGACGTTGTGCATGACGGCGATCAGTTCATCGCTACGGGCGATGGAACCCCGAGCGGCGGTTCGACAACAGCCCATGTGCTGACTTCCGCGAACGGCATTTCCTGGATGAGCCGCACCATCGGGGTGGGCCTGGGCGGAATTGGCTTCGGCCTTGGCAGCGGCGGTGGGACGGCTGTGCTGGTCGGCAGGACGGGGGCGCCCGGTCTCATCGCCACCAGTCAGAACGGCGTCGATTGGTCGAATCTGACGGTCGCATCCCAAGCGCCGGGAGATTTGCACGGCGTCGTCCGAGGACCGCAGCGCTGGGTGGCGGTGGGAACAAACCAAGTCAATGGCGTGGTCATGACGTCGGACACGGAGAGCGGCGGCGATGATCCGCCGATGTTTTTTGATGACGTCATCGAGGTGGGCTCCCATGGCGGGAACTTCCAGGCGTCCATTCTTGCGGGCGCCGGCGTGGAATGGACGGTAACCAAAGATGCCGAATGGATTTTCTTGAGCGGAGCGAGCGGCACGGGCAATGGCCAAGCCACGGTGAGCCTCCAATTCAATAATTCCGCGCAACCGCGTTCCGCGACACTCACGGTCGGAACCGACGTGTTGATCGTGAATCAGGCTGGGACTCCCTTGAACGCTCCGGTGCTTAACGGCTCGTATCTGACCGAATCGGACGAAGTGGGTCTCTTTTGGAATCAGGTATTTGCTGCCGGCGGTTATCGGATCGAGCGCCGCGTGGGCGCGGAGGGCGAATTCACCGTCATCGCCGAGCCGGCAGGCTCCGCGGTCACAAGCGCGTCCGATGCCACAGTAAGCGGCGGCGTGACCTACGACTATCGCATCCGCGCTTTCTCCGGACAGCTCAACTCCGATTGGTCGAACATCGTCACGGTGGGCGCTCCACCCGATATTCCGGACGATCTTGTCGCGACCGCGCGCAACGCCAGCCAAATCGAATTGACCTGGACCGACGTTTCGGGAGAGGCGGGTTATTTGATCTTTCGCGCGGCGAATGATGAAGGGTTTCTCCAGCAGGTGGCGCGCATCCCTGCGGATGAGACGCGATATATCGACAGCGGCCTTGAAGCGGCAAGTTTCTACCGCTACGAGATCGAAGCGGAAAGCATGATTTTTGGGAGGCGATCGCCGGAAGCGTCTGCGGAGACGGGGGAAATCGGCGCGGTCGTTTGGGGGGAAGCGGAGAGCGGGGCATCCGGCGGGTATTTTGGAGTCGCGATGGGCAATGGTGTGGCGGTGGTGGTGGGAGCGGATGGCCGGGTGACGACGTCGCCGGATCTCGGAGTGTGGGCGGATGAAACGCCGCCGACAGGGGAGACGCTGCGAGCCATCGCTTTCGCGCAGAATCAGTTTGTCGCTGTCGGCGACTCCGGGGTGATCCTAGGTTCTGCCGACGGCGCGGCCTGGACTCCGGCGGCAAGCCCGGCAGACGAGGACTTGGTGAGCATTGCCTTCAGCCAGGGGCTGTGGGCGGCGGTGGGGGAGGAAGGAGCCTTGCTCACCAGTCCTGACGGGATCACCTGGACAAATCAGCCCAGCCCGGCGGAGCACGGTTTTGTGAATGTGTTTGCGGGAGGGAACAAGTTCGTCGCCATTGAGGATACCGGGCGTTTCCTAACCAGCGATGATGGGATGACTTGGCGGGAAACGCGGGCCGGCGAGCCGGACGATGAGACCGAACCTTTCTTTTGGACGCGGACGGCAGGAGCATTTGGCGGGAATGCCTACTCGGTGGTCGGGCCCAACAGCCGCCATTCGTTCGGGATGGATGCGGAAAGTTGGTCGGAAGAAAACGACAACTCCTTCAATTATTTTGAGGCGGTCGCGTATGGCGCCGGCCAGTTTGCGGCGGTTGGCCTCAACGGCCGCACCGGCTATTCCGCTACTGGGCAAGGCTATTTCGGCGGAGGTTCACAGGAAACGTCGTTGTACTGCGTCGCCCACGGTCCCGGCGGGTTCGTGGCGGCGGGCGATCGCGGTCTTATCGTGACCAGCGCCAACGGGATTACTTGGACCACCGTTCAGGAACCGGGAGGCACGGCGGCGCATCTCGCTACGATCGTTGCGGGCGACGGCCAACTCGTGGTGTTTGGTCAGACGGATTTCGACTCGGTGACGATCCGCAATGATTTCGACGGCATGGGCTGGATCGAGCAGCCGTTTTCCGTCGGTGGGATCGAGTTCTCTCCGGTTATCTATGACGCCTTGTATGCGGCAGGCCAATACGTGGCGGTGGGAAGTGAGGGGGTTGTGGCGACTTCACCTGATGGACAGACCTGGACCACGCGTCGAACGCGGGAGCCCGGGCCGTTCAACGACGAGCTGCGCGGAATCGCGGCCGGCCCGAACCAATTGATTGCGGCGGGCGGCAACGATCCCCTGTTGTCATCCGGAGATGGCGGAGTGACCTGGGACGCGATTGCCGGGCTGCCCAATCAGTTCAACGCTTGGAACGTGAGCTACGGTCCGCGTTGGGTGAGTCATTTCGGGGGGTCGGGCACACTGCGTCTGCACTATTCGGATGACGCTACGGAGTGGATGCCGGGTTTCGTGGTTGGGAACGGCCGGAATGTATCCAAGTTAACGCTGGGGCATCTCGATGGGGAGCCGCTTTACGCCGGAGTGGGGGCGCAGTTCGGCGGCGGTTCGCCGCAGGCGATGGCATCGTGGGACGGACGCAACTGGAACGTGAGCGAGGCCGGCGGCATTGACGCCGCCATTACGGCGATGGCCCATGGCTCCGGCGTTTTCGTCGCGGCCGGCTCAGGCGGCGCGTTGGTGTGGGCCTCGCTGGATGGAGTGCATTGGGAACCTGCGCCTGCTGGATTCCTGCCCGAGGAAGTGGCGTTGAACGGCGGGATACGCGATCTCGCCTACTTTCAGGGTCAGTTCTACGGGGTTGGATTGTCCGGCCTGATTGTTCGAATGGAGATCGGTTCGAGCGCGATTCCGCCGGGCCCGATGCTGCAACCCGCGCTTGTCGAGATTGCTAGGGACGGACCGAATTTTTTGCTGAGTTGGCCGTCGCAAGCGGGATTGACCTATCAAGTGCTCCGGAGATCGGATCTTGGCGCAGACGACTGGATTCCGGCGGGTCCGGTGAGGCAGGGCAATGGGGAGATCATGACTTTCGAGGCGGAGGCTGCGGCGGGTGCGCATGAAGAGTTTTGGGTGATTGTGACCTCGCTGGATGATGACGGAGCGAATCCGTGAAGTAGACCGGAGAATCCTAACGAGACGGTCGCCCGCATCATTCCGCTCCGAATGGCCGGTGGCGGGGGGGTGGGGTTTTGTGTTTGGTTCTTGGAAGCTGGAGTCCGTTACTTGGAACCGCCTGATGGGGGAACCCCGGACGGGGGAGGGAATATGTCTATGGCAGGAACCGCCTGAAGGGGGAAGCCCGGACGGAGGGGGGGATAAGTCTATGGCAGGAACCGCCTGAAGGCGGAACCCCGGACGGGGGAGGGAGGAAGTCTATGTCAGGAACCGCCTGAAGGCGGAACCCCGGACGGGGGAGGGAGCCGCTTCGGAGACGCATCCGGACGGCCAATGCGGGAGGTCTGGTCAAAATCTCCGCCCCAATCGCCTGCGCACATCGTCCAGTACATGTGCCAGGGCGCGGATGTCGCTGTCAATCATATAGGGTTGGAGGGCGGCGAGGATTTGAGCGTCTTCGGCCGGGTGGGCGAGCAGCAGAAGGGCGATGTCGGACTCGTAGAGTGTGGCGCGCGCGATCTGCTCTTGACGGTAGAGGCTTGGCAGGGCGTAGAGTTTGAGCAGGAGGAGACCTTCCGCCGTGGCGACGCGTACGGTGTGCTCGCGCCAGGTGCGGGTCTCCACATGCTGGGCCGCAACGTGAGCGAAAAAGGGGTTGGTCATCAGGAGGAGGTCGACCCGAACTTCGCCGAAGGTTGCCTTGGCGAACCATTCGTTTTGTTCCTCAATGACCAGTCCGTTGAGAACAGACGGATCGGGCAGGGCGACGATGAGGTCCACGTCCTCCGTGTTGCGGGAGTCGGCATGGAACAGCATGGCCAGCCCGCCCACCAGCACATGGGGGATGCGTTTCTCCTCCAGCAACGCGAACAGCGCGTCGACGTTGGCATAGAGCGAATCGGCATTCATCACGCTGCCGGGAGAAAAGAAGCGCGCCCTGCCGACCACCGCTCCCAAGTCAGGCAGGGGGGAGCGGGGGGCGGGCGGAGGCGGCCCGAAGGTGTCCCGCATGAACCGACTATGGCGACGATTGCCCTTGGCGGCAACGATTTCGGCGCTCACCTGAGGATGGGGCCCTGTGGAAGGGGAAGGGCGTGCGGGGCGGCTGGGGTATAGCTGGGAGGCATCGTGCGCCCCCGGTGGGAAAGCGGTAGGGGACTACCGCAGTCCGCGATCACTGGAGGGGCGCGGAAGCCGGCCAGGTCTGGCTGGTCACATGTTACACGTGCGAGCCGGGCGACCCATTGCTCACTTCTCGAGACTCTCGCCCGTCACCAGAACGGCCCCCTGCTTCTCACCCCGGTCGGGCACTTCCTTGATTACGGCCGTTCCATCTTTGCTGAACACCCAGAATTGGGTGGCCACGTAGTCGCCGCCCTCCAAGCGGGTCATGAAAACGCCGTTCCCGATCCATTGCGTTCTTCCGCGCAAGCCAATCATTCCCTTTTCCTTAGCGTTCACACACACCAATGCCGTCCCCTTCACCTCAAAATTGAGGAGTTCTTCCTTCCCATGAATCCGCAGGTGGCAGAGGTAATTGCCGGGCGGAATCTCCCGCATGGTGAGGACATCAAGTTCTTCCCCGCGGCCGGATTCCAACCCGGTCGCGATCAGCAGGATAAAGAGCAGAAATCTGAGTGTGCGAATCATGGCTTTTTTTCTTCGGCTCAGTATGTCTGATGCGCGGCATCTATGCAAGAAATCGTGAGGTTTTATCCTGCTGGTGCGCCCCGGGGGGAAAGCGGTAGGGGACTGCCGGACTCCACGACGCTCCGCGATTACTGGAGGGGACCGGAAGTCCGCCCCGGGCACTGAGACGGGTCAGGCCAAAGCGGCCATTGCGGCGGACGGCGGATGGAGCCATATACCCATCTCCTATGACTCTGCGACAAGCCTGCCGGTTTCTTATCCTGTTTTCACTGGGATGCACCGCCGCCCCGGCCGCGAATGGAATTGTCTATTACAATCGCTTCGCGCCGAACACGCCCGCAACCGTTCGCAGGATCGGCGGCGATGGCGTTGGCGATCAGGCCGTGGGGCTCAATTTGCCGGAACCGACTCACCCAACGCTTTCGCGCAGCGGACGTTTTTTGCTCGCCACTTCCCGGGATCCGGGCCGGCCATTCATGCTGACCCGGAACGTCTATCTGTTCGATCTGGTCACGGGCTCCTCGGGCCGGATCACGACGTATTTTGATGAGGTGATCCAAGATGGAGTCCGCTTCCGGCGGGATTTGGCGCAGCTGATCGGCGACACCACCATCTCCGCCTACACCATCCATGCGCCGGATCACAAGGCGCTTTCACCCGACGGCACACGCGTCGTCGTGATGGATTTGTTCCGGTCGGGCTCCGTGAACCAAGGCGGATTCGGGAGCGACGGATTCGATCCCAACGAACTGACGATCAGCAGCGGCAGGCTTCCCCAGGTGGATGTCTTCAACGTGGCCGACGCCTTGCCTTCGGGCCCGTTCGTTTTTCTGTCGGCTCAGCCGCGCACGGGATTCAATCAAGGCGGCGATGGCGTGGACTGGCATCCGTCCCTCAACGAGGTAGTGGCCTGCATCGCCTCCGACATTCCCGCGCAAAGCAATATCGGTCTCAACAGCATGGAAGGCACGCTGCTGGCCGTGTTTGCGGCTTCAGGCGTTAATCCCTTCATCCGCAAGCTGACCAATCCCGTCGGGCGCCGGAATCTGATCGGCGGGCTGGGCGGTGTTTTGGAGAACGTGAGCATGCATGATTACTCCCCGGCCATTTCACCCAACGGCCAGGGCGTGGCCTTCCTTCGCCATGAAATGCGCACGGATGCGCAAACCGGCCTGGTTCCGCAGCCGTGCCTCTGTTCCATTCACATTATCCGCTACGATGGGACGAACGAGCGGCAGGTTCTCGCTCTCAGCGAAGGTCTATGGGTCACAAAAGTCTCTTGGTCGCCGGATGGCGCGCAGCTCGTTTTCGACTTGGCCCCGCAACTCGTGCTCAATGGCCGTCTCGCGCAAGTGGGGGACGTCGCCCGCTCGCAGTTGTTCATGGTGAACGTCGATGGCTCTAACCCTCGATTGTTCCATAATGGTCCGGCGGCCTACCCCCATTGGGGAGTCGATCTCGCTCCCCAGCCGCCCAGGGTCGCGCCGGCCCTTGCCATCAGCCGCACCGGCGCCGGCTTGCGCCTCCGCTTGGATGGCGTGCCTAACGGAAGGTCTTTTCGCCTTGAAGGAGCCACGGATCCCGAAGCCGGCTGGCAAACGTTGTTGACCACGAACTCGACTGGAGATGGACACCTGATCGACGTGACCATCGATCCGCAGACCAGCGCCGCTTTCTACCGGGTGGTCGTCCCTTGAGGCCTGCGTCAGAACTGTAGCGGAACTCGTGAGAGTTCCGAAGTCCTGGCGAGCCAGTCTGCATTTTTGCGAATGCAGTTGCGGGGTCGGCGCTCCGCGCCGGGAGAGAGCGGCGATGCTCGCCGCAGTCCAAGGGCCTCCGGCGTGGCTTGGCGTTAGAACTGTAGGGGGAACTCGTGAGAGTTCCGAAGGCCTGGCGAGCCAGTCTGCATTCTTGCGAATGCAGCTACGGGGAGGGCGCTCCGCGCCGGGAGAAAGCGGCGATGCTCGCCGCAGTCCAAGGGCCTCCGGCGTGGCTCGACGGGGCCCGCACGCACGGCGCTCCGCGCCGGGAGAGAGCGGCGATGCTCGCCGCAGTCCAAGGGCCTCCGGCTTCTTTCTTCGGCCTCCACCTATCCGCTCGATAGATCAGGAGTTCTGAGGCTGGATGCTATCACACGGTCTGCTCAGCGGATCCTGAGCGGCGGACGATCTTCCATATCAATACTTTCTCGATCCGATGACTTCGGCGGCGACGGATTGATCGTAGACTTTGTCTTCGACGACGATCTTTTTGGGTAGGGTTTCCCCGGCGATGGCTTTCTCGACGGCGTCGAAGGCCATGGGGCCGAGGAGGGGATTGCATTCCACCGTGCAATTGAGGGTTCCGGCAACCATCGCTTCGAAGGCGGCGCGGACGCCGTCGATGGAGACGACGAGGACATCTTGGCCGGGCTTGCGTCCGGCGGCTTGGAGGGCTTGGATGGCTCCGAGGGCCATGTCGTCGTTGTGAGCGTAGACGGCGGTGAGCTGGCCGCCATGCCGCGTGAGGAGGGCTTCCATGACCTCTTTGCCTCTCTCAATGTTGAAGTCGCCGGATTGTGAGGCGATGATTTCCATACCGGGTGCGGCGTCGATCACTTCTTCAAATCCTTTCTTTCGATCAATGGCAGGAGCGGCGCCGGGCGTGCCCTGCAACTCGATGATCTTGGCCACGCCGCCCGTTTTTTCGCGGAGCCATTCGGCAGCCATCCGGCCTTCGGCAACGAAGTCCGAGGCGATCAGAGTGGTGTAAAGGGAGGGATCGGCGGCGACGCCGCGATCGACGAGAATCACGGGAATCCCGGCGTCCTGGGCTTCGCGGAGGACGTCTTCCCAACCGGTTTCGACGATGGGAGCGAGGATGATGGCGGCGACGCCTTGAGAGATGAAATTGCGGACGGCAGCGAGTTGATTCTCCTGTTTTCCCTGGGCATCGGAGAATTTGAGGTCAATGCCGCGAGCGGCGGCCTCGTCGCGGATGGACTGGGTTTCAGCGACGCGCCAAGAGCTTTCGGCTCCGGCTTGAGCGAAGCCCACGGTGCGTCCACCTGCGGCGTGGCGGCCGCAGGAGGGAAGAAGGAGGGCGGCTCCCGCGAGGGAAGCGAGCGCCAGGGCGAGAAGGGAACGGCGGGAAGCGATTCTCATGGGAGGCAGGCAGGGTAAGAGGTTCAGGATCAGTTAGTATTTGAGCCGGGGCGGCTGAGGGCGCGCTGGAGCACAATGAAAGCGAGCAAGAGGATCCCCATGGCGATGCGAAGCCAGGATGAATCGAGTCCCCCGTGAAAATCAAGCGCGGTCTTGATGGAGCCGAAGATGAGGACGCCGAGGAAAGTTCCGAAGACAGAACCGACGCCGCCGGTGAGCAGGGTTCCGCCGATGACGGCGCAGGCAATGGCGTCGAGTTCCATGCCGAGGCCGATGGCGGGATTTCCGGAGCGGGTGTTGAGAGTCATGGCCAGAGCGGCGAGAGCGGCGCACAAACCGCTGAGAGCGTAGACGGTCACCCGGGTGCGGGCAATGGGCAAGCCCATGAGCAGGGCGGTGTCTTCGCTTCCGCCCAGGGCATAAACATTGCGGCCGAACCGGGTTTGGCGAGCCAAGAGGATTGCGGCGGCGAGAAGGAAGAGAAACATCCAGGTAGCCGTGGTCAGCGGCGCGCCCCCGGGGGCCAGGATGCGGAAGGACGCTGCTGCGTCGAAATGCGGATGAGAAATGGTCAGCGACTGGAGAGAGACGGCGAAGGCAAGGCCTTTGGCCAGGAACATCCCGGCGAGGGTGACGAGGAAGGGAGGGAGCCGGAAGAAGTGGATGAGCATTCCCTGGCCGGCTCCGAAGAGCGTCCCCACGGCGGCGACGGCGAGGGCGGCGGGCAGGGGATGGAGTCCCGCGTCTATGGCGCGGGCCAGGAGGATGGTGGAGAAGGCTAACAGTGTTCCCACGGAGAGGTCGATTCCGCCGGAGAGGATAACGAAGGTCATTCCCACCGCGAGGATGCCCAGGTAGGCGTGGTTGCGCAGGATGTTGGCGAAGACGAGCGGGCGCAGGAACCCGGGATAGAGGGCTCCGGCCACGCCCAGCAGCAAGAGCAGGACCGCGGCGGTGACGAGCGTGGGCAACCACCGTTGCTGGAAGGCGAGATTCATGGCGGGGTCCAGGCGGCTGCGGGACGGCGGAACATGCCGGCGGCGCGTTTTCGGAACTCTACAGATTGCAGCAAACAGACCGCCAGGATGACCAGGGCCTTGGGCACGGGCGTGATCTCCGGGGGCATCCCCTGATTGATCATGGTCAGGGTGAGCGTTTGGATGAAGAGCGCTCCGGCGAGGGAACCCGCCAGAGTGAAGCGTCCGCCGGTGAGAGCGGTTCCGCCCACGACCACGGCGAAGATGGCGTCGAGTTCGACGAGTTCGCCTAACCGGGAAGGGTCAGCGGTTTCCACGCGGGCGGCGGCGATCAAACCGGCGCAGGCTGCGGCGATCCCGCTGAAGGTGTAGACCAGCGCTTTGATGCGGGCCGCGGGCAGTCCGGCCAGGCGCGCGGCGGTTTCGTTGGAACCGGCGGCGGAAATGAAGAGTCCCAGGGGCGTGAGGCGGACCACGGCGGCGGTGGCGAAGAGGGCGGCGAGGGCCAGAAGAGGGGGCAGCGGCAGGATCCAGCAATGGCCGTTGCCCAGGAAAAGGAGCGTCTCGTTTTGGATGGGGCGGGGTTGTCCGCCGGCGATGAGCATGGCCACGCCGCGTCCGAGGACCATGAAGATGAGGGTGGCGACGATGGGCTGGATGCGCAGGCCGGAGACCAGGAGGCCGTTGGTTAGGCCGGTGGCGGCTCCCACGGCGAGGGAGGCGGCGAACAGAATGGGGAAAGGAACGCCGGCAGCGGCGAGCACTGCGGCGGTGGAGCCGCTCATGGCCATGACCGATCCTACGGAGAGATCGACTCCCCGGGTGGCGATGACCAGGGTCATGCCGATGGCTACAAGGATGATCTTGGAAGCCTGAACGGCGATGTGGACTGGGTTGCCCACAAGCCGGCCTTCCACGAGTTCGAGCTGGAAAAAGCCTGGCGAGAAGAGCCCGTTGAAGGCGAGCAGGAGCAAGAGGCCGGCGAAGGGCCAGAGCCAGGAGCCGGCGATGACGCTGGAAGGTCGAGAGGCCATCAGGAATGGGCCGGGTCCACGCCGGGCGCTGGCTGCGGGAGGGGACCGGAGCTTGCGATGGTGCGCATGACGGCAGCGGCGTCGAGCTGCGCGCCGCTCAGCTCTCCGGCTTTGCGGCGGTCCCGCAGCACGGTGATGCGGTCGCAGACGCGAACCACTTCTTCGAGGTCGGAGGAGACGAAGAGGACGGCGCGGCCTTTTCTGCGCAGCCTGGCGATGAGGCGTTCGATCTCGACTTTGGCTCCGACATCGATGCCGCGGGTAGGCTCATCGAGGATGAAGAGCGATGGGTCCAGACAGAGCCAGCGGGCCAGAAGAACCTTTTGCTGATTGCCGCCGGAGAGATTCTCGATCGGTGTTTCCGGGCTGGGCGTCTTGATGCGCAGCGTCTCGATGAATCGATTGGCCAATTGCTCCTGTTCTGTGCGGGACAGGCGGCGCAGGGTTCCGCGTGAGGCTTCCATGGCCAGCACGAGATTGTCGCGCACGGACAGTCCGGGGATGATTCCCTCTCCCTTGCGGTCTTCGGAACAAAAGGCCATCCCCAGCCGGATGGCGTCGCGTGGGGAGCGCAGGGGAACCGGTTTGCCGTCGATGAGGATGACTCCGGCGCTGCGGCGATCGGCTCCAAAGAGAAGACGGGCGGTTTCCGTCCGTCCGGATCCGAGCAAACCGGCCAGACCCAAAGCTTCGCCTCGGTGCAGATGGAGGTCGATGTTCTCGACGGCTCCTCGCCGGGTCAGACCGCGCGCTTCCAACACCGGCGTCCGTGCGGCGTCGCCTTTGTTGTGCGGGTGGGGACCCGGCTCTTGAGCGGGGCCGGCGCCGGTTAGTTCTTTTCCGAGCATGTGGGAGACCAATTCCAGCCGGGAAAGGCGTGCGGCGGGAAACACTCCGGCGAGGCGACCGTTGCGCAGGACGGTAATCCGATCGGAAACGCCGTAGACCTGATCGAGGAAATGGGTAACAAAAAGGATGCCCATCCCGGCGCTGCGGAGACGGCGCATGAGAGCGAAGAGGGCGGCGGCTTCCTGTTCGTCGAGGCTGGAGGTGGGTTCGTCGAGGATGAGGACGCGGGCTTCGACGTCGAGGGCGCGAGCGATGGCGATGAGCTGTTGGACGGCGAGGGAACAGGTTCCGGCCGGGGCTCCGGGGTCGAGCCCGGCGAGGCCGACCCGTTCCAGGGCGGCGGCGGCCCGTCGGCGGAGGCTTTTCCAGTCGATCCAAGCGGCAGGCCCGGGTTGACGTCCTAACAAGATATTTTCGGCGATGCTGAGGGCGGGGAGGAGATGGATCTCTTGGTAGACGGTGCTGATCCCGAGGCGTTCCGCATCAGCGGGCGAACGGGGCTGGACCGGTGCGCCGCTAACCAGAAGTTCGCCTGCGTCGCGGGGATAGACGCCGGTGAGAACTTTGATCAGGGTGGACTTGCCGGCTCCGTTTTCTCCCATGAGCGCGTGGATTTCTCCGGACTCGAGGGTGAAGTCGACGCCGTCCAGGGCGCGCACGCCTGGAAAGCCCTTCACCACGGCGCGGGCTTGCAGCAGGGGAGCGTTGAGGGATGCAGTCACGTCAGGTTTTTGCTGGACGGGACAGGGATCGGAAGCAACTGGGCTCCCGGGCCCGGACGCGTGGCGAAAATCGAGGGCTCAATGCCTGTTTGCTCAAAATAACGATCATGCAAGGCGGCGATGACCGCGGGGAGATGCTGATTGCGCACGAGGGAGACGGTGGAACCTCCGAATCCGCCGCCGGTCATGCGGGTTCCCAGGAGGCCCGGGAGCGGAGCGGCGATTTCCACGAGGAGATCCAGTTCGGGACAACTGACTTCGTAGTCGTCGCGCAGGGAGGTGTGGCTGGCGGCCATGAGGTGGCGCACGGCGTCCCAATCGGCCCGCTGAATGGCCTCCGCGGCGCGGCGGGTGCGAGCGATCTCAGCGACGACGTGCCGGGCGCGCCGGAAAAGGAGGCCGGAGAGGCGGGGACGCGCCGCTTCCAACTGGGATTCGCCGACATCGCGCCAGGACTGGCATTGCAGCAAAGTGAGTGCTTCCAAGCATTGCCGGCGGCGGGCGGCGTATTCGCCATCGGCCAGGGAATGGCGGACGTTGCTATTGGCGATGAGCAAAGAGATGTTAGGGTCGGGAAAGGGGATCCATTCGAAGGCGCGGCTTCTGCAATCGAGCAGCAGCAGATGGTTCTGGCGGCCGAACACGGAGGCGAACTGATCCATGATGCCGCAGGGGACCCCGGCGAAATCGTGTTCGGCTTGCTGGCAGAGGAGGGCCTTGTGCGCGGGATCGAGGGGTGCGGCGGCGAGGGTTTCCAAGGCTGTGGCGAAGCAGACTTCCAGCGCGGCGCTGCTGCTGAGACCTCCGCCGATGGGGATGTTGGAGGCGAGCACGGCTTGGAATCCGGGCACGGGAAGTCCTTCCGTGAGAAGGCCGTGAAGGACCCCGCGAAGGTAGTTTTCCCAGGAGCCGGCGGCGGCGCGAGGCACGGGCGCGACGGCATCCATTTCGAGCACGAGTCCGTTGGTGAGGTTGTGGATCTCGATGTGGGGATCGTTCCGGGCCGATGCGGCCAGGACGGTCCGGAGGCCGATGGCCGCGGGCAGGACGAAGCCGTCGTTGTAGTCAATGTGTTCGCCGATGACATTGACGCGGCCGGGCGCGGCGGCCAGGAGGGCGGGGGGACGTCCGAAGCGCGCCACAAAGGCCTCGATGGCCGCCTCCTGCGGCGGCTTGGACGAAGCGGCGGCGTCCGGCGGGGGCATGTCCGGCCTATGTGACAGCCGGCGGAAGCTCCGTCAATGGCGGGAAAGCCCACATTTCTCATACCCTTTCTGCTGTGGCGCGCTGCACCCCATCCTGCCTTCGTTCCGCTTGCCTCGGGCTTGAGCAGGGTGTGCTCACCCAGCTCTGCGCCCTCGGCGGCGCGCGGCATTGGCAGTAAGGGGTTCGCAGCGCCTCGCGACGAAACGGTATGAGAAATGCGGGTTAGAGGCCGTTTTCGCTCTTGCCGCTTTGCAGCGGGCGGGATCCGTGGGATGAGTTGCGGAATGGACCTGTCTCCGCTTTCGACGCGCCGCCGCTTTTTGCGCAATTCGCTGGGGGCAACCCTGGCGGCTCCCTATGTCGCTTCGGGCCTGCGCGCAGTTTCTCCCAACGGAAAACTGCGCCATGCCAGCTTTGGAGCTTCGGGAATGGCCTGGGCTGATATCCAGAGTCTGACGGCAAGCAAGCATGTGGAACTGGCGGCGGTGGCGGATGTGGACGCGCGGCGGCTGGCCGAAGTGAAGGCGGCGTTTCCCGGCGTCCACGTGTATGCGGACTGGCGGGAATTGCTCGAGCACGAGAGCGACAGGATTGATTCGGTCAACGTGTCCACGCCTGATCACATGCATGGTCCGATCGGGCTGGCGGCGATGGGTCTTGGCAAACACGTTTATTGTCAGAAACCCCTGGCGCAGAATCTGGCGGAATGCCGGCTTATGCGGGAAACGGCGAGCAAAAAGGGGGTGATGAGTCAGATGGGAATTCAGGTTTCCTCGATGTTCACGGAACGGCTGGCCGTTCAGTTAGTCCGGGACGGCGTGATCGGCAAAGTGAAGGAGGTGCACACCTTCAGCGAGAAGCAGTGGGGCGACCCCGGTCCAAAACCGGAGCGCAGTGATCCCGTGCCGGAGGGATTGGATTGGGATTTGTGGCTGGGCGTGGCGCCGGAAAGGCCTTATTTGGAAGGCTACTATCATCCGGGGGCGTGGAGGAAGCGCCGGGATTTCGGCACGGGCACGCTGGGCGACATGGGGTGTCACATTTTCAGTGGTTGGTTTCGAGCGTTGGACCTCAGCGCACCGCGCAGCGTGGAGGCGTTGGGTCCGGCGTCCAATTCCGACAATTGGGCCATCGATTCGCGCATCGAATACGTCTTTCCAGGAACGAAGCACACGGCGGAAGACAGCGTGCGGGTGGTGTGGTATGACGGCGCGCAACGGCCGCCCGAGGAGATTGATGGATTGGTAGGCGGCCGGGCTCCGGGTCAGGGTAGTATTTTGATAGGGACGGAGGGGGTGTTGCTGGCTCCGCACATGGAGACTCCGAGACTGTTTCCCGAGGACAAACACCAGGGGCATCGTTTTCCGAGATTGGAGCCCCGGGACCATTATGTGGAGTTCGTGGAGAGCTGCCGGTCGGGACAGGCCGGACCATCGGCGGGTTTCGACTATTCCGGGCCGCTGACCGAGGCCGTTTTGTTGGGATGTCTTTCCACCTTGTTCTCTGGTCAGCGTTTGGAGTGGGACGCCGGGCGGCTGGAGATCACCAATCAAGAGGCGGCCAACGCCCAGGTGCGAAGGGTTTACCGGGATGGGTGGGCTCCGGAGGGGTTGGGGGGGTGAGGCGGGAAACCTTCCCGGGTTTTCTGGCAAATCACGAAGGGGGCCGGTGGCCGTGACGGCCTGCTCTAGGATGGAGACCCATCGCGCGACAGGGCGTGCGGGAGCCCGCCCGTCCAGGATGCGGGATGCGGGATGCGGGATGGAGGTTGCGGGATGCAGGATGCGGGATGCGGGATGCGGGATGCGGGATGCGGGACTGCATCGGCGGCGCAGCCGCCTAATCCGCGCAATCCGTGGGTCAGAAATCAGGCCGTAGCCCGGCCGAAGAGGCTCGTTAAGCCAGCTTCGCTAACCACGGATGGACACCGATGGACACGGATAAGAAGGGGAAATCCAACGGGCGTAACCTGGAGGGCCGGCCTCCGTGACGGCCTGGTCCAGGGATGGAGACCCATGGCGGGACAGGGCGCGCGGGAGCCCGCCCCTCCAGGATAGCGTGACCAATCTGTCAGACAAACCTGGAGGGCCGGTGTCCGTGACGGCCTGGTCCAGGAATGGAGATTCGATCAGGAGTTCTGAGAATAGCGCACGGATCAGGCCACCGGTTCGATGTGGGCGCTCATGCTGCCCTGGCTGCGGGAAAGGCGGGGATCAGGGCCGTAGCTGCAGATGCGATGGCAGCCCTGCTCGGCTTCGGTTTTGGACGACACATGGACAATCACCCGCTTGATGATGTTGACCTCACAGGCCATGCGATAGGCCAGCTCGGGCGGGTGGCCGAAGACATCCATGAGCATTTCGGTGATGTAATCGTAGGTGTGGTCGTCGTCGTCGATGAGCACGACCTGCCAGTGCGATTCGAGATCGCTGCGGCCGCCCGATTCGGTTTCGGGAGCTTGCGTGGGCATGTCGGAGCCTGCTGGACTTAGGGTCCGGATTGGCCGGCTTCGACCCATTCGAGGTTGAAGGCGGCGTAGGTGATGGTTTTGAGAGTCTGGCCGGCGTCGGAAGGCAGGAAGGTGCTGTAAGTAACGTGGAGCGTACCATCCCGGGCTTCGATAACGGACGGGTAATGAAACTGACCCCGGCCCGGTTCGCTCTTTTCGAGATGGCGGGTCACGGGAAAGGTCCGGCCTCCGTCTTGGGAGAGGGAAACGGCCAGGCTGTGGCGTCCTTCTTCAGTATCGTTGTAGACGGCGAGGAAGCGCCCGTCGCGCAAGCGCATCAATTCGAGACCCGAACCTGGATTGGCTAACTGAGGATGATCTTCCACGGGAGACCACGTTTCTCCCAGATCTTGGGATTCGGACACATGGACGCGCTTGGGCGGAGGTCCGTTGTCGCGCATGAAGGCCACCAGGGCGCCGTCGTCGCGGCGGGCGAAACTGGGCTGAATGGCTCCTCCGCCGACCATGGGTTCACTGAAAGACCACGACTCCCCGCCGTCGTCGGTCCAGGCGGTGAGGGAAAAGGAGAAGCCGTCGGAGTAGAGACCCACGAGCATGCGGCCTTCTTCGGTAATGAGAGGGTGGGCCCGGGTGAACCAGCCGATTCGGCGGGTGAGTTTGTCGTCCGCCTGGCGAAAGTTGGCGGCGGCCCATTCGATGGCTTCGGGAACGAGATGCCGGTGGCTCAGGTAGGCGGCGGTTTTTTCCCGCACCAGGGCGGGGAAACGATCGCCGGGTTTGACGTGGAGCACACGTTCGATCTCCCAGCGGGGAGGTCCGTCGGCGGAGTAGCCGGAGCTGATCCGGTATTTCATGAGGGCGGACTCCCAGCGGTTGTCCTGGATGGTGGGCCAAAGCAGCCAGAGGCGCTCTTCCCGGTCTATGATCATGCAGCAGTTGGTGTCGGGCAGTCCGGGGGTGTCGGCCAGGAGAAAGGGTTCGCTCCAGTTTTCTGAACCCCGGCGGAGACGGGCTCCGAGGATTTTGACATCATCGGCGGTGCGTTCGCCGGAGCCGTGGAACCAGCAGGCCAGGAGGTCGCCCTCCGGCGTCTCCACGATGCACGACCCATGATTGTGCCAGGATTCGGGTGGGAAGATGGGTGCAGAATGGTGTTGCGGGGCGGCGAGAGCGAGTGCGGGAAGAAGCAGCGTGAGAAGAGAGGCACAGGCGAGGCGGCGGGCCGGGGGCGGACTTGGCGGCCGAACCCACGGTCTGCTCAGAAAGTCTGGGGTCATGAGGAGATCCTAGAGTGTGCCGGAAGCGCTGACAATGATTTGACGCGGGCCGCGCGATTTGAGCATTTGCCTATGCACGAATGGGGCCTGGGCGGGCAGGTTTGGAGGGCCCGGAGGCGGAAACCATCCAAGTGACCGCTTGCGCGCGGGAGGGAGCGAGCGAGGTTCTCGCGAAGAACCGGCCCCCTTTTACGCATTTTCCGCGCTGTGTCCGCCCGCTCATGGAAGTCCCTTTGGATGTTGCTTCCCGCGCTCTTCGCGGCGGCGGCGGAACCCGCGTTTTCCGCCGTTGTCATCAACGAATTCCACTACGATCCGGAGCCGAAGACCGAGCGGGTGGAATTCATTGAGTTGTACAACAGCGGGAGTGAGGCCGTCGATCTCTCAGGATGGGCGCTGACCTCGGGGGTGCAGTATCGCTTTCCGGAGGGCAGCGTTTTGGAAGGAGGCGGCTATTTGGTGCTCGCCGAGAATAAGGCCGCCTACGACCAGAAGTTCGGGAGCATCTTTTCGGGGGGGATTCTCGCTTTCGCCTCCTGGGAGGTAGGGGTGCTGGCCAACGACGGCGAGCGCATTGTTTTGGAGGATGGCGAGGGCCGAGTTGTGGATGAGGTCGATTACCGCCTCGGGTTCCCGTGGCCGGTGGCTCCGGGCGACAATACGGGACGTTCCGCGGAGTTGTTGCATCCCGGATTGGAAAACGATCTCGGGGGAAGCTGGCGGGCTTCGCTGGACCGTCCGACGCCCGGGAAACGCAACAGTGTTTATACTGAGGAAGTTCCGCCGCAGTTGCGCAAGGTGGAACATCGTCCACGGGCCCCGCGGAGCGGGGAGGCAGTATTGGCGACGGTGGAGGCCAGTGATCCGGACGGCGTGGACTGGGTGCATTTTTTGTATCAAACCGTCGAACCGGGAGAGTACCTCCGTCGCAGCGACGCCGAGTATGAGACGGCCTGGTCTGAGGTCCCCATGCGCGACGACGGGCTGGAGGGAGACGAGGCGGCGCAGGACGGCGTCTACACCTTGCGGTTGCCGGGGGCGTTGCAAGAGCACCGGCGGCTGATCCGCTACCGGATCAGCGCCGCCGATTTGAAGGGAAGCCGGGTGCAGGCTCCCTTTCCCGACGATGCGCGCGCGAATTTTGCGTGGTTTTGCTATGATGAAGTTCCGGCCTGGCGAGGAGCGGATCGGCCGGGTGTGAGCCCAGCCAAGGAGTTCTCTAGCGAGACGATGAACGCGCTTCCCGTTTTTCACCTCATCGCGCGGGAGGCTGACGTCCTCAGCTCCCAGTATGATGCGCGCTACAACGACAATGTTTACCGCTTCGAAGGGGCGCTCGTGTTCGATGGCGAAGTCTACGATCACGTGTTTTACCGGGTGCGGGGGCAGTATTCGACTTACAACACGGGCAAGAACAAATGGCGCTTCCGGTTCAACCGCGGGCAGCTTTTGCCCATGCGCGATCACTTTGGCCGGTCCTGGCCAGAGCCGCTGCGGCTGCTCAACCTGAGCGGGATGAGTTCGGGCTGGAATCCGGCCAACCGGGGGATGTCCGGGTTGGACGAAGCCCTGGCTTATCACCTGTTTGCGTTGGCGGGCGTGCCTTCGCCGCAGGCTTCCTATCTGCAGCTTCGGGTGGTGGACGCCGCGGTGGAAGCCTCCGCATTTGATCAGTATGAAGGCGATCTGTGGGGTCCTTATGTGGCTTTCGAGCAGCCGGACGGCCGGTTTCTTGACGCCCGAGGATTGCCGGACGGGAATCTGTTCAAGATGGCGTCCGGGTCGAGCCGGCTCCTCAACCAGGGCAAGACCCATCCGGGCGACTTGAGCGATCTTCGCGCGTTTGTCAGCACGTCCTCAGGTTACAACAAAACGAACCCGGTGCAGCCCGTGGAATGGTGGAGGGAGAATGTCGACTTGGACGCTTATTATGGATTCCGGGCGGTGGTGGAAGCCATCAATCATTCGGATCTCCGGGAGCAGGAAAACAGCATTTACTATCACAATCCCGAGACAGGGCGATGGACGACGATTCCCTGGGATGTGGATCTGCTTTACGAAGAGTTCGACCGGTGGGGACCGCAGGGCGTCCAGACCTCCAGTGCTTTGGAGCAGTTCCGAAAGTGCCTGCAACACCGGGAATTGGAGGCGGAGTTTCAGAGCCGGGCCCGGGAGTTGCGCGATCTCTTGTTGAACCGGGAAGCGTTGAGTCAGGTCGTGGACGAATGGGCGGAGTGGATGGCCGGGCGCGTTTCCGGCGCGGCGAGGGTTCCCGTAAATGAAGTTCGGAAAGAATCGACGGAAGCGGTCGTGACCACAGCGGGCCCGCATGGGCTGACGGAAGGCGGAGAAGCCTATTTGGCGGGGATTGATCCTGACATTTACAATGGCGTGAAGACGGTGCGGGTGATCTCTCCCACGGAATTTGCTTACCCGGTTTCCGTGTTTACGCCTCTTCCCTCCGGTTTTGTGGAGGCGACGGTTTCCGGGGAAGCCGATCGTCCCGGCTGGGCGGAGTTAGACCGGGCCATGTGGGATTATCATCCGCGGTCGCGCGCGGTGGAAGGGCCCAGCACCGGCACGGGAAGTTTTTACATCAATCCGTTTCGCTACACCCGTTTCCCCGGGAAAGTGCGCGAGTTGGTTTCCGCCGACTTCGCGGGAATGGTGCGGTGGGTCAAGGACTTCACTGTTGCGCCCGGCTTTGGAGGCTCGCGGTTGGAGGCGATGTCCGAGTCGAGCCGGGCTCCGAACACTCCTGAGATTCGTTATGCGGGTGCGGAAGGGTATCCGTTGGATGGATTGCTTTTCGAGGCGTCTGAGTTTGCCGGGGGAACGATTTTTGAGCCGCAGCAGTTTGCGGGTATGCAGTGGCGGGTAGGTGAGGTGAGCCATCCGGGGATCGCCGGTTACGAGCCAGGCAGTCCGCGCATCCACGAAGTGCAAGAGCTGTGGACCAGTCCTGTTCAGGTAGAGTACGAAGCGGTGGGACGTATTCCACCGGAAGTGCTCCGCCCGGGACGCAGTTACCGGGCCCGAGTCCGGATGAAAAGCCAGCTCGGTCACTGGAGTCACTGGTCTGATCCTCATGCGTTCAGTCCTACGGAACCGGATTTGACGCCCTATCGGAGCCGGTTGGCGGTCACGGAGATTCATTATCATCCGGCCCCGCCTTCTCCCGATGAGGAAGCGGCGGGATTCGAGGAAGCGGATTTTGAGTTTTTGGAAATTCACAACCGGGGACCGGGCGTGGTGGATCTGCGATCGCTGCGATTTACCAAGGGCATCGATTTCGATTTCGCCGGATCGGCGATCACGGAACTGGATGCGGGCGCTGTGGCCTTGGTTGCTCGAAACGCGGAGGCGTTGCGCATGCGCTACGGCGGCGGCCTGCCTATCGCGGGCGAGTGGGGCGACGCGAAACTCGATAACGCTGGAGAATGGCTCAAGCTTTCCTACGGGGCTGGACTCTCCGTGCTGGAGATCACCTATGAGGACAGCGCACCCTGGCCTTCCGAGGCCGACGGGGAAGGGTATTCGATCGAGCTGCTGGCTCCGGCGGTGCAAGGGCTTGGCGCGGAAGGACAGCACTGGAGCCGGAGCCGTGAGCTGGGAGGGTCCCCCGGGCTCCTTGCGGGTGAAAGCTGGGAGGAATGGCTGGAGCGGGAGTTTAGCAGTGAGGAACGGCTTGACCCGGAGGTCTCGGGGCCCGCTGCGGATCCCGATGGCGACGGTGCGGCGAACCTCCTTGAGTTTGCGACCGGTTCCGATCCCCTGAGCGCCGGGCCCGTGCCGTGGACGATTTCCGGGGAAGGCGGCGAGATCTGGCTGAGAGTTCCTTTGCTGCAAGGCTTGCGCGATGCGGCCCTGGGTTTGGAGGAGTCGGAGGATCTGGAAACGTGGAGGACGGTGCTGGGGCCGGCTCATCTTGTTTTGGAAGTGGGCGGCGGCTGGGAAGTGAGCTGGAGGATTCCGGCGGCTGAGGCTGCGCCGGACCGTTGCTTTCGGATCGTGGTGCGAAGGTAAGTGGCGGCGTTGTCCGTCGTCGGCGCGCGCTGCAGTGTTTCCGCCCCTGGGCAGTGGCGCCCCTTCAGCAAGAAGGCCGCTGAACGGATGGGGTCGAGAGTCCCGGGGCGGCCCGTAGCGGAATTCACAAGAATTCCGGCCTCCCGCCAAAGCAAGCCAGTTTCGGGCTGAGGTCTCCGCCTCTGTTGGGGGCGTGAGCCGTCGGGAGTGGAGAGAGGGACTTGAGGGGGAGTGGTGAGTTACGGGGAGGAGTTCTTGCCGTTTTTTTGAAGCCGGGGCATCACGAAAATGGTCAGGGGTGGCGGCTGGGCGGGGAGGTGGGTCAAAGCGGCCGGAATTTCCCCTGCTTGACTTCCCCGGGATCACCTTTCCTGTTTTCGGAGCCCGTGTTTCGGGAAGACATATCGATTATGCAGAACCGATCTTCGTATCTCAAGGCAGCGGCCGTGGCGCTTGTAGCAGGGGCCGGTTCATTAGGGGCGGCGGCCGGAGCGGAGGACGCCGAAGCCACCGTCTTCGACAAACTGGTGGCGCCGATTTTCAACGCCCGCTGCGTGGAATGCCACGGGGAGGAGAAAACGAAGGGCAAGCTGCGCCTGGACAGTCCCGAGGCGATCACTGCGGGCGGAACCGAGGGCGACACGGTCGTGGCCGGAGCCTCGGCCGACAGCGTGTTGTTTTTCAGGATCACGTTGCCGAACGAAGATGATGAACGGATGCCGTCAGAAGGGGAACCCCTGACGGCGGATCAGATCGAGGCTATCCGTTGGTGGATCGACGAGCAGAAGGCGTCTTTTGAGGTGAAGCTGGCCGCGGTGCAGGTCCCGGACAGCCTGCAGAAGCTATTGAGCGGCGAGAGCGTGGCGGCGGCGCCAACCAAGGCGGAACCGGAAGAGGAGCCGCTCAAGGAAGTGGCTCCGGCGGACCCGGCGGCTTTGGAAGCGGTGACGGCGTTGGGGATCTTGGCCACGCCGCTGGCCCAGAACACCAATCTCCTTCACGTAACCGCCGTAAGCGTTCGGGATCAGGTTGGCGACGATCAAGTGCGGCTGTTGGAGCCCTTGGCCGAGCAGATTACCTGGCTCTATCTCAACAACACAAAGATCAGCGATCAGGCCTTGGACAGCATCGCCAAGTTGAAGAATCTCACACGCCTCCATTTGGCCAACACGGCCATCACGGACGCCGGGCTTGCCAAGCTCGAAGGCTTGGGCGACCTCGAGATTCTCAACGTCTACGGTTCGCTGGTTACCGACGCGGTGCTTCCGTTGTTGGCCAATATGAGCCGGTTGGAGAAGGTCTACCTTTACGAAACCAAGGTTTCCCCCCGGGGGGCTTTCCGCTTTCTGCAGAAGAAGCCGGAACTCGATTTGAATCTGGGTTGGGAATTCGAGGACTTCAAACAGCTCAACACGTCTTTTACCCATCGGGAAGCGTTTGACGACGCCGTGGATGGCGCCCCGAATGAGGGGTCCGTGGGTTTTGCCGAGGGCGCGCCACAGCAGAAAGCCGGAGTGTTTGACGGGAAGGTGTTTGTGGAAGTGGGCGACAAAGCCGGCTTCGACAAGGGGGAAGCTTTTTCGGTCGCGAGTTGGGTGAAAGCCGGGGAGCAGGAGGAGCAGGTGGTTGCGGCCCGGATGGACACGGACGATGCCAATCGCGGCTGGGACCTGCATTTGCGCGCCGGAAAACCGGTCTTTCAATTGATCAGCAACGGGGACAGCGACGGGATCCGGGTGGCATCGACGGTTGCCGTTCCTGCGGGCTCCTGGCACTTCGTGGCGGCGAGTTATGACGGATCGGGCAAGGCCGAGGGGGTGAGAATCTTCGTGGACGGCAGCCCGGTGGCCCAGGAAGCGCAACAGGACAATCTGGTGCGGACCACGAAGACCTATCAGCCATTGACTGTAGGCCGGCGGAAGGCGGGTCCGGCGTTTATGGGCGAACTGGACGATCTGCGAGTGTATCCTCGGGCCCTGGGTGAACCATTGGTGGGTGCGTTGTTTGATCTCGGTCAGGTGGAAGTGACGCCGATCCAAGCGGCCCCTGCCGATGCGCCGCCGGAGCCCGCTCCCGAGACGGAGGCGGCTCCCGAGACGGAGGCGGCGGCGGAGGCGGCTGATGCGGAAGATGGAGGTTCTTAGGGGCGCTTTCGCCGGGGTTAGGGTTTAAATCGGGGCGTGAAAGCGGCGAAGGATCGCCGCCGTCCCCGTAGCTGCATTCGCAAGAATGCAGACTGGTCCGCTAGGACTTCGGAACTCTCACGAGTTCCGCAACAGTTCTGACGCCAAGGGAAGGCGGAGGCCCTTGGACTGCGGCGCGGAGCGTCGTGAGTGGGGAAGCTTCAGAACTCCTGATCTCGAGGAATTTGGATGAGCTGGAAGGGTATGTGGCGCGGGCACTCCTGCCCGTGAACTCTTGAGGTTCCATCGGCGGACAGGAGTGTCCGCCCCACAAGTAGGGCGTCATCTGCCGAGAGGCGGTCTCGCTTCGGCTCAGCGATTTTCCTCCCTGTCCATGATCTCCCTCGATAGATCAGGAGTTCTGATGCTTGAGGGCCGCAACGGAGGGCGGGTTTTCCAACCCGCCTTTTCCCCCTTGGATCGGCGGGCATGTAGCGACGAGTGTCCGCTCCGCGGTAGAGAAACCCTGTAAGCGGTGACCCGGGAAGCTGGGCCGGCTCAACCCTTGGCGATGATGAGACCTTGGCGGGCGAGAGCGGCCCGCATGGCCGCGGAGAATTCGTCCAACGAGCGGCCGTTGAGGGCTTGGGCGAGGGCGTCTCCGGCTTCTTTGCCGCCGGTGAGGGCGGAAGTGTAGGAACGGAGGTTGCGCCCTTGGTTATCGAGTTCGGTTAGAAAATAGATGGCCAACAGGGCGGAGAGGGTAAAGCTTTGGCGTTCCTTCTCTGAGGCGGCGGTCCAGGAGGGGTAGTCGAGCCCCACGAGCCGGTCGAAAGGAGCGACGGGGATGGCTTTGGGAGAGGTTTTGTAGACCTCTTGGAGATGGCGGGCGATGTTTTTGTTATGATCTTGGAAGACGAGTTTTTTGTCTTTGTAATCCGCAGCGGCGAGGTATTCGGCGACGCCTTTGGCCAGCCAAGGCGGGAGGGTTTCGATGTCTTTCTGCATGAGGAGCAGCGTGGTTTCGTGGACCAGTCCCGGGTTGCGTTTGACGGGCCGGACGGAGAAGGCTCCGTCGCTCTTGGTGATGCCGATGCGGGCGATAGGCAGGAGCAGTTCTCGGTTGCTGTGGTTGTAGGATCCGACCGCGGAGTCCGGGATTCTGCCTGCAAGGACGCGGAAGGAGCGATCGTCTTCGAGGATGCCGACGGAGAAGCGATCACCTTCCACCGCCTCGGGGCGGAAGCCCAGCGGCATGGAGCGCAGCGCGTAGTAAGTTCCCTCGAGGATGGGAGTGAACTGGGAGACTATGTTGGCGGACAGGAGAGTATCACAGTTCACTTCGAAATGACGGGTCCGGTAAACGGATTTCTCGGTGCTTTCGCTGACCGTTTCGACGTTCCAGTCGGCGCTGCCGGCGCTTTGACGGTTTCCTCCGGACTCGTCCTGCCAGCGGAGGATGTCCTTTTGCGAGATTTCGGCAAACTTATCGAGAGCGAGGGTGTAGGTCCGGCCGGCTTTGGTGCGCAGAGAGACTTGGCCGTCATCGACGGAGAGGATTTCCGCCTCGATGGCCCTGCCCTGGGTGTCTTCGAGTTTGTAGTATTCGGCCGAGGGCGGCTCTTGGGCGTGAGAACCGGCGGCGAGCAGGAGAACGGCCGCGAGGAGAGGGGTGCGCGGATGCATATCTACAGTATGGCGAGGGTGGGCGGCGAAATCAATGCCGGATGCGGAGGCGGGAAGCACTGCCTCTGCACCGATCGGGGCCTGGGCGGGCAGGTTTTTGCCGGGGGAGGGGAGGGGGAAGCCGCCGCCCTGGGACTGTGGGGATACTCAGGGGGCCGGTAACCGCCTTCGACCATGACGGCGCTCCACGCCTTGAGACAGAGCGGCGATCCTCGCCGCAGTCCAAGAGTCCCCGGCCTTAGATAAGCTCAGAACTCCTGATCTCGAGGAATTTGGATGAGCCGGAAGGGTATGTGGCGCGGGCACTCCTGCCCGCGAACTCTTCAGGTTCCATCGGCGGACAGGAGCGTCCGCCCCACAAGTAGGGCGTCATCTGCCGAGAGGCGGCCTCGCCTCGGCTTAACGATTTTCCTCCCTGTCCATG